>NZ_JBNCLI010000010.1:0-231487 GCF_049844595.1 Streptomyces sp. DT224
CCTGGCCTTTCTCGGCCTCGCCGCAGCACTCTGCTGCTACAAACGACTCGCCCGACACGCCACATAGGACACGGTCTTAGTTCTGGGCGTGCGCTGTCATGAGCCTCGAAGGCCGGTCAGTCATGAATCAGCCCAGCTGTCCACGTGCGCGGCGGCGCGCCGCGCGGACGACGATGGAGTGGTCGTCGAGCGGCGCTCGGCTTCCGTTCGTCCGCCCCAGACGCCGAACCTCTGGTCGGTTGTCATAGCGAAGAGTCGACAGGGATCAATCACGGGACACCGCTGGCAGATGGCGCGTGCCGCCTCCTCGCGTCTACGGCGCGCCTGGACCCTCTCGCCGGTCGGCGAGTAGAAGACCGAGCTGTCCACACCACGGCACGCCGCGTCGGCCTGCCAAGCCCACAGCCGCAGGAGGGGCTTGGTCTGCGGCTTGCCCTGTGGCCTTCCCTGTGGCGTGCGCTGTGGCTTGAACGGTGTCTTCATCGGATGCTTCGTCCGTGTGCCCGCGGGTCTGATGAGAGAGGGGCGGTCGCAGGAACAACCGCGGAACGCACTTGCCCGGTCGGCGGCTTCAGCGCGGCGAGTCGTTGCTCGAAGGGCAGCACGGCGGGACTCTCACCAGCCGGCCGTCCGGCCGTCGAGGGCCCGGTCATCAGCGCCGCCAGTTCGCCCGCGGCCCGTTGGATCCGACCGTCGAGCCCTTCGGCACCCCAGTCCTCCGAGGCTGCGTAGACCCCGGTCGGGACGACGACCGCCTTGAGGTGGGTGAAGAGCGGGCGCAGCGCGTGGTCCAGGACCAGAGAGTGCCGGGCCGTGCCACCCGTCGCGGCGATCAGCACCGGCTTCCCGGCCAGGACTCCCTCGTCCTGCACGCTCAGCACGTCGAAGAACGCCTTGAACAGCCCGCTGTACGAAGCCGAGAAGACCGGTGTGACGACGACCATTCCGTCGGCCGCCGCCACCGCGTCGAAGGCGGCGCCGAGCGCCCGCCCAGGGAACCCGTTGGTGAAGTCGTGCGCGATCTCCACCGCCAGGTCCCGCAGTTCGACCACGGTCACGCCCGCCGAGGTCCGATCTGCGGCACCGACGGCCAGCCGGTCGCCGAGCAGCCGGGTGGAGGACGGGACGCTGAGTCCCGCCGAGACGACGACGAGCCTCATGCGCGGACTCCTGCCTCGGCGGCGGCACGCAGGGACGCGTGCGTCGGCGCGTCCGGCACGTTCGCCGGACGGTCCCTCGCGAACTCCTTGCGCAGCACCGGCACGACCTCCTCGCCGAGCAGGTCCAGCTGCTCCAGGACGGTCTTCAAGGGCAGCCCCGCGTGGTCCATCAGGAACAGTTGACGCTGGTAGTCACCGGCGTACTCACGAAACGACATGGTCTTTTCGATCACTTGCTGCGGTGAGCCCACCGTGAGCGGCGTCTGCTCGGTGAACTCCTCCAGCGACGGGCCGTGGCCGTACACCGGTGCGTTGTCGAAGTACGGCCGGAACTCGCGCACCGCCTCCTGCGAGTTCTTCCGCATGAACACCTGCCCGCCGAGGCCGACGATCGCCTGCTCGGGCGTGCCGTGCCCGTAGTGGGCGTATCGGTTCCGGTAGAGCTCGACCATCCGCCTGGTGTGGTCAGCCGGCCAGAAGATGTTGTTGTGGAAGAAGCCGTCGCCGTAGTACGCGGCCTGCTCGGCGATCTCCGGGGAGCGGATCGAGCCGTGCCAGACGAACGGCGCGACCTCGTCCAGCGGGCGGGGCGTGGACGTGAAACTCTGGAGCGGTGTGCGGAACTTGCCCTCCCAGCTCACGACATCCTCGCGCCACAGCCGGTGGAGCAGGGCGTAGTTCTCGATGGCGAGGCTGATGCCCTCCCGGATGTCCTTGCCGAACCACGGGTACACCGGCCCGGTGTTGCCGCGCCCCATCATCAGGTCCACCCGGCCGTCGGCCAGGTGCTGGAGCATCGCGAAGTCCTCGGCGATCTTCACCGGGTCGTTCGTGGTGATGAGGGTGGTGGAGGTGGAAAGGATCAGCCGCTCGGTGCGCGCCGCGATGTAGCCGAGCATCGTGGTCGGCGACGAGGGCACGAAGGGCGTGTTGTGGTGCTCGCCGGTCGCGAAGACGTCGAGCCCGACCTCCTCGGCCTTCAGCGCGATCGCGACCATGGCCTTGATGCGCTCACGCTCGGTCGGTGGGCGGCCCGTGGTCGGGTCGGGGGTGACATCACCGATGGTGAAGACGCCGAACTGTGTGGCGGTCATTTCGCTCTTCCGGGTCACGCGGAATTCCTCTCGGGTTCGTACGGGCTGGGGGGGGCGATCGGGCTGGGGTGACGGTCGCGGCGCGGCGCACGTCCTGGGTGCTCGCCAGATGCGACGTGCCGTCGTCTCCGTCAGCCGCCTGTTCCAGTGAGTTCACTGATGGCGCGGTTGAGGTCCAGGTGCCGGCCCTCCGCTCCCTCGGGAACGAGCACGAAGGTCCGGAGAAGGAACGTGGCAACCTCCGCAGTCGCCATCTCGACCAGCGCCGTGCCGGAGCGGTTCCTCAAGACGACGCGCACGGAGTCCGGGTGCGGGTGGCGACAGGGCATGACCACCACGTCACCGTCCCCGGTCGGCCGATGCAGCCCCTCGGCCAGCAGCTCGCGGGCGAACACCCAGTCGACGGGCCTTTCCATCGGCACGCCGATGGAAAGGCGCACGGCATAAGGGTCCGCCATGTCGTAGTGCAGGTCCGCGGACAGCGGAGCGGACAGCCCCTTCAGGTCGCTTACGTGCGTCGTCACTGGGCATGTGACCGTGCTGAGACGCTGAACCATGGTTGCCCCAAAGGATGATTGCAGAAGCGGTTCTCTACGCCTGACACTAAATTCCGTCTGCCGCTGCGGGTTGACGGGGAACGCACGGAGTATTGCCCGTGGAAGAACTGCCCTCCGGCCCACGTCTCCGTGAATTCCGCCGCCTCGTCGGCAGTCGTTCCGGCAACTCCGCAGTGCCGTGACAGCAGTGATCCGGAAGGGGTTCGCGACGCTGTACGGGCAGACCGCTGCCGAGATACTGCGAAACGCGGATTCCGGGCACTTCCGAACGCTTCCCTGGGCGTCCTTGAAAGAAGGTGACGCATGCCTGTATCTGGGACTCGAACGCCCCCACCGGCGGAGACGTCTTCGAAGAGCGAAGCCGAATCCTCACCGACGGCCGGGAACCTCGTCTTCCTCGACGCTCGGCACTCCCGGCACCTGCGCGGCGACGAGTTCGTGTTCTTCCGCATCCCCTGCTCCTGTCTGGGGAGCGCGCAGGCCGAGGTACGGCACCTGGCGGGCCTACGGGCCAGCGCGGCCGGCGGCGTCGCGGCGCTGGTGTCGCAGTTCCTGGCCGCACTGATCGGAGAGGACGGGCTGTGGAGAACGGAGAACAGCAGGCGGCTCGCCCTCAACGCCGTGGACGTCATCGCACTGCTCGTCGCTGAACTCCTCGCGCCCTACCGGTCCGGTTCCCCCGAGAACGGCGGCGAGATGCTGGCCCGCATAGGTCGTACATCGAAGAGAACCTGATGGACCCGGACCTGTCGCCGGAGTCGATCGCGCGCCCACCACATATCAGTCCGCTACCTGCACAAACTGTTCCAGGGCGACGGTACGACGGTGGGTACGCATGTACGGCAGCGCAGGCTCGCCGCCTGCCGCTTCGACCTCGGTCGGGTGTCTGGCCAACCCACTGCGCGGCCTGACCTGCGACGCCGCCTACCTTGCCTCGCTGATCTCGCAGATCGACGGCCCGGTCGTCCTGGTCGGCCACTCCTACGACGGTGCGCTGATCACGGTGGCGGGCACGGCGGACAACGTCGTCGGACTCGTCTACGTCGCCGCCTACGCGCTCGAAGAGGGTGAAAGCCCGAGCGAGGTGCAGGGCCGCTTTCCCAATTCCCCGCTCGTCGACAGCCTGAAGCAGTGGACCTACACGGACGACGGGGGCAAGACCGCCACCAAGGTCACCATCGGCCCGGAGGCATTCCCCTCAGTCTTCGCCGCCGACGTCTCCCCGTCCGTCGCCAGGGTGCTGGCGGCATCGCAACGCCCCTTGGCCGCAGCGACGTTCACCGAGGCAGCCTCCGCGGCGGCCTGGCGGACGAAGCCCTGCTGGGCCCTCGTGGCCGGCGCGGATCAGGCGATCAACCCCGAGGTCGAGCGCTTCGGAGCCCGGCGGACCGGTGCGACGACCGTGGAACTGGAAGGCGTTTCCCACGCGGTCGCCGTCTCCCGGCCGACGGCGGTGGCGGACCTGATCCGCGACGCCGTTCGCGCGACGAGTTGATGCCTGCGGCGACGCTTCTCCCGCCTCGCCCTGGTACATGGGCACGAGCAGGCCATAACGAGGGCACGGAGAGACAAATGCGCCGTCCGTCAGTTCCTAGAGTCACTCACGTGCCAGGGATGCCCCGCGCGACGAAGTCTGCGCGCGTGTCCTGACGGCAGCCCTCCGAAGGAGTCACCGAGGCAGGTACAGCGCGGCCGTACCCGGCTGAGTCATCCGTCTCGGTCTTCTTCTCCCGGCCGTCCGTCCGGGGTGCTCCCCCACCGTCGCGGGATGTCGTCCTCGCGGGCGCTCCAGCCGCGGCCCGGGCCGCTCGCCGCGGCACTGGCTCTCTCCGGCGACGAAGTCATCAGTGCCACAGCCGGCTTCGGACCGCGCCGGCGTTTCTACGCCGGCGCGCGCTGCCCCGCCCCACGCACGATCCCGCAGAGAAGCAGAACCGAGAGAAAGCAAGAGACAATGGCTACAACCATGCAGGTCAGGCGGACCGCCCTTCTGGCCGCGGCCGCGGCGGCTGTCCTCGCCGCGACCACCGCCGGGGCGGCGACCGCCGCCACCGCCCCCGTGTCCGACGTGCGCTTCGTGTCGCATCTGGACATGACCGACGGGCAGCGGCCGGAGAACATCACCCTGGAACCCGGCGGCAGCGCCGATGTCACCTTCGCCTTCAGTCGCCAGGTCGCCCGCATCACCCCCACCGGCCGAGTGCACGTCCTCGCGACCCTGCCGGCGCCATCGGCCGGCGCCGGCACTCCCGTCCTGGCCTCGCCCTTCCTGGGCGGCATCGTCCGGACCGATGACGGAACGCTGTACTTCTCGTACGCCACCGGCAGCAGCGACCTGACCGGCGTGTGGCGCCTGCGCCCCGGCGGCACGGCGGAGCGCATCGCCGCGCTCCCTGCCGACAGCTTGCCCAACGGCCTGGCCCTCGACCGGCACAGCGGCCGGCTCTACGTGGCCGACTCGGCCCTGGGCACCATCTGGCGGGTGCCCACCGCCGGGGGCACCCCCAGCCCTTGGGCCACCGCACCCGAGCTGGAAGCCGCCGGGTTCCTGGGAGCCAACGGCATCAAGATCCACAACGGTGCCGCCTGGGTGTCCAACCTGGACAAGGGCACTGTGCTACGCATCCCGCTGACCCGCCACGGCGTTGCCGGCCGAGTCGATACCCGTGCCGCCGGCCTGGTGAACATCGACGACTTCGCGTTCACCGGCCCAGGCGACACCCTGATGGCCGCGATCAACGCGGACAACGAGGTCGTCCTGGTCAGGCCCGACGGCACTCACACCGTGGTGCTGACGGCTGCCGATGGTCTGGAGAACCCGACGTCCCTTGCCGTACGAGGCACCAAGGCATCCATCGCCAGCGGCGCCTACTCCACGAACCAGGACCCCAACATCCTCTCGGCCCGGATCACCCCTGGCAGGTAAGGGCAGCGGAGGCGGCCCACCGCAGGGCCGCCTCCGCCGGACGACCGGATGTCCTGTCCGGCGCGGCAGGACCTCTTCTCGCCTCATGGCGCCCTCTGCACCGCACCCGGTCCGCACCGCACCGCACCGGATGCCGCTGTCCGCTCCCGCCATTTCTGCCTGTGGTTCTGCCTGGAGACCGAAGTGCTCCCCTGGTTGGCTGTGTTCGCGGGCGAGAACCCCCCGGACCGCGCGCAAGCAGGCCGGTCGCGCTCCCAGCGAAGTCGCTGCCCGTACAACGAGCCGCCCGGTCCTGCCGGGCGCCGGCCCTGCCTTCCGGGGGGCCAGCCGTCCGTTGCAGCCCTTGAGTCACTTCCCTGAAAGAGGAGCAAATTGAGCTCGGTGTTGACGACCACCTCGGTGCCGGACCAGGACAGGGTCGCCTACTGGAACGATGCGGTGAACAGGACGCTCGTGCCGGTGGCCGTCACCCCGCACGGCGACGGCCTCTTCGACGCCCGGATCGCCACCAACCGGCTCGGGTACCTCCAGGTCTCCAGCATGGAGGCCGACGCGGAGCACGTCAGCCGCACTCCGGCACTGATCGCCCGCTCGTCCGAGGCTCTGGTGGCCGTCGGTGTGCAGATATCGGGCACGGCCACCTTCATCCAGGACGGCCGGCGGGCCGAGGTGGGTGAGGGAGACCTCGTGGTGTGCGACAGGAGCCGACCGTACTCCTTCGACTACCCGCAGCGGTTCGCCACCCACGTCTTCCAACTGCCCCGCCGCATGCTGGGCGTGCCGGACAGCGACCTCCGGGAGGTCACCGGCCACGCCATCGGCACCCGCCACGGCTTCGGCGCGGTACTGCTCCCGTTCCTGGCATCCCTGGCCGCCTCGCCGGACGCCTACCCGCCGGCCGTCGCGGACCGGTTGGCAGGCAATGTCGTCGACCTGTTCGCCACCCTGATCACCGAGCGGGCCCACCCGAGCGGCACGGAGGCCGAGGACACCGCGCGCAGCCATCTGCTCCTGCGCGTCCGCGACCACATCAACCGGCACCTGGGTGACCCGGACCTGTCGCCGGAGAGCATCGCCCGGGCGCACCGGATCTCCACCCGGTACCTCCACCGGCTGTTCGAAGGCGAGGGGACCACGGTCGGGCGGCTCATCCAGAAGCGGCGCCTGGAGGAGTGCGGCCGCGAACTGGCCCGCCGGGGCAGGACAGCCCCGACCGTCTCCGCCGTCGCCCAGCGGTGGGGCTTCGTCAACCCCGCACACTTCAGCCGCGTCTTCCGCGCCGTCTACGGCGTCTCCCCCCGTGAGTGGCGGGACCTGCGCACCCCCCAGGGCGGCATCGCACCATCTCCCGCGGGCAGACCCGCGCCCTCGTCCGCGCCGGCCGGCCGGCCGGGGGCCGACCTTGCGCCTGCCAGGGGGTAGGGTGCCCGCTCGGAGCCGTGCCGGCTGCCCCGCGCCCCCCCGGCGGGCGTCTGTCCCGGCCCGGCAGCCGCACCATCGCTTCCCCGCCCGGCGACCATGATGCGGTGTGCCGCCCACCCCCTTCCTCCAAGTTCTTCCCTTGGCCCTCTCGGCAGGAGACCGTGTGACCGACCTCCCTCGCTCGCCCCTTCGGCAGCCGGTCCTGGACCACCCCACGCGAGCGTTCGTGGACAGGCACGCCTGCCCTCCGCCGGGGCGCGACACGGACCTGGAACAGGTCCGTCTGGACCTGGTCCGGCTGCAGGGCGAGGACGGACCGCCACAGGAGCAGGACACCTCCACGGAGTGGTTCGCACTGCCGGGCGGGCCGACCGGTCACGTACGGGTGAAGGTGGTCAAGCCCGCCGACAGCGTCGGCAGAATCCCGGTGGTGCTGTTCCTGCACGGGCTGGGCTGGGTCCTGGGTGATGCCCGCACCCATGAGCGTCTGGTGCGCGCGTTCGCCCTCGGTACGGACGCGGCTGTGGTCTTCGTCGAATACGAACGCGCCCCCGAGGCGCGGTATCCGGTCGCCATCGAGCAGTGCTACGCGGTCGCGAAATGGATCTGCGAACGAGGCGGCGAGATCGGTCTGGACGGGAGCCGGATGGCCGCCGTGGGCGACTCGGCCGGCGGCAACCTGGTGGCGGCGCTGACCCTCCTCGCCAAGGAGCGCGGCGGGGTGCGGCTGCTGCAGCAGGTGCTGCTCTGCCCCATCACCGACGCCGACTTCGACACTCCCTCGTACCAGCGGTTCGCCAGGGGCTACTTCCTCGGCCGCGAGACCATGCGCTGGTTCTGGGACCAGTACCTGCCCGATGCGCGGCAGCGCGACGAGGCCACCGCGTCACCGCTGAAGGCGACCCTTGAGCAACTCACCGGGCTCCCTCCCGCGCTGGTGGTCACCAGCGAGGCGGACGTGCTGCGAGACGAGGGCGAGGCCTATGCGGCGAAGCTCCGGGCGGCCGGAGTCTCGGTGGTCTCCATGCGGTACCACGGGACGGTCCACGGCTTCATGCTGCTGGATCCGCTGCGCAACACGGACGCCGCCCGTGCGGCTCTCACCCAGGCCCTCGACACCGTGCACGTCGCCCTGCACCGGCACCGCGGCTGATCGCCTCCGCTCCGGGCCAGGTGGACGCGGGTGCGCGGAGGTCTTCCCCGTACGCGAGCGGGCGGTGCCGGGGGCGTGGGGTGCGGTTGCGGGACGGAGATACGGACCCCTACGGGCGGCGCCCGGCCCGGTGTCGCTCACTCGGCGGGGTGCGCGTCCAGGAGTTCCTGTGCTGTCCTCAGGTGGCTGCTGTCGGCCGCGTCCTTGAGTGCGAGGACCTGACGGAAGCAGGAGCGGGCTTCCTCGGCTTCTCCCAGCTCGTTCAGCGCCTCACCCAGACCCAGGAGCGTGAGGCCCTCCAGGATGGTCTGGCCGGTGCGGTGGGCCTGATCCACCGTTTCCCGATAGAACTCGGCGGCCTCGTGCCATCGCCCCAGAGCGGCGTAGTCGTGACCGAGGGCGCCGGTCGCAATGGCACGGTAGGTGTCGGCGGCGTGCCCGGTCACCGGGCATTCGGGCGCATCGAGGAAAGTGATGACGCGCTCGTGCTGGACCAGGGCTTCCTCGGCACGGTCGAGGTCGCGCAGGCAGCCTCCGTAGACGCCTATGGCTCCGATCCAGCCATCGTGATCACCGGCGGCTTCGAACAGGTCGGCGGCGGCGCGCACCTTGTCGAATCCCTCCTGGAGCTCGCCGAACCGCCGGTGCGGAGTCACCGCGTACATCAGCGCCCACGCCTGCTGGGTGGCGTCCTGGGCGCGGCGGGCGAATTCCAGCGCTTCGTCGGCCCGTTCGATGGCTTCCCGGTCCCTGTGCTCGCAGATGCTCAGGGCCCAGGCGCAGTAGTTGAGGTGGACAGCCCGCAGGTACGGGGCGTCGAGTGCGGCGGCGGCTTCGCTGGACAGACGGAAGACCTCGGTCCAATGGGCCCAGACCCATACGCCGCAGAACCATCCCATGGCGTCGGCGGTCTCCACGACCAGGGCGTGCTCATTCCTTTGGGCGGCGCCGCGCAGCGCGGCAAGCCAGGCGTGGGCCTCGCTCTGGAGCCAGTCCCGGGCCTGTTCGGCACTCTCCAGCGAAACCAGTCCTTGCCAGGAGGGCGGCGGCGCCCCGTACCCGGGCTTGTACCAGCGGCCGGCGACCGCGGCCGTCTCCAGCAGCCAGGTCCGCAGCCGATCCTCGGCCGCCTCCCGCTCTGCGGGTTCCTCCTCGCGAGAAAGATGGGCGCGGGCGAAGAGTCTGAGAAGGTCGTGCAGTTGGTAGCGCCCTGTGTAGGTGGCCTGCACCAGGCCGGCCTCGATCAGCTCCTCCATCACGTCCTCGGCCTCGAAGACGCCCGTCGCGGTCAGCGCCGCTCCGTAGGCGGCGGTCATGTCCGGCCCCGGGACCAGGCTCAGTAGCCGCAGCATCCGGGCGGCCTGGCCGGTCAGCTGCCGGTAGGAGAGTTCGAACGCCGCCTCCACCCGCACATCACCCGCGACCAGGGCACCCAGCCGGCGCTCCTCGTCGGTGAGGCGACGGACCAGATGGTCAACGTTCCACCCGGACCGGACCGTCAGCCAGTTTCCCGCCACCCGCAAGGCCAACGGCAGACGTCCGCACAGTTCCGCGACCCGCGCCACGGCCTCCGCTTCGGCGTCGGCGCGCGCCTCGCCCAGGATCCGGCGCAGCAACTCGACCGCCTCCGGCTGCGCCATCTCCGACAGCGCCAGCCGGTCGACGTCCTCCAACCCGGTCAAGGGCCGCCGGCTGGTGACCACTACCAGACTCCGGCCTCCGCCGGGCAGCAACGGCCGGACCTGTCCCTCGTCGCGGGCGTTGTCCAGGACCACCAGGCACCTGCGCTCAGCCAACAGCACCCTCAGCAGTCCCGCACGACCCTGCGGATCCTCCTGCGCCAGCCGTCGGTCGGGCACGCCGAGGGCTCTCAGCAGCTTCAGCATTGCCTCACCCGGGTCCAACGGGCCCTCCACCCCGTGCAGGTCGACCACGAAGCACCCGTCAGGGAAGTCTCCTGCCAGGTCCGCTGCCGCCTTGAGCGCCAGCGCCGTCTTCCCGCACCCCGGAGGACCCGAGACGACCGAGACCGACACCCCGACGCCCGCGCCTGAGCGTGCTGCGGCCTCTGTCAGCCGCGCCAGCTCACGATCACGCCCCGTGAAGTCCCCCACAAGCCGTGGCACGGCGGTCCTCGCCATCGCGCGCGTCGAACGCGCCGCCCGCGCCGCGACGAGCAGCGACTCCAGCTCCGCGTCCGCCAGCCCCAGCCCTTCCGCCAGCGCCACCACCGTGCGTCGCTGCGGAACCCGGCTGCGCCCCCGCTCCATGTCGCCGATCGCCCGGACGCTCACGCCCGAGACGTCGGCCAGCCCTTCCATCGTCAAACGGCTCCGCTGCCGCAGACCCCGTAGCACCACCGCGAACGACTTCTCGGACACGACCGCCCCCTCCTTCTCCCCCGACGGAATAATACGGCGTGTTTCTCCAGGTCACGGGCTCCGAGCCGGGGTGCCGAAGTCCCAGCGCCGTGATGAGCGGACGGAGGCCGTGGGCCCGTCGGCAGGTCCACGGAATGCGGGGCCGCAGCGTCCTGGCCACCTCCCCCAGGCACGGACAGGCCACATGTGGTGCACCGACGGGCAAGGCCCCTTCCCCGGCCGCCCTACCGTCGTCCGGACGGTGTTCACCCACGAACGAGGTGGTGATCATTCACTCGGCGATCCGGTTGTCGAGGGGATCCTGCGGACGTGGTGCTTGCTCAGGACGGAGACCCGGTTGAACGCGTTGATGGTGATCGCCACCCAGATCACCGCGGAGATCTCATCGTCGTCGAGGACCTGGCGAGCCGATTCGTACGCACTGTCCTGTGCGGTCGCGTCCGCCGGATCGGTGGTCGACTCCGCCAGGGCGAGTGCCGCGCGCTCCCGCTCCGTGAAGAGTCCGGTATCGCGCCACGCAGCCAGCACGCCCAGCCGCTGGACGGACTCGCCGGCGCGCAGCGCGGCCCTCGTGTGCACGTCGAGGCAGAAGGCGCAGCCGTTGAGCTGGGAGACGCGGAGGTTGATCAGCTCCACCAAGCGGCGGTCCAGGCCCGCCTCGTCGGCGACCGCGCGGACCGCTTCGGCCGCCGCGACCAGCGCACGGTAGGCCTTGGGGCTCTGCTTGTCGATGAAGACCCGGCGGCTCGCGGGGACTGCTGCGGTGTGACTCAACGTGGGCTCCTTCGGGGCCGCTTGCGCCCTCGCTCGGTCTGCCGAGCGAAGGCAGGACATGGACTTACTATCAGCATTATTGTTGAATATGAAATTATCTTCGCGTGAGAGGGAGTGCGATGAGTAACGTCGACACGGATCCCACCGGCCTGCTCGGGGGTGCCGCGGAGCACGGCGAGAGCGCCTCGCAGGTCGACGTGCTGACCGCGCGGGACGTCCCGTTGGGCGGCCCGAGAGCGATGACGGTCCGCCGGACGCTGCCGCAGCGTGCCCGCACGCTGATCGGGGCCTGGTGTTTCATCGACCACTACGGCCCCGACGACGTCGCCGACACCGGCGGCATGGACGTCGCTCCCCACCCCCACACCGGCCTGCAAACCGTGAGCTGGCTGTTCAGCGGAGAGATCGAACACCGCGACAGCATGGGCACCCACGCGCTGGTACGGCCCGGTGAGCTGAACCTCATGACCGGCGGTCACGGCATCAGCCACACGGAAGTCTCCACCACCCGCACCACGGTCCTGCACGGCGTGCAGCTATGGGTGGCTCTGCCCGGAGAACACCAGCACACCGGCCGTGACTTCCGGCATTACGTGCCGAGCCCGGTCCGGGTGGGCGGGGCGGAAATCAGCGTGTTCCTCGGGTCTCTGGCCGGCGACACCTCTCCGGTGCGGACGTTCACTCCCCTGCTCGGCGCCGAACTCCTCCTCGCACCACGCTCCACGACGACGCTCCCGGTGGACCCCGCCTTCGAGTACGGACTGCTGGTCGACCGGGGAGACGTCCGACTCTCCGGAACACCCCTCCGGCCGACGGAACTCGGATACCTGCGCACGGGAAACGACACACTGACACTGACGAACGAGACGGACGCCCCCGCCCGGACGGTCCTGCTCGGCGGGACACCGTTCGAAGAACAGATCGTCATGTGGTGGAACTTCATCGGACGCAGCCACGAAGACATCGCGGAAGCCCGGACGGCGTGGCAGAACGCGTCCGACCGGTTCGGCAGCGTCGCAGCGTACGACGGCGACCGTCTGCCCGCGCCCGCCCTGCCGAACGCCACCCTCGCACCGCGCACCAACCCGACACGTCACTGAAAGGCACACCATGACCCAGCCCGCCGCCGCTCCCACTGTCCGGCGAGTGCACGCCAAGCACCGTTACGAGATCCTGGTCGACAGCGCGAAGGCAGGCCTCACCGCCTACCGGGACCGGGATGACCAGCGTGTTTTCTACCACACGGAGATCGACGACGCCTTCGCCGGACAGGGCTTGGCCGCGACACTCGTGCAGCAGGCCCTGACCGACGTACGCGCCTACGGCAAGCGCATCGTGCCGGTCTGCCCGTACGTCGCGAAGTTCCTCAGGAAGCACGAGGAGTTCGCCGACATCACCGACCCGGTGACCCCCGAAGTCCTGCAGTGGCTGGAGGCCGAGCTGCGACACTGACCGCCGCGCCGCCGCCGCCCTCCCCCCCCCTCCTCCTGCCGCGTGCGCTCGCGGAACCGCGGCCCGGCGCTCCTGGTCGGCCGCCGTAGAGTCTTCCTCGCCGCAGGACGCCCCGTGTTGTTCGGGCCGGCGGTTCGGACCCGGACGACGTGAGGGAACAGGTGGAGTCGGTGGCCGACGCGGGTGGTGAGGAGTTCGGGGCGCTGTTGCGGCAGTCGCGGTTGAAGGCGACTCTGACGATCGAGGCGCTGGCGGAGGCGTCGGGGGTGAGTGTCCGCGGGATCGGGGATCTCGAGCGGGGGCGACGGGCGACTCCACAGCGGGGAACGGTCGCCGCGCTGGCGGACGGGCTGGGGCTGGGCGAGGCGGAGCGGGAGCGTCTGCTGGCCGCCGCACGGACGGGCCGTCAACCCCGCCACAGCACGGTCGGCGTGCGCGCCTTCCCGCGCGGCATCCACCACTTCGTCGGCCGGGAGGCGGAGCTGACACGGCTGACGGCACTGGCCGACCAGGCAGCCTCCGGACAGCCGGTGGTAGTGGCGCTTCCCGGACCTCCGGGGACGGGCAAGACCACTCTGGCACTGCACGCCGCCCGAGCGCTGGCCGACCGCTTTTCCGATGGGCAGCTCATGGTCGACCTGCGCGGCATGGACGACGCCCCTCCCGGTCCGGCCGAGCTGATACTCCGTGTCCTGAAGGCGCTGGGGGTGGCGGACCGGGACCTGGCCAAGGCCGGCCCGCAGGGCCACCCTGAGCTGTACCGGCAGGCGCTGGCTGAACGCTGCTGCCTGCTCGTGCTGGACAACGCCCGCGACGAAGCGCAGGTCCGCCCGCTCCTGCCGAGCGCCGGCGCGGGAATGGTGATGATCACCAGTCGAAGGATGCTCACCGGCCTGGAATGCGTCCACCGCCTGCCCCTCGGCGAGCTCTCCCCCGCGGAAGCCGCCACCTTCCTGACCACGTTGGTCGGCCAGGAGCGCGCGGATGCCGACCCGACCGCGCTCGCCGAGGTCGCCCAGCGGTGTGCGCATCTGCCGCTGGCCCTGCGTGTGGCGGGAAACTGGCTCGCCACCCGCACCGGCTGGACCGTACGCCGCCTCGCCGACCGTCTCGCGCTCGAAGAGCGCCGCCTGGACACCCTGACCGCCGGTGACCTGCATCTCTCGGCGGCCTTCGAGCTGTCCTACCGCCAGCTCACCCCCAAAGCAGCCCGCCTGTTCCGGCTGCTGGCCCTGGTCGACGGCCCCGATGTCGGCGCCGCCGGTGCCGCCCAGCTGACCGGGCAGTCACTGTTCGACACCGAGGACACCCTCGAGGAACTGGTCGAGACCGGACTGCTGGGAACCGACCAGGACCGCTACCGCTTCCACGACCTGCTGCGCCTGTACGCCCGCAGCCGGCTGCAGGCCGAGGAGCCCGACGGGAACGCCGAGGCGGCCCGGTCGGCATTGCACCGCTGGCTGCTCGACACCGCGGTCGTGGCCGGGCGCTGGTACGAACCCGACCACGGCGCCCCGCCCCCCTCCTGGCAGGGCACCGTCGACCTGTCCACCGCCGAACACGCCCGCAGGTGGCTCCAGGCCGAAGGCAACAACTGGCTCGCTGCCCTTCACGCGGCCGCCGCGGCAGGGGACCACGCCACCGTCGTGGAGGTCGCCGAGGCCCTGCACTGGTTCTCCGACCAGTGGATCTTCTGGGGGCACTGGCCCGAGGTCTTCCGAACCGCCGTCCGAAGCGCCCAGGCGCTCGGGGACCCGCTCGTCGAAGCCACCCAACTGAACTACCACGCCTGGGCCCTGCTGATCTGCGAGGGCCGCCACCGCGACAGCGTCGAGCGCTCCGCCCAGGCCCTCGCCGCCGCCCAGCGCGCCGAAGACCTCCCGCAGCAGGGCTGGTCCCACTACTACAGTGCCTGGGCCCTCGGTCTGCTCGGCGACCACGCCGCGGCGGCGCGGCACAACCGCGAGACAGCCAGGCTCTTCGAAGCCGTCGGTGACCTCCACGGCACCCTCCAGGCCAGGAGCAGCACCGCCCAGA
This sequence comes from Streptomyces sp. DT224, assembly GCF_049844595.1. NCBI lineage: Bacteria > Bacillati > Actinomycetota > Actinomycetes > Kitasatosporales > Streptomycetaceae > Streptomyces > Streptomyces sp. DT224. Next base: position 14,957 of record NZ_JBNCLI010000010.1, read on the forward strand.
ACCTCTCCCTGGGGGGCCGGCACGAGGAATCCATCACGGAGATCGTGCGCACCCTGGCCTTCCTCGATCAGGCCGGTGACCGCATCGAACCGCATATCGCCGCGTTCACCCGTACGACGCTGGAGATGAACATCGGCCTCGCCCACACGGCGCTTGAGGACTGGTCCGAGGCCGCCGAGCACCTGCGCTCCGCCGCGGACCTCTGGCGGGACAGCGGTAACCACGGTCTGGAGAGCCGCACCCTGGTCCGGCTCGGTGACGCCCTGCGGGCCGCCGGCCGCCGCGACGAGGCCCGCACCGCCTTCACCCGCGCTGTGTCCCTCGGCAAGGCAGCCGACCCCAGCAGCCTCGCCGGCGCCCGCGATCGCCTCGCTGAGCTCGGCACCCACCGGGAACCGTCCGCGGAGCAAGGCCAGGCGGGCTGCCGTACGACCGGAACCGAGTAGGCCAAGCCCATGCCTGCTGCCGGAGGCAGGACTCGGGGGCCGGGCCACACGCGCGCCCGACGGCCCGGGTCCTGGTTTGTCAGCCATCGCGACCGGCGCCGAGGACCGGCTCCTCGTCCTCACCCCGTCCGGTGAGCGTCGCCACCCCGGCCCTCTTCTCCGTCCCGGGGACCACGGGCCCCGCGGCGGCATCGAAGGCGTGGGTCACCTCCGGTGCGGTGCCCTCCACCAGCAGACGGCGGGCCCGCTCCTCGTCACGGTGATCGGTGGCCGTGAGTCTGCTGTGGTGCTGGGCGAGATGCCCCTGCCACGAGCCGACCAGGTAGTTCTCGACGAATCGCTCCGGATCGGCGCCGTCCTGGAAGAGGCCCCACGTGACGGCTCCCGTGCGCCGACGCGAACGGGCCACGCGCTCCATGCAAGCGGTGAAGGCGGCGCTGTTCGATCGGTCGACCCGGTACACCACGGAGACCAGCACGGGGCCGTCGGAGAGTCCGGGCTCGAACACCAAGGGCGGAACGGGCCAGTGATCGGACGGAGTCGGGTCGATGCCATCCATGCCGTGCAGCGGCCGCCGCCACGCCGCCACCGCGCCGGCCAGGAGCAGCCCGCTGCCGGCCAGGAGGGAGACGGTCAGCCCGGGACCGTCGGCCAGCGCGCCCCACACGGGTGCCGCCAGCGCCTGACCGCCCTGGAACACCAGGAGGTAGACGGCGAGTCCCCGGGCCCTGACCCAGCCCGGCAGCCTCGTCTGAACAGCCGCGTTGAGGGTCGACAGCACACCGATCCAGGCCACACCGGCCGGCAGCAGGGCGACCACCGCGAGCCAGGGGGTCCGCGTCGTGGCCAGGAGCGCCAGCACCCCGGCGAAGACGACGGCGCCCGCGGAGAGAGTGCCGTTGGCGCCGAGAGCGCGACGCACGGCGGGCAGGACGAAGGCTCCGCCCACGGCGCCGACACCGACTGCGCCGAGCAGCACCCCGTACCCTCCCGAGCCCAAGCCCAGGGAACGGCTCGCCACCAGGGGAAGCAGCGACCACAGCGCGGCGCCGCCGGGGATGAACAGCACTGTCCGCCACAGGACCCGACGGACGCCGGGCGCGTACCAGACGTAGCGGCGGCCGGCGTCGAGGGCCGTCCAGAGTCTCTCGCCCCGGGCCACGGGCTCTTGGACCGGGGAACGCCGCCAGAGGATGAGAACGGCCGCGATGCCGAGGTAGGACGCGGCGTTGAAGGCGAAGACCCAGCCCGCGCCCGCTGCCGCGACCACCGCTCCACCGAGTGCCGGGCCGAGGGCGCGGGCGAGGTTCATGTTGACGGCGCCGAGCGCGGCCGCCTGTCCCAGCTCGCGGCGGTCCACGAGCTCCGGCTGGATCGCCTGCCAGGCCGGTCCCATCAGAGCGGTGCCGCACCCCCGCAGGAAGGTGAGGCCGAGCAGCAGCCCAGGAGTGAGCGCGCCCGCGAAGGCCAGCACGGCAAGCGCTGTGGAAACGGCGAGCATGGCGAACTGCGCGGCCAGCAGCAGCTTGCGGCGGTCGTAGCGGTCGGCCAGTACGCCCGAGGGCAGGGCCAGCAGCACGACAGGGAGACTGGAAGCCGTCTGCACGAGGGTCACCAGTGCGGCGCTGTGCCCGACCAGCAGCCACTGCGCGCCCACTGTCTGCATCCAGCTGCCGATGTTGGAGACCAGCTGCGCGATCCACAGGGCGCGGAAGACGCGCGCGGCGAACGGGGCCCAGGCCGAACCCGGGGCCGGGGCCGGACGGCGGTCTTTCGCTGACGGTATCGCGCTCATGCTGGTCCAGGCCGGAATCGGGGAGAGGCGCCCGGCATCCGGCAATGTCCCAGGCGCCGTACGGGCGTAGCCGATGGCCAATGTAGGAGCGGCCGGTGCGAGCCGGTTGACTGAGAACGCACTGTCTGTGGCCCCTGGGCGCAGTGAACTCGACGAGCTACGCCGGGACGTGCGTCGGCCCCCACCCGCGATGCGGGTGGGGGCCGGCGCCGCGTTCACGACGGCGGCCGGGTCCAGGCGGCGTCGGAGCCCGAGAGGCGATGGGCGGCAGCGGAGGTCATCACGAGCAGTAGCAGCGCCAGGCCCAGGGTGAGGGCGAACTCGGCGTGCAGCAGGACCAGGCCACCGCCGAGCGCTCCCAGGAACATGGCCAGCACGGACAGGATCCGTCGGGCGGGCCGGGGCGCCGACCCACCGGCTCGGCTGGAGTCCGCGGCCAGCCCCGTCAGGGTCAGCGTCAGCACGGTCGTGGTGAGGTCCGGGACGCCGAGCCGCCGGGCGACCGCGTTCTGCATCCCCATGGCGAGGCCGAGGAGCACGATCAGGGTGTACTGGACGGTGGTGGTCATCCTGCCGTCGGAGGCGGCAGCCGTGATGACGGCCGCCGCCACGAGAACCGCCTGCAGTGCCGTGGCCATGGTCAGCAGCCGCCCACGATGTGTCGCGAACCGGGTGCCGAACCGGCCCCCCGCCAGCGCGCCGGCGAGGAAGGCGGTCATCGACACGACGGACGCCGACGCGGACAGCGTCTGGGCACCCGCCAGTGCGAACCCCAGGAAGACCACGTTGCCGGTCATGTTGGCCACGAAGACGTGCCCGAGCGACAGATAGCTCACTGCGTCGACCAGCCCCGTCACCACGGTCAGCGTCAGCATCAGCGGCGGCAGCGGGCCGTGCCGGTCCCCCTTCGGAGGGACCAGCGTGCGGGCGGCGTCAGTCAGCAGCTTGTACATGCGGGATCCTCTCACCGGGGGCGGGCGGGCGGTGCAGTACCACGCGGGTGAGCAGTCCGCTGGCCAGGCCGATGCCGATGGCCGCCAGGCAGATCCACGACGGCCAGGGGGTCAGCCCGAGGAGGTTGTCGGCCGACCAGCGGCCCGGGCCGGTCAGGGCCAGCACCGCTGAGGCCACGACGAGAACCATCGGGTACTCGTAGCCGTCGTTCTGCACCCACAGCCCGTTGTGCCATTTGACGGTGCCGGCGACCGTCATCACTCCCACGGCGGCCATCGCCGCCGCGGGGGTGAGCAGTCCGGACGCCAGGAACAGGCCTGCGCCGATCTGGCCCGCGCCCGCGGCAAGCGCCGTGAGCCGGCCGCCCCGGAAGCCGTCGTGCCGGAACTCCGCGGTTCCGCCCGCCAGACCGTTGCCGTCCAGCCGGAAACTGACCTTCTGCACTCCATGCCCGGCGATGAGGAGGCCCACCACCAGCCGGAGGACCAATAGTCCGGTGTTCATTCGTTCCTGCCTGTTCCTGACGTTCCGGATATCCGTGTGACGAGGTCAGCCGGCGGCGTGGGCGCCCATGACCGCCTGCGCGTAGACGAGCCCGAGGCCGTAGGCGCCGCCGTGCTCCTTCACGACCTCCGTGACGGGGACGTACGACTCGGTCCGCGCCCAGTCACGCTGGAGCTCGAGCAGCACCTGCACCCAGGTGACCGGAATCGCGCCGCCCTGCACCATGCGCTGAATGGCGTGTTCGTGCGCCTGCGGGCTGACACCGCCGGAAGCGTCGGTGACCACGTAGACCTCGTACCCCTGAGAGATCGCGGAAAGGGCGGGGAGTACGACGCAGACCTCGGTCCACAGCCCCGCGATGACGAGCTTCTTGCGGCCGGTCGTCTTGACGGCCTCGACGAAGGCGACGTCCTCCCAGGCGTTCATCGTGGTGCGGTCGATGATCTCCTGCCCGGGGAAGACCGCGGCCAGCTGCGGCATGATCGGTCCGGAGAAGGACTCGGCCGCCACGGTGCTCAGCACGACCGGCACGTCGAAGACCTTGGCGGCCTTCGCCAGGCCCAGGGTGGAGTTGATGATCGCGGTGCGGTCGCCGCTGCCGGTGCCGAAGAACATCTGCGGCTGGTGGTCCACGAACAGCACGGCGCAGTTGTCGGGGGTCAGCAGGTCGATGCTGGGGGCCGCGGTGACGTCGGAGATGGTGACCATGGGAAGAACCTTTCGATGGGTGGGTGAGCGGTCAGGTGACCGCTGTGGTGGGCGACCGTCCGTGGACGGCGCGGATTGGGTGGTGTACCGGGAGGGGCGGTTCGTGGCCGGGCCCCTCCCGGAAGTTCAGAGCGAGAAGCAGGGGTCGAAGAACGTGCTCTCGGTTTCCGGGGCCAGGCCGCGGCGGGCGCGCCACTGGCGGTGCTGCTCCGACTCGGCGGCGGCCTGGCCGAGCAACTCGGCCTGGCGGGAGCCCGACAGGCCCGTGCCCGGCGTGGCCTGGTAACCACCGAAGTGTGCGACCGGGCTCCACCGGGGACTGACCGGCGGAAGCTGTTCGTCGAGGCCCTCGTACTCGGCGGCGGCGTAGACGATCCGGCCGCCGACGACCGTCAACAGGGACTCGATGTGGGGGATCTCCGGCTCGGGCACGGCGAAGTAGTCCTCGGACAGGACCGCGAAGTCGCCGAGGAAGCCCGGCCGCAGGACGCCCTTGAGGCCCTCCTCGCCGGTCAGGGAGGCACCCGCCTCGGTGAACATCGCCAGCGCCGCCTGCCGGTCGACCCGGTTGTGCGGCGGGCGGACGACCAGGTCGCTGACGGTCCGGCCGGTGACCAGCCAGTGCAGGGCGATCCACGGGTTGTAGGTGGAGACCCGCGTGGCGTCGGTGCCGGCTCCGACCGTCAGGCCGCGCTCCAGCATGGCCCGGACCGGTGGGGCGTCCGCGGCCGCGCCGGGGCCGTAGCGGCTGACGAACGCCTCGCCCTGGAACGACAGCCGGTTCTGGACCGACATCGCGCCGCCAAGAGCCGCGATGCGGTCGAGACTGTCTGCGGAAACGGTCTCCGCATGGTCGAACAGCCACCGGTTTCCGGCCGGGAACAGTCCTTCTGCGGAAAGCTTCTCGAATACGGCGAGGTCGCGGCGAATGGTCTCGTCATATGTAGCGTGCAGCCGGAATCCCCAGCCGTTCTCCATGAGGAGCCGTACAGCCTTCTCGAATTCCGATTCGTAAGCGGCGAGCTGCGGCCGCGGCTGGTTGAAGTTCTCGAAATCGGCCGCCGCCCAGGTGAGATTCTCTCCTGCGCCGTTGAGGCGCAGCCATTCATCTCCGTCCTCGGGCCGGGCCATTTCGATCCAGCGGGCAAGGTCCTCGATTTCCTGGCCGGCGGTCTGCGGGAAAAGGTGATAGGCGATGCGCAGCGACAGCTGACCGGCCTTGGCCAGTTCGACGACCGTGCTGTAGTTGTCGGGGAAGTTCTGGAATCCGCCCGCCGCGTCGATCGCCGATGTGAGCCCGAATCTGTTGAGTTCGCGCAGGAAATGACGGGTGGAGGTCTTCCTGTCCTCACCCTCCAGCACAGGCGCCTTGGCCAGCGTCGAATACAGGATCAGGGCGCTCGGGGCGGCCAGCAGCATGCCCGTGGGCTCGCCGTCCCGGCCCCGCACGATCTGGCCGCCCTTCGGGTCGGGCGTGTCCCTGGTGTATCCGGCGGCCTTGAGAGCCGCCCGGTTGAGCACCGCCGACTGGTACAGGTGCAGGACGAACACCGGCGTGTCCGGCGCGGCGGCGTTCAGTTCGGCGACGGTCGGCAGCCGCCGTTCGGCGAACTGCTCGGCCGACCACCCGCCGACCACGCGCACCCACTGGCCCTTCGGCGTCCGCGCCGCCTGTTCGCGCAGCATCGCCAGCCCTTGGCGCAGGGTGCGAACGCCGTCCCAGCGCAGCTCGAGTACGTAGTTGAGTCCGCCCCGGATGACGTGGAGGTGGGAGTCGTTGAGGCCGGGAATCATCCGGCGGCCGAGGGCGTCGACCACCTTCGTGGCCGGGCCGACGTGCGGAGCCACGTCCTTGTCGTCGCCGACGACGATGACGACACCGTCGCGTACGGCTATCGACTCGGCCTTCGGGCGACCCGGGTCGCCCGTATGAATCTTCGCATTGCGGACAACGAGGTCCGCGGGGTTGTCGGTGGCGCTGGGAACCAGCCCACCGACCGGCATCGTGGACACCTTTCGACAACCTCCTGAGGCGTGAACAGCGTCGATTTCGTTTGCATCGACTTCCGACGGGAGAGGGAAACGAGCGGAGAGGACCGGAGAAACTCGCACTCACCGCGCCCATACCCCGCCGAAGTGGATTCCGGGCGGGCTCTCGTGCAAAACGCAGGCCCGGACCCCGGCGGCCCCCGACTTCTTCGCCATCAGGCTATTTGGAGCGCAAGGGTCCGAGTGTCCCGGCAGTGCACTGGAATCGTTCCTCGAGCGCACTGCCCTCCTCTCCATGCGCTGTGAGTTCAGCACCAGTGCGCTGGTGGTCAATCTCCGCCGCGTTCGGTGCCTTAATGTGCGGAGCGACGGCCCCGCAGATATCTGTGTCTGCCCCCGGTCGCCTCGCCCTGCCGGAAAGCCCGGCGCATTCCACGTATCCCAGGAGAACCACAATGTCTGATGCCGTCGAGCCGGTTCAGCCGGTGCTGGAGCCGGCAGCAGCCGCTTTCGCCGAAGCCACCGCCAATCCGCCCTACCTCTTCGACCTGCCGCCCGCAGAGGGGCGCAAGGCCGTCGACGAGGTGCAGTCGGGCGAGACCGACAAGCCCTTGATCGACGAGGAGTGGATCACCGCGCCGGGTGGTCCGACAGGCAGCGTCCGCGCACGCATCGTGCGCCCCGCGGGCGCGGAAGGACCTCTGCCCGTCATCCTCTACATCCACGGCGCGGGCTGGGTCTTCGGCAACGCCCACACCCACGACCGTCTCGTACGGGAACTCGCCGTCGGCGCGAACGCCGCCGTGGTCTTCCCCGAGTACGACCTGTCCCCCGAGGCCCGTTACCCGGTAGCCATCGAGCAGAACTACGCGGTCGCGAAGTGGGTCGTACAGCAGGGCGCGTCCAAGGAACTGGACGGCTCGCGGCTGGCCGTCGCCGGCGACTCCGTCGGCGGCAACATGAGCGCCGCGCTGACCCTGATGGCCAAGAAGCGCGGCGACGTCCCCCTCGTGCAGCAGGTGCTGTTCTACCCGGTCACCGACGCGAACTTCGACACCGGCTCCTACCGCCAGTTCGCGGAGGGCTACTTCCTGCGCCGCGACGGCATGCAGTGGTTCTGGGACCAGTACACCGCCGACGAGGCGGACCGCGCCCAGATCACCGCCTCCCCGCTGCGGGCCACCACCGACCAGCTCACCGGCCTGCCCCCGGCTCTGGTCATCACCGGCGAAGCGGACGTCCTGCGCGACGAGGGCGAGGCATATGCCAACAAGCTCCGTGAGGCCGGCGTCCCGGTCACCGCCGTCCGGTTCCAGGGCGTCATCCACGACTTCGTGATGCTCAACGCACTCCGCGGAACCCACGCCGCCGAGACGGCGATCACGCTGGCCATCGGCACCTTGCGCACCGCGCTCCACTCCGGCTGACACCAGCCCCTCTCGTACACCCACCCAACAAGGAGAATCGCCCGACATGACCACGTCTCCCCTCGCCACCGCAGTTCTCGTGCACGGTGCCTTCGCGGACGCAGCCAGTTGGACGGGGGTCATCGCGGAACTGCAGAACGACGGCATCTCCGTGGTGGCGCCGCCGAACCCGCTGCGCGGCCTGGAGTCCGACGCCGCGTACATCGCCTCCGTGGCCGCTCAGATCGATGGTCCCGTCGTGCTCGTCGGCCACTCCTACGGCGGGGCGGTCATCTCCGTGGCAGGCGCCACCAAGAACGTCGTCGGGCTCGTCTACGTGGCGGCCTATGTCACCGAAAAGGGCGAGAGCCTGGGCGAGTTGCAGGGGCGCTTCCCCCTTTCGCCGCTCGTCAGCAACCTGAAGGAGGAGACGTACCCCGTGGAGGGGGCGGAGCCCGCGGTCGAGGTCACCATCAAGGCCGAGGCGTTCCCGGACATCTTCGCCGCCGACGTTCCGGCCGCCGTTACCGAGGTCCTGGCGACGACCCAGCGTCCGCTGGCCGCTTCCGCGTTCACGGAGACGGCCTCGGCAGCCGCGTGGCGGACCAAGCCCTCCTGGGCACTCGTGGCCGGCGCGGACCAGGCGATCAACCCGGAGGTCGAGCGTTTCGGTGCGAAGCGGGCCGGCGCGACGATCGTCGAGATCGAGGGCGCCTCACACGCAGTGGCCGTCTCCCGGCCCAAGGAGGTCGCCGCTCTGATCCGTGACGCGGTGCGCGCCACGAGCTGACGAAGCGGCGAAGGGCCCTGGGGGGCCCGCCCCCCGGGGGGGGCCCCCCCCCCCCCCCCCCAGGAGCGGGGCCCGCAAAGAGCCGGCGCCCCCCCCGCGCCGGCCGGGCCGCCGGCCGCGGGCCCCCCGCCCCCACGGCCCTTCGCTCTTGAGCGTGCACGAGATCTCGCCGCGTCCTCTCGCATCCGCGTTCCACCGTGACCACCACGATGGGAACCGCCTGCGGCGCACCGATGGCGAGCGCTGGTGGCGGGAGCAGGCAACCGGCCGGACACCGAGCGCGGCGCCGGGGGGCGGGGTCCATTCGGCCGTGGTCTGCCGTCGCCCGGTCAGGGACGCCCAGGCGATCGGGTGGTGACTCAGCGGAGGGCTCCGAGCGCGGCCTCGACCGTTCGGTGGAAGGTCGGGTACGTGTAGATCATGTGCTGGAGCCGGTCGACGGGTACGGCGGCGTGGACGGCCACATTCAACCCGTAGAGCACCTCGCCTCCCGCGGGACCCGCCGAGGTCGCGCCGACCAGTACGCCCCGGTCGGCGTCCTCGACGAGCTTGATGAACCCTTCGTTGCCCGGCCCGTGAATCCATCCGCGGGTGGAGGAGGCGATGGTCAGCACACTGGTGCGCACGCGCAGCCCCCGTGCTCGCGCCTGCTGCTCGGTCAACCCGACGGCCCCGATCTCCGGGTCGGTGAACGTGACGCGGGGCAGCGCCCGGTAGTCGGCGTCGGGACCGGGTTCCCCGAGGATGTCCCTCACGGCGATCTGCGCCTGGTACATCGACACGTGGGTGAAGGCGCCACGGCCGGTGATGTCTCCCACCGCCCACAGCCCCTCCCCGGCCCGCATCTGCCCGTCGGTGGGGACGGCCCCCGCCGCGGGATCCAGCCCCACCGTGTCGACGGCCAGCGCGGTCAGGTCGGCGCGGCGCCCAGCGGCGACCAGGAGCCGTTCGGCACGCAGCGGCTCCGCGCCGTCACCCAGGCTTATGGTGAACGCGGTGCCGTCGTGGCTGACCTGCTGGGCCCGGGCGCCCGTGAGTACGGTGACCCCGTCCGCCCGCAGAACCTCCGCGGCCAGTTCCCCGGCTTCCGGTTCCTCCTGCGCCAGCAGTCGGTCCTGTCCCTCGATCACGGTGGCCGCACACGTGAACCGGGCGAACACCTGGGCGAGTTCGGCACCGATGGCTCCCCCGCCGAGAACGGCCATCGACGCGGGCAGTTCCCTGGCGGCCATGGCGTCCCTGTTGGTCCAGTACGGCGTGGCCGCGAGTCCCCGTACCGGGGGCACCCGGGGCCGGGTGCCGGTGGCCAGCACGACACCGCGCCGCGCTTCCCATGTACGGTCGCCGACCGTCACCCGGCGGGGCCCGGAGAGGCGGCCCCGTCCCCGGACCAGCCGACAGCCCTTGGCCGCGAGACGGCCGGCGGCCACCCGGTCGTCCCAGTCGTCGGTCGCCTCGTCACGGATGCGGCCGGCGACCCTGCCCCAGTCCGGAGTCACGACCGCCTCGCCGGCGAGGGCGGACACCCGGCCCGCCTCGGCGAGCAGGTTCCCGGCCCGCGTCATCATCTTGCTGGGCACGCACGCCCAGTAGGGACACTCACCGCCGACCAGTTCCGCCTCGACCCCCACCACGTCCAGGCCGGCCTCGGCCAGGGCGCCCGCGACGTACTCGCCCCCCGGCCCCAGTCCGACGACGACCACATCCGCCTGCATATGCGCACTCATTGCGTGCCTCTCATGGGTTTTCGCGCTCCACGCGTGCGTGGGGCGTCCCGAGGCTAGAGCGGGTCGGCCGGGAACCCGTTTCCGACGGCGCACGGGGGCTTGTCCGAGAGCGAACGACGCACACGGGACGCTGCACCAGTGCGCTGGCGGACGCCACTGCGTGCGCTGACCGGCAAGGCGCACTCCGGCCGGGTGTCTAGCGTCACCCGAATACGCACAGCACGGCAGCGCAGGAGGAAGACCATGACCACCAGTTCCAAGCCCGTGAGCAGCAGCCAGCCGCGGTTGCACCAGAAGGGCGCGGTGATCCAGGAGTTCGGCACGGTCAAGCAGTTCCCGATCGGCCTTTCCTACGAGGCGCGGATGTACTCCTGCCAGCGCCTGAACAAGGCCCTGGCTGATACGCAGATCCTCTACGGGCTCTACAAGAAGCATCACTGGCTGATGCGCGGCGCGACCTTCTATCAACTGCACCTGGTCCTGGACAAGCACGCAGGGGAGCAGCTCGAACTCATCGACACCCTCGCCGAACGCGTCCAGTCCCTGGGCGGAGTCGCGGTGGGCGATGCCAGGCACGTCGCGGAGATCACGTCGATTCCGCGGCCGCCGGACGGGGTGGAGGAAGTGCCCGCCATGCTGGCACGGCTGCTGGAAGCTCACGAGGCCATCCTGATCGACGCCCACGACGCCGCCGCCCGGACCATCGAGCGCGGTGACGACGGCACGAACGACCTGCTGGTCTCACAGGTCATCAGGACCGGGGAGCTGCAGACCTGGTTCCTCGCCGAGCATCTGGTCGACACCCCACTCGTCCGCGCCTGACGGGCACTGCCGGGCGTCGGTGCCTCCGTCGCGCACGCTCCCAGTACGACGAGCACCCACCAGTTCGTCACCAGCCAGGAGAGCACCGCAGACACCGCCGCAATTGGCATGGCGTCGCCCACACGAGGAGCAGCAGGTCTTCCTGCCGCCGCTGTCTGCTGCGCCCCGCTGCCGCGGCCGCCACGCCGGCAGACGCCGCGCGGCACAGCCCGCATGACCTGGAAAGAACGTCTGGTCTCCTTGGGAGCCCTCTGGGGCTTTCGGCCGCATCAAGGGGCACAGGCGTGAAGCAACCGAAAGACCATTTGCCCAGGTCAGAGGCTGATTGTCGATCGTTCCTGCAGGTCAGCTGAGCGACTGCTCCCTTCCGGGACATCTGAAGGCCTGCAGAAGAGGCACCGTCACACCCCTTCTGACCTGTGCACATGCGAGGTGGGGTGGGGTGTGAGGGAGTCTCTGGGACCTCTCTGGGATTGTGGAGCAGGAGAGACGACTCCCGAGCACCGCGTCTTCACGTGATGGGTCATCGGACAGATGTCGGCCTGGACGAGTCGCGAAAAAGCCCAGTTCAGAGGCATATTGTCCGCTGACCGTCCCGCGTGCGGGCGCTCGGAGCGTCAGACGAGCGTCACGACCGCCAGTCCTCCCGGCCAAGCGGAACAGGCTGCGACAGCAGACCGTCCCAAGGGGTCCGCCCCCGATGGCCTGTGCCACCCGCACCATCCCGTTGACCCGACGGCAGGCTGTCGGTGGCCTCCAGCCACGCGGGCACTTGTGGCAGCAGAAGTGGACCTTCGCCCACTCGATGATCGCCCGGCCTTCCACCGTCGCACCGTCAGCCGGGACGACGACGGACCTACTCCGCCACCCTCGGGTACACACTGACGCCGCCGCGGATGATGACGTCCTTAGCTGCCGTCGACCAGCGTCTCGACGGTGGCCTCGGGTCGGTTCGAGGTACCCGGAGAAGGCGTTGTGGCCCAGATTTTGCTGGTCGGGACGTTATTGACGGAGTGCGACCGGCGATCCGGCGTCGATATCAGCGAGGAGGTGACGGCCATGCCGCCAGGTTCGCTGCTCCGTCAGCGGTGATGTTGACGCTACGTGGGACTGGGCCTCGCGTGATCCAGCCGAGCTCGAAGAGTCTGTCGGTGATCGCTGTGCCGAGCGGCCCTGCGAGGTGATGCGCCTGCTCGGTCCAGTCGATGCAGTAGCGCAGCGGTCGCACGGTCGAGAGCCGCTCGGGCGGTACGCCCCACGCCACCAACGACTCGGCTCCGTCGGCGGTGAGCCGGTACTGGTCGCCTTTCCCCGATGAGGAGAGCCGGTCACCCGTGGTCTGCGGGTGGTGGAGCCCATCGCCTCCGGCGACCCAGCCGGCCGTGATGAACCGCTGGAACAGGTCAACGCCGGCCTCCCCGGCCAGATGGCGGTAGCAGGTCCGCGCGCTCCGCACCGCATGGGCGCGGGTGTGGGCACGCAGGGAAGTGATCGGCGTACGTGGCGCGAGGCGAGCGAGAGCTTCCAGGACTCCCTCGACATCGTCGGTCGCCAGGCGGTAATAGCGGTGGCGACCCTGCTGCTCGACGGCGACCAGCTCGTGGTTCAGCAGCACCGTCAGGTGGTTGCTGATCGTGGACGCGGACACGCCTGCCTCCTGGGCAAGGCGTCCGGCAGGGAGCGCACGCCCATCGGCCAGCGCCATCAGCACACGGGCGCGTCTGGGATCAGCGAAGGCCGAGGCGACGCCGGCGATGTCCAGCTCACCCGGTGAATTCCGATCCTGGCTCATACCTCGACACTACGAGCAAAATGCTTCGACGCCCGCTGAAACGTCCCAGGCCGAGGATAGGGAGCATGGCACGAAATCCTTCCCGATGGCCTCTGACCCTTGCACTGTGCGGCGGCTACTTCCTCGTCCTGCTCGACGTGACCGTCGTCAACGTCGCGCTCCCGCAGATCGGCGCTGAGCTGCACGCGGGAAGCAGCGGACTGGCGTGGACGGTGGACGCCTACTCGGTGCCACTGGCTGCGCTCCTGCTGGCCTCCGGCGCGATCGGTGACCTCATCGGCCACCGCAGAGTCGTCCTGCTCGGCCTCATCGGCTTCGGTGGCGCGTCCGCGCTGTGCGCCCTGGCACCGACCATCGGCGTGCTCGTCGCGGCACGCGCAGCCCAGGGCGTCGGCGCGGCCTTGATGCTGCCGGGCACGCTCGCGCTCCTCGTCGACAACAGCCCGGACGAGACGTCCCGGAACCGGCTCGTCGGGGTGTGGGCGGCGATCGGCGGGGCCGCCCTCCCGGCAGGCCCCGTCATCGGCGGGCTCCTGGTCCAGGCCACCGGATGGCGGGCGGTGTTCTGGCTGAGCGTCCCGGCCATCGCGCTCGCATTCGTGCCGGTCGTCCGGCTGCCGAGGTCCACTCCACGGCAGCAATCGGCACGCAACGTGGACTGGACGGGCGCTGCGCTGCTCGTGGCCGCGCTGGCCTGCTTCGTCACCGCGATCATCCAGGCTCCCGCCGCGCCGCTGTCGGCGGTGCTGTTCGCGGCGGTTGCCGCCTGCGCGCTGGCGGCCTTGCTCGTCATCGAGCGGCGGGTGCCACGACCGCTGCTCCCGGTACCCCGCGAGGCGCGACGCCCGCTCGGTCTGGCGTCCCTGGTGGCCGGACTGATGAACCTGTGCACGCTGGGAGGGCTGTTCCTGTTGACACAGGTCTTCCAGGACGTGCACCAACTGGACCCGCTCTCCGCAGGTCTTCTGACGCTCCCCGCGATGCTGCCGCTACCGCTCCTCGGAGCACCAGCAGGGCGGCTCTCCACTCGCATCGGCGTATGGCGCACCGCCGCTCTCGGCCTGCTCGTCGCCGCAGCCGGAATGGCCGGGACAGCCGCCGGCCTCACCAACACCGGAACCGGCTACATCGTCCTGGCATTCTTCCTCGCCCTGTGGGGCACCGGCCTCGGCATTCTCACGCCGGCGATCGTCGCGGCAGCGCTGAAGGCCACACCCGGCGCACCCGGACTCGCCTCCGGTGCGAGCAACACAGCCCGGCAGACCGGCGGAGCGCTCGGCATCGCGATCTTCGCCGCCGTCGCCGGGTCCGCAACCGCGCCCGGCTTCAGCTCCCACGCGACTGCCCTGTTCATAGGTTCAGCAGTCCTCTTCGTCCTCGCCGGCCTGCTCTGCCTCGGCGTCGGGCGAAGCCGGCGACGCCGATCCTCTTGACTCACCGCAACAGCCCTTGACCCCAGAGGGTCGTATGCGCCTGATCGAGACTCACTCATGTTGTACGCGTCGCCCTTTCGCGCGGCTCCCGCCGGGGCCGTCAGGGGCTTGCATCGCTTGACATGTGCGAACGCGGAGCCCCGGGGATCATCCCGTCCGGCCATGACCACCGTACGCGGCCTGCCACCCGGCGACGGCCCCGTTGTCGGATCGCCGTCAACGGGGCCGTCTCGCGCGTGGCAGCTCAGGCGCCCACCGCTCCGTCCTTCACGGCGGAGACGAAGGACGACCAGTCGGCCGCAGTGAAGGTGAGGGCAGGACCGTGCGGGTTCTTGCTGTCCCGAACGGGGACGATGGCGGCGAAATCATCGGAGACCTCAATACATGCACCACCGTCGGGATTGCTGTGGCTGCTCTTGCGCCACGTGGTAGCGCTCAAATCGATGGGCTGCACGACATTTCCTCCAAGATGCGCATGATGAACTTCCGCGACTCGGATGGGGAGAGGGCCAGGTCGCGCACCACATCGTAGGCTCGCTGCAAACGCTCGACCTTGGCGCTCTCCTCGATGAGTTCACCCCAGTAAGCGTTCTCCGTGTACGCGACCGGGCGCCCTCCGGGCAATCGAAGGAACCAGACATCGGTGCTGACCAGCCCATGGGTGCCCGCACTCTGGGGCAGCACTTGGACGGCTACGTCACCCTGTCCCCCCGCCTCGGCGAGACGCTCCAATTGCCCCCGCCACTCGGCCGCATCCCGCAGCGGCGTCCGAAGCGCCGCCTCCGACAGAATGGTGCGGAAGGGCGGCGGGTCATCCCCCGTCAGCAGATTCTGCCGACCCATCCTCGCCTCGACCTGCTGGTCCAGGGCAACACCCTTGAAACCACCGGCCGCAAGCAACTCCCGTGCGTAACCGGGTGTCTGCAACAGACCCGGCACGACACTCACCGAGAAATGCCACAGGCTCGTCGCTTCCGCCTCCAGGGCCATGTACCGCCGGTACCGCTCCTTGAACTGCGTCTGGTCGCTGATGGCCAGCTCCCACAGCGCCAGCAGCAGCCCCGGCGTCCCGTAGTGCTGGTCGAGCGCCTCCACCACCTCCGGGCCGCCGACCGTCTCGCCCTTCTCCATCTTCCCGAACAACGACCAGTCCCAGCCCAGCCGTTCGCCGAGCTGCCGCAAGCTGTCGCCGCGCGCGGTACGCAGGTGGCGCAGCTCCTCCGCGAACCGTGCCCGTGGCTCCCTGCTGCGGCCTGTGACCGCCCGCCTCGTCGGCATCGCGCCCTCCGTGGAACGTGTGGAACGTGGCTCACCCGCCGGGGAGGCACCCTCCGCCCCGCGTGTGTCACACCTCTGACGGGGCCATTCTCGTAACAGGCCCCTCACGCACCGTAGTAGCGGGCGAGTGGGTCGGACAGAGGAATCCACGAAAGAACAGCCGAAGGAAGAAGGCACGCCATGACCTCGCCGTCGCAGAGGCCGTCCCTCCCCCGCAGGTCACCCAAGATCCAGGAAGCACTGGCCGCGCGCGACGACCTCGCTGCCGCCCTGACCACCGCCGGTATCCAGCTGCCCGCGATGGACGTACGCACGCCGTGGCCGGACGCGGAGGGCGACGGCCGCGCGCGGCCGGCCGATTACGCCCTCGTCAACCTCGGCATCTGCTCCGCCCCCGTGGCACACGCCCTCGCCGAAGTGATCAGGAACGGGGCGGCCGGGTGACCGACGCCGGCGTCCCTCGCGTCGGGACGGCCGTGCACGACGCCGGGAGCGGCCGGGTGGGCCTGGTGATGGGTCACGAAGGCCCCTGGCTCCAGCTCCGCCCGCTCGGCGGTGGCCGCGAGTGGGACGCCGATCCGGCCCGGCTGCGACCGCTCGACCCCGCCGAGCTGCTGAGCGCCCGCGTCGCCGACGCCAACGCCCGCAGCCGTACCGGCCGCGGTGTCGGCGGCATACGGGGCTCCCCGCGTGCAGACCCCCCGGCCCCCCGACTCACCCGAGATCGGCCAGCAGATCGTCCAGCACCGCCTCCTCCTCCACCCGCACCCCCGCCTCCTGCAACGCGTCCGGAAGCCCCGGGTCCCACGGCGCCTCGGCCCTGACCCCGGTGAGGGGCGGTCCGGCGGGCCGCGTGTCCACGGCGGCGCGGTAGTCGTCGGCGGTGTAGCGCCACGGGCTCCAGGGGACCCGTCGCAGCAGGGCGGCGGCGATGCGGAGACCTCCCCAGTCGAAGTCGCCGTGGTACTGGAAGCGGCTGCCGTGCGTGTGGAGATGGTTCAGGAGAACCAGGGCGGCGGCGGACGGCTGGCCCTGGAGGCAGACCAGGGGTGCGCACCGGGTGCCGTACGTGTCGGCGGCTGCGGCGAGCACCGCCGGGTTCTCGCAGATCCGGACCACCGGCGGTGCCGAGCTGGGCGGGCAACGGGTCAGTTGCCGCAGGGTCAGCACGGCGGGTTCACCCGCGTCGGCCATCCAGTCCAGGGCGGGCGTGCCCCGCAGATTCAGGGCGAGCACGGTCGAGGACAGCTCGTCGCGCAGCAGGCCCACCGATGCCCACGCCTCGCGCCGCCCCTGGGCGCCACCCGCGTCGGGGACGCCGGTCAGCGCCCGGATGCCGGAAAGGGCGAGCGTGCAGAGCGGAGTTCCGTCGTCGAGCGCGTGCGCACTGCCGAGGAGCCGGGAGGCGAACGAGGGAAGCGACACCGGCGGCTCCAGCGGGAGGGCCCTCATGACGGTGGCGGCACGGCCGAGCAGGTCGGCGGCCGCGTCGGGGGTTCCGGCGAGGCGCCGTGCCAGCCCGTCGTTCCGGACCCGTTCGGCCCAGCCCTGGAGGGCGGGGACCTCGTCCGCCAGCGCGTCGAGCGGGGCGTATGCCCGCGTCCAGGCCCGCTGTTCCTCGGCGCGCGCGTCGCCGAGGAGGGTGACCGGCCCGGTGAGCGCCACCACGGCTGCGGCCAGTCCGGCCGGGCTGACGCCGGAGCGGCGCAGCACGTCGTCCACCGCGTCGAGGCGCACGGACAAGGACCGTCCGCCGCCCGGCGCACGGCCCAAGAGCCTTTCGGCGGCCACCCGTTGGTCTTCCGTGGGTGAGGTCAGTGCTACCGGGCCGGTGAGCGGCTGCCCGCGCTCCAGGCGTCGGCGCGCCCGCTCGACCAGCCAGCGGAGGCCGGGAGCGCCGAGGAGTCTGCGCAGTCGTATGTCGTCGACCGTCGCGGGGGTCAGGTCCACAGAGGCTCCGACGCGTCGGCCTGCCCGGGCCGGGGCGCGGCAACCGCGTGCGCGGGCTGCTCCGGGTCCGGGCCGCGCCGCCTGCGCGTACCGTCCCACTCCCACCGGGTGACGAGCACCGCCGCGACCTCGTCGATCCGCGACAGCTGGGCGATGGCGATGCCGGGCACCTGTGGGTAGCAGGCCCACTCGCGCTCACTCGTCATCACGACGTCGAGGTCGAAGGCGTGCAGCAGGCCCAGGCACTTCGCGCGGGAGTCGTCGTCCACCCCGGCGAACGCCTCGTCGAGGGTGACCAGGCGCGGCGCGTACGGGCTGCCCGCACTCGCGTAGTGGGAGGACGCGGCGGCGAACAGCGGCACCGACACGGCGAGCACCCGCTCGCCGCCGGAGGCGGGGCCCGTGGCCGGGATCCAGCGGCCCTGCTGATGCCGCTCGACCCCGAACTCGTGCCAGGTCCGGTAGTCCAGCGCGGCGGTGAGATGGTCGAGCCAGCTGCCCGAGGCGTCATCGGTGTGCTGGCGAGCGATCTGCTCCTGGAGGAACTCGCCCACGGCCGCGCGGTCCTCGGCGGACCAGACGTCGGCCGACCGGCGCAGCCGCTCCCTGGCCTTGGCGAGCCCGGCGGGGGCCTTGCGGGATGCCCGCCACACCAGCCTCAGTCGCATGCCGGTGGAGGTCGGCCGCTCCTCCAGTTCGACGTTCATGTCCCGTACCTGCCGCTCGGCCGCGCCGATCAGTTCCTGGAGCGTCCCCGCGACCTCCGTGACCAGATGGGTCTCCAGAATCTCCCGCTCGCGTGCGGACAGGATGCGCGCCAGTTCGCCGACCTCGACGGCCAGTGCCGCGGCCAGGTCCGGTACGGACCGCTCACGGCCCTGGTAGGTGATGTCGACGACCATGCCGTGCTCCACCATCCGGGCGGAGGCCCGGTGCCCGTGCCGGGACAGGGTGTCCTGGAGGGTCTTGAACTCCTCGCTGAGCTTGCGTTGCACCCGTTCCCAGGCGCTGTCGGAGTCGTCGGTGGACGCCAGCGCCGCGTCGACGGCACGGGCCAGCGCGATGGCAGGGGTGGCGGCCCACGTGCCGCCGTCCACGGCCGGCACCTCGATGTCAGGCACCGCCACCGTCATCAGCCCGGTGTCGGTGAACCGCTGGAGCGCGGCAATGGCCTCGGTACGCGCTTCGGCCGCCTCTCGCAGCCCTTCGTGCAGCTGCTCGATGCGGCCTTCGGCCTTGCTTGCCGCCCGGTCGGCTTCGGCATGGCGCCGGCGGGCGGCCCGCTGCTCGGTCTCGCACGTGCGCGACGCCTCCGCGGTCCGCACCAGCATGCGCTGAAGCTCGTCGACGGCGGCGCCCACCGTGGAACGCAAGGTGCTGAAGCGTTCGCCGGCGGCCGCCGCCTCGTCCTCCGCGTCCTTCGCGCGCTCCGTAAGCTCTGAGGCACGCTCGGCGGCCTGCCCGGCCTCGGTACGCTCGTCCGCGACCTGGGCGCCGGCCTCACCGCGTTCACGCAGGGCGGGCCAGAGGCCGGCCAGCACCTCGGCGAGCGCGCCGAGAGCGTCACGTACCGCCGTCAGTCCTTCCTCGTCGTCCGGCATGCTCAAGTCCTCGGCGGTCCGGGCGAGCTCCGCCGCCGCCGACTCGCTCCGCGCAGCCGACTCCCGGAAGGCCGCTGCGCGCTTCTCACGACGTTCACCAGTCCGGCGCAGGGCCTCCGCGGCCGCTGCCGCGCGTTCGTGTGCCCGGGTGAGGCCGGTTTCTTCCGGTACGTCCGCCACCTCCGCGTCCAGCGCACTGCGGCGGGCGGCCACCGTGTCGGCCAGTTCCGCGAGGGTCTCCAGTTCGCCCCGCAGAATGGCGAGTTCGCGGCGCACGACGTCCATCCGGGCCCGCCGGGCAGCCTCCCGCGCGCCCTCACCGATGTACTCGGCGGTGGCTTTGGCCCACCGGCCGGTCAGCGCGCCCACCCGGAAGCGCCCGTCGACGGCGGCCCAGGTTCCGGCTCCGCCCTCCGGCCCGGCGCCGATCGCGGCGAGCAGCCGGTCCACGGTCTTCTCGCCCACGGCCGCGGCCCCGGCGTCCCCGTGGTCCACCGCCGGGCGCAGCAGATGCGCGAGCGACGCGCCCCGTACCGGGCCTCCGCCCGGAGCGAGCAGCACCTCGCGGGTGCCTGCGGCGAGGGCCGCACCGCTCGGCAGCACCCAGGCGTCGAGCATTCCGGACGCCTCCAAGGCGGCCTCCAGGCCGGCGCGTTCCGCTTCGGGCAGCCCGTCCGCGAAGTCCACCAGCCGCCACAGAGGAGCGCCCGCCAGCCGCTCGCGCAGACCGGGGGTGCGGGTGCGCGGCGGCTGCGGCGGACGGCGCCCGCCGGCCTCCAGCGCGGTCAGTTCCTGTCGCAGCGCGTCGGCCTGCCCGGTGAGTTCGGCCCGGCGCCGGCCGGCGGCGGCAGCCTGTTCGGCCAGCCGCGCGGATGCGGCGCTGTGGGCGCGCAGGGCCTCGACCCGCGCCGGGTACGGCCCATGGAGGCGGCCCACCCACTCCTGGAGTTCGTCCAGCAGGCCGGGCTCGTCCGCGTAGGCGAGTTCGGTCCAGCCACGGGCGCGGGTGCGGACTTCGTCCAGCAGCGCCCGCCCGGCGCGCACCACGTCGTCCTCCGCCCGGCCCAGCTCCGCCGCGGCCGCGGACCGGTCCGCATCGGCCTCGTCCAGCCGGACGGCCAGCGAGCGCCGCTCCTCCGCGGCGCGGGCGGCGGCCCTGGCGAGGTCCGTCACATGGGTGAGCGCACGCCGGCCCCGCTCCACGGCCTCCTCGACCGTGCGGCGCAGTTCGCTCGGGGCGGGTCCTTCGTCCGGCAGGACGTTCCCCGGCAGGACGACTCGGGCGACTGCCGCGACCTCGCCCGCCTGCCGATAGGTTTCCCGGGCGTGCCGGTCAGCTGTCCGCAACCGGTTCTCGGCGGCACCGAGCCGTTCCAGGCCCTTGCGGTGAAGCCGCACCGCCTGGTCCCGGTCGCTCCGGGCCCGCTCTGCCGCACGCGCCGTGCGCTCCACCTCGTGGTGTGCCTGTTCGAGGTTCTCGGCGCTGCGCATCTCGGGGCTCTCCCGCAGCGCCGCGTCCTGGGCGCGCAGCCGGTTCTGCCGCTCGTCCAGCTCCGCGATCAGTTCGGCCGCCGCCTGCCGCTCCTCCTCGGCCCCGGCCTGCTGGGCCTGCGCCTCGGCGAGGTCCCGTTGGCGTTGCTCGTAACGGGAGTGCTCGGTGCGTGGCAGCCTGGCGCGGCGGCGGGTGGCGACGCGTGCGTAGCGCCGGTAGTGCTCCAGGAATCCGGCGGCGGCGCGCTCCGCGGCTGAGGCGGCCGCCAGTTCGGTCTTCTCCTCGTCGAGTGAGCGGAACGCCTCGGCCACGTCGGCGATCACGGCCTGGTCCACCGGGGGCAGGGCCTCGGTGAGTGCGCGGGAGAGGGCTGCCTCGTTGGGGCGCTTGGACAGCTGGGGCTGGCGCAACTGGACGAGCAGGTCGACCAGGGCGCCGTACCGCTGCTCGCCGAGCCCGAAGAGGGCCTCGTCCACGGCCCGGCGGTAGGTCTTGGCCTGGTCGTACACCATGCCGTGGCCGGCGACGGCTTCGACCAGGCGGTCTCTGGTCAGGGCCGTACCGGTGGCGTCGACCAGGCCGAGGAACCCCTCCACCGGTGCGCCGGGGCCGTGCTGCACGCGGCGGCTGGTGACCGCGTACCAGTGCCGGGCGATCCCGCGTCCGCTCACTGCCTTCAGTCCGCACAGCAGCGTGCGGAAGTGGCTCTCCCCGGTGCTCGCGTCGAGTCGGCCGAACTCGATCCAGGTGTAGCCGAGGCGCTCGGTGTGCGGGTGCTCGCCGCCGAGGAGGAGGTTCCATTCCATCCGCTTGCCGGGGTCACCGTCCGGCTCCACCCGTCGCGGGCTCAGGTCGCCGTCGAGCAGGAAGGGCAGGGTGAGCGCGAGCACCTTGGACTTGCCGGTGCCGTTGTTGCCGCGCAGCAACAGTCGTCCGTCACGGAAGTGGAACTCCTCCACGTCGTAGTGGAAGAGGTCGACGAGCCCGATCCGCAGGGGCTGCCAGCGGGTGCGGAGGGGTTCGGGAAGCGGGTGGGTCACGCCGGGCCGGCCTTTCGCTGAGCCGGCATGCGCGCGCCGCCGGGTGTGCCTGGTTCGAGTACGACGGCTTCGCCGACCGCGTAGCGGGCCAGCGCGGGGCGGGGCTCGGCGGCGTCGGCGGTCCGGGAGACCAGGCCGAGGGCGGCGAGCCGGGCTACGGCCTGCTCGACGAGCTCGGCCTCCGCGCCCGGCTCCCGCGCGGCCTTGGACCAGAAGGTGCCGTGTACGAGGGCGAGTTCCCGCACCCGCTCGGCGAGCCGGCGGGTGGTGACGGGCCGGCCCTCCTCCGCCAGGTACTCGGCGAGCAGCAGGGTGATGTGGCCGTGGGTGCCCTGCTCGGGCATCCGTACGTCGGTGAGGTCGTCCTCGGGGTCGACCATGGCGATGCCTTCGGCACGGATCTCGGCCACCAGGCCCGTCAGCTCGGCCACCCGGGCTGTGAGGAACCCCCGCTGCCTGGTGAGGTAGCCGAGTTCGGCATCGCTCAGCTCGTCGTAGTAGAGCACCGGATCGTCCAGGAGTCTGCGGGTGAGTGCGTGCCGCATCGCGCGGAAGCGGAGCTCCTCACTGTCGAGGGCGGTTTCGGCGACGAGCTGCTCCAGCCGGTCGGCGGTGTCCTCGGCCTGCACGGTGGAGGGCCCCCGACGGGTCGCGAGCAGCCCGGCCAGGACCCGGCGTTCGACGTCGTAGAGCACGTCGCCCGCCCCGTTCACGTAAGCGTCCTCGTCTCCGGCGACCCGGCGCAGCACGCCGAGGTCGAGCAGGAGCCGTACCACGGCCGCGAGGTCGAGGCGCTCCTCCCGGCGGTCGAGGGTGAAGTGGATGCCCGACGCGACGAGCCCGGGGTCGGTGGCGTCGAGGACGACCTGGTCGGCGAGACGGCCGAGAGCGATCTGGGACTCGCCGCGCTCCAGGGCCGCCAGGGCCAGACAGAGCAGGACATAGCGGCGGCGGGTGAAGGGGGCGGCGGCGCGGGTCGTCTCGCGTGCGGGGTGCGTGGCGTCGTGGAGCACGCCGGGGATCTTGCGCAGCCTGGCGGTCTCGGCGTCCACGTGGAGGGGCCAGCCGGTGTTGCGGTCGAACCAGTCGCGGAGTTCGGAGGCGTGCCGTCGCACGAGCCGGAACTCGTCGGCGTGCTTTCCGTGGGCCAGGAGGAGCGGCTGTTTCAGCAGGGCGCGGGCGGCCTTCCGCAGCTCGGTGGCGTGCTGCCCGTCGAGCACTTCCGCCGGTGGCGTCGTCATCGTCCGCTTCCTCCGTACACAGGCGCGTCGCTGTCATCGTCGGTGGTCAGGTCGACGATCTCGATGAGGTGATCCGGCCCGTGGAACGTCCCCGAGGGCGTACGGACCACCGCCTGCGGCCCCTCGGCCAGGGCGCTGAGCCTGATCTCCATGGAACCGTCGTTGCTGGTGGCCACGGTGCGCCGCATTCCGGGCCGCCAGGTGGCCAGTGCGTCACCGAGCAGTTGCAGGAAGAGACCGAAGGAGACCGGGTCGAGCTCGCCGAGTTCGGACAGCCTGACCGCTCCGTCGGTGACGAGCCGGTCGCGGGCGGCGGCGATCTCGGCGACCTGTTCGGCCGCCACCTCGGCGAGGCGGCGACGCCGCTCCCGGCGGTCCTCGACCTTGCGAGGCTTGCCCCGCCGCTCGTAGCTTCCGGTGCGGCGCAGCTGGGGGCTGATCCGCAGCGGCTCCGCGGCGGCCCAGGGCGTCGCGGCGGGCACCGGTGCGGCCCGGCGGGCGGCAAGCGTGTCCGCGTCGACCGTGAGGTGCCGGGCGGGGTGGAGCCCGAAGGCCGCCCGCCACAGCTGGTGGCGCGACGCGTCGTCGGGGGCCTCGGCGAACCAGCGGGCGAGGGTGCGGAAGTCCGCGGAGCGGTCCGACCGGCCGGCCCGGCGCTCCCCCAGCACCCGGACGACGGCCAGCATCTGCGGGATGGCGCCCAGCGCACGGCCACGCAGGAGTCGGGCCTGCGACTCGCGTCCGTTCCGGCTGAGGAACCACGCCGCCAGCCCGTCCCAGCGGCCCGCCCAGTGGGCGTAGGCCGTCCGTGCGGCGGGCTCCGCGTCCTCCGGCGCGGCGTCGGCCGCTTCCCGCCCGGCGGCGGCCCTGAGCAGGACCTCGATCCTGCCGGAGTCCTCCAGCTCCAGGATGAGCTGCGCGATGCGTCCGCCCAAGGTGATCAGGTCCTGGATGAAGCGTTCCAGGTACTGGATGAGGCGGTCCTTGTACGCGAGGAAGACCTCTTCCTCCACCTCGTGCAGGTCGATGGTCCGCTGCAGCGAACTCATGAAAGCGCGCGCGTTGTCGGCGAGAGCGGCGAACCGGCTGGCGAGCGCGTCGAACGCGAGGTAGGTCTTGCCGGGGTCCGGCTGTTCGTCGGCGGTGAGCACGAGCAGAGCGCGCAGCTGCGTGACGATGTCGTGCAGCGCGATGGCCTGAAGGGCTCCTCGCCTCCCGAGCGCCTCGTCATAGGCGGCGAGGGCTTCCTCGGCCGCCTCCCCCGCCCGGGTCAGCTGGTAGATGAAGCGTTTGCGGTAGAAGTCCTCGACGGCGCTGACCCGCCCGGTGTCGGGGTCGGCGCGCAGATTCCCCCACTCGACCAGCTTGTCCAGTGCCTTGACGACCCCGTCGAGCTCACCGGGGCGCACGTCCCCGGGCAGTGCGGCGTACACGTCTTCGGGACGCAGATGCACGGCGAAGTGTTCCTTGGCCATGACGAACGCCCTCATCACCTGACGGTAGAGAGGGGTGTTCTGCACGGTGAGGTGGGCGAAGGGACTGAATTCGTCCGGCCCGTGGCCTGGCGCGGTGGTGCTGGTCATCACCTGCCATTGTGCCGTGGCTGCGGCGGCCCCGGACCGGAAACCGGGCCACGTGCCCGGTTGGCGCCGGTGTGTGGAGAGTGCCCGGTCCTGCCGCTCCGGCTCGCGCCTCGGAGGTATGATCGTGGCCGACCAGGATCTCCTGGCCTCGGCTCACGCCAACGGCGCGGGAGGCGGCGCCGGTGCGGGCTCCGTGCGCCTGGCGCCCGCGGGCACGGCGGCGAAGACCGCGAAGACCACGCCCACCAGCCCGAAGACGATCGCCAGGTAGCCCTTGACCTGCGTCTTCGACTGGCGGACCGCGATCTCCCGCTCCCAGAGCGCTGCGGCCTCTTCGGTCTCCGCCGCGTGTTCGAAGTAGCACTTCTGGAAGGGCTGGTCGGGCGGAGTCCCCTTCTGCTCGACGACGCAGCGCGCGTCCTCGAAAGGACTGAGCGAGCCGCTGGTCCCGACCACCGTCTCGTCGGAGACCTTCGAGGCCGCGTCCATCGCGACCGCACCGAAGATCACCGCTGTGACCATGCTGAGCACCGCCAGCACGATCCAGACGGCGGCCCCGGCGTTGCGTCCTTGAGATGACATGCCCATGAGAGTAGTCATCTCCGGAAGCCGGCGTCGGCCGACGGTGGTGAGGTGCGGGTCCTCGCCGCTCGATCCGGCCCCGGCGCGGCTCGTTGGTCACGTCCACCATCGATCGAGAACGGCCGGCGCACGCCCTACGAGCGGGTCTCGGCGGCGGGCGCCCAGAAATTCGCCTGGCGTTCCCGGGCCGTCCTTCCGGGGGACGGCATTCCGTTCGGCCGGGGCCGAGACCGTCGGGCGGCCCACCTCCTCACGACCCCAGGATGGATTCCGTGACCACATCGCCCTCCCGCCCACGGCGGCCCCGCGCCCTCGCCCGTTTTCTCGTCGCCGCGCCGCTGCTGGCCGCCGGGGCGCTGACCGGGGCGCCGGTGGCGCAGGCAGCCCCGGCGGACGAGGTCCGTATCAACGAGGTGGTGACCACCGGCGGCGTCAACGACTCGGTCGAGCTCTACAACAAGGGCGCCTCGTCGGTCGACGTGTCGGGCTGGATCCTGAAGGACGACGACGCGGGCCACTCGTACAAAATCCCCTCCGGGACCATGCTGGCGCCGGGCGGCTTCCGGGCCTTCGACGTCAGCGGCGCCTTCGGTCTCGGGTCGGCCGACCAGGCCCGGCTGTACCTGGCCGACGGCAAGACGCAGGTGGACGGCTTCTCGTGGAGCGCGCACTCGGACCCGTCCTGGTCGCGCTGCGCCGACGGCACGGGGGCGTTCCGGCAGGCTGACGCGGTGACGCTCGGCGCCGCGAACGACTGCGGTACGGGCGGGGGCTCGACGGCTCCCGCGGCGTGGCCCGGAGGCAGCGCGGTCGCCACCGCGGACGGCTCGAACGTGTTCGGCGAGGACCTGAGCGGGCTGTACCAGGACGGCGGGGTGCTGTGGGCGGCGCAGAACAGCGGCACGCTGTGGCGCCTGGTGCGGGACGGGTCCGGCGGCTGGAAGCCGGACACCGCGAGCGGCTGGTCCTCCGGCAAGACCCTGCGCTTCCCGGGCGGCTCCGGCAGCCCGGACAGTGAGGGGGTCACCGCGGCCGCCGGCGGGATCTTCGTCGCGAGCGAGCGCAACGGGGACGCCTCGGGCACGAGCCGCCTGTCCGTGCTGCGGTACGACGTGAGCGGTACGGGCTCGTCCCTGACGGCCACCAGGGAATGGAACCTCACCTCCGACCTCCCGTCGACCGGCTCCAATCTCGGCCTGGAAGCGGTGACCTGGATCCCGGACAGCGCGCTGACCGGGTCCGGTTTCAAGGACGCGGCGACGGGTGCGGCGTACGACCCGGCCCACTACGCCTCGCACAGCGGCGGGGTGTTCTTCGTCGGCGTCGAAGGCACGGGCATGGTGTACGGGTACGTCCTGGCCGACTCCGGCTCGTACACCCGGATCGCCTCCTTCAGCAGCGGTCTGTCCGGTGTGATGGAGCTCCAGTGGGAGCCCCAGGCGTCCAGGCTCTGGGCGGTCTGCGACGACACGTGCGACGGCCGGCACCAGACCCTGGCCGTCAACGCGACGGGGGCGTTCGCGCCGACGGCGGCGTACAACCGCCCGTCCGGCATGCCGGATTACAACAACGAGGGCTTCGCGCTGTCCGGCGCGGACGAGTGCGTATCGGGGTCGAAGCCGGTGTACTGGTCGGACGACGCGAACGACGGCGGGCACGCGCTGCGGCGGGGCAGCGTCAGCTGCTGAGCGGAGGCACGGGCACGCGTCACAGCACCCGGCGGAGGGAGGCGTCCAGCGCGGCCATGAGGTGCGCGGCGCGGCTCCTGCCGCCGGGCGCGAGCGGGTAGCGGCGGAGGACGTCGATCAGGGCGGGGGTGGCCCGTTCGCGGGCCACTTCGAGCGCCCGGTCCGCCGCCCCGGGGTCCTCCCCCGCCGCGATCTCCGCGATGCGGGCCGCGTTCGCGGCGGCCCGCAGGATGTGGCCGACCTGGTGGGCTTTCGCGAGGGGGTGCAGGTAGGCGGCGGACGCGGCGTCGCCCGCCGCCTGCGCGGCCAGCCGGGCGGCTTCGGTGGCCGCCTCCTTCGCCGCGCGGTGGGCGTCCATCGACGTGACGCGCTGGAGCCTGGTCCGGGGCGCGCCGTCGATGAACTCCCGGGCCGCCGCGAGGGCGGCACGCGGCCTGCCGTCGTCGGGGTGGGCGTCCTCGAACACCGCCAGAACGCCTTGCGCCGCCTCGGCGGCGTACCGCGCCACGACGCGCAGCTCGGCCATGGACAGCTCGAAATCCCCGCTCACGCCCGTCATTCGGGCGATCGTCGCACATTGGCCCGCGTCTGGCGTTACGGCTCCGAGGGGCCGCCCCCTCCGCCGGGGCGGCCCCCCGTCCGTGCTCAGCCGAGGCGGTCCGCCGTGTACGCCTCGATGGCGTCGCGCTGGAACGCGGCGAGGCCGGGGGCGATCGCCTCGTAGGCGGCGCGCCAGTCGGGGTTGTCCACGACGGAGCGGCCCATGGCCCGGTGCTCTTCGGCGGTGACCGGGCGCAGGGCGGACAGCAGCCGGTAGTGGGCCTCGATCTCGGCCTGGACCGGCGCGGAGTCCGCCGCGTGCCCGGCGGCCCGGAGTTCGGCGAGGCGGATCATCCGGGCCGTCCGGTCGCGCTGGCCGGCCTCGATGTCCTCCGGGCTCATTCCGTCGACGTGCTGGGCGACCCGCTCGGCGTGGGCGGGGAAGTCGCGCAGGCTCTCCTGATACTGGTCCGGCTGTACGCCCTCGAAGAGGTTCTCCGGTCGGTTGATGGTCATGGGTGCGTCGTCCTTCCTGGACTGTTCCAGTTCGGCGATCGTGCGCGAGACGGTGGTGGCCAGCGTGTCGAGCCGGTCCCGTTCGGCCAGGAGCCGCCGGTGGTGGCCGCGCAGGGCCTCCACGGCGTCGACCTGCTCCGCCAGGACGCGGCCGATGTCCTCCAGCCCGAGCCCCAGCTCCCGCAGGACCAGGATCTGCTGGAGCCGCAGGAGCTGGCGCTCGCCGTAGTACCGGAGCCCGCCCGCCCCCGTCCGGGCGGGCGGCAGGAGTCCGATCGCGTCGTAGTGCCGCAGCGTCCGAGCGGTCACTCCCGACATCCGCACCACCTCGGCGGTCGGCCATTCCATCGCCGTCTCCCCACGCTTGCGCCGTACCGGGCCGGTGTTTCCGGCCCTGTCCCACGACCGTAGAAGCTTCCGTTACGTCAACGGCAAGCCGTACTCCGCCCACACTGTCTTACCGGGCGCCTGCGCCCTGGGATACCAGCCCCAGCGCGTGGCCAGGCCCTCGACCAGCACCAGGCCGCGCCCGTCGTCCGCGAGGCCGGCGGCGGGGAGCTTGCCGGAGCGGGGCGGGACCTGTTCGCCCCGGGTGTCGGTCACCTCGATCCGCGCGGTCGGACCGGGCCGCTCCACGAGGCGCAGCAGCAGGTGGAAGTCCCGCCCCGGCACGTGCCCGTGCCGCACCGCGTTCGCCGTCAGCTCGGCCGTGATCAGGACGACCGCCTCGTGCGGCTCCGTCCCGTACGGCAGCCCCCACGCGTCCAGCCGCACCGCCGACAGGCGGCGGGCCAGCCGGGCGCCCCGGGGCGTGGAGGTGAACCTCATGTCGAAGCTCGGGGTGCCCAAGTGGGGGAAGTTGTGGGTGGGTTGCGTGGTGCGGTGGGGGCTGTCGATGTTGCTCGTCATGACTACGAGAGTCCTCGCAGTGGCGTAGCGTGACCAGTGGTGACGCACCGACGCGATCTCCTTGTACGCGCGCTGTCGGCACCAGTACGTGGAACACGGCGCGAGCGAGCGAGACAGGGTGCGATGACGGCTGAACGGGTGGAGCCCGGGGGGATGGACGGGGCCCAGGCGGCGGACAAGGCGGGCCAGGACGTGGTCATCGCCTTCGGGCAGAGCCTGAAGACCTTACGCGTACGGGCGGGCATGCAGCGGGACGAGCTGGGCCGACGCCTGGGGTACTCGGCGTCCACCATCGCCTCCTTCGAGCAGGGCCGGAGGATCCCGCCGCCGAGGGCGATCGACAAGGCGGACAAGGAGCTGGGCGCGGACAACCTGCTGGCGGTGTGGAAGGAGCCGGTGGAGAAGGCGCAGTACCCGGTGTTCTTCCAGGGCATGGCGCAGTTGGAGAAGCAGGCGATCGAGCTGCTGTCGTACGACACGCTGGTCGTGAAGGGGCTCCTCCAGACAGAGGAATACATGCGGGCGGTTCTCGCTCTCCGGCGCCCTGTTCTCGACGCGGAGATCATCGAACAGCGGGTGACGGCACGGCTGGCCCGGCAGGAGATCTTCGACCGCCGCCCCGCGCCGCTCCTGAGCTTCGTCATGTGCGAG
The DNA here is from genome assembly GCF_049844595.1 of Streptomyces sp. DT224. Taxonomy (NCBI): domain Bacteria; kingdom Bacillati; phylum Actinomycetota; class Actinomycetes; order Kitasatosporales; family Streptomycetaceae; genus Streptomyces; species Streptomyces sp. DT224. The sequence continues at coordinate 44,394 of NZ_JBNCLI010000010.1, forward strand.
TCGGTACTTCGCCGGAAGTTCGGCGGCACCGAGGTGCTGCGAGGCCAGTTGGAGCACCTCCTCCTGATCGGCCAGCGACGGAACGTCGAGCTTCAGGTCATGCCGCTCGACTCCGTGGAGAACTCGGGTGTGGACGGGCCGTTCACCGTCGTCACTCGCGAGGACGGCAAGAAGTTCCTGTACGTCGAGGCACAGGGCACGAGTTCACTGGAGACGGACCCGAAGCAGGCTGCGCTCGCCGCAGCGCGCTATGGGATCATCCGATCGCAGGCTCTCACCCCGCGAGAGTCACTGGCGTTCATCGAGAAGTTGCTGGGAGAGCTATGAACAACGCTGAGCCCCTCGCCTGGATCAAGAGCAGCTACAGCGGAGCGGAGGGTGGTGACTGCGTCGAGGTCGCGACCGGCGCCGGAGCCGTGCACGTCCGTGACTCCAAGGACGCGGCCGGGCCTGTCCTCCGCGTGTCGCAGAACGCCTGGGCCGGGTTCGTCGGACTCGCCGCGGCGAAGTAGTACGGGCAGCGCTTGTACGCACGAGAGCCCTGCCGGTCCGCGATGGACCAGCGGGGCTCTCGCCTGCGCGGACCCGACATGGGTCCATCAATGGTCAACCTGCCGAATTATGAATGCTGTTGGGAGAGCCATGGACACGACCGATTCCCTCGCGTGGTTCAAGAGCAGCTACAGCGGAGCCGAGGGCGGCCAGTGCGTCGAGGTCGCGACCGGCGCCGGAGCCGTGCACGTCCGTGACTCCAAGGACGCGGCCGGGCCCGTCCTCCGGGTATCGCAGAACGCCTGGGCCGGGTTCGTCGGACTCGCCACGGCGAAGTAGTACGGGCAGCGCTTGTACGCACGAGAGCCCTGCCGGTCCGCTTCGGACCGGCAGGGCTCTCGTCCTACCCGCGCCGTCCTACCAGCAACCGGCGAACTCGGCCGTCGTCTTGTTCCAGTGGCCCCACTTCATGGCCTTGTGGGTCTGCGGACCGTACTTGCCGTCGACGGTGACGCCTACGCGGCGCTGCACGGACTTCACCGCCGCGAACGTGGCCGCGCCGAACTTGCCGTCCATGGCCAGGCTCGCGCCGTAGCAGGCATTGATGTTTCGCTGGAGCGCCTTCACGCCTGCGCCGGTAGCCCCCTGATGCGATGCAGTGTGCAGGCGCTCGTGTACCTACCCGCAGCCGTATCGAATCCCCATGGAATCGAACGCACGTTGGCTCCCTCGTAATCGTTGTTGACACCGGTGCACGTCGGCGCCACCGCCGCCGCCGTGGGCGCCCAGACGAGGGCGCCGCCGAGCAGCGCTCCCAGCCGCGAGGGTCACCGCACCGGAGGACTTCAGCCGTCGTGTGCGGGTGTTCATGACAAGTTCTCTTCTCCTAGGGGGTGCCTCTATGTCCTTCGTCAAGGTGTGACCGTGTGCCGCAGTCGGCGACTCTTGAGCACCCCGGCAACCATTCCGGCTCGGCGGGGGTCCTCCATACCAGGCCCCGCTCGGGGCCATCGACGCAAGAGGGAGGAGCGTCATGGGGGTCCGCAGGGCAGCGAAAGGCGTCGGCGACTTCCTGGTCGAGACGCTGGGAGAAGCCGTCGCCGAGGTGATCCTCAGCCTGCTCGCCTGTGCCCTGCTCGGCTGCCTGGCTCTGATCGCCTACCTGAGCTGGTCCCTCAGCCCACGCTTCACCATCGCGGGGGCTGGGCTGCTCAGCCTCCTCCTCGCCCACGGCGCCTGGCAGACCTTCCGCACTCCCGCGAGGGGGCGCCGTCGGGGCCTCGCAGCCCTGACCGCTGTCGGTTTCACTGTGACCGCCATGACGGCCCTCTTCCTGCTGCTCTACTCCACAGGATGCGACTGCCTGTGAGGCCGTTTGGTTCAGCTACGCAAGTCCGAGGCCGGTCATGCGGTAGCTGTTTCGGGGACGCGTGACTCGTAGAAGGTGCCCTCGCGGAGCATGGCGAACAGGACGCTGATGCGTTGGCGGGCCCGCCAGGGCGACGGCCATGGTCGCGAGCACCCGGTGGGGCCGGTACTCGCTGCGTCTCAACCTGCTGTCCTGTCGTGTTGAGGAAGACGAACGGGGCAGGGCCGGAGGATCGCGATCCTCCGGCCCTGCCCCGCTGATGGCGTGATCTGTCCTGTCCTGTGTTGTCACCAGCTCACGCAGTTGACGAACTGCCCGGTGCTGACGCGGAAGCGCGGCCACACCATGGCGTCACGGGTTTTCGGGCCGTACACGCCGTCGGCGGTGACACCGATCTGTGCCTGGACGCGCTTCAGGGCCGCGAAGGTCTTGTCACCGAACACGCCGTCCACCACGATGTCTCGGCCGTAGCACCTGGTGAGGGAACGCTGGATGGCCTTGACTTCGCCGCCGACCGCTCCCTTGTGCACGAGGCAGCCGCTCTGGTGAATCGGCTCGTACTGGAAGGGCACATAGAACACGTACGTGCCGTTCTTGGTGATGGGTTCCTGGCGATCACATTCATGGGAGGCCGCCACGCTCGGCGTGGCCGCGACACCGCCGAGTAGGCCGGCGGCCATCGCCGCCACCAGTCCGGCCGACCTGATGGTTCTGATCCAGCTCCTTGACATGCAGATCCCCTCGTGACGACGTCACTTACCGACGTGCTCGATTCCGGCACTGTTCTCGCAGGGCCCGTGAGGGCTTTCCGAACGCTTCACGCGGCGCTGCGATCGAGGAGATTAGTCGGCGGATCAAAGCCCGACTGTGCTGTATGCGCGCATGTCTGTGCCAGTTGTGCACGCCGGACGCCGGTCGGCATGATACGGCCTGGGGGCATCGGGGCCGCGGGACTTTGCCGTGTGTGCGGAGTCCTTTGTCCCGCGTGCATCCGCGTCATGTCCCCCGCCTGTCACAGCCGTTGCACCGTGGGAGCGTGTACTCCACACTTTTCTCGGACCGTTCATGTCGAGGGGGCGCACATGAGTCCGGCGCTGGACACCGCGTACATACCGCCGCAGGACCGCGAGGAGATCATCCGGCACGCCGTGTGGGACTCCGTGGTGCCGGTGGACATCGATCACCGGGCACCCGACGGGGAGATCCGGGCCCGGATGGACGTGAGGGCGGTCGGAGCGTTGAGGGTGTCTTCGGCCCGGTCGACGGCGGTGACGTTGCGGCGGACCGAGCAGCTGGTGCGGAAGGACGAGGAGCCCTCGCTCTTCCTCAGCCTTCAGGTGACGGGCACCAGCATGGGCGCGCAGAACGGGCGTGAATGCGTCATCGGGCCGGGTGAGTTCGCGGTGTTCCGGTCGAACGCCCCGTACACGCTGCTCTTCGACGAAGGGGTGGACCACCACTTCCTGCGGCTGCCCCTCTCCGCGCTCGCGCTGCCCGACCGGCTGATCCGGGACACCGCCACGCTCACGTTCGGCGCCGGGGACCCGCTCGCACGGCTGGCGTACACGTACTTCTCGCAGCTCGCCCGGAGCGACGAGCTGCACCGCAGCGACCGCGCCGAGGCCGTGCTGGCGCCCAGCATGGAGTTGCTGCGCGCCGTCCTGGCCTCCCGGCACAGGGACGCCGCGACGGCGAAGGAGCCGATGGAGGCGACGCTCGCCCTGCGGATCACGCACTACATGCGGGAGCATCTGGCCGAGCCCGACCTGTCGGCGGCGCGGATCGCGGCCGCGCACGGCATCTCCGTACGGCATCTGTACACCGTGCTGTCCCGGGCGGGGATCGGTCTCGGGGACTGGATACGGGCCCGGCGTCTGGAGGCGTGCAAGCGGGAGCTGGCCGGGCCGGGCGGACGGGCGCGGACCGTGGCGGCGATCGGGCGGAGCTGGGGTTTCGTGAACGCCGCCCACTTCAGCAAGGTCTTCAAGGGCGCGTACGGGATGTCGCCACGGGCCTGGAGGGATCAGCACCACCGGCGCGGGTGAGTCCGCCGGTCCGGTTCCCCGGCCGCTTGGACGGACAGCGGCCCTCCGTCCGGGTGGCCCCGTCCCGCCGCCCGGCGCAACGGCCGTGTCGCGCGCGCGGAGCGGGGGCCGGGGGTGCCCAGGATGCCGTCATGAAACCCATGCCCAAGCGCCTGACCGCGCTGCGCTCGCGCGCCCGCACCACGGGTGCGGCCTGTGCCGTCCTGGCGGCCGTCGTCCCCGCCTTCACCTTCGGTCTGGGCGCGACGCCGGCCGCCGCCGCCACCCTGCCCGGCGGTCTCGGGCCGTGCGTGCCGGGCGACTGCCCCGACCCGTTCCCCGACGTCAACAACGGACCGATCGCCGGTCGCGACGACGCGATCAACATCTTCGTGGGCGACGACTTCTTCGTCCGGGGGCGTGCGGCGGAGGCCGAGGGCCGGGTCGTCGTGCTCGACGACTTCGACCAGAACAAGGACACGCAGGGGAGCAGCCTGTACAACCTCGGGATCGTCGGGGTGGGGTCGCGCGTCGCGCCGCCCGTCGAATCGGACTTCCTGGCCGCCGGCGGGGACGTGACCATCGCCGCCGGGCAGACCCTGGACACGACGGGCGGCCTCGTCGACGAACTGGGCACCGTGCGCTACGCGGGCGCGCTGTCCGGGACCGTCACCGGGAGGACCATCCAGGACGACGACACGACGGCCCCGTACGCGGGCCTGCGCGACGAGCTCACGGCGGCCAGCCAGTGTTACGCGCGGCCGGACGGCGAGACCCGGACGCCGACCGGGACCGCGGTCAACGAGGGCTACCGGACGCTGTTCACCGGCGACGGGACGTCCGCTCTCCAGGTGTTCAACGTCGACTTCGACCTGGTCAATCCGAACTCCCCCAACGGAAGCCAGTCCATCGAGTTCACGGGCATCCCCGACGACGCGACGATCCTGGTCAACGTGGTCGGGGAGAACCGGGTCAGCAACACCACCAGCGGGAGCGACACGCTGGGCCAGTACCGCGAGCGGCTGCTGTGGAACCTGCCCGACGCCACCACGGCGTCCTTCGTGGGGTCCGGGCAGTTCCAGGGCAGCGTGCTGGTGGGCGAGCAGGCGTCCATGAGCACCGTGAGCCTGCCCGGCATGAACGGCAGGTTCTTCACCACCGGTTCGCTCACCCACACCAGCGAGAGCGCCGGGGTGGAGTTCCACGCCTACCCGTTCAACGGCGACCTCCCGGACTGCGGTGGTCCGCAGCCGGTGACGGGCGCGGTGAGCGTGCTGAAGACCGACGCCGAGACCGGTGACCCGCTGGCCGGAGCCGACTTCGACCTGTGGCGCGAGAGCAATGACGTGCCCGGCCTCCAGACCGACGGCGCCGACCCCGACACCCTCGTCACCGACTGCACCACTCCGGCGAACGGTGTCTGCTCCGAGACCACGACCGTGGGTACGTACTACTGGCGCGAGACCGCGGCCCCGGACGGCTACGAGCTGCCCGACCCGAACGTCTTCGGGCCGCTCGTCCTGACCGAGGACAACGCGGACCAGGGCGTCCAGGCCGAAGCCGTCAACAGCCAGACCCCCGTGCCGCCCGTGACCGGTGAGGTCCGCGTCCACAAGACCGACGCCGAGACCGGTGAGCCGCTCGCCGGGGCCGACTTCGAGCTGTGGCGCGAGACCAACGACACGCCCGGCCTTCAGACGGTCGGCATCAACCCCGACACCCACGTCTCCGACTGCACCACCCCGGCGAACGGCATCTGCACCGCGACCACGGTCCCGGGCACCTACTACTGGCGCGAGACGGCGGCCCCGGACGGCTACGACCTCCCCGACCCCAACGTCTTCGGGCCGCTCACCCTCACCGAGGACAACGCCGAGGACGGCGTCCAGGCCGAAGCCGTCAACAGCGAGGAGACCACGCCGCCCGTGACCGGTTCGCTGACGCTCGACAAGACGGACGCGAAGAACGGGGAGCCGCTGCCCGGGGCCGTCTTCGAGCTGTGGCGCGAGAGCAACGACGTGCCCGGCCTCCAGACGGGCGGGGCGAACCCCGACACCCTCGCGGACGCCGGCTGCTCGACCGACCAGGACGGGCAGTGCGCCTTCGACGACCTTCCGCTCGGTGAGTACTACCTCCGCGAGATCGCCGTCCCGGAGGGCTACGTGCTTCCGGCGAACCCCGTCTCGGGGCCGTACGAGGTGACGGAGGAGAACAGCGAGGAGGGCGTCACCGTGGAGCTGGCCAACCACCGCGGTGAGCCGTGCAAGGGCAAGGACTGCAAGGACGACACGCACAAGGCCGCTCGCGGCTGACACGGTCACCCGCCCGGCCGCCCACTCGTGGGCGGCCGGGCGTTGTGCTGATTGGCTCGGCAGTACAGCTTCCGCTTTGATCCCCCGCAGGAGGTCCGGCCGTGTCCCGTCCCCACCGCCTCATCGGTGCCGCCGTCGCCACGGCGGCCATGGCGCTGCTCTGCACCGCGGCCCCCTCGGCCGCGTCGCCCGGCCGCGACGCCGCGTGCACCGCGCCGGCCGGACCGTACCAGCGCCAACTGGAGACCCACCTCAAGCTGCCCGTGGACGGCCGCCAGTCCGACGCCGACTGCCGGGCGATCCGGTCCTTCCAGACCGAGCGGGGCCGCCCGCACCCCGACGGGTTCGCCGACCTCGGCACGTATCGCGCGATGCTCGTGGTCGAGGCCGCACCGGACCCGAACGCCGCCGGGAACTGCCCCGTCGAGAGCGGCCGGGTGACCTGCGTGGACATGGACCGCCAACTGCTGTGGGTGCAGAAGGGCAAGAAGGTCGTCTTCGGGCCCGTGCCCATCCGTACCGGCCGCGACGCGGAGGAGACGCGGCCCGGCCGGCACACCGTCTACTGGCGCGACCGCGACCACGTCTCCGACCTCTACGACGACGCCCCCATGCCGTACGCGCAGTTCTTCGACGGCGGTCAGGCGCTGCACGGGCACCCGGGCGACCTGTACGACGGGGGCGGGTCGGCGGGCTGCGTCAACCTGACGGTGGACGACGCGGCGAAGCTGTGGGATCTGCTCGCGCTCGACGATGTCGTCTACGTCTGGGGTGTGAAGCCCGGCACCGCCGGCTGACGCTCTACTCCTCGCCCTCCAGGTTTCCTTCCGTCTCCAGGAACACCTGGCGCAGCGCTTCGAGCACCGCCGGGTCGGGCTTGGCCCACATGCCGCGCGACTCCGCTTCCAGGAGGCGTTCCGCGATGCCGTGCAGGGCCCACGGGTTGGCCTGTTCGAGGAAGGCGCGGTTGGCCGGGTCCAGGACGTAGGTCTCGGTCAGCTTGTCGTACATCCAGTCCGCGACCACGCCCGTCGTGGCGTCGTAGCCGAAGAGGTAGTCGACGGTCGCGGCCAGCTCGAAGGCTCCCTTGTAGCCGTGGCGGCGCATCGCCTCGATCCACTTGGGGTTGACGACGCGGGCGCGGAAGACGCGGGAGGTCTCCTCGGTGAGCGTGCGCGTGCGGACCGTCTCGGGGCGGGTCGAGTCCCCGATGTACGCCTCCGGGGCGGTGCCCCTCAGCGCGCGGACCGTGGCGACCATTCCCCCGTGGTACTGGAAGTAGTCGTCGGAGTCCGCGATGTCGTGCTCGCGGGTGTCGGTGTTCTTCGCGGCGACCGCGATGCGCTTGTACGCGGTCTCCATCTCCTCCCGGGCCGGGCAGCCGTCCAGGTCGCGGCCGTAGGCGTAGCCGCCCCACGTCGTGTAGACCTCGGCGAGGTCGGCGTCGGTGCGCCAGTCGCGGGAGTCGATGAGCTGGAGCAGCCCGGCGCCGTACGTGCCGGGGCGCGAGCCGAAGATACGGGTGGTGGCCCGGCGCTCGTCCCCGTGCTCGGCCAGGTCGGCCTGGGTGTGCGCCCGTACGTGGTTGAGCTCGGCGGGTTCGTCCAGTGAGGCGGCCAGGCGCACGGCGTCGTCCAGGAGGCCGATGGTGTGCGGGAACGCGTCGCGGAAGAAGCCGCTGATGCGGAGGGTGACGTCGATGCGGGGACGGCCGAGCTCCTCGGCCGGGATCGCCTCCAGTCCGGTGACGCGCCGGGAGGCGTCGTCCCAGACCGGGCGGATGCCGAGCAGGGCGAACGCCTCGGCGACGTCGTCGCCGGCGGTGCGCATGGCGCTCGTGCCCCAGAGGGAGAGGCCGACGGACACCGGCCAGTCGCCGTTGTCCGCGCGGTAGCGGGTGAGGAGTGAGTCGGCGAGGGCCTGGCCGGTCTCCCAGGCGAGCCGGGAGGGGACGGCCTTGGGGTCCACGGAGTAGAAGTTGCGGCCGGTGGGGAGGACGTTGACGAGTCCGCGGAGGGGTGAGCCGGAGGGGCCCGCGGGGACGAATCCGCCGTTCAGGGCGTGGACGCAGTGGTCCAGTTCTTCTGTGGTCCCGGCCAGGCGGGGGGCGACCTCCTGGGCGGCGAAGTCGAGGATGGCGGCGACGGAGTCAAGCCCCTGCGGCGGTTGAGCAGCGGGGTCCGGGGCGGAGCCCCGTGCCGACGAACCGGCAACGGATGTGGCGACCGCAGCCACGGCCGAGCGCTCCCAGCCCGCGTCCTCCATCGCCTGGACCAGGGCCCGCGCCTCCTCCTCCACCGCGTCCGCGTCCGTGCGGTTCGGCGACGACTCGTCCAGGCCCAACGCCTCGCGCAGGCCCGGCAGGGACGTCGTGCCGCCCCAGATCTGGCGGGCCCGGAGGATGGCCAGGATCAGGTTGACGCGGGCGGCCCCGGTCGGCGCGGCGCCCAGGACGTGGAGGCCGTCGCGGATCTGGACATCCTTGATCTCGCAGAGCCAGCCGTCGAGATGCATGATGAAGTCGTCGAAGCCCTCGTCCTCCGGGCGGTCCTCGACGCCCAGGTCGTGGTCGAGCTTCGCGGCCTGGATCAGGGTCCAGATCTGGGCGCGGACGGCCGGCAGCTTGGCCGGGTCCATGGCGGCGATCTGGGCGTGCTCGTCCAGGAGTTGTTCGAGGCGGGCGATGTCCCCGTAGCTGTCGGCCCGGGCCATCGGCGGGACGAGGTGGTCCACGAGCGTGGCGTGTGCCCGGCGCTTGGCCTGGGTGCCCTCGCCCGGGTCGTTGACGAGGAACGGGTAGACCAGCGGGAGGTCGCCGAGCGCCGCGTCCGGGCCGCAGGCGGCGGACAGGCCCGCGTTCTTGCCGGGGAGCCATTCCAGGTTGCCGTGCTTGCCGAGGTGGACCATCGCGTCGGCGCCGAAGCCGTTGTCGTCGGCGCGGGCGGCGATCCAGCGGTAGGCGGCCAGGTAGTGGTGCGACGGCGGCAGGTCCGGGTCGTGGTAGATCGCGATCGGGTTCTCGCCGAAGCCGCGCGGCGGCTGGATGAGGATGAGCAGGTTGCCCCGGCGCAGGGCGGCGAGGACGATGTCGCCCTCCGGGTTGCGGGAGCGGTCCACGAACATCTCGCCGGGCGGCGGGCCCCAGTGCTCCTCGACGGCCTCGCGGAGTTCGGCGGGGAGGGTGGCGTACCAGCGGCGGTAGTCGGCGGCGGGGATGCGGACCGGGTTGCGGGCGAGCTGTTCCTCGGTGAGCCATGCCTGGTCGTGGCCGCCCGCCTCGATGAGGGCGTAGATCAGCTCGTCGCCGTCGCCGGAGGCGAGGCCGGGGACCTCCTCCGTACCGAAGTCGTAGCCCTCCTCGCGCAGTCGGCGCAGCAGGGCGACCGCGCTGGCCGGGGTGTCGAGCCCGACGGCGTTGCCGATACGGGAGTGCTTGGTCGGGTACGCGGACAGCACGAGCGCGACGCGCTTCTCGGCGTTCGGGATGTGGCGCAGCCGGGCGTGCCGTACGGCGATGCCGGCCACCCGGGCGGCGCGTTCGTCGTCGGCGACGTAGGCGGGCAGGCCGTCCTCGTCGATCTCCTTGAAGGAGAACGGGACGGTGATCAGGCGGCCGTCGAACTCGGGCACGGCGATCTGGCTGGCGGCGTCGAGCGGGGAGACGCCCTCGTCGTTGCCCTCCCAGTCGGTACGGGAGCCGGTGAGGCAGAGCGCCTGGAGGATCGGCACGTCGAGCGCGGTGAGCGCGCCCGCGTCCCAGGACTCGTCGTCGCCGCCGGCCGACGCCTCGGCGGGCCGGGTGCCGCCGGCCGCGAGGACGGTGGTGACGATCGCGTCGGCGCCGCGCAGGGTCTCGATGAGCTCGGGTTCCGGACTGCGCAGCGAGGCGACGTACAGCGGGAGGGCGCGGGCACCCTGGGCCTCGACGGCCCGGCACAGGGTCTCGATGAACGCGGTGTTGCCGCTCATGTGGTGGGCGCGGTAGTAGAGCACGGCCACCGTGGGGGCGCCGTCCCCGGCCGCCCGGGGTGTGCGCTCCAGCGGGCCCCAGGACGGTGCGGCGGCGGGCGGTTCGAAGCCGTGGCCGGTGAGCAGGACGGTGTCGGAGAGGAACCGGGCGAGCTGGTCCAGGTTGGCGGGGCCGCCGTGCGCGAGGTAGGCGTGGGCCTCGGCGGCGATCCCGATGGGCACGGTGGACGCGGCCATCAGCTGGGCGTCGGGGGCCTGTTCGCCGGTGAGGACGACGACGGGGCGGCCGGTGGCGAGCAGGTGGTCGAGGCCCTCCTGCCAGGCGCGGATGCCGCCGAGGAGGCGTACGACGACGAGGTCGGTGCCGTCCAGGAGGGCGGGCAGGTCCTGGAGCGGGAGGCGGGAGGGGTTCGCGTACCGGTAGCGGACCGGTCCGTCGGAGGCGCGGGCGCTGAGCAGGTCGGTGTCGGACGTCGACAGGAGCAGGATCATGCGGCGTCTGGCCTTCCTCGGGGTGTCCACGCCCCGGGCGGTGTCGGGTTCCCCTGCTCGGACCTGCCGAACGTGCGGGGAAGGGAGTTCCTGACTCGCCCGGCCTGGTGGGGCCGGGCTCACAGTGGCGGGACCGCGCCGGAATCGCACCGGGCTTCCTCCCCTGTCGCCGTCTGTGGCGACGGCGGACCCGGAGGTCCGCCGGGGTCCGTCCGCGAAGACGGGCCCCGCAGGCATAGTACGGGCCGGGGAGCCCGACGGGTCATACGGATCGGATGAGATGGTCGGTATGCTCGCCGCCATGCCTCCCCCAGCCCCCCCTTTCGCCCAGCCCGACGACGCCCGTTTCCGGTCCCGCGGCGACGCCTGCCCCGGTGCGCTGCGCCTGCACCGGGCGGACGACGGGGCGTTGGCACGGGTCCGGGTGCCCGGTGGGGTGCTGAGCGCGGACCAGGCGGACGGGCTCCGGGAGTTGGCCGTGGAGCTGGGCGATGGTGAGCTGCATCTCACTTCGCGCGGCAATGTGCAGCTGCGGGGCCTGGGCGCGGAGTGCGGGGGCGAACTGGCCTCCCGGATGCGTGAAAGGGGACTTTTGCCCTCCGCGCGGCATGAGCGGGTCCGCAACGTGGTGGCCTCTCCGCTGGCCGGGCTCGACGGTCGCGGCGAGCGCGATCTCCGCCCGTGGCTGTCCGCGCTGGACGCGCTGGTGTGCGCGAGCGAGGAGGCGGCCGGCCTGTCGGGCCGGTTCCTGTTCGCGCTGGACGACGGGCGGGGCGATGTGGACGCGCTGGGCGCGGATGTGACGCTGCGGGCGCGGGCGGACGGGGACGCGGAGCTGCGGATCGGGGCGTCGGCGGCGGTGGCGCGGATTCCGGGTGACGAGGCGCCGCGCGCCGCGTTGCTGGCGGCGACGGTGTTCCTGTCCATGGCGGACGCTTCCGGTTCCGGCGCGTGGCGGGTGGGCGACCTGCCCGGGGGCGCCGGGCCGTTGCTCGACGAGGTGGTACGGCGGCTGGGTGCGGCCGGGCTGCCCGTGGCCCGCGCGACCGTACCGGTGCCGGGTGGGACTCCCCCGGTGCTCGGGGTGGTGGCGGGGCCCGGCGGCACCGACGCGCTGTCGGTCGGGCTGCCCCTCGGGCGGGCGGACGCGGTCCGGTGGCGGGCGCTGACGGACCTCGCCCGGGACCACGGCACCGGCGAACTGCGGCTCACCCCGTGGCGCGGAGTCGTCGTGCCCGGTCTCCGGCGGGGGCGGGCGTCCGAGGCGCTCGATGCGTTGGAGGCGGCGGGTCTCGTCACCGGACCCGGCTCGCCGTGGTCCGGGGTGACCGCGTGCATCGGGCGGCCGGGGTGCGCGAAGTCCCGGGCCGATGTGCGGGGTGACGCGGCGGCGGCTTCCCGGGCCGGATCGCCCGACCGCGCCCTGCCCGTCCACTGGTCCGGGTGCGAGCGGCGGTGCGGGCACCCGCGCGGTGCGTGGGTCGACGTCGTCGCCTGCCCGGACGGCGGCTACCGGGTGTCCGTCGTGCGGGACGGCGAGCGCGGGGTCCCGGTGCGCGTCGCCGACGACCCCGCCGCGCCGGCCGCCGCCGTGGCGGCGGCCCGTGCCCCCCACACCTGATCTCCTCCCCACCCTTTCCTGTCCGACCCCCGCCCTGAGAAGAGAGCGACACCACTGTGTACGAGTACGAGAAGGACGGACCGGCCATCTATCGCCAGTCCTTCGCCACCATCCGGGCGGAGGCGGACCTCGCCGGGCTGCCCGCGGACGTGAGCCAGGTCGCGGTCCGGATGATCCACGCCTGCGGGATGGTCGACCTCGTACGCGACCTCGGCTACACGCCCGACGCGGTCGCCCGCGCCCGCGCGGCGCTGCGGGCCGGCGCGCCCATCCTGTGCGACGTGGCGATGGTCGCCAGCGGGGTCACCCGCAAGCGGCTGCCCGCGGACAACGAGGTGGTGTGCACCCTGTCCGACCCGGCGGTGCCCGGGCTCGCGGCGGGGCTGGGCACGACCCGCTCGGCGGCCGCCCTCGAACTGTGGCGGGACCGGCTCGACGGGGCGGTCGTGGCCGTCGGGAACGCGCCGACCGCCCTGTTCCGGCTGCTCGAAATGATCGAGGAGGGGGCCCCGCGCCCCGCCGCCGTCATCGGTGTCCCGGTCGGGTTCGTCGGCGCCGCCGAGTCCAAGGACGCCCTGGCCGCCCATCCGTCCGGCCTCGACCACCTCATCGTGCGCGGCCGGCGCGGGGGCAGCGCCATCGCGGCCGCCGCGCTCAACGCCATCGCCAGCGAGGAAGATTGACCGTGAGCGAGCAGCAGACGGCACAGCCGGGCGAGGAGCGGACGGGACAGCCGGGCGCGCGGCCGGCGGGACGGCTCTACGGCGTCGGGCTCGGCCCCGGCGACCCCGCCCTGATGACCCTGCGCGCGGTCGAGGTCATCGCCGAGGCGGACGTCGTGGCCTACCACAGCGCCCGGCACGGCCGGTCCATCGCCCGGTCCATCGCGGCGAAGCACCTGCGCGCCGACCACATCGAAGAAGCCCTGGTCTACCCGGTCACCACGGAGACCACGGACCATCCCGGCGGCTACCGGGGCGCGATGGAGGACTTCTACACCGAGGCGGCGGCCCGGCTCGCGGTCCACCTGGAAGCGGGGCGCACGGTCGCCGTGCTCGCCGAGGGCGACCCGATGTTCTACGGCTCGTACATGCACATGCACAAGCGGCTGGCCGACCGCTACCCGACCGAGGTGATCCCCGGGGTGACCTCGGTCAGCGCGGCCGCAGCGCGGCTCGGGACCCCGCTCGCGGAGGGCGAGGAGGTCCTGACGATCCTGCCCGGCACCCTGCCCGAGGAGGAGCTGACGGCCAGGCTGGCCGCGACCGACGCGGCCGTGGTGATGAAGCTGGGCCGCACCTTCCCCGCCGTGCGCCGCGCGTTCGAGGCGTCGGGCCGGCTGCCCGAGGCCCGCTATGTGGAACGCGCCACGATGGCCGGTGAGCGGCTGGGCGAGCTGGCGGAGACGGACGCCGGTTCGGTGCCGTACTTCGCGGTCGCCGTCCTGCCGAGCCGGATCGACGCCCGCCCGGAACGCGCCCCGGGCGACGGTGCGGTGACCGTCGTCGGCACCGGTCCGGCCGGTCCGCTGTGGCTGACGCCCGAGACGCGCGGGGCGCTGGCGGGGGCGGACGACCTGGTCGGCTACACGACGTACCTGGACCGGGTGCCGGTCCGGCCGGGGCAGGTACGACACGGCTCGGACAACAAGGTGGAGTCGGAGCGGGCGGAGTTCGCGCTCGACCTGGCCCGGCGCGGGCGGCGGGTCGCCGTGGTGTCCGGCGGGGACCCGGGGGTCTTCGCCATGGCGACGGCGGTGCTCGAAGTCGCGTCGCAGGAGGAGTACGCGGACGTGCCGGTGCGGGTGCTGCCCGGAGTGACGGCGGCGAACGCGGCGGCGGCCCGGGCGGGCGCGCCGCTGGGCCACGACTACGCGACGGTCTCGCTGTCGGACCGGCTCAAACCGTGGGAGGTCGTGGCGCGCCGGCTGTCCGCCGCCGCCTCGGCGGACCTGGTGCTCGCGCTGTACAACCCGGGTTCGCGGAGCCGGACCTGGCAGGTCGGCAAGGCGCGGGACCTGCTCCTCGAACACCGCTCGCCGGACACGCCCGTGGTCCTCGGCCGGGACGTCGGCGGGCCGTCCGAGAGCGTACGGACCGTGCGGCTGGCGGACCTCGATCCGGCCGAGGTGGACATGCGCACGATCCTGATCGTCGGGTCGTCGCAGACCCGGTGGGGGCGACGGGGGGACGGCACACAGATCGTGTGGACGCCGCGCCGCTACCCGGAGGGCTGATCCGTCATCCGGTGCAGCCGGGCCAGGGCCTCTTCCGGGGTGCCGGCCACCGCGCCCCCCTCGGGGACCGGCGGCCGGCGGACGACGACCACGGGGATGCCGGCCTCGCGGGCGGCGGTCAGCTTGGGGGCGGTCGCGGCGCCCCCGCTGTCCTTGGTGACGAGGACGTCGACGCGGTGGCGGCGGATCAGCTCGCGCTCGCCTTCCAGGGTGAAGGGGCCCCGGTCGAGCAGTGTCTCCATCCGGGCCGGGTACGGCGGTTCCGGGGCGTCCACGGACCGCGTCAGGAACCACAGGTCGTCCAGGCCCGCGAAGGCGGCGAGTCCCATGCGGCCCGTGGTGAGGAAGACGCGCCGTCCCAGCGCGGGCAGGGCGTCGGCCGCCTCGGCAAGGGAGCCGACCGGGTGCCAGTCGTCGCCGTCCCCGGGCACCCAGCCGGGCCGGCGCAGCATGAGCAGGGGAACATGGGCGGCGGCGGCCGCGGCGGCCGCGTTGAAGGTGATCGTCCCGGCGAAAGGATGGGTGGCGTCGATGAGTGCGTGCACCCGGTGCGAGCGGAGCCAGTCCGCGAGTCCGTCGGCTCCGCCGAAGCCCCCGACCCGGACCTCCCCGGGCGGCAGCTTCGGCCGGGCGACCCGGCCCGCGAGCGAGCTGGTGACCCTGCTCCCGGCGGGCAGCTCGGCCACCAGGAGCTCGGCGAGCCGACGGGCCTCCGTCGTCCCGCCCAGAATCAGTACGTGCACAGGGACCATCCATGAGTGAGGCGAAAGGCGGGCGCGGCGCCCAACTCAAGCACACCGGTCTGCGGCCCGGCTGGACGACCGGCGCCTGCGCGACCGCCGCCGCGACGGCCGCGTACACGGCGCTGCTGAGCGGGGACTTCCCGGACCCGGTGACGATCACGCTGCCCCGGGGCCAGACCCCGGCGTTCGCGCTGGCCGTGGAGGAGCTGGGCGACGGGCGGGCGACGGCGGGCGTGGTGAAGGACGCGGGCGACGACCCCGACGTGACGCACGGCGCCCTGGTGCGGGTGAGCGTGCGGGCGCTCCCGCCGGGCTCGGGCGTGGTGTTCCGGGCCGGGCCCGGCGTGGGCACGGTGACCCTGCCGGGGCTGCCGCTGGAGGTCGGCGAACCGGCGGTGAACCCGGTGCCGCGCCAGATGATCCGGGACCACGTCGCGGAGGTCGCGGCGGCGCACGGCGGGTCCGGGGACGTCGAGGTGACGGTCGGCGTGGACCACGGCGAGGAGATCGCCCGCTCCACCTGGAACCCGCGCCTGGGCATCCTGGGCGGGCTCTCGATCCTGGGCACGACCGGGGTCGTGGTGCCGTACTCCTGCTCGGCGTGGATCGACTCGATCCGCCGGGGCGTGGACGTGGCGCGCGCGGCCGGGCAGACCCATGTCGCCGGGTGCACGGGGTCCACCTCGGAGAAGACGGTGGTCGCCGAGTACGGGCTGCCGGAGATCGCGCTGCTGGACATGGGCGACTTCGCGGGCGCGGTGCTCAAGTACGTGCGCCGGCATCCGGTGGACCGGCTGACCGTCTGCGGCGGGTTCGCCAAGCTGTCGAAGCTCGCCGCCGGCCATCTGGACCTGCACTCGGGGCGCTCCCAGGTCGACAAGGTGTACCTGGCGGAGCTCGCCCGGCGCGGCGGCGCCGACGAGGCCCTGGCCGCCGAGATCGCCGTCGCCAACACCGGGCTCGCCGCACTTCAGCTGTGCCAGGCGCGCGGGGTGCCGCTGGGCGAGCTGGTGGCCGTGGCGGCGCGGGACCAGGCGCTGTCGGTGCTGCGGGGCGCGCCGGTGGCCGTGGACGTGATCTGCGTCGACCGGGCGGGGGCGGTGGTGGGGCGCAGCTCCGTACGCTGACCCGCCCGGGCGGGGCTCAGCAGGTGTGGCGGTCGCGGGCGGGCGAGTAGAGGTGGCTGTCGTGGAACTGCTCGGCGCCCAGGGTGCGCCCGACCATGATCACGGCGGTACGGATGACGCCCGCGGCCTTCACCTGTGCGGCGATGTCGTCCAGGGTGCCGCGCAGGACGAGTTCGTCGGGGCGTGAGGCCATCGCGACGACGGCGGCCGGGCAGTCGGCCCCGTAGTGGGGCAGCAGTTCCTCGACGACGCGGTCCACGTAACGGGCGGCCAGGTGCAGGACGATCAGCGCGCCGCTGCGGCCGAGCGTCGCCAGGTCCTCGCCCTCGGGCATGGCGGTGGCCCGTTGGGCTATCCGGGTCAGGATGACGGTCTGGCCCACGGTCGGCACGGTCAGCTCGCGCTTGAGGGCCGCCGCCGCGGCGGCGAACGCGGGCACGCCCGGGACCACCTCGTACGGCACGCCCGCCTCGTCCAGGCGCCGCATCTGCTCGTTGACCGCGCTGAACACCGAGGGGTCGCCGGAGTGCAGTCGCGCCACGTCGTGCCCGGCCCGGTGCGCGGCGACGAGTTCGGCGGTGATCGCGTCGATGTCGAGCTGCGCGGTGTCCACCAGGCGGGCGTCGTCCGGGCACTCGGCCAGGAGCTCGCGGGGCACCAGGCTGCCCGCGTACAGGCACACCCGGCAGGCGGCGAGCGTGCGCGCGCCGCGCACCGTGATCAGGTCGGCGGCGCCGGGGCCCGCGCCGATGAAGTACACGGTCATCTGTCGTCTCCTGAGGATTGTGCGGGGGCCGTGGTGGGCTTGCGTACGGACCACTGGGTGACGGGCATGGCCTGGCGCCAGCCGGTGAACGTGCCGACCGGCACGGCGTGCGCGACGGCGAGGCGTGCCAACTCCCCGCCGTGCGCCTTGTGCTGGGCGGCGAGCAGCGCCTCGGACTCCAGGGTGACCGTGTTGGCGACCAGCCGGCCGCCGGGCGGAAGCGCGGCGAGGCAGGTGTCGAGCAGGCCGGGTGCGGTGAGGCCGCCGCCGATGAACACGGCGGCCGGCTGCGGGAGTTGGTCCAGGCAGTCGGGTGCGCGGCCGGTGACGACGCGGAGGCCGGGCACGCCGAGCCGGTCGGCGTTCTCCGCGATGCGCGCCGCGCGCACGGGGTCGCGCTCGACGGTGACCGCCCGGCAGGAGGGGTGGACGCGCATCCACTCGATGGCGATGGAGCCGGAGCCGCCGCCGATGTCCCAGAGGAGTTCGCCGGGGGCGGGGGCGAGCACGCCGAGGGTGGCTGCCCTGATGTGACGCTTTGTCAACTGCCCGTCGTGCGCGTACACCTCGTCCGGCAGGCCAGGTACGGCGCCGAGGCGCAGCGTCCCCGGGGCGGCCCGGCACTCGACGGCGACGACGTTGAGCGGGTCCCCGGCCGGGTGGTCCCAGGTGTCCGCCGTGCCCTCGGCGCACGCCTCGTCCTCGCCGCCGAGCTGTTCCAGGACCCGCATGCGGCTGGGCCCGAAGCCGTGGTCGCGCAGCAGTGCGGCGACCGTGGCCGGGGTGGTGGCGTCGGCGCTGAGGACGAGGAGCCGGCGCCCTTCGTGGAGGGCGGCGGCGAGCCGCGCGGCGGGGCGGCCGACGAGGGTGACGACCTCGGTGTCCTCCAGCGGCCAGCCGACGCGGGCGCAGGCGTAGGAGACGGACGAGGGGTGCGGCAGGACGTGCAGCCGGTCGGCGCCGAGGACTTCGGTGAGGGCCCGGCCGATTCCGTAGAACATGGGGTCGCCGCTGGCCAGGACGGCGATGCGGCGGCCCGCATGGGCGGCGAGCAGGCCGGGGACTGCGGGGCGCAGGGGGGAGGGCCAGGGCACGCGGGTGCCCGCGCACTCCGGTGGCAGGAGGCCGAGTTGCCGGCCGGCGCCGATGAGGACCTGGGCGTCCGTCAGTGCCGCGCGCGCCGGTCCGGCGAGCCCGGCCCATCCGTCGGCTCCGATCCCGACCACGGTGACTGCGGGCGGGCGGGGATGCTCGGGGGTCACGGACGGTACCTCGGGTCTCGGGGGCTGGCGCACCCGACTCTACTGGCCGGTCGCGGGCGGCCCGGAGGCGGCTGGGAGCTTCCTCCAGGGAGCACCGCATCTGCCACGTGTTTTCCCATGAAGAGCTGCAAATGCGATGTGATCACCCATACTCTTTGGCACATGCTGCTCTCCATGACTCCTGCTTCCACCCAGCGGCGCGCCGCCGTGGCGCTCGTCGTCGGCCTGCTCACGCCCCTCACCGCCTGCGGCGGAAACGACGACACCGAGGACACCGCCGCCGACCTCACCGTCCTCGCCGCGTCCTCGCTCACCGACGTGTTCAAGGAGGCAGGTGCGGCGTACGAGAAGGAGCACCCGGGCACGAAGGTGACGTTCTCCTTCGCCGGGTCGCAGGAGCTGGCCGCGCAGGTCAGGCAGGGCGCCCCCGCCGACGCGCTGGTCACCGCCGACACGAAGACGATGGACGGCCTGGGGCCGGAGACCGGCACCCCGACGGTCATCGCGAAGAACCGCCTGGTCATCGCCACCGGCCAGGGCAACCCGAAGCAGGTCCGGAACGTCAGGGACCTCGCGGACACCGGGCTGAAGGTGGTCCTCGCCGCGCCCGAGGTGCCGGTGGGCCGGTACAGCGAGCAGATCCTGGACGCCCAGAAGATCACCGTGAAGCCGGTCTCGCAGGAGCCCAACGTGCGCGCGGTGCTCAGCAAGGTCCAACTCGGCGAGGCGGACGCCGGGCTCGTATACCGGACCGATGTCGCCTCGGCCGCGGGCAAGGTCGACTCGGTCGACATCCCGGACGAGCAGAACGCCGTCGCCTCGTACCCGGCGGCGACGCTGAAGACCAGCGAGCACGGCGCGGCGGCCGAGGCGTTCGTAGAGTGGCTGTCCTCGCCCGAGGCACGGAGGATCCTGACCGGTGCGGGCTTCCAGCAGCCGTAGCGTGGACAAGGAACGCCGATGAACCGACTCCGTGGCCGCGCGCCGCTCGTGCTGGCCCTGCCCGCGCTCCTGGCCGTCGCGTTCCTGCTGCTGCCGCTGGCCGGCATCCTGGCCCGGACCTCGTGGGGCGAGCTGGCCACCCACCTCACCGGCGAGTCCACCACCCGGGCGCTGACGCTGTCGCTGATCGTCTCCGGCTGGGCGCTGGCCCTCTCCCTCGTCCTGGGGGTGCCGCTGGCGTGGCTGCTGGCCCGGGTCGACTTCCCGGGCAAGGTCTTCGTCCGCTCGCTGGTGCTGCTGCCGATGGTGCTGCCGCCCACGGTCGGCGGGGTCGCCCTGCTCCTCGGCTTCGGCCGCCGGGGGCTGCTGGGGCCGTGGCTGGAGGACTGGTTCGGGATCACGCTGCCGTTCCACACCTCCGGCGCGGTGCTCGCGGCGACCTTCGTCGCCATGCCGTTCCTGGTCATCAGCCTGGAGGGCGCGCTCGGCGGGCTGCGCCCCCGTTACGAGGAGACCGCGGCCTCCCTGGGGGCTTCGCCGGTCCGGGTGTTCTTCACGGTCACCCTGCCGATGGTCGCTCCCGGGCTGGCCGCCGGAGCGGCGCTGACCTGGGCGCGGGCGCTCGGCGAGTTCGGGGCGACCATCACCTTCGCGGGCAACCTCCCCGGCACCACGCAGACCCTGCCCCTCCAGGTCTATCTGCTGCTCCAGGACGACCCGGAGGCCGCGACCTCGGTGTCCCTGCTGCTGCTCGTCATCGCCATGGCGGTGCTCCTCGCGCTGCGGGGGCGGTGGACGGGCACCCCGCCGGAGCGCACGCGGCGGGAGGCCGGCGACGACGACTCCGCACCCGTACGCGAGCAGCCTCTCCCGGCGCCGTCCGACGGCGAACTCTGGTCCCTGCGCGCGGAGGTCACCGGCTTCGACGAGCTGACGCTCGACGCGGAGGCCGGGACCACCATCGCCGTCGTCGGCCCGAACGGCGCCGGCAAGACGACCCTGCTGCGTGCCCTGCTCGGCCTCACCCCGCGCGGCCACGCCCGGATCCTCCTGGGCGGCACCGACGTCACCGCCCTGCCCGCCCACCGCCGGGGCATCGCCTGGGTCCCGCAGGACGGCGCGCTGTTCCCGCACCTGAGCACCCTCGCCAACACCGCTTACGGGCTGCGCGCCCGGGGCGTGCCGCGCGCCGAGGCCCGCCGCACCGCCCAGGAGTGGCTGGACCGGCTCGGGGTCGGGCACCTGGCCGCGCGCCGCCCCGCCCAGGTCTCCGGCGGCCAGGCCCAGCGCGTCGCGCTGGCCCGCGCGCTGGCCGCCCGTCCGCGCCTGCTGCTGCTGGACGAACCGCTCGCCGCGCTCGACCAGACGACCCGGTCCCGGGTCCGGCACACCCTGCGCCGCCATCTCGACGGGTTCGGCGGCGTCTGCCTCATCGTGACGCACGACCCCGTGGAGGCCGTCGCGCTCGCCGACCGGGTCCTCGTCCTGGAGGACGGCCGTGCGCTCCAGGACGCCCCGCCCGCCGAGGTGACCCGGCACCCGCGCTCGCCCTGGGTCGCCCGGATGCTGGGCCGCAACGCCTGGCCCGGCACCGCCACCGCCGACGGCCTGGAGCCCTCGGGCGGCGGTCACCTCGTCGCTGCCGACCCGCTGCCCCCCGGGGCGCCCGCGCTGGCGGTCATCGCGCCCGAGGCCGTCTCCGTACACCGCGAGAAGCCCGGCGGGAGCCCGCGCAACGTGTGGCCGGGAACGGTGCGCGAGATCACGGCGGGCGGGAGCCGTCTCCGGGTGCTGGTGGGTTCGGAGCACGCGCCGGACCTGGTCGCCGAGATCACTCCGCAGGCCGCCGCCGAGCTGTCCCTCGCGGACGGGGTGGCGGTATGGACCAGCGTGAAGGCGACCGAAGTGACGCTCGTGGCGCTCTGAACGGGGATCAGTAGACGTCCCGGAGGTACCGCTTGTCGGCGGCGAGCTGCTTCACGTAGAGGGCGGCGGCCTCCGGGTCGAGCCCGCCGTGGGCGACGGCGATGTCGCGCAGCGCCCGGTCGACGTCCTTCGCCATCCGGGCCGCGTCACCGCACACGTAGAAGTGGGCGCCGTCACGCAGCCAGGACCACAGTTTGGCGCCGTGCTCGCGCATCCGGTCCTGCACGTAGACCTTGGCGCGCTGGTCGCGCGAGAAGGCGGTGTCCAGGCGGGTGAGGGTCCCGTCGGCGAGGAAGGACGTCAGCTCCTCCTCGTAGTAGAAGTCGGTGGCCCGGTGCTGCTCTCCGAAGAACAGCCAGTTGGGGCCGGGGTCGCGGCGGGCCCGGCGCTCCTCCAGGAAGCCGATGAAGGGGGCGACGCCGGTCCCGGGGCCGACCATGACCATCGGTGCGTCGGGGCGGGCCGGTGGCCGGAAGTGCGGGGCGCGGCGGACGAAGACCGGGACGCGGGTGTCGGGGCCGGCGTCCGCGAGGAAGGGCGAGCAGACCCCGGCGCGCGGGCGGCCGTGGGTGTTCTCGTAGCGGACGACGGAGACCGTCAGGGAGAGGCGGTCGGGGTCGGTGAGCGGGCTGGACGATATCGAGTACAGGCGGGGCTGGAGCGGCTTGAGGATGCCGGCCCACTCGTCGGGGGTGGCCTTGACCGGGTATTCGGCGAGGACGTCGACGGCCTGGCGGCCCCAGGACCAGCGGGCCAGCTCGCCCTTGTTGTCGGGCCGCAGCATCTTCTTCAGGTCCCGGTCTCCGGTGTGTTCGGTGACGAAGCCGAGCAGGGCGGGGGTGAGGCGGGTGATGTCCAGGTGGGTGTGGAGCGCGTCGCCGAGCCGGAGTCCGCCGAGGCCGCCGACCTCGATCTCGGCGTCGGCGTCCAGGCCGGTGACGGAGAGCCATTCGGCCACCAGGTCCGGATGGTTGACGGCGTGGACGCCAAGCGCGTCGCCGGCCGCGTAGTCGAGCGCGGTCCCGGTGCCGCTGGTGTCGAAGGTGAACCGGCGGACCTCCTTGCCGGAGCCGGGCAGCCCGAGCAGCCGGTTGCCGGCCAGCCGGGCGGTGACGGGGGCGGGCCTCGGGGTGCGGACCGGGGCGGGCGCCGGGGCGGGCGGAGGCGCGGGAGCGGGTTCGGCCGGCGGGGCGGTGAGCCCGGCGAGGACCTGGTCGAGCCAGCCCAGCGCGGACGGTTCGTAGTCGGGTTCGCAGTCGGTACGCGGGGCGAGGCGGACGGCTCCCAGCTCGTCCAGGCGCCGGTCGAGCCGCCGCCCGTGCCCGCAGAAGTCGTCGTACGAGGAGTCGCCGAAGGCCAGTACGGCGTACCGCCTGCCGTCCAGGGGCGGGAGGTCCGCCGCCGTCAGGGCCTCCCAGAACCCGGTGCCGTTGTCGGGCGCGTCGCCGTCCCCGAAGGTGCTGGTGATCAGGAGGAGGTCGGCGGCGGGCGGCAGGGCGCGCGGGTCGGCCTGGTCCATGCCGAGGAGCCGGGTGCGGTGGCCCGTGGCGGTGAGCCGGTCGGCGGTGGCGACGGCGAACTCCTCGGCGTTGCCGGTCTGCGAGGCCCACAGCACGACGACCTCGCGGCCGGGGGCCTCGGCGGGGGCGGGCGCGGGGGCGTCGGCGGGCGTCCCGGTGCGCGAGTACATACCGGCCAGGACGCCGTTGACCCAGCGCGCGTGCTCGGCGCTGAAGGGCGCGCCGGGCGGCAGGACGGGGACGCCGGGGGCGCCGAGGGGCAGCCCGGCGAGGAACCCGACGAGGTACTGGCGCTCGTGCTCGGCGAGGACCGGGGGCGGGGCGGTCTCCAGGCCGAAGACGGCGGCGGTTTCCGGAGCGGGCGGGGTCGCGGCTTCCATCGGCGCGACGACGGGCACGGGCGCCGCCGCCACCTTCGTCAGCGTCACCGCGCACACCTTGAACTCCGGCTGGTAGGAGACCGGGTCCACGGCGTCGCCGGTCACCGCGTTGACGCTGAGGTACTCGCCGAACAGGTCGTTCCAGTGGAAGGGCGCGAAGCAGCAGCCCGGGGCCACCCGGTCGGTGACCACGGCCGGCAGCACGGCCCGCCCGCGCCGGGACTCGACCTCCACCGCGTCGCCCTCCGCGATCCCGAGGCGTGCCGCGTCCTCGGGGTGCACCTCCACGAACGGGCCGGGGTTCAGCCGGTTGAGCTTGGCGACCTTGCCGGTTTTGGTGAGGGTGTGCCACTGGTGCTGGACCCGGCCGGTGTTGAGCAGGAAGGGGTAGTCGTCGTCCGGCATCTCGGCCGCCGGGACGTGGGGGCGGGCGAAGAAGCGGGCGCGTCCGGTCGGCGTCGGGAAGACCGGTCCGCCGCCGTCCGGGGTGACATAGCGGACGGGGTTGCGGTCCGGGCCGTCGGCGGTGGGCGCGGGCCACTGGACGGGGGCGGTGCGCAGCCGTTCGTACGTCACGCCCCGCAGGTCGTAGCCGGTGCGGGGGTTGGCGGCGCGCTTGATCTCCTCGAAGACCTCCTCGGCGCTGTCGTACGTGAAGGCGTCCTCGTACCCCATCGCGCAGGCGACACGGGCGATGATCCGCCAGTCCGCGAGGGCTTCGCCGGGTGGCTCGACGGCCGGGCGGGCGAGGGTGAGGTTGCGTTCGCTGTTGACGAGTACGCCCTCCGTCTCGCTCCACAGGGCGCCGGGCAGGACGACGTCGGCGTAGGCGTTGGTCTCGGTGTCGGCGAACACGTCCTGGGTGATGACGAGTTCGGCGGCCTCCAGGGCCTCGATGACGGTGCGGCGGTTGGCGACGGAGGCGACGGGGTTGGTGCAGATGATCCAGCACGCCTTGATGTCACCGGCCGCCATCCGCTCGAACATCTCGACCGTCCCCCGGCCGCACTCGTCCTTGCGCAGGGTGCCCGGGTCGAGCCCCCACAGCTTCTCGGTGAAGGCGCGGTCCTCGTCGTCCAGGAGTGAGCGCTGACCGGGCAGCCCGGGGCCCATGTAGCCCATCTCGCGCCCGCCCATCGCGTTGGGCTGGCCGGTGAGCGAGAGCGGGCCGCTGCCGGGGCGGCAGATCGCGCCGGTCGCCAGGTGCAGGTTGATCAGCGCGTTGGTGTTCCAGGTGCCGTGAGTGGACTGGTTGAGCCCCATGGTCCAGCAGCTGGTCCACTCCCCCGCCTCGCCGATCCACCGGGCGGCCAGGCGCAGGTCGGCCTCCGGGATGCCGGTGATCCGGGCGACTTCGGCGGGCGGGTAGTCGGCGAGGAACTCCGGCATCGCCTCCCAGCCCTCGGTGTGCGCGGCGATGAACGCGGGGTCGGTGTGCCCGTTCGCGTGGAGCAGGTGCAGGAGGCCGTTGAGGAGGGCCAGGTCGGTGCCGGGGTTGATCCGCAGGAAGAGGTCGGCCTTGTCGGCGGTGGCGGTGCGCCGGGGGTCCACGACGATCAGCTTGGCGCCCGCCTTGACGCGGTCCAGGAGGCGCAGGAAGAGGATCGGGTGGCAGTCGGCCATGTTGGAGCCGATGACGAGGAAGACGTCCGCGCGGTCCAGGTCGTCGTAGGAGCCGGGCGGCCCGTCGGCGCCGAGCGACAGCTTGTAGCCGCTGCCCGCGCTCGCCATGCACAGCCGCGAGTTGGACTCGACGCGGTTGGTGCGGACGAACCCCTTGGCCAGCTTGTTCGCGAGGTACTGCGCCTCCAGGCCCAGCTGCCCGGACACGTAGAAGGCGACGGCGTCCGGTCCGTGCGTGTCGATGACCGCCCGCAGCCGCCGCGCGGTGGACGCGACCGCCTCGTCCACGCCCACCGGCACGGGCTCCGCGCCGCGCTCCGGCCGCACCAGGGCGGTGGTCAGCCGGCCGGGCGCGGCGAGCATGTCGGCGGTGGTCGCGCCCTTGGTGCAGAGCCGCCCGGCGTTGGCGGGGTGGGCCTTGTCGCCCGACGCCTTGAGGACCGTACGGCCTCCGTCGGGCCCGGGCGCGATGTCGAGGACCATGCCGCAGCCCACCCCGCAGTACGAGCAGACCGTACGGACCTGAGTGGCGTCGGCCGACGAGCTCTGTGGGGGCACCGGGGAGACCTTCCGTGAAATCGGATCGTGCTCCGACGGTAGGAAGGCGCGGTTACGCCGGTGTGCCACCGGCCGATCATGGGCGGTAACGCTCGTCGCACACCGGGCGGGCGGCCGGTGTGAGAAGGCAGCCGCGCCGGCTCCCTCTGTCAGTGGCCGCCCGTAGCCTCTCACCATGATGCAGACGACCCTGATGATCCACGACGGCACCGCGGCGGCCGACTCCGACGTTCCGCGTACCGGCGGCGTGCCCCTGGCTCCCGCGGGCTTCACCTGGCCCGTGTGCGGCTGTGGAGGGCCGTTGCAGTTCTTCGCGCACCTGCCCGTCGAGGACGGCGTCCTGTCGGTGTTCGTGTGCCAGAACGACCCCGGCGCGTGCGAGTTCTGGGCTGCCGGGTCCAGCGCCAACCGGGTCCACCTGTTCCCCCGTGAGGGCCTGCGGCCGGTGGCCGTGCCGGAGACGGGGCTGACGCTCCTGCCCGCCGTCTCGGCCATCCGCACACAGGTGGTGACGGTCGACCCGGAGGACCGCGACGACGGCGTCGATCCCGACGCGTACGACATCGGCCGCGCCGGCTGGAAGCGGGAACCCGGCGAACGGTTCGGGAAGCAGCGGGAAGTGCTCGGATCGCTCGGAGGCAGTCCCTCCTACCTGGAGGACGACCGGGTGCCCGCGTGCCCCTCCTGCTCCGGCACGATGGAGTTCGCGGCCCATCTGGAGGAGGGGCTCACCCGGGAGACCTCCATGAACCTCGGCGGCCAGCTCGCCTACGTCTTCGTCTGTCGCGCCTGCCGCGAAGGCGCGTTCCTCACGGGCTGAACCGCGGCCGGACACGCCCTACGTCTCCTCGGTGAGCTGTTCGTCCAGGTCGTCGAAGAGCAGTTCCGTGTGGTCGACCTGCCCCGTCCGGTACGCGGAGCGGGCGACCAGGTGCGCGGCGACCGGGCCGGTCATCAGCTGGAAGAAGCCGATCAGCGCCAGGGTCGCGAGGTCCATGCCGCTGCGCAGCCGCAGCGCGACCCCGGCGAGCACGATGAGCATGCCGAGCGCCTGCGGCTTGGTCGCGGCGTGGCTGCGGGAGAGGACGTCCGGCAGGCGCAGCATGCCCACGACGCCGAGCAGGCAGATCGCGGCGCCGAGCAGCACCAGCGCCGCACCCGCCGTGTCCAGGATCTGGAGCCAGACGCTCATGGCCTCTCCTCCCCGTCCTTCCGGGCCCGCTCCCCGTACCGATGGCCCGGCGGCCGGTCGCGTACCGCGATGAAGCGCGCGATGCCGACCGAGCCGGTGAAGCCGAGGAAGGCGAGGACCAGCATGATCGGGAAGTAGAACGGGTCGCGGGCGAACGCCGATTTGGCGCCGAGTCCGGCGATGATGAGCGCGGCGCAGACGTCGAGGGCGATGGCCCGGTCGAGCATCGAGGGGCCGCGCCAGATGCGTGCGAGCAGCAGTGCGCCGGCGACGAGGATCAGGACGACGGCCGCCACGAGCAGCACCCGGTCCACGGTCTGGGGAGCGCTCATCGGCCGTCCTCCTGGTCTCCCGGCGGCCGGCCGGTGTGCGGTGCCCGCGGGGGCGGGGCGGCGACCCGCTCGATCTCGTCGCGGGTGCCGAAGGCGCGTACGGTCAGCTCCTCCAGGCGCCAGACCGAGCGCCGCGCGGCTTCCAGTTCGGCGGGGTCGCCCGCGTCCAGAACGTGCAGGAAGACGGTGGCGGTGGCGCGGCGCACCTCGACCACCGACCCGTCGGGCACGTTCTGCACGGTGACGGCGGTCGCGGCGAGCATCAGGTCCGAGCGGCAGCGCAGCGGTACGGCGATGACGGCGGCCCGGCGCGAACGGCGGTCGTGGATCTGCCGGGTGACCTTCACTCCGGAGGTGTACATGTCGTAGAGGAGATAGCCGGCGAGCCGCAGGATGCCCCAGGGGTGCAGCCGCAGCCCCAGGTCGACCTTGGGAAGCGGGAAGGCCAGGCAGACGACCACCGCGACCACGGCCCCGGTCAGCACGTTCGCCCAGTTCAGGCTGGACCAGAGCAGCACCCAGATGACGGTGAGCCAGGCGATGAGCGGCAGGTCGAGCACCCTCCGGCGGCCTGCGCCGAACGCGGCGCTCAACGGCGGCAGGTCCTTGTTCCGGAAGGAGACGGTGACGAGGCGTTTCACGGGCCCAGCACCTCCTGGGTGTACGGCGTGCGGGCGAGGAGTTCGGCGGCGGCGCGGTCGGTGTACGAGGTGAGCGGGCCGGCGAACACGGTGAAGGCGAGGCCGAGTCCGACCGCGGCGGCCGTCGCCCAGGTCATCGGGCGGGGCAGCACGCCGGTGGTGGTGACGGCGTGGCCGTGGAGCGTGGCGGCGACGGCGAGCCCGGCGGGCTGGTGGCGGATGCGGACGCCTTCGTCGCCGGTGCCGGCCATCCGGTCGGGGCCCTCGTCGGCGTCGTCGTCGTCGCTGTCGTCGTCCGATTCCAGGACCGTGCCGGCGGCGGCCTGGCCCGGCGGCTCGGCCCGCCAGAAGGCGAGGTTCCAGACCTTGGCCATCACGTACAGCGTGAGGAGGCTGGTCATGGTCGCGCCGGCGACGAGGATCCAGGCCCACACCCCGCCGTCGGCGACGCCGGCGCGCATGAGGCCCAGCTTGCCGATGAAGCCGGACAGCGGCGGGATGCCGGCGAGGTTCATCGCGGGCACGAAGAAGAGGACGGCGAGGGCGGGAGCGGCCCGGGCGATGCCGCCGATCCGGGTGAGCTCCGTGGTGCCGGTCCGGCGTTCGATCAGCCCGGCGACCAGGAACAGCGTGGTCTGGACGGTGATGTGGTGGACGACGTAGACGATCGCACCGCCGTACGCCTGCCGGGTGGCGAGGCCGATGCCGAAGACCATGTAGCCGATGTGGCTGATGAGGGTGAAGGAGAGCAGTCGCTTGAGGTCGGTCTGGGCGACGGCTCCCAGGATGCCGACGATCATCGAGGCGAGGGCCGCCGCCATCAGCAGGTCGCCGAGCCGGTTGCCGGGGAAGAGCAGGGTCTCGGTGCGCAGCATGCAGTAGACGCCGACCTTGGTGAGCAGTCCGGCGAAGACGGCGGTGACGGGGGCGGGCGCGGTCGGGTAGGAGTCGGGGAGCCAGGCGGCGAGCGGGAAGACGGCCGCCTTGATGGCGAAGACCGTCAGCAGCATGGCCTGGATCAGGGTCTGGACGCCCAGCGGCAGCGTGCCCAGGCGCTCGGCGAGCTGGGCGAAGTTGGCGGTGCCGGTCGCCGCGTACGTCATGGCGATGGCGGTCAGGAAGAGCATCGAGGAGAACAGCGAGATGATCACGTACGTGGAGCCCGCCCGGATGCGCGGGCCGGTGCCGCCGAGGGTCAGCAGGACGAAGCTGGCGACGAGCATGATCTCGAAGCCGACGTAGAGGTTGACCAGGTCACCGGCGAGGAAGGTGCACGAGACCCCGGCGACGAGGATGAGGTAGGCGGGGTGGAAGACGGCCACGGGTGTCTCCTCGTCCCGGTCCGCCATGCCCTGGCCCAGGGAGTAGCCGAGGACGCACAGGGTAATGGCCGAGGAGACCGTCAGCATCAGCCCGGAGAGCCGGTCGGCGACCAGGGTGATGCCGAGCGGCGGCGCGAAGTCCCCGAGGTGCACGGACAGCGGTCCGTCGGTGTCGGCGGCGATCATCAGGGCGACCGAGAGGCCGAGTACGGCGGTGAGCACGGCCACGCTGATGAAGCGCTGGATCTGCTTGAGCCGGGTGCCGAAGGCGAGGCTCAGGCCGGTCGCGCAGAGCGGCAGCAGCACCGGCAGCGGGACGAGGGCGTTCATCCGGTGCCTCCCGGGTCGTGGGTTCCGGGCCCCTGCGGGTCCTCGGCGCTCTTCGCGTAGTCCTCCGGGTCCGCGCCCAGGACGTCGTGCCACAGGTCGCCGGTGGCGTCGCGGCCCCGGGCCTGGAGGGCGCGGTCGGCGCGCAGCCGGGCCCGCAGGCGGCGGCGTTCGTCGCGGTAGGCGCGGCGCGCACCGGCGCTGCGGTCGCCGTCGGCCCGGAACCGCGCGCGCAGTTCGTCGCGCTCGTCCAGCACCTCGGCGCGCAGGACGATGCGGCGGTCCTCCAGGTCGTCGTGGACCTCGTCGGTGCCGGTCAGCTGGTGGCCGCGGTAGGCCATGGCGAGCAGGAACGCGGTGGTGGCCAGGGTGATGACGATCGCGGTGAGCGCGATGGCCTGGGGCAGCGGGTCGGTGACCCGGGCGAGGTCGACGCCGTACAGCAGGGGTTCGCGGCCGGCCGTGCCGGTGGCGGACAGGATGAACAGGTTGATGCCGTTGCCGGCGATGACCGCGCCGAGCAGGATGCGGGTGAGGGGCCGGGTCAGCATGAGGATGCCGCCGACCGCGCAGAGGACCGCCGCGGTGGCCAGGAGCGAGGCGCTGACGGTCACGGGGTGGCCTCCCCGGTCTCCGGTCCGGCCCGGCGGGCGGCGGCCTTCTCGGCGGCGGCGCGCTCGATCTGCCGGTCGATCTTGGCGCCGAGGGCCCGCACGATGTCGAGGACGACGCCGAGGACCAGCAGGTAGACCCCGCAGTCGAAGATCACCGGGGTGCCGAACTCGAAGTCGCCGATGAGCGGCAGGTGGCCGTGGTACGTCCAGGCGTGCAGGACCGTTCCGTCGGAGAGGCCGATCAGGGCGACCCCGGTGGAGACGAAGAGGCCGAGCCCGGTGAAGAGGCCGGGCTGCAGGGGCGCGGCCTCGGCGAGTTCGAAGCGCCCGCCCGCGAGGTAGCGGGTGATCAGGGCGAGGCCCGCGACCAGGCCGCCGACGAAGCCGCCGCCCGGCATGTTCTCGGCGCAGAACAGCAGGTACACCGAGAGCACCAGGATCGGGTGGAACAGCAGCCGCGTCACCACCTCGAAGACGACGGACCGGTGCTCGGGCGCCAGCGTGGCGCCGGCCGCCAGCCAGCCGCGCTCGGGCGCGCCCTCGTCCCCCTGGGGAACGCCGGTCAGCGGCTCGGCGGTCACGGACCAGGCGGTGCGGCCCCGTAGTTCGGCGGCCGCCGCCCCCTCGGCGGTGCGGCCCCGCAGCTCGGTGGCCGCCGTCCCCTCGGCGCGACGGTGCAGGTAGATGAGACTGGTGACGCCGATCGCGGCGGCGGCGAGTACGGCGGACTCCCCCATGGTGTCCCAGGCGCGGAGGTCGACGAGGATGGTGGCGACGACGTCCTTGAGGCCGTGGTGGGCGGTCTCCTCGACCATGGCGGCGCCCGCCGGGGACGCGGTGCGCGCGGCGGCGGCGACCCAGACCACCACGCCGAGGGTCGCCGCGGCGGCCAGGGCGACCGGGACGCGCACCGCCCGCCGCCAGGTGCTCACGGACTCCTGGAAGTGCACCGGCATCCGCCGCAGGACCAGCACGAACACGATCATCGACACGGTTTCGACGCAGAACTGGGTGAGCGCCAGGTCCGGGCCGCCCTGGACGACGAACAGCAGGGCGGTCCCGTAGCCGGTGAGTCCGGCCAGCACCACGGCCTTCATGCGGCGTCTGACGG
Source organism: Streptomyces sp. DT224 (assembly GCF_049844595.1). Classification (NCBI taxonomy): domain Bacteria; kingdom Bacillati; phylum Actinomycetota; class Actinomycetes; order Kitasatosporales; family Streptomycetaceae; genus Streptomyces; species Streptomyces sp. DT224. The sequence goes on from NZ_JBNCLI010000010.1 coordinate 75,295, forward strand.
TGAGGCAGAGAAGGGCCGCCGCGCAGGTGAGGGCGGCGACGGCGCCCTGGAGCGGGACGTCCCAGAGCCGGGGCGCGGACGCACCCTGCCAGGGGCGGTCGGCGATGAGCACGGCGAGCTGTCCGGCGAGCATCACCAGCAGGGTCGTCGCGAGGTACACGGAGAGGGAGCCGCGCTGGACGAAGCCGGTGGCCTGGAGCGAGAGGCGTTCCAGGCCCAGGAGCAGCTGGCCGAAGACGCCGTCGGCGGTGGGCCAGGCGATGCGCCGGGAGAGCCGGGCGACCCGGTCGCGCGCGGCGAAGAGGACCGCGCCGCCCGCGGTGGCGGCGGCGGAGAGGAGGAGGGCGGTGCCCCAGCCGTGCCAGAGCGCGAGGTGGTACGGGTGGGCGGGGGCCGGGAAGGCGTCGGCGTAGGCGCTGAGCAGCCGGTCGGTCCAGCCGACGCCGGGACCGAGGACGAGCCCGCAGAGGGCGAGGGCGGCGGGCGCGGCGAGGAAGGCCGGGCCGACCCGGTGCACGGGGGTGTCGGCGACCCCCGGTTTGCGCAGGAAGCCGCCCCAGAGGAACCGGGCGGTGTAGGCCACGGTGAGCGCCGAGCCCGCGACCGAGATGCCGAGCGCCCAGCGGTCGGCCGTGTCGCCGTGCAGCAGCGCCTCGAACGCCGACTCCTTCGCGGCAAAGCCGAGCAGCGGGGGCAGGGCGGCCATCGAGGCGGCGGCGAGCACGGCGACGGCGCACACCTGGGGCAGGGCGCGTCCCACGCCGGAGAGCTTGCGCAGGTCACGGGTGCCGGCGGCGTGGTCCACGATGCCGGTGACGAGGAAGAGCGGGGCCTTGAAGAGGGCGTGGGCGAGGATCATGACGGCGGCGGCGAGCGCGGCGTCGCGATTGCCGACGCCCGCGAGGAGGGTGAGGAAGCCGAGCTGGCTGACGGTGCCGTAGGCGAGGACGATCTTCAGGTCGTTGAGCCTGAGGGCGCGCCAGCCGCCGAGGAGCATGGTCGCGGCGCCGAAGACCATCACCACGGGCCGCCAGCCGGGCACGTCGGCGAAGGCGGGGGCGAACCGGGCGACCAGGTACACCCCGGCCTTGACCATCGCGGCAGCGTGCAGATAGGCGCTGACGGGGGTGGGCGCGGCCATGGCGTTGGGCAGCCAGAGGCTGAACGGCCAGACCGCCGACTTGGACAGGGCCCCGCACAGGACGAGCAGGACGGCGGCCTGGACGGCGCCGGTCGCCGGGGGCGGGTCGGCGAGGATCGTGGAGATGCGGTAGGTCCCGGCCTCCTGACCGAGGATCAGGAAGCCGATGAGCATGGCGAGGCCGCCGAGCGTGGTGACGGTCAGCGCCTGGAGCGCGGAACGTCTGCTGTGGCGCTGCTCGCTGTCGTATCCGATGAGGAGGTACGAGAAGACGGTGGTGAGCTCCCAGAAGACGTAGAGGGAGATCAGGTCGTCGCTGAGGACGAGGGCGAGCATCGCGCCCGCGAACGCGAGCAGGTTCCCGGCGAAGCCGGCCAGCCGGGGTGTCGTGTCGCTGAAGTAGGAGGCGCAGTACACCAGGACGAGCGTGCCGACGCCGGACGCGAGCAGCACCATGAGTTCGGCGAGCGCGTCGAGGCGCAGGTCCACGGAGACGCCGTAGTCGGGCATCCAGGCCCAGGACCAGTCGACCGAGGAGCCGGACGCGGCCGTCTCCCACCGGGTGAACGCCCAGCAGGTGGTGGCGGCGGGCGGCAGTGCCAGGACGAGGAAGGCGCGCGCGCCCAGCCGTCGCACCAGCGGGCGCGCGAAGGCCGCGAGGAGGAAGTGGGCGACGATGAGCGCGGTCATGCGGCGGGGCGGCGGGGTGCGGCGGCGGGCGGCGGGGTCTGGCGGGCTACCGAGCGGACAGAGGGCACTAAATACAGATATATCCCCGGCGCCGCTTCACCCGTCCGACCCGCCGCACCCCGGGCGTCCCGTCACATCGGAGGGGGCGTCACCGGTTCATGGTGATCATGTGCTCGACAGATGTTGAACATGTGAGCCCACTTCCTCTTCATTTTTGCACTGTGACTACTATCTACCCGTCCTGGTTCTCAACGGATTTGACCGACCGTGAGGTCGGTACCACGTCAAGGAGCATGCCCTGCGCACGCGCGCGTCACGGCGGAGCAGCTCGACCACAATGGCGCTGCGGACGGCCCTGCTCGTACTGGCCGTAGTCCCCGGTGTTGCCCTGGCCGCCCTCTGGGCCGTCACCAGTGGTCAGACTCTGCTCGACTTCCAGAAGCAAGCGGCTCAAGGGCAGTTGGCCCAGAAGGCCGGCCAGCCGTCCAACATCGTGTACTACAACCTCCAGGAGGAGCGGCGGCTCAGCGCCGAGGCGCTGGCCCGCGGAGGAGGGGTCACCGACGCCCTGCGCAAGCAGCGCAAGCTGACCGACAAGGCGATCACCAGCTTCCAGTCGCTGTCCGACACGGACACCGACGACGCCCCCGGCGAGATACGGGACGCGGTCGGCGAAGCCCGTACGGCGATCACCCAACTCCCGGCCCAGCGGGCCCTCGTGGACGAGGGCGACAACGACCAGCAGAAGGCCGTGTACCGCTACTACACGGATCTGATCGCCGTCGACCTGAGGCTCTTCACCGCCCTCAGCCATGTCGACAACGGCCGGATCACCACGCTCTCGCAGCCGTTGGTGGACGTGTTCTGGGCCAAGGAGATGATCTCCCGCTCGGACGCCCTGCTCGCCCGGGGCTGGACGAAGGGCAGGCTGAGCACCGGGGACCTCCAGGAGGTCCGGCAGGCCGTCTCCGCCCAGTCGTTCCAGTACACGACCAAGGTCGTCCCCTATCTCCCGGCCGACGAGAAGGCCCAGTGGCAGGAGGTCTTCGGCTCTGCCGCCTGGAAGGCCAAGACCCGGGTGGAGGCCCAGGTGTTGCGCCCGGCCGCCCCGGACGCGTCCGGCTCCGTCGCCCTGGGCACGAAGGAGGCGGACTGGCGCGGCGCCATGGACGAGCTCACGCCCCAGCTGGTCGCGCTGATGGAGGCCCGCACCGACGGGGTGGTCGCGGAGGGCAAGGACAGTGTCGTCTCCCTCCTGATCAAGGTCGTCCTGACCACGGTCGTCGGCCTCGCCGCCGTCGTCGCGGTCATCTGGTTCAGCTGGCGGCTCTCGCGCACCCTGCGCCGCCGGATCAGCCGGCTCCAGGAGCGGGCCGAGGAGCTGGAGAAGGCGCTGCCCGACGTGGTCGAACGGCTCGGCAAGGGCGAGCGCATCGACGTCGAGGCCGAGGCCCGGGCGATCGGGGACGGCGGCGAGCCCGGCGCGAAGGACGAGCTGGCCCAGCTCGGCCACGCGCTCGACCTGGCCCGCACCAGCGCCCTGCGCGCCGCCGTCGGCCAGGCCGACCAGCACCGCGGCTTCGAGCGGCTGCTCCAGCGCATCGCCCGCCGCACCCAGCAGCTCATCGGCCAGCAGCTGAAGAAACTGGACGAGCTGGAGCGCACGCACGAGGACCCCGAGGTGCTGGACGGCCTCTTCGACCTCGACCACCTCACCGCCCGCCTGAGGCGGTACGAGGAGAACCTGGTCATCCTCGCGGGCGGCTCCCCGCACCGGCGCTGGCGCAAGCCCGTACCGCTGCTGGACGTCATGCGCTCCGCCCAGGGCGAGGTGCAGGACTACCAGCGCGTGGTGCTGGACCTGGACGGCTCCCCGTGGCTCGCCGCGCGGGCCGTGGGCCCGGTCTCCCACGTACTGGCGGAGCTGATCGAGAACGCCCTCACCTTCTCCCGGCCGCCCAGCCCCGTCGAGGTCAGAGCCGCCCAGGTGAGCCGGGGCCTGGCCATCGAGGTCGAGGACCGCGGGCTCGGCATGGAGGAGGACCAGCTCGCCGCGGCCAACGAGCTGATGAGCCGGCCGCCCCGGATGGACGTGCTGGCCCACGCCGACGACATCCGCCTCGGCCTGTACGTGATCGCGCGCCTCGCCGACCAGCACGGCCTGCGGGTGGAGTTCCGCCACTCGGCGTTCGGCGGCACCCGCGTCGTCGTGCTGGTCCCGGACGCGCTCACCGTTCCCGGCCCGCACGCCGGCCCGGTGGCCGTCCCCGCCCCCGAGGCCGAGGAGCCCGTCCAGGCCCCGGCCCCGCTCCGGGACACCGACGCGCTGCCCAGCCGGGGCCGGGGCAGGGCCCTCGCCGGGGTCACCGCCCTGCACGCGCCGGGCACGGCCGCGCCGGAACCCGCTTTCGAACCCGCTCCCGAGGCCCCGTACGCCGGTACGGACGGGCATGCGTACGGGCACCTGGAGGAGACCTACGGGGGCGCCCGGCAGGACGAGGCCCCGTACCAGGGTGCGTACACGGACGGCGAGCAGCCCTATATGACGACCCAGGGGCAGTACCCGGTCGCGCACCATGCGTATCCGGAGCCCTCGGATCCGTACGGCGTGCCGCCGCGGCCCTACCCGGACACGTATCTGACGGGCGAGCTGGACGCGGACGGCTTCCCGGTGTCCCTCCCCCCGCAGCCGGAACCGGCCGCGGGGCACCCGGGACACGTCGGGCACGCCGCTCAGCCCTCCCGGCCCGCACAGCCCGTGCAACCGGCACAGCCCGTGCGGCTTTCGGAGCCCGCGCCGGGACCCGGTCTTCCGGCCGGGCCCGGCGGGGAGCCGCCGTTGCCGCGCCGGGTGCGTCAGGCGAGCCTCGCCGACGAGCTGCGGGTCGACCCGGCCGCACCGGCCGCCGCGGCCCGGCCGCGGGTCAGGGCCGAGGACCCGCCGCCCCGGACCGCCCCGCACCGCGCGGGTGCGGCCATCGGAGCATTCCAGCGCCGCTCCCGGGCCGCCCGCGCCACCGACGAGCCGCCGACGCAGCCCGACCTCACGAGAGAAGAACGGACATGACACGCACAACCGCCACTCGCCAGGATCTCGACTGGCTTCTCGACGGTCTGGTCGACTCGGTGGCCGAGACCATCAACGCCGTCCTGCTCTCGGACGACGGGCTGGTGGTGAGCCACTCGCGCACCGTCGAGCGGTCCGACGCCGAGCGGCTGGCCGCGATCTGCACCGGGCAGCAGAGCCTGGCCCGCGGTGTGGGCCAGCTCTTCAACGGCGGTGGCGTCCACCAGGTGATCGTGGAACTGGCGGACCTGTGGCTCTTCATCATCTCGGCGGGCCAGGGGACCCACCTGGCCGTCATCGCCTCCCAGGAGGTGGACGCCGAGATCATGTCGCTCGCCATGCACAACCTCGTACTCCAGGTCGGCCAGAAGCTCAGCACCCCGGCGCGGGACGACTTCGACGCCTTCGGCGCCGGGGACAGGCCGCGGGCGTGACCGGCCACTGGCCTTACGGGCAGGGGGATTTCGAGGACGACGGCGAGGACGCCGCGGGGACGATGGTGCGCCCGTACACCATCACCCGCGGCCGGACGGCCCCCGACCGGGACGACCTCACCCTCATCACCGTGCTCACGACCGCGCACGATCCGCGGGACGAGCACGGTGCGGCGGCCCGCCCGGGCAGGCTCCAGCCGGAGCACCGGCTGATCCTGGACCGCTGCCGGCGGCCCGCGGCGGTCGCCGAGGTCGCCTCGGACCTCGATCTGCCGATCTCGGTGACCAAGATCCTCCTGGCGGATCTGGTCGGCACCGGCCTCCTGATCGCCCGGGCCCCGCTCTCGGTGGCCCGGGCGTCCGGCGGCGCCGACATGGGCGTACTGGCCGCTGTTCGCGACGGACTCCGGAGACTCTGACCCAAGATGACCATCAGTCAGGCGGCTCCCGCCGCCGTCAAGATCCTGATAGCCGGCGGTTTCGGCGTCGGCAAGACCACCCTCGTGGGGGCCGTCAGCGAGGTCGCCCCGCTGCGCACCGAGGAACTTCTGACCACGGCCAGCATCGGCGTGGACGACCTGGCCGGCGTCGGCCAGAAGGACACGACGACCGTGGCCCTGGACTTCGGCCGGATCACGGTCAGCCAGGACCTCGTCGTCTACCTGTTCGGCACACCGGGCCAGGAGCGCTTCTGGTTCATGTGGAACGACCTGGTCAACGGGGCCCTCGGCGGGGTCGTGATCGCCGACACCCGGCGCCTCGAGACCAGCTTCGCCTCGATCGACTTCTTCGAGAGCCGGGACATCCCGTTCGTCGTCGCGATCAACTGCTTCTACGGGCACAACACCCGCACCACGGACGAGATCAGGGCCGCCCTGGACCTGGACCCGCACGTGCCGCTGCTGGTCGGCGACGTACGCGAGCGGCCCTTCGGCCGGGATGTGCTGCTGGCCCTCGTGGACCACCTGATGAGCCTGCCCGTGGCGGCGGGCTGACCCCGGCCCGTCCCCTCACCTTCCCTCCCTTACTTTCTCGCTCTGGAGAGATCCGACATGGCAACACCTCTGCGCGTCCTGATCCACGGCGGCGGCATCGGCGGGCTGACGCTCGCCACCGCCCTGGCCCGGCGGGGCCACACCGTCGAGGTGGCCGAGCTCCGCGACGAGCTCGACGCCCTCGGCGTCGGCATCATCCAGCCGTCGAACGCCCTGCACGTGATGCGGGAGATCGGGGTGCTGGAGGACTGCCTGGCAGCGGGCTTCGAGTGGGAGGTCCTGACCATCGCGGACCCGGCCGGCAACACCCTGGCCGAGATACCGCAGCCGCGCATGGGCGACGCCCCGTCCAACAACGGCATCCCCCGCCCCGCGCTGGCCCGGGTGCTGAACGCGGCGGCCACCTCGGCCGGCGCGAAGATCCGGTTCGGCGCGACCATCACGGAGCTCACCGACGACGGTGACGGCGCCGACGTCACCCTGTCCGACGGCTCGGCCGGCCGCTGGGACCTCGTCGTCGGCTTCGACGGCATCGGCTCGCCGCTGCGCACCCGGCTGTACGGGGACCGCTACACCCCCCAGTACACGGGCTTCGCCAACTGGCGCGTCACCGTGCCCCGCCAGGAGCAGGTGCGGGGTGTCGTGATGGGCACCGCGGGCCAGGCCGCCAAGGCGCTGCTCACCCCGATCACCGACGAGCTGATGTACCTGGGCTCGGTCTTCGCGGCGGACGAGGACTTCCGGCCGGACCCGGACAAGGCGCACGAGCAGCTGAGGGAGCGGCTGGCGATGTTCTCGGGGCCGGTCGCCGAGGCGCTGGCCCAGATCGCCGGGCCGGAGGCGGTCGTCTACTCCCGGATCTCCCAGGTGACGGTCGAGGAGCCGTGGCACGTCGGCCGGGTGGTCCTGGCCGGTGACGCGGCGCACGCGAGCACCCCGCACATCGCTCAGGGGGCGGCGATGGCCGTGGAGGACGCGCTGGTGCTCGCCGAGTCGCTGGACGCCGAGGCGGACGTCGACGCGGCCCTGGACGCGTGGGAGGCGCGGCGCCGTCCGCGCGCCATGTGGGTGCAGGCGATCTCGCGTGCGGTCCTGAAGCAGGAGACGGGCGGGGAGACGACGCCGGAGGAGGACGAGCTGCTGAAGATCGGCATCCCCGGCGCGGCGCACGTGCTGGTGCAGCCCTACTGATCCGCCCGGTCCGTTTCGATACGCCCCCGCCGCGCCCGGTTTCCGGGACCGGCGGGGGCGTACGCCGCTCAGGGCAGGACCGCGATGCCGTCGATCTCGACCCGTGCCTGCTCGTCCCAGAGCCGGGCCGCGCCGATGACCGCCATGGCCGGGTAGTCGCGGCCGGCCAGCCGGCGCCAGATCCGGCCCAGTTCCGGGGCGTGGGCCCGGTAGTCGGCGACGTCGGTGGCGTACACCGTGACCCGGGCCAGGTCCGCCGGGGAGCCGCCCGCCGCGCGCAGGGCGGTGAGGAGGTTGCCCAGGGCGGTCGCGAACTGCTCGGGCAGGGTGTCGCCGACGACCGCGCCGTGCTGGTCGAGGGCGGTCTGCCCGGCCAGGAAGACAAGCCGGCCGCCGGTCGCGGTGACCGCGTGCGAGAAGCCGGAGGCGGGCGAGAGTTCGTGCGGGTTGACGCGGTGGATCGGGCTCATGCGGTCCCCTCCCGGTTCGCGTACAGCTCCTTGGCGATGATCGTGCGCTGGACCTCGCTGGCGCCCTCGTAGATGCGCGGGGCGCGGACCTCCCGGTAGAGGTGTTCGAGCAGATGGCCCCGTTGCAGGGCTCGGGCGCCGTGCAGCTGGACGGCGGTGTCCACGACGAACTGCGCGGTCTCCGTCGCGTACAGCTTCGCCATGGCGGCCCGGCGCGGCACCCCGGGCTCCCCGGCGTCGTGGGCGGCGGCGGCCGCGTGGACCAGCAGCCGGGCGGCTTCGGTGCGGGTGGCCATCTCGGCGACCTGGTGCGACACCGCCTGGAGGGCGGACAGGGGCGCGCCGAAGGCGGTCCGGGTGGCGGTGTGCTCCACGGTGGCGTCGAGCGCGGCCCGGGCCATCCCGAGGGCGAAGGCGCCGACGCTGGGGCGGAAGAAATTCAAGGTGCCCATGGCGACCGCGAAGCCCCGGTCCGGCTCGCCGAGCAGGTCGTCGGGGGTGACCCGGACCCCGTCGAAGGCCAGGGCCCCGATCGGGTGCGGGGAGAGCATGTCCAGGGCGGTGCCGGTCAGCCCGGCACGGTCGGCGGGGACGAGGAACGCGGTGACGCCACGGGCCCGGGCGCCCGGGGTCGTGCGGGCGAAGACCGTGTAGAAGTCGGCCTCCGGCGCGTTGGAGATCCAGCACTTCTCGCCGGTCAGGCGCCAGCCGCCGGAGTCCGGGGCAGCGTCGAGCGCCAGGGCTCCCGCGTCGGAGCCCGCGCCCGGCTCGCTGAGCGCGAAGGCGGCGACGTGGCGGCCCGCGCGGACCCCGGGGAGCCATCGCTCGCGCTGGGCGGGGGTGCCCGACCGGAGCACGGGGAAGCCGCCGAGGCCCTGGAGCGCGAGGGCGGTCTCGGCCTCGGTACAGCCCCGGGCGAGCGATTCGCGCAGCAGGCAGAGGTCGAGGGCGCCCGAGCCGAACAGCCGGTCGAGGAGGCCCAGCTCGCCGAGGGCGGCGAGCAGCGGGCGGTTGACGTGCCCCGGCTCGCCCCCGGCGGCGAGCGGGGCGAGCCGGTCACGGGCCAGGGTGCGCAGTTCCTCGCACCATGCGGTCTGTGCCGGATCGAGCGAGAATGCCGTCATACCGGCGCCTCTCTGGTCGAATCCCGTCGAATCGATTGCACCTGAGCATCTTTATCGCGGACCGTTGACTACCGTCACCCAAACGATACGCTCCAGGAGCGGCAAGGGGGCTACAAGGGGGCGATCCTTCATGGACCCGAACACCACGGACCCGAAGACCTCGGCGCACATCGACGGCTTCGCCAGGGAGCACCTGCCTCCCGTGGAGCAGTGGCCGGACCTGCTCTTCGACCTGCCCGAGCTGCGCTACCCGGACCGGCTCAACTGCGCCGCCGAGCTCCTGGACCGCACGGCCGACCGCCTCGGCCCCGACCGCCCCGCCTTCCGCACGCCGGACGGCGGGGTGCTGAGTTACGGGGAGCTGCGCGGCCTGGTCGACCGGATCGCCCATGTCCTCACCTCGGACCTGGGGGTCGTCCCCGGCAACCGGGTCCTGCTGCGCGGCCCGACCACGCCCCGTCTGGCCGCCTGCTGGCTGGCGGTCCTGAAGGCGGGCGCGGTCGCCGTCACCGTACTGGCGCGGCAGCGGGCGTCCGAACTGGCCGCCATCTGCTCGATCGCCCGGGTGAGCCACGCCCTGTGCGACGCGCGGTCGGTCGAGGACCTGGCGCAGGCGGAGGTGCCCGGGCTGCGGATCACGGCGTACGGGGGTGGGGCGCCGGACGACCTGCTGCGGCTGGCCGCCGCCCGGCCGGGCCCCTACCGGGCGGTGGACACCGCGTCGGACGACGTGGCGCTGATCGCGTTCACCTCGGGCACCACCGGCCGGCCCAAGGGCTGCATGCACCTGCACCGCGATGTGCTGGCCGTCGCCGACACCTTCTCGCGGCACCTCCTGCGGCCCGGCCCCGACGACGTGTTCGCGGGCAGTCCGCCGCTCGGTTTCACCTTCGGCCTCGGGGGCCTGGTGGTCTTCCCCCTGCGGGCGGGGGCGTCCGCGCTGCTGCTGGAGCAGGCGGGCCCCAAGCAGCTGCTGCCCGCCCTGGCGGAGCACCGGGTCTCGGTGCTGTTCACCGCGCCGACCGCCTACCGGGTGATGCTGGACCAGCTCGACGGGTACGACCTGTCGGCGCTGCGCCGCTGTGTCTCGGCGGGCGAGAACCTGCCGGAGGCGACCTGGCACGCCTGGCACGAGCGGACCGGGCTGCGGATCATCAACGGCATCGGCGCGACCGAGCTGCTGCACATCTTCGTCTCGGCCGCCGACGACGCGATCCGCCCCGGCACCACGGGCGTCCCGGTCCCCGGCTGGCAGGCCCGCGTGGTGGACGCCGACGGCGCGCCCGTGCCGGACGGGGAGCCCGGCCTGCTCGCCGTGCGCGGCCCGGTCGGCTGCCGCTACCTCGCGGACGAACGGCAGCGCGCCTACGTGCGGCACGGCTGGAACATCACCGGCGACACCTATGTGCGCGACGCGGACGGCTACTTCCGTTACGTGGCCCGCGCCGACGACATGATCATCTCCTCCGGGTACAACATCGCGGGGCCCGAGGTCGAAGAGGCCCTGCTGCGCCACCCGGACGTGGCGGAGGCGGCGGTGGTGGGGCAGCCGGACGAGCTGCGCGGCCGGATCGTGGCGGCGTACGTGGTGCCACGGGAGGGCTCCGCGCTGACGGCGGACGAGCTGCGGACGTTCATGCGGGCGGAGCTGGCCCCGCACAAGTGCCCCCGCAGCATCACGTTCCTGCCGGCGCTTCCCCGTACCGCCACGGGGAAACTGCAACGGTTCAGGCTCCGCGGGGACGAATCCGGTGCGGCCGGGTCCGCTCCGGACCGAGAATGATCACATGGTCGAACCGCACACCCCCCGTTCGCTGATCGTCACCCTGTACGGGGCGTACGGCCGCACCCCCGGCGACGGGCCGATGCCGGTGGCCGGACTGGTCCGGCTGCTCGGTGCCGTCGGCGTGGACGCCCCCGCCGTACGCTCGTCCGTCTCCCGGCTGAAGCGGCGCGGGCTGCTCGTCGCCGCGCGCACGGCGGACGGGGCGGCCGGATACGCGCTGTCGGCGGACGCCCGCCAGCTCCTGGACGACGGCGACCGGCGCATCTACCGCCACCCGGACCCGCCGCTGGCGGACGGCTGGGTGCTGGCGGTGTTCTCGGTGCCCGAGGCGGAGCGCCACAAACGGCACCTGCTGCGCTCGCGCCTGGCCCGGCTCGGTTTCGGCACCGCGGCCCCCGGGGTGTGGATCGCCCCGGCGGGGCTGTACGACGAGACCCGGCACACCCTGGAGCGGCTGGGACTCGCCCCGTACGTCGATCTGTTCCGGGGCGACCACCTGGGCTTCAGCGCGACGCGGGAGGCCGTGGCCCGCTGGTGGGACCTGGCGGCGGTGGCCCGGCTCCACCACGGCTTCCTGGACCGCCATGAACCGGTGCTCAGGGCCTGGAAGGCGCGCGGCGACGCGGCGGCGGACCCCGAGGCGGCCTACCGGGACTACCTGACGGCGCTGGACTCCTGGCGCCGGGTGCCCTACGCCGACCCGGGGCTGCCCCGGGAGCTGCTGCCCGAGGGGTGGCCGGGTGCCCGGTCGGCCGAGGTGTTCCGGGGGCTGCACGAGCGGCTGCGGGACGCGGGGGCAAAGTGCGCGGCCCGGCTGGTGGCCGGCGCGGAGCCGGGCCGTGGCTGAGGGTCCCGAGCCGCGCTGGCTGGTCGCGGCGAACGTCGTGCGGTGGCGGCGGTACGGGGAGCTGGGCCAGGAGTTCCGCTCCGGCACCAAGGCGTTCCGGCCGGGCGCGAAGGTCTACGTGGTGGACACCCATCCCGGGATGGGCAACGAGCAGCTGACGGCGGTCGGCCACGGCCGGCACACCGGTCACTGGATCACCATCGACACCGGCACGCGTCATCTGCACACGTTCCGGCCCCAGTTGGTGTACTCCCCCGCCGTGCTCCGGCGGTGCCCCGGCCACGCGACCCGCACCCGGGAGGAGGCCACGGAGCTGGCCGAGCTGCTGGAGCGCGTGGCGCGCCTGGGCCGGAACACCCACCACGCCGCCCCGCACCCGGACCCGTGCCTGTGCCACGAGTGCCTGCCGGTCACCCCAGGGTGAGGCGCGGTTTCGGCGCGTCGGTACGGCCCGTGGGCGGGGTGCGGCTGCCCGCGCGGTACGGGAGGGGCCAGGGGGCGCCCGGACCGGTGTAGCCCTGTGCGGCCGCCGCGTGGAGCGTCCAGTGCGGGTCGTAGAGGTGGGGGCGGGCCAGGGCGCAGAGGTCGGCGCGGCCCGCGAGGAGCAGAGAGTTGACGTCGTCCCAGGAGGAGATCGCGCCGACCGCGATCACCGGCACGCACAGGGTGTTGCGGATGCGGTCGGCGTACGGGGTCTGGTAGGACCGTCCGTACTCGGGCCGCTCGCCGGGGACGACCTGGCCGGTGGAGACGTCGATCGCGTCGGCCCCGTGCGCGACGAACGCGCGGGCGATCTCCACGGCGTCCTCGGCGGTGGTGCCGCCCTCCGCCCAGTCGGTGGCGGAGATCCGGACGGTCATCGGCCGGTCGTCCGGCCACAGCTCGCGGACCGCGTCGAACACCTCCAGGGGGAAGCGGAGGCGGTGGGCGAGCGGCCCGCCGTAGGCGTCGGTGCGGTGGTTGCTGAGCGGCGAGAGGAAGCCGGAGAGCAGATAGCCGTGCGCGCAGTGCAGTTCGAGCAGGTCGAACCCGCAGGCGTCGGCGCGCCGGGCGGCGGCGGCGAACTGCTCCCGGACCTCGTCCAGACCGGCCCGGTCCAGGGCGTGCGGGACCTGGTTGACCCCGGGCGCGTACGGCAGCGGCGAGGCGGCGGTCACCGGCCAGTTGCCGTGGTCCAGGGGCTGGTCGATGCCCTCCCACATGAGCTTGGTGGAGCCCTTGCGGCCTGAGTGGCCGAGCTGGACGCCGAGGGCGGTGCCCGGGGACGCGGTGTGCACGAAATCGGCGACCCGGGTCCAGGCGGCCGCCTGTTCGTCGGTGTAGAGGCCGGTGCAGCCGGGGGTGATGCGGCCCTCGGGGCTGACGCAGACCATCTCCGTCATGACGAGCCCGGCGCCGCCCAGCGCCCGTGCGCCGAGGTGGACGAGGTGGAAGTCGCCGGGGACCCCGTCGGAGGCCGAGTACATGTCCATCGGCGAGACGACGACGCGGTTGCGCAGTTCCAGGCCGCGCAACCGCAGCGGCGTGAACATCGGCGGGGTGCCCGGCGGGCAGCCGAACTCCTCCTCCACCCCGGCCGTGAACGCCGGATCGCGCAGCCGGAGGTTGTCGTGGGTGACGCGGCGGCTGCGGGTGAGGAGGTTGAACGCGAACTGCCGGGGCGGCTGGTCCACGTGCCGGCCCAGCTCCTCGAACCAGCGCAGGCTGGCCGCCGCCGCGCGCTGCGTCGACTCCACGACGGGCCGCCGCTCGCTCTCGTACGCGGCGAGTGCGGCGGGCAGCGAGGGCTGCTCCTCGATACAGGCGGCGAGCGCGAGGGCGTCCTCCACGGCGAGCTTGGTGCCGGAGCCGATGGAGAAGTGCGCGGTGTGCGCGGCGTCCCCGATGAGGACGGTGTTCCCGTGCGACCAGTGCGCGTTGACGACGGTACGGAAGGTGAGCCAGGCGGAGTTGTTGGAGCGCAGGGGGCGGCCGCCGAGGGCGTTCGCGAAGACCTTGGCGCACTGGCCGATCGACTCGGCCGGGTCGGGTACGTCGAAGCCGGCCGCCCGCCAGACCTCCTCGCGCATTTCGACGATGACGGTCGAGGCGCCGGAATTATTCAGCGGCCCGAAGGGCCCCGTTGTGGGGCGGTGGTCGGGCGACGGGCGGGCGAACGGGTAGGCGTGCAGCTGCATCACGCCGTACGGGGTCTCCGCGATCTCGAAGCGGAAGGCGTCCAGGGCGAAATCGGCGGCGAGCCAGATGTAACGGCAGCGGTGTCCGGTGATCCGGGGCCGGAAGCTGTCCGCGTGGGCGTCGCGGGTGGCGCTGTGCACGCCGTCGGCGGCGATGACCAGGTCGTGCGTGGCGGCGAGTTCGGCGGCGGGCGGGGCCTGCGTACGGAAGCGGAGGCCGACGCCGAGCCCGGCGCAGCGTTCGTGCAGGATCTCCAGGAGCCGGCGGCGGCCGAGGGCGGCGAAGCCGTGGCCGCCGGAGGTCTGGGTGCGGCCCCGGTGCACGATGTCGATGTCGTCCCAGCGGACGAACTCGCGCTGGAGGGCGCGGTGCACGACCGGGTCGGCGTGCTCGATGCCGCCGAGGGTCTCGTCGGAGAGGACGACGCCGAAGCCGAAGGTGTCGTCGGGGGCGTTGCGCTCCCAGAGGGTGATCTCGCGGTCCGGGCCGAGGCGTTTGAGCAGCGCCGCCGCGTAGAGCCCGCCGGGGCCACCGCCGATGACCGCGATCCGGTGCGGGCCGGCGGCGGTCATCTGCCCCGCCAGGCGGGCGGCCGCTTCTCGCTGAACGCGGCGTGGAATTCGGCGTAGTCCTCGCCGTGCATCAGGAGGGCCTGGGTCGCGGCGTCCATCTCGACGGCGGCGGCCAGCGGCATGTCCAGCTCGGCGGTGAGCAGCGCCTTGGTCTGGGCGAGGGCGAGCGCGGGCCCGTCCGCGAGGCGGCGGGCGAGCCCGGCGGCGGCCTTGTCGGCGTCGCCCTCGTCGGTGAGCTCGCTGATCAGGCCGATCCGCTCGGCCTCGGGGGCGCGGACGGGTTCCCCGAGCATCAGGAGCCGGGTGGCGTGTCCGAGGCCGACGACCCGGGGCAGCAGATAGGCCGCGCCCATGTCGCCGCCGGAGAGCCCGACCCGGGTGAAGAGGAAGGCGAACCGGGCGGTGGGGTCGGCGACGCGGAAGTCGGCGGCGAGGGCGAGGACGGCGCCGGCCCCGGCGGCCACCCCGTGCACCGAGGCGATGACGGGGAAGGGGCACTCGCGGACCGCGCGGACGACCTGGCCGGTCATCCGGTTGAAGTCCAGGAGCTGGGCGGTGTCCATGGCCAGGGTCGCGCCGATGATCTCGTCCACGTCGCCGCCGGAGCAGAAGCCGCGCCCCTCACCGGCCAGGACCAGCGCCCGCACGGAGCGCTCCCGGGCCAGCTCGGCCAGCAGGTCGCGGAGGTCGGCGTAGGCGCCGAAGGTCAGGGCGTTGAGTTTCTCGGGGCGGGCGAGGGTGACGGTGGCGACGCCGTCCTCGACGGTGACCCGCAGGTGGCGCCAGTGCTGCGTACGCGGTGCGGAGCCGGTGAACGGGCTCATGGCGGGGTGTCCCCTTCAGCCGTCGCTGCTGCCTGACCCCGAATTTATCACCGTTGTGTGACTGCCGTCACGAGTACGCGATACATCGGCGCGCGTCGCCGGGTCCAGTGACGAATGTCCCCAAGGTCCCGGACGCGAGGCTCTTGTCCCTGTCGCGCCGCTTCGTAAGGTGGGGGCGAAGAAGTCTTGAGCGCGGACCGTCTGAGCCCAGGACCCCCACGCTCACGTGAACGGAACCCTCGTGCCCCCCGACGGACCGCCAACCCCCTCCTGGCGCATCTCCCTGCCGCACTCCACGGCCGCCGTGCCGATCGCCCGCGCGCTGATCCGCTCGGTGCTGACGGACATCGACGCCCCCGCCGACAGCGACACCGCCGAACTGCTCACCGCCGAGCTGGTCGCCAACGCGGTGGAGCACACCCCGGGCGACGAGCCCATAGAGCTGGTGGTCGAGCTGCTTCCGGCCGGCTGCCAGGTGGAGGTGCACGACGGGGATCCCGCCCCGCCCGGCGACCTGTCCCGCCCCGGGCCCGATGACGTACCGGACCCGTGGCAGGAGCACGGCCGGGGGCTGCTGCTGATCCGCACGCTCAGCTCGTCCTGCGGTCACCGCCCGGCCGGGCGCGGCAAGGCGGTCTGGTTCCGGCTGCCGCCCGTACAGCCTTAGGAGCCCTGGGCCAGCCTGGAGCGGCGGTGCCCGTAGACCGCGTACACGAGGGCGCCGGCCGCGAGGAACACGGCGAACTGCACCCAGGTCGTCCAGCCGGTGCCGTACATCAGATAAACGCAGAAACCGATCCCGATGAGCGGGCTCAGCGGGTAGAGCGGGACCCGGAAGGAGCCGCGGACCTCGGGGTTGCGGCGGCGCAGCACGAGGACGGCGGCATTGACGGCGACCATGGTGGCGAGTGTGCCGATGGTGGTCAGGTTCACCACCATGTCGAGCGAGGAGAAGGCCGCCGGGACCGCGAAGACGACGGCGACGATCCAGGTGTTGGCGACCGGGGTCGCGGTGCGCGGTGAAACCCGCTCGAAGACCCTCGGGACCAGGCCGTCGCGGGACATCGACATCAGGATGCGGGTCTGCCCGTACATCACCGCGAGGACCACCGAGGCGATGGCCACGACCGCGCCGAAGGCGATGATCCCGCCGCCCACGGACGAGCCGGTGACCTGGTCGACGATGAGCGAGAGCGCGGCGGGCTTGTCGGCGACGGCGTCCGGGCCGAGCGCGCCGATCGCGGCCAGGGCGACCGCGCAGTAGAGCAGCGTGACCAGGCCGATGCAGATCATGATCGCGAGCGGGATGTTGCGCCGGGGGTTCTTGACCTCCTCCCCCGCCGTGGTGATCGCGTCGAAGCCGATGTACGAGAAGAACGCCAGCGACGCGCCCGCCGTGACGCCGCCCGCGCCATGGGTGGCGAACGGGGCGAGGTTGCCGCGCTCGAACGCGGTGAACGCGATCACGCAGAACATGGCCAGGACGACCAGCTTGAGGACGGCCATCGCGGCGGTGGCGGTCGCGCTCTCCCGTACACCGCGCACCAGCAGCGTCGCGGCCATCATGACCACGATCACGGCGGGCAGGTTGATCACGCCGCCGTCCGCCGGTCCGGCGGAGAGCGCGGCGGGCAGCTGGTGGCCGAAGAGGCTGTCGAGCAGTTCGTTGACGTACTGGCTCCAGCCGACCGCGACGGCGGAGACCGAGACGCCGTACTCCAGGAGCAGGCACCAGCCGACGAGGAAGGCGAGGCGTTCGCCGAGCGTGGCGTAGGCGAAGGAGTACGAGCTGCCGGAGACGGGAATGGCGCTGCCCAGCTCGGCGAACGAGAACGCCGTGAAGACGCAGGTGACGGCCGCGAGGACGAAGGAGACCACGACGGCGGGCCCGGCCTCCGCCACGCTGTCGGACAGGCCCACGAAGATGCCGGTCCCGACGACCGCGCCGACTCCGAAGCACACCAGCTGGAACAGGCCCATGGTGCGCTTGAGGCCGTGCCCCTCCAGGTCGGCACCCGATTCGGCGATCAGCCGGTGCGGGTCCTTGACGCGGTGCGGGGGGCCGGGAAGGCGCAGAGGGCTCACGGCGGTGTCTCATTTCCGGTGGTACGCGTGGGGGGAGGCGCGGATCGGGCGGTGGGGGCCGTCGCACGCACGAAAAGGGGGTTCGAGCGTGCGAGCTCGAACCCCACCAATCGGCACCATCATAGACACCTGTCCGCATATTCACCCAATTGGATGCATGACCATGCGGACGCCGGACAGGCCCTAATCCGCCATCGTCGCCACGAGCACGGCCTTGATCGTGTGCATGCGGTTCTCCGCCTCGTCGAAGACCACGGAGTGCTCGGACTCGAAGACCTCGTCGGTGACCTCCAGCTCACTCAGCCCGTGCCGCTCGTGGATCTCGCGCGCCACCCCGGTGCCGAGGTCGTGGTACGCGGGCAGGCAGTGCATGAACTTCACCCCGGCGTTCCCGGTGGCCCGCAGGACGTCCATCGTGACGGCGTACGGCACGAGGGCGGCGATGCGGGCGTCCCAGACCTCCTTGGGCTCGCCCATCGAGACCCAGACGTCGGTGGCGACGAAGTCCGCGCCGCGCACCCCCTCGGCCACGTCCTCGGTGAGCGTGACCCGTGCGCCGGACTTCTCGGCGAGCGCGCGGGCCTCGGCGACGACCGTCTCGGCCGGCCAGTACGCCTTGGGCGCGACGATGCGCACGTCCATGCCGAGCAGGGCGCCGGTGACGAGGTAGGAGTTGCCCATGTTGAAGCGGGCGTCACCGAGGTAGGCGAAGGCGATCTCCTCCAGCGGCTTCTCGCTGTGCTCGGTCATCGTCAGCACGTCGGCGAGCATCTGGGTCGGGTGCCAGTCGTCGGTCAGCCCGTTGAAGACCGGCACTCCGGCGTACGCCGCCAGTTCCTCGACGGCCGCCTGGCTGTCGCCCCGGTACTCGATCCCGTCGAACATCCGGCCGAGGACGCGCGCGGTGTCCTTGACCGACTCCTTGTGCCCCATCTGGGAGCCGGAGGGGTCGAGGTAGGTGGTCGAGGCGCCCTGATCGGCGGCGGCGACCTCGAACGCGCACCGGGTGCGGGTCGACGTCTTCTCGAAGATCAGCGCGATGTTCCGGCCGCGCAGCCGCTGCGTCTCCGTGCCCGACTTCTTGGCGGCCTTGAGCTCGGCGGCCAGCTCGATCAGACCGCGGAACTCCGCGGCCGTGAAGTCCAGCTCCTTGAGGAAGTGGCGGCCTGCGAGGTCTATGGCCATGGTGACTGCTCCTGGGTCGGGCGAGGGGACGCATACCGTAACGCTGGAACCCTATACGACGCAATGCATCGCTATACAGTCCCGTCGTGCGGTACGGGCCCCGCCGCCCGTCAGACCGCGTCCCGTACGACCGGGCAGCTCATGCAGCGCGGACCGCCCCGGCCCCGGCCCAGCTCGCTGCCCCGGATCTCGATGACCTCGATGCCCTGCCGGCGCAGATGCGTGTTGGTGGTGGCGTTGCGCTCGTACGCGACGACGACCCCGGGTTCGACGGCCAGCACGTTGCAGCCGTCGTCCCACTGCTCCCGCTCGGCCGCGTGCACGTCCTGCGTCGCGGTGAGCACCCGGATCGAGCCGAGACCGAGCGCCCGGGCGATGGCGGTGTGCATCTGCTCGGGCGGGTGGTCGGTGACCTTGAGGTCGCGCGGCCCGTCGCCGGGCTCGATCGTGTACGAGCGGAGCATGCCGAGGCCCGCGTACTTGGTGAAGGTGTCCCCGTCGACCATCGTCATCACGGTGTCCAGGTGCATGAAGGCCCGGCTCTTCGGCATGTCCAGCGCCACGATGGTCCGGGCCGAGCCGGCGTCGAAGAGCCCCCGGGCCAGCATCTCCACGGCCTGCGGGGTGGTGCGCTCGCTCATCCCGATGAGCACGGCGCCGTTGCCGATGACGAGGACGTCACCGCCCTCGATGGTGGAGGGGTAGTCGTCCTGCCCCTCGGACCAGTGGTGGAAGGCGCCCGCCTCCGGCCCGGTGAACAGCGGGTGGTGACGGTAGATCGCCTCGAAGTGGACCGTCTCGCGCTGCCGGGCGGGCCAGCGCATGGCGTTGATCGAGACGCCGTCGTAGATCCACGCCGAGGTGTCCCGGGTGAACAGGTGGTTGGGGAGCGGCCCGAGCAGGAAGTCGTCCAGGTCCATGACGTGGAAGCGCACCGAGACCGGCTCCTCGTGCCGTTCCAGGAACTCCCGCTTGGTCATCCCGCCGACCAACGCCTCGCACAGCTCGGCCGCGGTCAACTCCTCGAAGGCGGCCCGCAGGTGCTCGGTGGCGAGCGGGCCGTACTCCTTCTCGGCGAAGACCCGGTCCAGCACGAGGCGCCGGGCGACCGGGATCTCCAGCGCCTCGCGCAGCAGGTCGCCGAAGAGGTGCACCTCGACGCCCCGGTCGCGCAGCACGTCCGCGAACCCGTCGTGCTCCTGCCGGGCCCGGCGCACCCAGAGCACGTCGTCGAAGAGCAGCGCGTCCTTGTTGCTCGGCGTGAGCCGTTTCAGTTCCAGATCGGGGCGGTGCAGGATGACGCGGCGCAGCCGCCCGGCCTCGGAGTCGACATGGAATCCCATGCCCACATCCTCACCGCGCGGCGCGCCGTTCACCCGGCGAATCGCCAGCCTGTTTGGCCGGCCCGGCCCGACGCGTTGTCAGAGCCGGGGGTCCACCGGCTCCGACTCCAGCGCCAGGACGGCGAACACCGCTTCGTGGACCCGCCACAGCGGCTCCCCGTCCGCGAGCCGGTCCAGGGCCTCCAGGCCGAGGGCGTACTCGCGCAGGGCCAGCGAGCGCTTGTGGCCGAGGAAGCGGCCGCGCAGCCGGTCCAGATTGTCCGGGCGGGTGTACTCGGGACCGTAGATGATCCGCAGGTACTCCCGGCCGCGCACCTTGATCCCGGGCTGCACCAGGCGTCCCTTGCCGTCCCGGACGAGCGCGCCGAGCGGCTTGACGACCATGCCCTCGCCGCCCCGGCCGGTCATCTCCAGCCACCAGTCGGTGCCCGCCCGGACCGACGCCTCGTCGGCGGTGTCCACGACGAGCCGCCGGGTGACCTGGAGCAGCCCGGTGGGGTCGTGCTCCACCAGCCGGTCCAGCCAGGCCAGCTGCTCGTCGTGCGGTACGGAGGCGAGGGAGCGGCCCTGTACGGCGAGGATCTGGAACGGTGCGAGGCGCACCCCGTCCAGCCCCTCGGTGCCCCAGCAGTAGCGGCGGTACGCCCGCGTGAACGCGGCGGCGTCCTCGGCCCGCTCCCGCTGCCGGTCCGCGAGCGCGCCCAGGTCGACGCCGCGCGCGGCGGCTGCCGCGAGGGCCCCGGTGGCGGCGGGGAACACGGCGCCGGAGGCGGCGCCCACGGCCGCGTACTGCGAGCGGAGCAGGCCGCGCGCCTTCAGGGACCAGGGCATCAGCTCGGCGTCGAGCAGCACCCAGTCGGTGCCCCACTCGTCCCACAGCCCGGCCGCGGTCACGGCCGCGCGCAGCCGCCCGAGCACCGCCTCGGTGAGCGCGGAGTCGTCCAGGAACGGGCGGCCGGTGCGGGTGTACAGCGCGCCGGTGGGCCCGCCGTCGCCGGTGTCCGCGGTCCCGAAGCGCTCCCGGGCCGCGACGGCGTCCTTGCAGACCAGGGCCACGGCGCGGGAGCCCATGTGCTTCTCCTCGCACACGACCTTCGCCACGCCGGCCGCCCGGTACTCGCCGAACGCCTCGGCCGGGTGCTCCAGGTAGCCCTCCTCCCGCGAGGTGGCGGTGGGCGCCATGGTCGGCGGCAGGTAGGGCAGCAGCCGGGGGTCGACCGCGAACCGGCTCATGACCTCCAGGGCGGCGGCCGCGTTCTCCTCGCGGACGGCGAGGCGGCCCATGTGCCGGGTCTCCACGATCCGGCGGCCCTGCACGTCGTCCAGGTCCAGCGGCCGGCCCTCCCGGCCCCCGGGCGCCTCCGTCTCCAGCGGTTTCACCGGCTCGTACCAGACCTGCTCCGCCGGTACGTCGACGAGCTCGCGCTCCGGCCAGCGCAGCGCGGTCATCTTCCCGCCGAAGACGGCACCGGTGTCCAGGCAGATGGTGTTGTTGATCCACGAGGTGGTGGGCACGGGCGTGTGGCCGTAGACCACGGCGGCGCTGCCCCGGTAGTCCTCCGCCCACGGGTAGCGCACGGGCAGCCCGAACTCGTCGGTCTCGCCGGTGGTCTCCCCGTACAGCGCGTGCGAGCGGACCCGGCCGGAGGTGCGGCCGTGGTACTTCTCGGGCAGCCCGGCGTGGCAGACGACGAGCCGGCCGCCGTCCAGCACGTAGTGGCTGACGAGCCCGTCGATGAACGCGCCGACCTGCTTGCGGAAGTCGGGGTCCTTCGCGTCCTCCCGTTCCAGCTGCTCGACGGTCTCGGCGAGGCCGTGGGTCAGCTGTACCTTGCGGCCCTTGAGGTAGCGGCCGAGCTTGTTCTCGTGGTTGCCGGGGACGCACAGCGCGTTCCCGTCGGCGACCATCGACATCACGCGGCGCAGGACGCCGGGGCTGTCGGGGCCGCGGTCGACGAGGTCGCCGACGAAGACCGCGGTGCGGCCCTCGGGGTGGGCGCCGTCCACGTACCCCAGCTTGCCGAGGAGGGTGTCCAGCTCGGAGCGGCAGCCGTGGATGTCGCCGATGATGTCGAACGGCCCGGTGAGGTGGCGCAGGTCGTTGTAGCGGCGCTCCAGGACCACTTCGGCCTGCTCGGCCTCCTCCTCGGAGCGCAGGATGTGCACCTTGCGGAAGCCCTCGCGCTCCAGGCCGCGCAGGGAGCGGCGCAGCTCGCGGCGGTGGCGCTGGATGACGTGGCGGGGCATGTCGGCGCGGTCCGGGCGGGCCGCGTTGCGGGCGAGGCAGACCTCTTCGGGCAGGTCGAGCACGATGGCGATGGGCAGCACGTCGTACTCCCGGGCCACGCGCACGAGCTGGCGCCGGGCCTCCGGCTGCACGTTCGTGGCGTCCACGACGGTCAGCCGGCCGGCGGCGAGGCGCTTGCCCGCGATGTAGTGCAGGACGTCGAAGGCGTCCTTGCTGGCGCTCTGGTCGTTCTCGTCGTCGGCGACGAGGCCACGGCAGAAGTCCGAGGAGATGACCTCGGTCGGCTTGAAGTGCCGCCGGGCGAAGGTGGACTTGCCGGACCCGCTGGCCCCGACGAGCACGACGAGGGAGAGGTCGGTGACGGGGAGGGTGCGCGGGGCGCGCCCGGTTTCGTTGGTGGTCATGCGGCTTTCGCCTCCTTCTGGGTCTCGTCGGTGGTGGTGCCGGTGCTGAACACAGCCATCTGGGTGGGCGGGCCGACCTCGGGGTCGTCCGGGCCGATGGGCACGTACTCCACGCCGTACCCGTGCCGTGCGGCCACCGCCTCGGCCCAGGACCGGAATTCGGCCCGGGTCCACTCGAAGCGGTGGTCGCCGTGGCGGGTGTGGCCGGCCGGAAGGGTCTCCCAGCGGACGTTGTACTCGACGTTGGGCGTCGTCACGAGGACCGTGCGGGGACGGGCGGAGCCGAACACGGCGAACTCCAGGGCGGGCAGCCGCTCCGGGTCCAGGTGCTCGATGACCTCGCTGAGCACCGCGGCGTCGTATCCCTTGAGCCGCTTGTCCGTGTAGGTCAGGGAGCCCTGGCGCAGCGTCACGCGGGCCGCCTGCCGCTCCCCCATCCGGTCCAGCTTCAGCCGGCGCGAGGCGATCGTCAGGGCGCGCATGGACACGTCGAGGCCGACGATCTCCGTGAAGCGCGGGTCCTTCAGCAGCGCCTGCACCAACTGCCCCTGTCCGCAGCCCAGGTCGAGCACGCGGCCGGCTCCGGCGGCGGTGAGCGCGGCGAGGATCGCGTCGCGGCGGTGCACGGCCAGCGGCACCGGCCGCTCCTCGGTGTCGGAGCCCTCGTCCACGGCGTTGTCGACGCTCTCGACGTCGAGGTCGTCCGCCTCCGCGAGCCGCACCAGTTCCAGCCGCTCCATCGCCTGCCGGGTGAGCCCCCAGCGCCGCGCCAGGTACCGGCTGGTGATGAGCTTGTGCTCGGGGTGCTCCGCGAGCCACCCCTCACCCGCGCGCAGCAGCTTGTCCACCTCGTCGGGCGCCACCCAGTAGTGCTTGGCGTCGTCGAGGACCGGCAGCAGCACGTACAGCTGGCGCAGCGCGTCGGCGAGCCGCAGCTCGCCTTCGAGGACGAGCCGTACGTACCGCGAGTCGCCCCACTCCGGGAACGTCTCGTCCAGCGGTACGGGCTCCGCCTCCACCCGCGTCCATCCGAGCGGACCGAAGAGCTTGCGCACCAGCTCGGCACCACCACGGGCCGGCAGGGCGGGCACTTCGATCCGCAGCTCCATGGGGGCCGCCGCCCGCTCGGGCATCGCCTTGCAGGCACCGCTCAGCGCGGACTTGAAGACGGTGCTCATCGCGACGGACAGCAGCGAGGATGCCGCGTAGGGGCGGTCGTTGACGTACTGCGCGAGCGCCGCGTCGGGCGCCCCGCCCCGGCCCTTGCCCTTCCCCTTGCGCACCAGCGCGATGGGATCGACCTCCAGCAGCAGGGCAGCCGTGCAGCGCTCCGCGGAAGCCTCGGGATAGAAGACGTGCGCGGTGCCATGGGAGGTGGAGAACGCCTGCGCCCGCTCGGGATGCTTGTGCAGCAGAAACCCGAGGTCGGTGGCGGGACGTTCCGGGGAGCCGGTAGTACTGATCGTCAGGAACACACGTGTGAGTATGATCCGCCCGCTCACCTCCCACCAGGCAATTTCCGTGTCCCGCCACACGTGCTCCCACCGAGCTTCCAGGAGGCGCCATGCTCATCCGCCCGTCGGTGCTGGCCGCCGCGCGGCGTCACTCGGTCGGCCTGCGCCGGGACGGCACCGTGCGCGCGGCGGGCGGCACGCTCACGACCGCCGAGTGCCGGGTCGGCCTGTGGGACCGGGTTGTCTCGGTCGCGGCGGGCAACGTCCACACCGCGAGGAACACGGGCAGGTCCCATACGGTGGGCCTCCGTTCGGACGGCACGGTGCTGGCGACGGGGTGGAACGGCGACGGGCAGTGCGACGTCTCCGGCTGGCGAGGCGTCACGGCCGTGGCCGCGGGCTGGCGCCGCACGCTCGGGCTGCTCGGGAACGGCCGCGTGCTGGCGGCGGGCCGGTGCGCGGAAGGGCAGTGCGAGGTGGGGCCGTGGCGCGAGGTGGTCGCCCTCTCGTGCGGTGACTGGCACTCGGTCGGCGTCCGGGCCGACGGTTCCGCGGTGGCCACGGGGAACAACCGGCGCGGGCAGTGCGCCGTGGCGGAATGGCGCGGCCTGGCTGCCGTCTCGGCCGGGTATCTCCACACCGTCGGCCTCGGAGCCGACGGACGCGCCCTGGCCACCGGCGACCGGGCGAACGGCGCGTGCGAGGTGGGTGCGTGGGCGGACGTGGTGGGGCTGGACGCGGGCAGCTGCCACACCGTCGGTGTCACCTCCTCCGGACGGGTCCTCGCGGTGGGCGACAACAGCCGCGGACAGTGCGAGGTCGGCGGCTGGCGCGACATCGTCGCCGTGGCGGCGGGCTCGACGCACACGCTCGGCCTGCGGACCGACGGCACGGTCGTCAGCACGGGGAACAACGCGGACGGGCAGTGCGAGGTCGCCACCTGGTCCGGCATCCGCCTGCGGTGACCCCGCGGGCCACGCCCCCCGACGCCGACCGGCACCCCCGCGCGGGCCCACGCGGCGTCACCCCGCCCCGGCTCCCCCCTCGGGGCCCCCGGACGCACCGCGCCGCGCGGCCGCCAGCCTCGCGATCGCCTCCGGGCCCACCCGGCAGCAGCCGCCGATGAGCCGTGCGCCCGCCTGCTGCCAGGACGCCGCCCGCCCCGGGGTGAACGTGGCCGTCCCGGTCCAGGCACCGTCCCCCGCATCCCAGCGCTCGCCGCTGTTCGGGTAGACCACGGCCGGCTTGCCGGTCGCCCGGACCGCCACCCTCGCGGCGGCCTCCGCGTCGGCCGGGTCGCAGCAGTTGACGCCGACCGCGATCACCTCGTCGTGCGCCCGGGCCAGGGCGAACGCCTCGTCCAGCGGCTGGCCGGCCCGGGTCCGGCCGCCGTCCACGGTGTAGGAGAGCCACACCGGCAGCCCGCACTCTCCGGCCACCCGCAGCAGCGCCCGCGCCTCGTCCAGGTCCGGCACCGTCTCCAGGGCCAGCGCGTCCGGCCCGGCGGCGGCCAGCGCCTCGATCCGGGGGCGGTGGAAGCGTTCCAGCTCCCGGACGGTGAGCCCGTAGCGGCCCCGGTACTCCGCGCCGTCCGCCGTCACCGCCCCGTACGGGCCTACCGAGGCCGCCACCCAGACGTCCCGGTCGACCGTGGCGGCCGCCCGGCGGGCCAGCTCCACGCTGCGGGCGAAGAGCCCGGCCGCCTCCTCCCGCCCGATTCCGCGCCGCTCGAAACCCTCGTAGCTCGCCTGGTAGCTGGCCGTGATGAGCACCTGGGCCCCCGCCCGCACGTACGCCGTGTGGGCGGCCTCGATCTGCCCGGGTCCGTCGGCGAGCAGCCGGGCGGACCACAGGGCGTCGGACAGATCGCAGCCCTGCGCCTCCAACTGGTTGGAGAGCCCGCCGTCGAGGACGAGCGTGCCTTCGGCCAGCGCGGCGGCCAGAGGGCGGCCGGGCCCGGGTGTCATCGCGACCCCGCTCTCAGCCCAGCTGGGACTGGACCTGGGAGGAGATCAGTTCCAGGTGGTCCAGGTCGTCCAGGTCGAGCACCTGGAGGTAGATCCGCGACGCCCCGATCGCCGCGAACCGCCCGATCTTGTCGACCACCTCGGCGGGCGACCCCGCGAGCCCGTTCGCCTTCAGCTCCACCACGTCGCGGCCGATGGCTTCGGCCCGGCGCGCGACCTCCGCGTCGTCCCGGCCGACGCAGACGACCAGCGCGTTGGAGTACACCAGGTCGTCCGGCTTGCGGCCCGCCGCCTCGGCCGCCTCCCGGACCCGGCCGAACTGCTTCTCGCTGTCCTCCAGCGAGGCGAACGGGATGTTGAACTCGTCGGCGTACTGGGCGGCGAGACGCGGGGTGCGCTTGGCACCGTGTCCGCCGATGAGCACCGGCACCTTGGCCTGCGTCGGCTTGGGCAGCGCGGGCGAGTCCGTCAGCTGGTAGTACGTGCCGTCAAAGCTGAACGTCTTGCCGACCTCGGTCGCCCACAGCCCGGTGACGATGGCGAGCTGCTCCTCCAGGCGGCCGAACTTCTCCTTCGGGAAGGGGATGCCGTACGCCTTGTGCTCCTCCTCGAACCAGCCCGCTCCCAGGCCCAGTTCGACCCGGCCGCCGGACATCTGGTCGACCTGCGCGACCTGGATGGCGAGGACGCCGGGGAGCCGGAAGGTGCCCGCGGTCATCAGCGTGCCGAGGCGGATGCGCTTGGTCTCTCGGGCCAGCCCGGCCAGCGTGATCCAGGCGTCCGTGGGGCCGGGCAGGCCGTCGCCCTGCCCCATGCGCAGATAGTGGTCGGACCGGTAGAAGGCGTCGAAGCCGAGGTCCTCGGTGGCCTTGGCGACGGTGAGCAGGGTGTCGTAGCTCGCCCCCTGCTGGGGCTCGGTGAAAATGCGAAGATCCATGCCTCCATCCTGCACCCGCGCGCGCCGCCCGCCCTTCTCCGGGGCACCGTCCGCGTGGAGTCGCGGCCGCGGAGGGCGTAGCGGAGGGCGGTGCGCTCACTGGATACCGGTCACCGGGCCCACCGGGCCGTGCAGGACCCCGTGCGGGCCGTCCCGCTCCCGGCCGCGCTCCAGTTCCTCCCGCCGCTCGCGCTCCCGCTCGTCGAGGAGACGGAGCATGGAGCGGACCCGGTCCGTGGACTCGTCGGCGGCGTCGATCGCCTCCATGCACTGCCAGTACAGGCCCTGCTCATCGGTCGCGCACGCCACTCCGACCAGGGCTATACCGACCTCACCGAGCAGCGCGGCCAGGCCCGTCAGGGCCGCGCGGGGATCGGCGACCTCCGTCAGCCGCGCCGCGCGGGCCACCCCGGCGCGGGCCGCCGGGTGGTCGAGCGCGCCGCCGGTCCTGCCCCCGATCTCGCTGAGGGCGCCCGCCTCGGCCCGCAGTTCCCTGGGACCGCCGGCCGCCAGCCGACTGCCGACCGCCTGGGCCAGGGCCTGCGCCTGCCACGCCTCGGCGATGATGTCCGGTGTGCCCCGGCTCTGTGCCAGCGCCTGCCTGATGACCGCTACCAGCCGTTCCGCTTCCATCGACTGCCCCCGTTCGACGCGAAAACCCACTCTTCGCCGCGGAAAACCCGCTCACCACGTTCATTACCCACAGTGAGGGCCACCGCACCGGAACGCCAGAGGATTTCGGAAATCTGTGGACACTCAATCGAATGTGTACAAGTCGATCACTCCGAAGAGTGACGATCTTGACTGGCGGTCGATTCCGGGACCGGAAAGCGCGACTCGTTCCGTTCGATCTTGGCCGCGAGTGCCGACAAGGCGTCGATGCCCAGCGCCTCGCAGAACTGGAGGAGATACGCGAGCACGTCCGCGACCTCGTCCGCCACGCGGGGCGCGGTCGCCGGATCCTCCATGACCCGCGCCGACTGCTCGGGCGTCAGCCACTGGAAGATCTCGACCAGTTCGGCGGCCTCCACGCTCAGCGCCGATGCCAGGTTCTTCGGGGTGTGGTACTGCCCCCAGTCGCGCGCGTCCGCGAAGGCGGCGAGCCGCCGCTGGAGGGTCCGTACGTCGAGTTCGGTCACGTGCTCGTCCTACGCCCCCGGCACCCCGGCCGCCGTGACGCCCTCGACCTCCATGCCGGCGGGCGACAGCAGGAAGACGTTGCGGTCCACCCGGTGCATGCCGCTGCCGAGCCCGAAGACGACACCGCTGGCGAAGTCCAGGATGCGCTTGGCCACGTCGCCCTCCGCGCTGGTCAGGTCGAGCAGCACCGGCACCTGGGCGACCAGGTATTCCGCGACCTCGCGGGCGTCCGCGAACACCTGGACCCGCAGGACGACCATGCGCCGCTGCTCGGCCGGCTCCGGCTCGTCCCGGACGGCGCGGTGGTCCACCCGGGAGGGCCACTCGTTGCGGCTGCGCAGCGGTACGACCTGGGCCAGCCCTTCCCACTGCTCGTCCGTGACGTCGTACCTGTCGTACCTGCTCACCGGACCACCCCGTCCGCACATCGGTCGGCGTTGTGCCGGCTGCGCTCACTGTTCATCGGGCGATTGTCCCCTCCCTCACCCGTTCGGCCTACGAGCGACACGGCTCAGGCCTCGATTGCCGCCGCCGGAATCACGTCCGACGGGTCAGCGACCGTGATGGCGCCGCTCGGAGCGGCGGTGGTGTCCAGCGGGGTGAAGCGGATCGGGAGATGGGCCAGCGCGCGGTGGAACGGGCCGGGACGCCAGAGCAGTTCGTCCGGTGCCACGGCCAGCTCCGCGTCGCACAGGAGGCTGGTGAGCTGTTCGATGGCGGTCATCGCGATGAGCAGGGCCGGCTGCTTGGCGGGGCAGCGGTGGGGCCCTGCCGACCAGGCGAGATGGGCGCTGGCCCCGGACCGGACGCCGTCGTCGGATACGGGCGGCGGGGACTGGGAGTTGGCGGCGGCGTAGGAGACCAGGACGAGCTGTCCGGCGCGCAGCCGTACGCCGTGGAACTCCGTGTCGTGGCGCGGGTAGTGGGCCGCCAGGTTGGCGATCGGCGGGTCGCGCCACAGCACCTCGTTGATCGCCTCGTGGGCGGTCATCGCGCCACCGTGCAGGGAGCCCGCGTAGCGTTCGTCGGTCAGCATGTGGAGCGTGGCGTTGCCGATGAGGTTGGTCATCGGGTCGTTGCCGGCGCTCATCACCAGGGTGATCTGCCGTACCGTCTCGTCGTTGTCGAGCCCCGCCGGGTGGGCGAGGAAGTACGAGGTCAGGTCGCGGCGCGGCCGGGCGCGCCGGTCGGCGACGAGGCGGGTGACGACGTCGACCAGGTCGGCGTACGCGGCGGCGGCGTCGGCGGCCGAGTTCATCATCCCGGCGACCCCGTCCACGATCCGTTCGCCGTCCTTGGGGTCGGCGCCGAACCAGGTGACGAAGATGTGCATGGGGAGCCGGCGGGCGTACTGGGCGATGACGTCGCCGCTGCCGGTCGCGGCGAACCGGCCGATGAGCTGGCGGGCGACGCGGGCGACCTCGGCGCGCAGGACGTGCGGTTCGATGAGCGCGAGGCTGTCGTTGATGGCCTCGCGGTAGCGGGCGTGCACCGCGCCGTCGCTGAACAGGGCGGTGGGGCGGTGGCCGAGCACGGGCAGCACGGGCGAGTCCGGCGGGACGGTCGCCTGCCAGGCGCGCGGGTCCTTGCTGAAGGTGTGGGTGTCGCGGAGCAGGTCGATGGCGGCCTGGTAGTCCGTGACGAGCAGCGCCTCGACGTCGGGGGCGATCCGCACCGGCGCGAGCGGCCCGTGCTCGCGCAGGGCGCGGTAGTGGCCCTGCGGGTCGGCCGCGAAGGCCGGGCCGAACAGCGCGAGGGGCTGCGGCGGTGATGCGTACGTGGTCATGAGGCGTCCTCGGGCTGCGGCATGCGGGTCAGCACGTGTTCGGCGAGTGCGATCAGGGCGTCGATGCTGCCGCGCCGCTCACGCGCGTCGCACTGGACGAGCGGAGTGGTGTCGTCCAGGTCCAGGTGCTTGCGCAGGACCTCGTCGCTGTGTGCGGGGGCGTCGGGGAAACGGTTCACCGCGACGGCGTACGGCAGTCCCTGCTCCTCGACCATGTCCATCACGGCGAAGGAGTCGGCGAGCCGCCGGGTGTCGACGAGGACGAGTGCGCCGAGGGCGCCGCGGGCGATGTCCTCCCACAGCGGCAGGAACCGTTCCTGGCCGGGTGTGCCGAACATGTAGAGCACGAGGTCGTCGGGGACGGTGAGGCGGCCGAAGTCGATGGCGACCGTGGTGGTGGTCTTGTCGGGGAGTCCGGCGGTGGAGTCGACGCGGGTGCTGGACTGGGTCATCGCCTCCTCGGTGTGGAGGGTGGCGATCTCCGAGAGGGTGCGGATGAGGGTGGTCTTGCCCACGCCGAAGGGACCCGTGACGACGAGTTTCATCAGGGTCCTGGCGGCGGCCGGCAGATAGCCGACGCCGGTCCGGTCAGGGGAGGGAGCGGAGTCCATCGAGCAGCCTCTCGACAAGCGACCTGTCGATCTGCCCGGCACTGGGTATCGGCGGTCGGGTGAGCAGTAGTCCGGTGGCCGCGAGGTCCGTGGCCAGGAAGACGGTGGCACTGACCGGCAGGTCCAGGTGGGCCGCGCACTCGACGACGGTGAGGGCACCCGGTTCCAGCAGGTCGCAGAGTCTGCGGGCCTGGGTTCCGGCGTCGTCGGGCACGGGCGCGTCGGTGCGTACGAGTACGGCGAGCCGGTCGAGGGCGGGGCCGGCGGGGCGGGACCGGCCGCCGGTGACCAGATAGGCGGGAATCAGGCGGCGTGCTGGGCCGGGGGTCATGGCCGGGCGGCGGTGTCCGGTTGGCGGGCGGGTGCGTGCATCGCCCGGGTGAGCGCGGTGACCTGGACCTGCATCTGGTAGGCGATGTCGCCGAGTTTGGCGCCGGGTTCGGCGAACAGGGCGAGGGTGGTGTTGCGGCCGGCCGGTACGACGATGGCGAAGCCCAGGTCCGATTCCACGACGGTCTGGGCCAGTTGCGGGGCCTCGGCGTCGGTGAAGGCGGTCGTGAAGGCGCGGGCGGCGGCGTGCAGGGTGGCCGTCATCGCGGCGACCCGTTCGCCGGAGGCCCGGTCGAGTCCGGGGGACGCGCCTTCGACCAGGCCGTCGCCGGTGGCGACGACGGCGTGCTGGACTCCGGGCAGCTCAAGCAGCGGGGTCAGCACCCATGCGAGGTCGCCTGAGGTGGGGCTGGGGGCGCTCACTTCTCGTCGTCTCCTTGGTCGTCCTGGTGGTCGGGGGCGCCGGTGTCCGGTGCGGGCGGCCGCCCGGTGACGCTCCTGCCGTTGAGGGTGCCCTGCTGGAGGGCCGCCCAGGAAGCCCCTGCCGCCTCCGGTGTACGGGACATCCGGTCGGCGGACGGCTCGGCGGCCCGGGCGGCGGTGGCCTCGGCGGGGGTGCGGCGCGGTGTCCGCCGGCGCCGGCTGGGCAGTCCGGAGGGCTCGGCGGCGTCCGGCGCGGGGGTGTCCGGTGCGGTCGGGGCGGGCTGGGCCGGGGCGGCGGCCGCCACGGGGGCGGGGGCGAGGGCGGAGAGGTTCCGGTCCTCGTCCAGCACGGTGAGCAGGTGGGCCGGGACGCGCAGGATGGTCCGCATGCCGCCGAACGGGGACGCCTCGATGTGGCACTCGAAGCCGTACTGCACGACGAGCCGGCCGACGACCGCGAAGCCGGTCTGCGGCGGGTCGCCCAGCTCGGTGAGCAGGACTTCGGCGGGTCCGGCGAGCAGGGCGCGGGCCCGTTCGAGGGCGTCCTCGTCCATGCCGATGCCGGCGTCGTCCACGACGAGGAACGCACCCCGGCCGCCGCTCTGCTGGACGGTGACCTGGACGTCGGTGTCGGGGTGCGAGTACGCGGTGGCGTTGGCGAGGAGTTCGGCCAGGGCGATGGCGAGGGGTTCGGCGGCGCGGGCGGCGAGCGCGAGGCGTTCGTCGCGCAGGTGGTTGGAGACCTTGATCCGCTCGTAGCCGGCGACGCGGGACTGGGCGCCGAGGACGATCTCGACCAGCGGGGAGCTCTGGCGGGCGAGGCCGGGCCAGGCGTCGCACAGGACGGCGGTGGACTGGGTGCGGCGCAGCGCGAGTTCGTTGCGGAAGTCGAGCTGGAGGATGCGCGGGTCGTCGTACTCGTGCTGGAGCTCGTGCAGCAGCTGCTGGGACTGGTTCAGCAGCGACTGGATCTTGGCGGAGGTGCCGCGCATCGCGGCGCGGGCCGCGGCGTCGACGCGTCCGCGCTCTTCGAGGACGGCGGTCCGCGCGGCCTGGACGGCCTCGGTGAGCAGGAGGGCGGCGCCGCCGTCGACCTCGGCCGCCTCGCGCAGTCCGGGGACGGTGGCGCTGGGGTGGGAGAGGGCGAGGGCGGCGGCGGGTATGCGCCGGCGCGCGAGCTGCCGGATCTCGTCCAGGAGGGCGGCGGTGCGGGCCTCGGCGGCCTTGGCCTGACGTTCGGCGAGTTCGGCGCGGGTGACGGCCTGCTGCTCGGAGAGGCCGGTCCGGTAGGCGCGCGTGAAGCCCACCGCTGCCGCGACGACGGCGATCAGTGCGACGATCCATGCCATGCCGTTACCGCGTTTCTCTCGTCGGATCGGTTCGCCGTCGCGCGCGCGGCAGAACCGCGCGGTCAGCCCGCGCTGCCTGCCGGCTCACTGACCTGCTCCACTTCGTGTGCGACGGTGGCGACGTCGGTCATGACCTGGACGACGCTGGGCCGCTCCGAGCCGTCGAGCTGCCGGTATTCGCTGCCGATGGTCACCACCAGCCGCTCGGGGAGGCCGAGTCCGGGGTAGCGGCCCTCGGCGATGACCTGGCGGGCGGCGTCGATGGAGGGGACGCCCGCGGCGTGCAGGGTGTGGGCGCGCTCGCGGATGTATTCGAGGTACGTGATGTGCTCGCGGACGCCGGCCCGGTCGAGGACGGGGCCGTGGCCGGGGACGATCGTTTCGGCGCCGGTGGCCAGCACCTGCTCGCAGGCCCCGATGATGTTGCTCAGCGGGCCTTCCCAGTGGATCGGGTGGTCGCCGGGCTGCTCGGGGGACGACGAGAAGATGATGTCGCCGCTGAACACGGTGGACTGGGCGGGCAGGTGGACCATCAGGTCGCCGGTGGTGTGCGCGGGCGCGAGCGAGGTGATCTGCACCGGGTAGTCGCCGAGGCTCAGTTCGAGCTCGCCCGTGAAGTAGGTGGTCGGCCGGACGGGTTCGGTCTGCGACCAGTCGAACGGGCCGAAGTGGCGGGCGAGGTAGGCCCCGAGGGGGGTCGCCGGGTCGCCGCCGGTGACGAGCGCGTGCTGCTGCTGCGGCGAGGGCTCGTAGTGGATGTGCTCCCGGGCCTCGCGGGTCACGATGATCTCGGCGTCCGGGAGCACGCCCGCGCCCCAGAAGTGGTCGCCGTTGGCGTGCGTGACGATCACCCGGTCGATGGTGACGCCGTCCGGCAGCCGCTTGGAGGACTCGGCGAGGAACTGGCCGGCGAGCACCGGGTCGTACGGCGTGTCGATCCACAGCGCGCCACGGGGCGAGACGAGCAGGCCGCAGTTGGCCAGCCCCCAGCCACGCTTCGGCGGGAGCCAGGCGTACAGGCCCCTGCCAAGGTCAACGACATCCCCACCCGTGATCGACATGGACGCGATTATGCCGACCGGTTCCCGGTCGCGCGTTCGAGCCCGGTCAGATGGGCATGTGATTGGCTTGAAATAGACCTTGACCCACCGCGCGGACTGTCGGGCGGTGACCGTACGACACCACTTCGAAACACCTTCGTCACTATTACGGGATACGGCGCCGTCAAACCGGAAGGGGCCGATTACCCACTGAGCATGGCCGAAAAGAGACGCCAAAAGGTCCCCGGCGCGACCGCTTGGAGCGGTGTGCCGGGGACCCGTGGCTCAGGCGGCCGGAGCGTCAGGAGCGGACCTGGCCGCGTTCGAAGTACGCGATCAGCTCGGGGTCCAGGGGCGGCACCTCGTGGGGGGCGCCGCCCTCGCGCAGGGAGCGGGTCGCGAGGACGCCGGCGGCGACGCTCATCCGGGCGGCGACCGGGGAGGTGTCGGTGACTCCCCCTTCGCGGACGAACCGGACGAACTCCTGCATGATCCGGCTGTCGCCGCCGCCGTGGGAGCCCTTCGCCTCGGGCACCCGGTAGGTGATGTCGGCGTCGGCGCGGTAGCCGCTGGGGCCAGTGTTCCAGACCTTGACCTCGTCGCCGGGTCCGTCGCCGAAGTTCTCCAGCCGGCCCTCGGTGCCGATGACCGTGTAGTTGCGCCAGTAGTCGGGGGTGAAGTGGCACTGCTGGTAGGCGGCCACGACGCCGTTGTCGAGCTGCATGTTCATCACCGAGACGTCCTCGACGTCCACGATGTGGTGCAGGTCCTTGCGGGCCGTCGGCGGCCAGTCGAACTCGCGCAGCCAGTTCTCGGGGCGCGGGGTGTCCGGCTCGCGGCGCGGCAGGTTCCCGTAGACGAGCAGGTCGCCCAGGGCGTTGACGCGCTGCGTGTAGCCCCCGGCCAGCCAGTGCAGCACGTCGATGTCATGTGCGGCCTTCTGGAGCAGCAGGCCGGTGGTGCGGGTGCGGTCGGCGTGCCAGTCCTTGAAGTAGTAGTCGCCGCCGTAGCCCACGAAGTGGCGCACCCAGACGGCCTTGGGCTCGCCGATGTCGCCGCGCGCGATGATGTCGCGCATCAGCCGGACGACGCCCATGTGGCGCATGTTGTGGCCGACGTAGAGCCGGGTGCCGGTCTCGTACGCGGCGCGCAGGATGTTGTCGCAGCTCTCGACGGAGATGCCGAGCGGCTTCTCCACGAAGACCGCCTTGCCGGCCCTCAGGGCGTCGATGGCGATGACCTCGTGGGTGTCGTCCGGGGTCGCGACGATGATCGCGTCCAGGTCGTCCCGGCCGAGGAGCAGCTTGTAGTCCTCGACCGCGATCTCGGCGCCGAAGCGCTCGGCCTCGCGGCTGCGCACCTCCGGGTCGAGGTCGCAGACGGCGGTGATCGCCGACCCCTTGCCGGGGTGGTGGGCCGCCATCGCGATGGACCGGCGCAGGCCGAGCCCGATGACGCCGAGTCGCAGGTCTGACACGGGAGTCCCTTCATTTGGTGCGGGTCGTGCGGACAGAGGGTTACTTGCCGGCGAGCGACGCCTCGAACTCGGCGCGCATCTTGTCGCCGCCGCCGGAGCGCCACTTGCGCAGCTCGTCCTTGAAGGCGGAGATCGGCTTCCGGCCGGCGACGATGTCCAGCTGGATATCGCTCATGGCGGTGGTGAGTGACGGGCTCTTGCTGGTGGACGTGTCCGAGAAGTGGCCGCTGGTCGGGTTGGTCTGGGCGATCTTGAGCAGATCCTCCTGCCAGCCGTGGATCTTTCCGGCCAGTTCGCCGCGGCCCGGAAGGTAGATGTACTCGGGTCCGGCGGCGAGGAAGGCCAGCGGCATCGCGGTGGTGACGGCCTCGGAGTTGCCCTTGGCGGTGAGCTTGACGTCCCCGCCGGAGGTGCGGTTCCAGTGCTTGCCCTCGATGCCGTTGTCGAGGAAGAGGCGCTCCTCCGTACCGAAGGGGGCGGCCAGGTAGTCCAGGACGCGCAGCAGCATCTTGACGCGCTTGTCGTCGGCCTTCTTGTTGATGGCGGTGTAGCCGACGGAGCCGTAGCCCATGTTGTAGTGCGGTGTGGCGCCTTCCTTGGCGGCGAACGGCACGATGACGCCGAACGGGAAGTCGTACGTCTTGGCGTCGACCAGGAAGCTGGGGAAGGACTGGACGTAGGCGCCGAGGGAGCCCTGGGCCATCTTCTCCATGGTGGTGCTGAGGTTGGGGTCCGGCCAGAAGAGTTTGGCCTCGGCGCACTTGACGGCGAAGGCCAGGGCCTCCTGGTACTCCTCCGTCTCGTACTGGTGCGTCAGCTTGCCGCCCTCCAGTCGCCAGGCGCTGGGGGCGCCGAACCACTGGGCGAACTGGGCGATGTGGTTCACGTACGCCGGTTCCAGGACGTACTTGTTGCGCTTGACGTCCAGCAGTTCCCTGCCCTTGGCGAGGAAGTCCTCGGCGCTGGTGAACTCGGCGCCGCCGACCGGCTTCCAGAAGTCCTGGTTGACGACGTAGACCTGGCCCATGGAGCCGTAGGCGACGGTGACGCCGCGGATCTTGCCGTTGACGACGGCGGTCTTCCAGGCGGTGGTCGGCAGGTTCGCCAGGTTGGGGTACGCCTTGACCGCGTCGCCCGACAGGTAGGGGGTGAGGTCGTGGAACTTGGCGTCCAGGAGTTCGGGCACGCGCTGGATGCCCTGGTTCGGCGGGAACCAGACGAGGTCGGGTATGTCGCCGCCGGCCATCATCGCGTTGAACTTCGTGAGGTACGCGTCG
Source organism: Streptomyces sp. DT224 (assembly GCF_049844595.1). Classification (NCBI taxonomy): domain Bacteria; kingdom Bacillati; phylum Actinomycetota; class Actinomycetes; order Kitasatosporales; family Streptomycetaceae; genus Streptomyces; species Streptomyces sp. DT224. The sequence continues at coordinate 111,670 of NZ_JBNCLI010000010.1, forward strand.
GTGCCCTGGTCCACGACGATCGTCATGTCGAACCGGGCGCCGAGGCGCTTGTTCAGCTCCTGCCAGTAGGCGTTCTTGGCCTGCGGCGGGGCGGGGGTGGTGAACGTCTCGGTGAGGGCGGTGATGCGGCTGCCGTCGCCGGGGGTCTTCGCGACGGACTTGGTGAGCTTCTTGGGGTAGCGCAGGTAGGTCGCGTCGAGGCCCGCCGCGTTGCCCGCGAGGTCGGCGGGGGCGGTCTGGGCCGCCACGTACGTCGGGAGCTTGAGCTTGGCCGACGCCTTGGCGCCGCCCTTGCTGACCGTGGCGCCGCTGCCGCAGGCGCTCAGGGTCGCGAGACCCGCGACGGTGAGGCCGGCGATTCCCGCGGCGCCCATGAAACCGCGTCGGGACAGGTGGGTGGACATGGGGCTCCTTGAAGTGGGTGGCGTGCGGGGCGGTGGTGCGGGGCGGGCGGGTCAGCCCTTGATCGCCCCGGTGAGGACGCCCTTGACGAAGAACTTCTGCAGGAAGGGGTAGACGCAGAAGATGGGCACGATGGCGATGATCAGCACGGCCATCTGCAGGGAGGTCGCGGGCGGGATGGAGTGGACGCCCATCGCGGAGGCGTTGATGCTCTGCCCGTTGAGGACGTAGCTCCGCAGGATCACCTGGATGGGGAACTTGCTGGAGTCGTTGAGGTACAGCACCGCGTTGAAGAAGCTGTTCCAGTACCCGACGGCGTAGAAGAGGCCGACCACGGCGAGGACCGCCTTCGACAGCGGGAGGACGATCCGGAAGAGGACCGTGACCTCGTTGGCGCCGTCGATGCGCGCCGCGTCGTACAGCTCCTCCGGAATGCTCTGGAAGAACGAGCGGACCACCACGATGTTGAAGGCGTTCAGCAGGACCGGAAGGATCAGTGAGGCGTACGTGTCCAGCATGTGGAACTGCTGGACGGCGAGGTACGTCGGGATGATGCCGGGCGCGAACAGGAACGTGCCGAGCACCAGGAGCAGGATCGGCTTGGCGAGGACCGTGCCGGGGCGCGAGGTGCCGTACGCGATCATCACCGTGCAGGCCAGGCTGAGCGCGGTGCCGATCAGCGTGATGAAGATGGACACCACCGCGGCCCGGGTGACCACGCCCCCGGACAGGATGACGCGGTACGCCTCCAGCGTCGGGTGGTGCGGGATCAGCACGTAGCCGCCGTTGGCGTTCAGCTCCTCGCGGCCCGCGAGGCTGGTGCCGATGGCGAGGAGGAACGGGTAGAGCACGATCACGGTCAGCACGACGAGCGCGAGGCCCTTGGCGCCCTGCCCGTACCAGTGGGGGCGCTCCATCCACGGCGGGCGGCCGTTGGACTTGCGGGGGCGGGCGGCCCCGGACCGGGCGGCGCGCAGCCGGGTCGCGACGGACTGACTCATCGGTACACTCCCTGCTCGCCGAAGCGGTGGGCCAGCTTGTTGGCGGCGAGGATGAGGGCGAATCCGATGACGCCCTTCATCAGTCCGGCGGCGGTGCTCATGCCCCAGTCGCCGTCCACGACGCCGTGGAAGTAGACGTAGGTGTCCATGACCTCGGCGGCGTCCGGGCCGACGGCGTCGCGCTGGAGCAGGATCTGCTCGAAGCCGACCGACAGGATGTCGCCGAGCCGCAGGATGAGCAGCATCAGGATGACCGGCCGGATGCCGGGCAGCGTGATGTGCCAGATCCGACGGAGCCAGCCGGCGCCGTCCATGGCGGCGGACTCGTACTGGCCCATGTCGATCGAGGCGATGGACGCCAGGAAGATGATCGTGCCCCAGCCGCAGTCCTTCCAGATGGCCTGCGCGGTGATGAGGAACTTGAAGGTCCCGGGGTCGGTCATCACGTTGCCGATGCTCACCCCGTGCTCCATGAGGAGCGTGGTGACCGAACCGGCGCCGCCGAGCACCTGCTTGAACATCGCGACGACGACGACCCAGGAGAGGAAGTGCGGGAGGTACACGACGGTCTGGATGAACCGCTTGATCTTCTCGCTGATGAGCGAGTTGAGCAGCAGGGCCAGGGCGATCGGTGCCGGGAAGTACAGGAGGAGCTGGATCGCCGTGATCTGGAGGGTGTTGGACACCGCGCTCCAGAAGTCGGGCTCGGCCAGCAGCGCGGTGAAGTTCGCCATCCCGACGAACGGGCTCTGCTTGAAGCCCAGGAACGGCTGGTAGTCCTGGAAGGCGATGACGTTGCCCGCGAGCGGCAGGTAGAAGAAGAGGACGAAGTACAGCACGCCGGGCAGGCAGAAGAGCAGAAGCGCCTTGTCCCGCTTGATGCGCTGCCGGAGCGGCTGCCGTATTCGGTTCTTCCTGCCCTTCCCCGCGGGGCGTTCCGCGTCTTCCGGGTCGCGGGGCTGCGGCACGGGCGGCCGCGCAGCTGTGACCGGCGTGTTTGCCATCGTCACAGGCACCTCCAGGGCTGATGGAGCGAGAGAACGTCCCGCATACGTGGAGGCGGCGCGCGCTTCGGGGAAGCGCGGCCGCTGCTCCTTCGCGGCGACAGGCACATAGTTCACGACCGCGCACCGGTATGGCAAGAGTTGTTCATTTCGCAGAGGTAACGAACATCTATGGGCAAGCAAAAGTCGCTCCACGCGCGCTCCTGCAATCTGAACCGGTTTGGGCGCCTTGGGGTGTGCGCAGAAAAGCGGGCCGCCGCGCACGATGTGCGCGGCGGCCCGCTGGCGGTACGGCGAGGGCCTGTCCTCGAACTCCCCTGAAGACAGGCGCCAGAGGTCAGACGGCGATGACCGTGACACCGGCCTCCGTGAAGCGGGCGGACGCCTCGGGGGCGATCCCCCGGTCGGTGACCAGGAAGTCGACCAGGGCGAGGTCGCAGACCCGGGCGAAGGCCCGCTTGCCGATCTTCGAGGAGTCGGCGGCGACCACCACGCGCTGGGCCTGCTGGGCGAGCAGCCGGTTGATGCTGGCCTCGCCCTCGTGGTGCACGTACGCACCGCGTTCGGTGTCGATGGCGTTGACGCCGAGGACGGCCACGTCGAGCGTTATCTCGCCGAGCACCCCACTGGCCAGCGGGCCGGTCAGCTCGTACGACTGGGGCCTGGCGACCCCGCCGGTGACGACCATCTTGATCTGCGGCCGGATCACCAGCTCGTTGGCGATGTTGAGGGCGTTGGTCACCACCGTCAGCGTCGGCGGGCCCGCCGCGCCGCCGGCCCCGTCGCCCACCAGGTCCGCGCGGACGGCGAGCGAACGGGCCACCTCGGTGATGGTGGTGCCGCCGGTGAGGCCGACCACCTCGCCGACCGCGACGAGTTCGGCGACGGCACGTCCGATGGCCTGCTTCTCCGGCGCGTTGCGCCCCGTTTTGTAACGGAGGGCCAGCTCGTAACTGACGCCGTGAGCGATCGCGCCGCCCCTGGTGCGGGTGAGCAGTTGCTGTTCGGCGAGCTGGTCCAGGTCCCGCCGGATGGTCGCGGCCGAGACGTCGAGCGTCCTCGCGGCGTCCTCGACGTCCACCCGGCCGTGCTTACCTACGAGTTCCAGCAGTGCGTTCCACCGGGCATCCCTGGACAAGGCGGTTCTCCTCACAGGTCCGGGCTGCGGGCGCCCATCCCCTTGGGCGCGATCACCGGACAGGCGCAAGCGTCGCACAAGGCTCCGGCGAGTCAAGCCCCGTGCATGCAGAATGCTTGATAATGCTCGCTCGTCGCGGGTAACGTGCGCAAACGAGCATCCCACCACCACCACGGAGTGCAAAAGTGTCATTTGTCGAGACCGAGATCGCCAGTCAGCCGGAGTGCTGGCGCCGCGCAGCGGAGCTGGCACCGAGTCATGCGGCCGCGCTGCCCGCGCCCGGCGAGCGCGTCGCCGTCGTCGGCTGCGGCACCTCGTTCTACATGGCTCAGGCATACGCCTCGCTCCGTGAGGAGTCCGGGCAGGGCGAGACGGACGCCTTCGCCGCGTCCGAGTTCCCCAGCCGCCGCCGCTACGACCGGGTCGTCGCGCTCACCCGCTCCGGCACCACGACCGAGGTCCTCGAACTCCTCGGCCGGCTGAGCGGCACTACCCCCACGGTGGCCATCACCGCCGACCCGGAGACGCCGGTGATGACGGCCGCCGACGCGGTCGTCGTCCTCGACTTCGCGGACGAACAGTCGGTCGTCCAGACCCGGTTCGCCACCACGCTGCTGACGCTGCTGCGCGCGCACCTCGGCCTGCACACCGACGCCGTGGTCCGGGACGCGGAGCGGGCGCTGGCCGAGCCGCTGCCGGAGGGGCTGGTGGAGTGCGCGCAGTTCACCTTCCTCGGGCGCGGCTGGACGGCCGGCCTCGCCAACGAGGCGGCGCTCAAGATGAAGGAGGCGTCGCTCTCCTGGACCGAGTCGTACGCCGCGATGGAGTACCGCCACGGCCCGATCTCCATCGCCACGGACACCACCGCGACCTGGATGTTCGGCGCCGCCCCCGAGGGCCTGCGCGAACAGCTCCTGGAGACCGGTGCCCGCTGGGTGGAGAGCCACCTGGACCCGCTGGCCGACCTGGTCCGCGTCCAGCGCCTGGCGGTGGCGCGCGCCACCGCCCGCGGTCTCGACCCGGACGCCCCCCGCCACCTGACGCGCTCGGTGGTCCTGGCGGACGCCTGATCCCGTCGTCACCACACGTCAAACGCCGGCCAGGCCGAACTTCGGCCTGGCCGGCGTTTGATGACTGGGGGTCCGAGGGGGGGGCGACGCCCCCGTCAGGACTCCTCGAAGTGGGCGTCCAGGACGGCGTCGAAGCCCTCGGTCCACTCCTTGAGGCTGCCGCGCGACGGCGCCTCGACCTCGCCGTTGAACCAGCGCTGGGACGACAGGTGGACGGTCACGGTGAACCGGCGGCCGAAGCGGGCCGGCTTCAGCTCGACCGCGCCGATCTCGTCCCAGCCGAAGTCGGCCTGCTGGTCGTCCAGCGTGAACCGGACGCCGCCGGGCCCGGCCGAGATCGAACCGCGCCGGTCACTCACCTCGAACGACGGTCCCTCGGGGGTCTCTTCGTCGCTCTCCTTCTCCTCGTCCTCCTCGTCCGGCGCCACCGGCGCCTCGTCGGCCGGCGGCTCGGCGACGGCGTCCGCGGGGGCGGGCTCCTCGGTGCTCTCCGGCTCCTCCTCCACCGCTTCGGCGGGTCGGGGGGCCGTGAGACCGGGGATGTACGCCGGGTCGGTCCCCGCGGCGTACGCGGGCTGGGTCTTCGGGTCTATGCGCTGCTCCACGGCGGGCAGTATGGCCGACGAACCTGTACAGGGCCAGTAAGGCCGTGCCGGGGGACGGGCCCGGGCCGCCCGGCCCGCCCCCTGACGCGAGGCCCCGCGCCCCGCGTCAGCCGGTGGCGCAGACCTCCTCACCGAGCGAGAAGGTGTCCGGTGCCGTGTTGCCGCCGGTCAGCGTGCCCGTGAAACCGAAGCCCGCGGACGCGCCCGGCGCCACCCGGCCGTTCCAGGAGACGTTGGCGGCCGTCACCTTCGCGCCGTCCTGCGCGGGCGTCGCGTTCCACATCTGGCCGACCTTCTGCCCGTCGGGGAAGGTCCAGGCGAGCTTCCAGCCGTCCAGCTCCGTGCTGCCGGTGTTGGTGAGGGTCACATCGGCCTGGAAACCGCCGGACCACTGGTTGGTGACCTTGTACGTCACCGAACAGGCGGCGTCACCGGGATCCGTGCCCGGGTCGGTACCGGGGTCCGTGCCGGGGTCGGTGCCCGGGTCCGTACCGCCCCCGTCGCTGTCCGAGGAGTCGCCGTACATGATTCCGCGCCCGTTGGTGGACACGTACACCCGGCCGAAGACGCGCGGGTCACCCGTGATCGCGGCGCCGGTCCAGCCCCACTGGTGGGCGTCGTCGTTGATGCGGGTCCAGGTGGCGCCCGCGTCGGTCGACCGGAAGATGCCGCGCACCCCGCCGATCTTCGCCGACACGAAGAGCGTCTGGTAGGAGGCGCCCGCCGCCGCCTTGCCGAAGCCGACGGAGTCCGCCTCGTCGACGCCGCTCAGCTTCGTGAAGGTCGCCCCCGAGTCGGTCGAGTGCCACAGGCCGTACGCGCCCGTCGTGTCGCCGCCCGCGAGCCAGACGTCACCCTCGGTGCCGGGGACCGCCTTGAAGCGGACGTCGCCCTCGGTGGGCAGGCCGCTCGACGCCTTGGCCGTGAAGGTCGCGCCGCCGTCCGTGGAGACGTAGAAGGTGCCGGCCTTGAATCCGTAGAACTTCTTCGGGTTCTTCCGGTCCGACTCGACCGTCGCACCCTGCGGTATCCCGGTCGACGCCGACCACGAACTCCCGTACCCGGTCGTGTGGTGCACCCCGGCGCCCTCGGGACTCCAGACGAAGCCGCTCGCGTCGGCCGCCGCCGCGACCGTGCCGCCGCCGGTCACCCCGGACGGCTCGGAGCCCTGGAACCAGTTGGAGCCGTTGTCCGTCGAGAAGCCGATGTGCGGGGCGGCGTCGGCGCTGCCGACCCGGACCACCGTGTTCGGGCTGCTCTCGGCGAAGTCGATGCTCGTGGTCGAGGTGAGGTTGGGCGAGGTGAACATCATGTCCGGCACGGCGTCGAGGTCGGTGTGCCGGAAGCCCCCGATGTCACCGAGCGCGCTGAGCAGCGGCGCCCCGGACGGCGGGCTGGCCAGGTCGTTGACGGCGGTCTCCTCCAGGCCCTTCACCATCGGGGTGATCTTGAACTTGCTGCCGGAGTCCCAGTTGGTGAGGTTCTCGGTGCCGTAGATCGTCGCGCCGGTGCCGTACATCATGCGGTTGGAGTCGAACGGGTCGATCTCCAGCGCCTCCGTCATCCAGCCCAGCTTGGGCGTGGTCTCCGGCGGCGTCGGGTTGGCGCCCCAGGTCAGCCACGGCACCGAGGAGACGTCCTGGGTGAAGCGGTTGGAGCGGTTGGGGTAGCTGGTGTAGTCCCACGCCTGGGTCCAGGTCGCGCCGCTGTCCGTCGAGCGGAAGATCTGGGTGTCGGGCCACCAGGAGCTGTAGGCGGTCGCCATCACCGTGCCGGGGTGCTGCCGGTCCACGGTGAGCCCGCTGAAGCCGTAGAAGGTGTCGGCCTCGGCGACCGGGCTGACGTCCTTCCACTCACCGGTCGCGGTGGTGTACCGCCAGATCTGCCCCTTGCCGCCGTCGTACGGGCCTCCGGTGTCGCTCAGGGTCAGATACAGGTAGCCGTTGTCCGAGTCGAGTACGCCCTTGTGCGCCAGGTATCCGGTGGGCTGCCCGGCGATCCGCGACCAGGTGGTCCCGCCGTCCGTGGAGCGGTAGACGGTGTTCTCCTTGTCGGCGACGCCGACGTAGATGTCCTGGGTCGCGCTGCCCGCGCTGCCGCTGCGCTCGTCGAACGTCACCCAGACGATGCCCTGGTTGTCGTTGCCGTAGCCGCTGGTGTCGGTGGGGTCCTGGGCGTAGTTGCCCGGGTTGGGGAAGGCCGTCACCTCGGACCAGGTGGCACCCGAATCGGTGGACCGCCAGAGGCCGTTGCCGCTGGGCGCGCCGAGGTACAGCACGGAGTTCTTGTTCGGGTCGACCGCGAGGCGTTCGCCCATGCCCCGGCCCGGCATGTTGCCGCCGAGCTTGAAGGGCAGTGTGCTCGCCTTCCAGGTCGCGCCCCGGTCCGACGAACGCAGCACCGCGCCGTTGGTGGGGTCCCAGTCGTTGGTGTAGGTGCCCACGGCGGCGTACACCTTGTCCGGGTCGACGGAGTCCGACGCGAGGCTCACCACCCCGGTCCAGCCCCAGTGGTCCCAGTCCACCCAGTCGAGCAGCGGCTTCCACTGCTTGCCGGCCTGGTCCCAGCGGTAGGCGCCGCCGATGTCCGTACGGGCGTAGGCGAGGTTCTTCTCGGACCGGTTGAAGACGATCCCGGGGACGAAGCCGCCGCCGTCGATCCGGACGTTCTTCCAGTCGTACGTGTCCGCCGCAAGGGACACATCGGATGCCTGGGCGGCGGGGGCGGCGTCACTGTCCTTCGCCGACGCCGGCGCACCGGCGGCGAAGAGCCCGGCGGTGAGGGTGAGTGCCGCCACCAGGGCAGCGAGGGGTCTTGCGCTTCTGCGCACGGAAACGTCTCCTCCGAACAGGGCCGCCGACAATGGCGGTTAAGGGCGTGAACGGATGTGGGAGCGCTCCCATTTCGCGTCCCGATGGTAGCGGCGTCACCCCTCCTGGAGAAGAGAAGAGGCAAGTTTCATCGGATGACTTGGGCGCGCCGCCCTCGATAGGCACACCTGCGGTTAACCGCACCCCGGACGGCGGCGACCCTCATACCGGCGCGGTCCCGCGCTTCCTAGCGTGGCGGGGAGCCGGGGCAGGGCGCCTCGGCGGCCGTCCGTCTGGAGCCCTGCATGCACCCCGTCCCACTCGCTCTCCCTCAGGAACCCGCCGGAGGTTTCGCCGGCTGGGCGGCCGACCTGATCGATGCCCTCGGCGCTCCGGGGGCCGGTCTCGCCATCGCTCTGGAGAACCTGTTCCCGCCGCTGCCGAGCGAGGTGATCCTGCCGCTGACCGGGTTCGCCGCCGGTCAGGGGGTGCTCTCGCTCGCCTCGGCGCTGTTCTGGACGACACTCGGTTCAGTGGCGGGGGCGGCGGCCCTGTACGGGATCGGGGTGCTGTTCGGGCGGGACCGCGTGCACGCCCTGTGGGCGCGGCTGCCCCTGGTCAGGGTTTCCGATCTGGAGCGCACCGAGGCGTGGTTCCTGCGGCACGGCACGAAGGCGGTGCTGCTGGGCCGGATGGTGCCGATCTTCCGGAGCCTGATCTCCGTACCGGCGGGCCTGGAACGCATGCCGCTGCCGACGTTCCTCGGGCTGACCGCCGTGGGCAGTCTGGCCTGGAACTCCGTGCTGGTGATGGCCGGTTACTGGCTAGGCGACCAGTGGGACACCGTCGGCGACTACGTCGGCGTGCTCTCCGAGGCCGTGCTGCTGCTGGTCGCGGTGGCGCTCGTGCTGTACGTCGTCGTGCGCGTCCGGTCCCGCGCGGCGGGGCGGGCCAGGCACCGCCGGGGTGCCGGATGAGCGGGCCGGGCACTATGGTTCGGCCGACCGGGCCCCGGCGAGGGGGCCCCGGGCGCGAGGCGGAGGGGCGGAGCGGGGTGTCGGAGGTTTCCGCCGGAGTGCCGGGCACGTCCGGCCGCGGCCGGACAGGCAGGCCGGCCGCGGCGGCGGGGGCGCTGCTCGGCTGCGCGACGGCCCTCGCCGGACTGGTGTACTTCGCGGCGGCCGGGGCGCTCCTGGGCGCGTTCCTGCTGTGGCCCCGCACCCGGGCCTCCACGCGCCGCCTCCTGGTGGCGGGGGCCCGAAGGCTGGCGGAAGCGGAGCGGTGGCGCCGGTCCGTCTTCTTCGGCGACCGGTTCCCCGCGCACCACGCCTCCGACCAGCAGGTCCTCCGCTATCTGGGCGGCCGCGTCTCCTCGGGGCTGCTGTGTGCGGTGGTGACCGCGCTGCTCGGGTTCGGCCTGGTGCTGGCCGGGCTGCTCGCGGTGGGCGTGGCCCGTGCGACGCTCGGCTGGGGCGAGTTGCTGACCCAGGCGGTCCTGGGCTCCGTCCTGCTCTTCCTCGACGTGCAGGGGCTGTTCTCGCTCGCCGCGCTGGACGCCCGGCTCGCCCGGGAGTGCTTCGGGCCCGGCGAGCGGGAACTGCTGAGGCGGCGCATCGGTGAACTGGCCGCCAGCCGGGCCGCGGTGGTGCGGGCGGTGGACCGGGAGCGCCGGCGCGTCGAGCGCGATCTGCACGACGGGGTCCAGCAGCGCCTGGTCGCGCTGGCGATGCTGCTGGGCCGGGCCCGCCGTACCCGGGACGCCGGCCGCGCCGACGCACTGCTGGCGCAGGCGCACCGGGAGGCGGGCGAGGTGCTCGCCGAACTCCGCGAGGTGGCCTGGCGGGTGTATCCGACGGCCCTGGACAGCGTGGGGCTGCGGGAGGCGCTGGGCGGGGTCGCGGAGCGCTGCCCGATCCCGGTCCGGGTGGCGTACGAGGTCTCCGGAGAGCTGCCGTCACCCGTGGAGACGGCGGCGTACTTCGTGGTGTCCGAGTCCGTGAACAACGCCGCCAAGCACTCGGGCGCCCAGGGCATCGTGGTGAGCGTGGCCCGGCGGGACGGCGTGCTGACCGTGCGCGTCCGGGACGACGGGTGCGGCGGCGCGGACCCGGACGGCGGCGGGCTGGCCGGGCTGCGCGGCCGGGTGGCCGCGATCGACGGCATGCTGGACGTCCACAGCCCCGCCGGGGGCCCCACCACCGTGACCGCGGAGCTGCCGTGCGTGTGATTCTCGCCGAGGACTCGATCCTGCTCAGGGAGGGCCTGGTCCGTCTGCTCACCGAGGAGGGCCATGAGGTCCTGGGCGCGGTGGGCGACGCGGAGTCCCTGCTGTCACAGGTCGCGGCGCACGCGCCGGACATCGTCGTCACCGACATCCGGATGCCGCCCACGCACAAGGACGAGGGGTTGCGCGCGGCGGTGGAGATCCGGGCGCGGCGCCCGGACGTCGGCGTGCTGGTGCTCTCCCAGTACGTCGAGCGGAACTACGCCGCCCAGCTGCTCGCCGAGAACGCGGAGCGGGTCGGGTATCTGCTCAAGGACCGGGTCGCGCAGGTGGAGGAGTTCCTGGACTCGCTGGAGCGCATCCACGCGGGCGGCGCCGTCTTCGATCCGGAGGTCGTACGGCAGTTGGTCATCCGCAGCGCGCACGGTGATCCGCTGTCGCGGCTGACCCCGCGCGAGCGCACCGTCCTCGAGGCGCTGGCGCAGGGCCACACCAACGCGGCCATCGCGCGGAAGCTGCACATCTCGCTGAGTGCCGTCGAGAAGAACCTCAACACCGTCTTCGACAAGCTGGGACTCGCGCACGCCACCGGCTACAACCGGCGCGTCCTCGCCGTGCTGCGCTATCTGGAGGCGTGAGGGCCCCGGCCCCGGCGGCCCTCAGTACCAGCCGGGCGGGTCGCAGACTTCGAGCACGACCTCGCCGGATACGGAGGTGCGGCCGCCGACCGGGCGCACCCGGTCACCGACGTTCACGAGGTGCGGGGCCGCGCCCACGATCCGGCAGCGGTAGACGAAGCCTTCGGGGAAGCGGACGAGGGACTCGTTGCGCATGATGCGCGAGTAGCGGTTGACGACGTTGGAGCGGATGACCACGCCGTGGCCGTCGCTGTGCGCGGATTCGAGATCGCTCGACGCGCAGACGGGGCACAGGAGTGTGCGGAAGGAGGCGGTGTGGCACCAGCGGCACACCTGATAGACGAGCCCTTCCTGGCTGTGTGCTTCCGCCGCGTCGCGCGCCGGCCGCCCCATCACGTCGATTCCGGTACTGAACACGTTCCGCCTCCCGCGCTCGACTCGGTGCGCCGCAGCTTCGAAGACGGCACACCGGCACCGTATGGCACTTAGTTCCAGGAGTAAAGGCACTGAGTGCCGCGAAGTGGGGGCCGGGGTGTCAGGCGGTGCCGAGCGCGGACTCGATGTGCTGCACCACGCGCCACATCGGGGCACCCTTGCGCGCGACCATGACGATCACCTCGTCGTCGCTCATGGAAGAGGTCACGGCGGCGGATTCCGGCTCCGGCGCGGGCGCGACGGGCCGCGCGTCCGCCCCGCCCCACACCGCGCGCACGAGTTCGAGGGCCCGGTCCACCTCGGCCTCCGCGTCGCCCTCGCCGCCCGAACGGAGCCAGGACCGCAGCCCGTTGTTGTGCGCGGCGACGACCGAGGCGGCGATCACCTCGGCGCGCAGCGCGGCGTCGGGCCCGGCGTCCGGGTCCCCGGCCCAACGGCGCTCCAGGTAGCCGGCGAGGGTCCTCTCGTAACGGCGCACCACGGACAGCTCGTACGTGCGCAGCCCGGGCACCTCGCGGGTGAGCCGGTAGCGCTGTACGGAGAACTCGGGCTTCTCGGCGTACATGCGCAGCACCAGCCGGGCGCCGTCGCACACCGTGGCGACCGGGTCCGCACCGTCGGCGTCCGCCAGGAACGCGGTCATGTCCGCGAGGCACCGCTCATGGTCGGGGAAGACCGCGTCCTCCTTGGAGGGGAAGTAGCGGAAGAAGGACCGCCGCCCCACCCCGGCCCGCGCGACGATGTCGTCCACCGTGGTCCGCTCGAACCCGCGCTCCAGGAAGAGCGCGAAGGCCGCCTCGGCGAGCACGTCACGCATGGGGGGCTTCTTGGCCGGTCGGCGGTCTTCGGTCATGCCGGAAACGTAACACCGAAGGCAGCCCTCTGACACTGGGTACCTTTACGTAGGGTACTGAGTGCCATAGGATTCCCGCAGGACACCACCAGGTACAGGGAGAGCCGGCGTGAGCTTGAGGATCGTTGTCTGTGTGAAGTACGTGCCCGACGCGACCGGTGACCGGCATTTCGCCGATGACCTGACGTTGGACCGTGAGGATGTCGACGGTCTGCTGTCGGAGCTGGACGAGTACGCGGTCGAGCAGGCGTTGCAGATCGCGGAGGCGGCCGACGACGCGGAGGTCACCGTGTTGACGGTGGGTCCGGAGGATGCCAAGGACGCGTTGCGCAAGGCGTTGTCGATGGGTGCGGACAAGGCGGTTCACGTCGAGGACGACGATCTGCACGGCACGGACGCGCTGGGCACGTCGCTGGTGCTGGCGAAGGCGGTCGAGGAGACCGGGTACGACCTGGTGATCTCGGGGATGGCGTCGACGGACGGCACGATGGGTGTGGTTCCGGCGCTGCTCGCGGAACGGCTGGGTGTGCCGCAGGTGACGCTGCTGTCGCAGGTGTCGGTCGAGGGCGGTGTGGTGCGCGGCCGCCGGGACGGGGACAGTGCGTCGGAGGAGCTGGAGGCGTCGCTCCCGGCGGTCGTGTCGGTGACCGACCAGTCCGGTGAGGCCCGCTATCCGTCGTTCAAGGGGATCATGGCGGCGAAGAAGAAGCCGGTGAAGTCCCTGGACCTGGACGACCTGGGCATCGACGCCGGGCAGGTGGGTCTGGCGGGTGCGTGGACCGCGGTCGACTCCGCGACCGAGCGCCCGGCCCGCACCGCGGGCACGATCGTGAAGGACGAGGGCGAGGGCGGCAGGCAGCTGGCCGAGTTCCTGGCCGGTCAGAAGTTCATCTAGCCCGTAGTTCGTGGTCGTTGTCGCTGATGTGCAGGAGTAGGGAAGTCTGATGGCTGAAGTTCTCGTCTTTGTCGATCACGTGGACGGTGCGGTCCGCAAGCCGGCGCTGGAGCTGCTGACGCTCGCGCGGCGGATCGGTGACCCGGTCGCGGTGGCGGTGGGTGCGGGTGCGTCGGGGACGGCGGGTGTGCTCGCCGAGCACGGCGCGGTCAGGGTCCTGGTGTCCGAGGCCGCCGAGTACGGCGACTACCTCGTCGTGCCGAAGGTGGACGCGCTCCAGGCCGCCCACGCGGCGGTGTCCCCGGCAGCCGTACTGGTGTCGTCGTCGGCGGAGGGCAAGGAGATCGCGGCGCGGCTCGCGGTGCGGATCGGGTCGGGCATCATCACCGACGCGGTCGACGTCGAGGCCGGCGAGCAGGGTGTGGTGGCGACGCAGTCGGTGTTCGCGGCCTCGTTCACGACGAAGTCCCGGATCACGCACGGCACGCCGGTGATCACGGTGAAGCCGAACTCCGCCCCGGTCGAGCAGGCCGCGGGCGCGGGTGCGGTGGAGGAGCTGGCGGTGGAGTTCTCCGCCGCCGCGGCGGGCACGAAGGTGCTCTCGCGTACGCCGCGTGAGTCGACGGGCCGTCCGGAGCTGACGGAGGCCGCGATCGTGGTCTCCGGTGGCCGTGGCGTCAACGGCGCGGAGAACTTCGCGGTCATCGAGGCGCTCGCCGACTCGCTGGGGGCCGCGGTGGGTGCCTCGCGTGCCGCCGTGGACGCGGGCTGGTACCCGCACACCAACCAGGTCGGCCAGACCGGCAAGTCCGTCTCCCCGCAGCTGTACATCGCCTCGGGCATCTCGGGCGCGATCCAGCACCGGGCCGGGATGCAGACCTCGAAGACGATCGTCGCGGTCAACAAGGACGCCGAGGCCCCGATCTTCGACCTCGTGGACTACGGCGTCGTCGGCGACCTCTTCGACGTCGTCCCCCAGCTCACCGAGGAGATCAACACCCGCAAGGGCTGACCCGGCCTCACCTGTGGCGCCCGGCCGGGGCGGTGAACGCGGAGAACCCGCTCACCGCCCCGGCCGGGCCGTTCTCAGCCGAGCAGTTCCTCCACCAGGCCGACGGCCCGCCGGGTGCCGCCCTCCGCCCGGGCGTCCTCGCGCAGCCGCGCCGAACGCCGGGCGACCTCGGGGTCGGCGACGAGGGCGGTGAGCGCTTCCCGCAGGGCGTCGGGGGTGGCGTCATCGGTGTCGATGCGGCGGGCCACCCCCAGCTCCACGAGCTTGTCGGCGTTCATGAACTGGTCGACGCCCTGCGGCACGGCGATCATCGGCACCCCGCTGTACAGCCCCTCGGAGCTGCCGCCCATCCCGGCGTGCGTGACGAACGCGTCCGCCTGCTGGAGGACGGCCAGCTGGGGCACCCACCGGTGCACCTCGACATTGCCGGGTACGGGGCCCAGCTCCGCCAGGTCCGTCTGCTTGCCGACCTGGAGCACCACGTGCCAGCCGGGCAGATCGCCGTAGGCCGCCAGGCAACTGCGGTAGAAGTCGGGACGGTTGGTGTACGCGGAGCCCAACGAGATCAGCAGCACCTTCTCCGCCCCCGCGGGCCGGGTCCAGGACTGCTCGTCGCCGCGCCCGGCGAAGCACGGCCCGACGAACGTGACGGTGTCCATGTCCACGTCGTCCGCGTGCGGCTGCATCGCCCGGGGGATGAGGGCGAGGGTGTTGTCGGGGCGCCCGGTGAAGTCCTCCATGTCCAGCGTGGTCGCGCCGTTCCCGGCCAGCCACTCGGTGAACCGCGCGCGGTACGCGTCGGCCCCGGGCAGCGCCCACAGCTGGGCCGCCACGTCCTGCGCGTAACTCCGCCAGCCGACGAAGGTCGGGTAGAGCTGCATCAGGCGGCGGTTCTGGGACTCGGCGAGCACCCGGGCCGGGTACGCCCCGATGTCGTACAGGTAGAGGTCGGCCGGGTCCTCGTCGTAGACGGCGCGGAGCTGCGGCAGGGCCTGGACGGCGTCGTCCAGGAAGAGGCCCATGGCGGCGATCGGGTCGTCGGGCCAGTTGTTGTCACCGACCGGGAGCACGGAGTCGTACGGCACGAAGGCGGCGCCGGTGGCCTCGATGCGCTCGGCCATCACGGGGTCGTTGGCGTAGGTGACGCGGTGGCCGCGGGCCACCAGTTCGCGGATGACCTCGATGCTCGGCAGCACATGGCTGACGGCGGGGATGCCGATCATGGCGATATGGGCACGGCGACGTGACATGAGGAATCACTCGTTTCAGTTCTGCGGCGGAAGTGGAGACGGCAGACCGCCGCGTCGCCACCCCGGCGACGGCCGGGCGGTGGGCGCGGGTGCGCGGTGTGCCGGACGGGACGGGGGCGTGCCCCGGCCGCGTCAGCCGTAGAGCTGGACGATGTTCATGCGGCGACCCTAACCGCCGCCCGGTGCGCGCGCACGCGCATTTCCGGGCAGCGGGGCGGTCACGCCCCGGGAGCGGCCGCTTCGAGGTCGTCCACCGTGCCGGACATGAGGGTCCGGATGTGGGCGGTGATGTGCTCGGCCGGCCAGTCCCACCAGGCCAGCGCGAGGAGGCGGGCGACGTCCTTCTCGGCGTAGCGGGTACGCAGCAGCCGGGCCGGGTTGCCGCCGACGATCCCGTAGTCCGGCACGTCCTTGGTGACCACCGAGCCGCTGCCGATGATCGCGCCGTGGCCGATCCGCACGCCGGGCAGCACGGTCGTCCCGTGGCCGAACCAGACGTCGTTGCCGACGACGGTGTCGCCCCGGTTGGGCAGCCCCCCGAGCAGGTCGAAGTGGTCCGCCCAGGAGCCACCCAGGGTGGGGAACGGGAAGGTGGACGGGCCGTCCATGCGGTGGTTGGCGCCGTTCATCAGGAAGCGCACACCCGTGCCGAGCGCGCAGAACCTGCCGATGACCAGCTTCTCCGGGCCGTAGTGGTACAGCACGTTGCGGGTCTCGAACGCGGTGGCGTCATCCGGGTCGTCGTAGTACGAGTACTCCCCCACCTCGATCAGCGGCGAGGTCACCAGCGGCTTGAGCTGCACCACCCTCGGCTGGCCGGGCATCGGGTGGAGCACGGTCGGGTCTGCGGGTACGGGCAGGGGCATGGAGCCTTGTCCTCACGGTCGCCGGTCGGGTCACCGGCCATGATCGCCGCGCCCCGGCCCGTGCGACAGCGGTTTACGGGAAGACCCGCCCCGGCGGGACCGGGGCGGGGCGGGCGTGCGGGTCAGGGCTGGATCGGCATCGACCAGCAGTTGGAGACGGACCGCTTGCCGGCGAGGCGGTCGGTCATCCACGCGATGGCGTCACCCTGGTCGGTGAGGAGCGGCACCATGTGGTTGGTGAGGATCTTGTCGCCGAGGTTGGGCAGGACGACGGCGTCGTAGGTGACGTCGGCGCCCTTGCGGCACCAGTCGACGGCGAGCCGGCGCGCCTGGCTGTGCGGCACGATGTCGTCCTGGGTGCCGGTCGCCACCCGCACCGGTCCGGACGGCTTGAGGGTGCCGATGCGCTGCTTGTCGAGTGCCGCCTGCGCCTTGGGCTCGGCGGCGATGATCTCGCCGAGGGACTTGCCGGTGGTGGTCCACTTGGCGCTCTTCGCGAAGCCGTAGCCGAGGATCGCGTCGCCGACGCACATGGTCGAGGCGTCCTTCAGCGCGGCCCGCCCGGCGTCGTTGATGTTGGCTTCCACGACGTCCCGCAGATCCGCGTCCGCCTGCGCGAAACCGTTGATCGACCAGGCGAGGGCGCCGGCCAGGGCGCTGCCGTCGATGCCCTTCATGGTGGCGGTCAGGTCGGCGGGCGGAGCCCCGGCGTAGGTACCGGCGAGCTGGATCTCGGGGGCGTACGAGGGCTGGAGCTCGGCGGCGGACGCGCTGGCCCCGCCGCCCTGGCTGTAGCCGTACAGGCCCGTCCGCGAGTCGGGCGTGAGCGAGGTGGCGGGCAGCCGGTGGGCGGCGCGGACCGCGTCGAGCAGCGCGTGGCCCTCGTCCACCCGGTTGACGTAGGTGTGGAGGCGGTCGGTGGTGCCGAGGCCCACGTAGTCGGTGACGACGACGGCGACACCGGCGGACAGCAACCGGTAGACGGACAGGGTCTCGTAGCCGATCGACACGGTCTCCGTGGTGGCGGTCAGCGGGTGCTGGAGGGCCAGCGAGGGGGCGCACTGGTCGCCCTGGCCCATGGTGCCCGAGGCCAGCGCGACCAGCGGGCGGGCGCCGCCGCCCTTCCAGGCGGCCGAGGGCTCGATGTAGGCGCCGGTCACCGCGGCCGGCTGCCCGTTGGAGTCGGTCGTGCGGTACATGAGGCGGGTGGCGGTGCCCGGCATCGGGCGGCCGTCCAGGCCGGGCAGGCTCAGGGCGAGCGGCAGGGGCTCGGTCCGGATCAGCGCTCCGTTGGCGGCGGGCAGCTGGGCGGGCGGACTGTAGAAGGCGGGGATGGTCACGCCCCGGGACACGACGGGCTCGGTGCCGTCCGTGGCGGACGCGGGCGCGGCGTACGCGGCCACGCAGGCCGCCGCGGTCACGGCGACGGCCGCGGCGCGCAGGGGACGGACGCGGCGTGGG
Source organism: Streptomyces sp. DT224 (assembly GCF_049844595.1). Taxonomy (NCBI): domain Bacteria; kingdom Bacillati; phylum Actinomycetota; class Actinomycetes; order Kitasatosporales; family Streptomycetaceae; genus Streptomyces; species Streptomyces sp. DT224. The sequence continues at coordinate 129,334 of NZ_JBNCLI010000010.1, forward strand.
GGAAGGGTGGAACGCGAACGGTCCTTGCGGCTCAAGGCTCACTCCTCGCTCTGCTCCGGAATACGGGTGAGCGCAAGCTAACAGCGGAGCTTACCGGTGGTAACCCATCGGTAAGTTACGCATTGGTAACTGTCGTCGGAGGCTGAACTCTCGCTGCTGGGACGAGGAGTTGCTTAAGGTGGGCCCCAGCTGATCATCCGCAGCCTCCCGCACCCTGGAGTTGGCCATGTCCCGACCGGAGAACGACCCCACCGCCCCGCTCATCGACACCAGCAAGCCGCATCCCGCGCGGATGTACGACTGGTTCCTGGGCGGCAAGGACAACTACCCGGTCGACGAGGCCATGGGCCGTCAGATGCTGGCCGTGGAGCCGAACGTTCCGGTGATGGCGAAGATCAACCGCGCGTTCATGCACCGCGCCACCCGCTGGCTGTCCGCCCAGGGGGTCCGCCAGTTCCTCGACATCGGCACCGGGATACCCACCGAGCCCAACCTGCACCAGGTGGCCCAGGCGGCCGCCCCCGAGACCCGGGTCGTCTACTGCGACAACGACCCGATCGTGCTGGCCCACGCCGAGGCGCTGCTCAAGGGCACGCCCGAGGGCGTCATCGACTACGTCCAGGCGGACGCGCGGAACGTCGACACCATCCTCGAACACGCGGGCAAGACACTGGACTTCGGCAAGCCGGTCGCGCTGTCGATGATCGCGCTGCTCCACTTCGTGAGCGACGAGGACGGCGCGTACGAGCTGGTGAGCCGGCTGACCGACGTCCTCGCCCCGGGCAGCTACATGGCCATCTCGCAGATCACCGCCGACTTCCACCCGGAGGAGGCGCGCGAGGTGGACAAGATGTACAAGGCCAACACCCTGACGCTCGCCCCGCGCAGCCGCGACCAGTTCGCCGCGTTCTTCGACGGCCTGGAGATCGTGGAGCCCGGCATCGTGGCCGCCGAGGCCTGGCACCCCGAGCTCGGCGAGCCGGTCCCCGGCACGGGCGAGGTCGTCACCCCCGGCTACGTCGCGGTCGCCCGCAAGCCGTAGCGCCCGCACCCTCATCCGCGGCAGCCCGGCGGCCACTTGGGCGTCACCGGGCTGTGTGATGATGCACGGAAAAACGGACCGGCGGGCAGGCCGGGGGCGGGAGGGCAGCGTGGGCCACGGCGGGTCATCCATACCGGACGAGGAGTGGGAGCGTTTCCTGCGGGAGGCCGAGGCCGGGACGCCCGGCGCCCCCGAGGAACCGTCCGCCCGGGCCCGGATGGTGGCCCAGCGGCTGCGCGAGGACAGCGCCCCTCCCCCGGGGTGGCGCGCCCATCAGCCGCCCCGGCGACGCGGCAGGGTCTGGTACGTGGTGGGCCTGGTGGTCGTCGTCGCGCTGCTCGTCGTGGCGCTGGTCCCGGGCCGCGCGGCCGGCTGGCTCGGCTTCCACGGCGGGGGCGGCTCCACGGCGGCGGCCGATCGCCCCACGCCGGACGACCCGTTCAAGGGTTCACCGGCGGAGCACTGGGCCGCCGGGACGGCCGGGATCACGATGCCCTCGGCGCGGGCGACCGGCTGGATGAGCGAGAAGCAGGTGTCCGACGCGCTCGACAGCAGTCTGGCCTTCCTCTCCGACGCCGGCCTCGATCCGGACGTGCTGCGCGGGGAACGGCCGGCGAAGGCGATCGCGGCGCTCAACACAAAGCAGGCCGACGTCAAGGAGTACCTGGCGCACGCCTTCGACACCCCGGGCCGGAAGAACGACCCGCTGCTGCTGTTCAGCCGCTTCGACCCCTCGTACGCCCGCCTGGCCGGCGACGTGATCAAGACGCGCGGCGGGATCACCTACCGGGAGGGCGAGCGGGGCGCGGTCGAGGTCACCGCCGACGTCACCTTCGTCTATCCCCTCGTGCGGGCCTCCGGGGACAGCGACGAGGTCGCCCGTACGATCGCCCGCCGGGAGATCGTGATGAGCTGGGACGACCCCGAGAAAGTGATCATTACGCCGGGCACCTTCTCGCTGAAGTCGTACCGGCTGGACTCCGCCAACGGGGGCTGCGAGAACACCACCGGCTACTTCGTCCCCGAGTTCGGCAAGAAGCGGGGGCCCTCGGACGACGGCACGACGATCGACCCGTACGAGCGGGGCACGTCGATGGACGAGCGCATGGGGGACCGCGACGCCTCGGACTGCGACACGGCCACCCGCACCTGACCCGGGGCGCGCGACACCCGGGCGGGGCGCTCCCCGGCGACGTACGCTTCGGGCGTGACGAGCAAACCCGACGCGGCGCAGAGCCTGCGCGACCTGGCGCGGCTGCGCCGGGTCCGCGACCGGATCGACCGCGAGTACGCCCAGCCGCTGAACGTCGAGGCGCTGGCGCGCGGCGCGCACATGTCGGCGGGCCATCTCAGCCGCGCGTTCCGGAGGGCGTACGGGGAGTCCCCGTACGGCTACCTCATGACCCGGCGCATCGAGCGCGCGATGACGCTGCTGCGCCGGGGGGACATGAGCGTCACCGAGGTGTGCTTCGCGGTCGGCGGCTCCTCGCTCGGCACGTTCAGCACGCGCTTCACGGAGCTGGTCGGGATGCCGCCGAGCGTCTACCGGCAGAAGGCGGCGCAGGCGACCGAGGGCATGCCGTCCTGCGTCGCGAAGCAGGTGACGCGGCCGGTCAGGAATCGAGAAGCCCCGCTGCCGGGGACGCCGCTAGCGTAAGGCGATGTACGGGGAAGGGCCGCCGGTGACAACGGGCGGCGACGACGGGGCTGCGCGACGGCTCCGCCACTACAGGGAGACACCATGAGCAGGGCCACAGGTACGCGGCCGCACGCCGCCGACAGCCACGATCTGATCCGTGTGCACGGGGCGCGCGTGAACAATCTCAAGGACGTCAGCATCGAGATCCCCAAGCGCCGGCTGACGGTGTTCACGGGCGTCTCCGGGTCCGGCAAGAGCTCGCTGGTGTTCAACACCATCGCCGCCGAGTCGCAGCGGCTGATCAACGAGACGTACAGCGCCTTCGTGCAGGGGTTCATGCCCACCCTGGCCCGGCCGGAGGTGGACGTCCTGGAGGGGCTGACCACCGCGATCATCGTGGACCAGCAGCGGATGGGCGGCGACCTCCGTTCGACCGTGGGCACGGCGACCGACGCCAACGCCATGCTGCGCATCCTCTTCAGCCGCCTCGGCACCCCGCACATCGGCCCGCCCAGCGCGTACTCCTTCAACACCGCGTCCGTGAAGGCGAGCGGTGCGATCACCGTCGAGCGCGGCAACAAGAAGACCGTGAAGGCGACCTTCAACCGGACCGGCGGCATGTGCACCGAGTGCGAGGGCCGGGGCACCGTCTCGGACATCGACCTCACCCAGCTCTACGACGACTCCAAGTCCCTCGCCGAGGGGGCGTTCACGATCCCCGGCTGGAAGTCCGACAGCTTCTGGACCGTCCGGGTCTACGCCGAGTCCGGCCTCCTCGACCCGGACAAGCCGATCGCGAAGTACACCGAGAAGGAGATGCGGGACTTCCTGTACCGCGAGCCCACCAAGGTCAAGGTGGAGGGCGTCAACCTCACGTACGAGGGGCTGATCCCCAAGATCCAGAAGTCGTTCCTGTCCAAGGACAAGGACTCGCTCCAGCCGCACATCCGGGCCTTCGTGGAGCGTGCGGTCACCTTCACCACCTGCCCGGCCTGCGAGGGCACCCGGCTCAGCGAGGGCGCCAGGTCCTCGAAGATCGCGGGCATCAGCATCGCGGACGCCTGCGCGATGCAGACCAGCGACCTGGCCGCCTGGATCCGTGACCTGGACGAGCCCTCGGTGGCGCCGCTGCTCACCGCGCTCGGGCAGACCCTCGACTCGTTCGTGGAGATCGGCCTCGGCTACCTGGCGCTCGACCGCCCCGCCGGCACGCTGTCCGGCGGTGAGGCACAGCGCGTCAAGATGATCCGCCACCTCGGCTCCTCGCTCACCGACATCACCTACGTCTTCGACGAGCCGACCGCCGGGCTGCACCCGCACGACATCCAGCGGATGAACAACCTGCTGCTGCGCCTGCGCGACAAGGGCAACACCGTGCTGGTGGTGGAGCACAAGCCGGAGACGATCGCGATCGCCGACCACGTCGTGGACCTCGGTCCCGGCGCCGGAACGGCCGGCGGCACCGTCTGCTTCGAGGGCACCGTCGACGGGCTGCGCGCATCCGACACGGTCACCGGGCGCCACTTCGACGACCGGTCCACACTCAAGGCGGACACCCGCAAGCCCACCGGCGCGCTGGAGGTGCGGGGCGCCTCGGCGAACAACCTGCGCGGCGTCGACGTGGACATCCCGCTCGGCGTGCTGACCGTCGTCACGGGCGTCGCCGGGTCCGGGAAGAGCTCGCTGATCCACGGCTCGGTGGCCGGCCGGGACGGTGTGGTCACGGTCGACCAGAGCGCGATCCGCGGTTCGCGGCGCAGCAACCCGGCCACGTACACCGGGCTGCTCGACCCGGTCCGCAAGGCGTTCGCCAAGGCCAACGACGTGAAGCCGGGCCTGTTCAGCGCCAACTCCGAGGGCGCGTGCCCGACGTGCAACGGCGCGGGTGTCGTCTTCACGGACCTGGCGATGATGGCGGGTGTCGCCACGGTCTGCGAGGAGTGCGAGGGCAAGCGGTTCCAGGCGTCGGTGCTCGAATACCGGCTGGGCGGGCGGGACATCAGCGAGGTGCTGGCGATGTCGGTCGCCGAGGCCGAGGAGTTCTTCGGTTCCGGGGACGCGCGTACGCCGGCCGCGCACCGCGTCCTCGAACGGCTGGCGGACGTCGGGCTCGGCTACCTCAGCCTCGGCCAGCCGCTCACCACGCTCTCCGGCGGTGAGCGGCAGCGGCTGAAGCTCGCCACGCACATGGGCGAAAAGGGCGGCGTGTACGTGCTGGACGAGCCGACCACCGGGCTGCACCTCGCGGACGTGGAGCAGCTGCTCGGGCTGCTCGACCGGCTGGTGGACTCCGGCAAGTCGGTCGTCGTCATCGAGCACCACCAGGCGGTGATGGCGCACGCCGACTGGATCATCGATCTGGGCCCCGGCGCCGGCCACGACGGCGGCACGCTGGTCTTCGAGGGCACCCCGGCCGACCTGGTCGCCGCGCGCTCCACCCTCACGGGCGAGCACCTGGCGCAGTACGTGGGCGCCTGAGCGACCTCACCGCGCGCCCGGTCCGGGTGGCCGGGCGCGCGCGGACGCGGGCCGCTTCCTAGGATGCGGGCCATGACCGACCGTGTGCTCGAACTGCTCCGCGCCCGTCCCGACCTGGCGGAACTCGCCGCCTTCCCCTTCGGCTTCGACGTGGAGCGGGCCTACCACGTCGAGGCGGTGCACCTGGCGTCCGGGATGGAGCTGGAACCGGTCGCGGGGGACGACACCGGCGGTACGTACTTCCTGTGCGGCGGTGCGGCGGTGCTGTACGCCTCGTCCGAGGGCGACGCGGTCCTGATCGCCGACAGCGTCTCCGAGGCGCTGGAGATGCTGGTGCGGCTGCCCGACTGGTGCGAGGGGCTGACCGCGGACCTGGACGAGGAGGGGCTGCGGGCCGCCGTGCGCGCCGGGGACGCGGAGGCGCGCGAGGAGTTCGCCCCCGACCTGGACGCCCGGCGCGCCGCGTTGACCGAGGGTCTGGGGCTGCCGGAGCGGCCGTTGACCGAGCTCTTCGCCCTGGCGGAGTCCGCCGCCCGGCGCACCGAGCCGGATTACCTGCTTCTCAACTCCGCGGAGCTGTGCGCCTACCGGCTGGACGAGGCGTACCGGATGCGGCTGCGGGACGTGGTCCTCGGGCCCGGCCGTGCGGCGCTCCCGGACGCCGGGGAGGGGCCGGAGCCGGACGCGTTCGCCCTGGCCGAGCTGGCGTGCCGTCAGGGCCTGCGCGCCCACGCGACGGTGGCGTTGATCCGGATGCTGGACGACACGGGCCCCGACGCGGACCGGCTGCGGGCGCTGAGCCGGTTCCTGGAGAGGCTGGGAGAGTACGGGCAGGCGGCCCGCGCCCAGTCCGGCCTGCTCTCGCTCCAGGACACGGACCGGGACCGCGCGGCGGAGGCGTACGCGCTCGCCCGGATCGAGCGCGGCAAGGGCGATCTCCCGGCCGCGGCGCTGGCGTTGGAGCGGGCGCGTGAGGCGGTGGGGATGGGCGGTGAGGGCGGTCGCGGGCGCGGTTCCGGCGCGCCCGACGCCACGGTCGAGCAGTGGCACCGTCGCGGTCTCGGCCGGTTCATCGCGCAGCAGCATCTCGAACTGGTGCTGGTCGCCGCCGAGTCGGGTGAGGCGGAGCTGGCGCGCTCGGTGATGGGGCACGCCCGGCTGGTGCTGGGGCACATCGCCAAGGGGTCGGTCAAGGCGCTCGCGCCGCTGTCCGCGCGGGCGCGGTGGGCGGTGGCCGCACTGGAGGGGCGATCAGGTCAAGACGGCGTGCCGTGGAGACCATGTGTCTTTCCAGGATGGCTTGTTCACGGCGCTGTGAAGGGGGTGACGAACCGTCGCCTTCGCTAATCCGCCGCAAGTTCACCCGACTTCGCACACCTGCACGGAGCCTGCCGAGGCGCGTACAGCAGGGCTAATCAGGCGCCCGGCGGCCACTATTGACCGAGTCCGACCGCATTCGCACGTCTAACTGAACGCAAATTTTCGATGCTGCACGCTTCCGGCGTTGTGTACTAGGCATAGGATCAAGCCGCGCAGTGCGAGCCCCACCCACCCCACCCACCCCACCCGTCCCATCCGCAACTGTGCGCACGATGTACGAGCGTCCCTACCGACACCCCACAACCCGTTAACAGGTATCTGCGTGTCACCGATACTCAAGCCCGGTTCCGGCTACGGAGCCGCGCAGTGAAAATCAACCGCCGACTCGTCCTGCTGGTCACCGCTCCGCTCACCGTCGCGGTCACGTTCTCGGCCCTCGCCCTCGCACCCGCCACCAATCAGGCGCTCCAGGCGGACCGGCTGGCCGACATGGTCGACGTCGCCGCCGGCGCAGCTGATTTAACCCACCAGTTGCAGCGTGAGCGCGCGGCGGCCACCGCCCTGGTCTCGGATCAGGGGGACTCGTCGGCCTTCCAGGCGAGTTCCGACGCGACCGACAAGAGCATCGCCGCCTTCAAGAGCCGCGCCGGCGGGCTCTCCGAGGTACCCGGAAGCGCCCGGGAGGCACTGGCCCGCATCGACCGCTTCATCGACGAACTCCCCGCCCTGCGCGCCCAGGTCCGCTCCGGCAGCACCACCATCTCCGCGCTCGCCTTCGGCTACCGGATCGTGATCGCCGACCTCAACGGCTACCGCGACGGCATCGCGCAGGCCGACGGCGTCGACGCCGACATCGCCGACCGCATCCGCGCGGCCGCGGCGCTGTCCGAGGCCGCCGAGCACACCGCGCAGCAGCAGATCACCGTCATGAGGGCGCAGGCCGCCGGTGGCTTCACCGCGGCCTCCCAGCGCACCTTCGACGCCAGCCGGCTCGGCTACACCGAGTCGACGGGCGTGCTGTTCAGCCTCGGCCCGAGCGAGTGGCGGACCTGGCTGGAGCGCACCCTCTCCGGACCGAAGGCCCTGGAGTCCCGCAAACTCGAGGACCGGATCGGGCGCACGGACACCAGCAAGCCGATCGGCGTGACGCCCGAGGAATGGCAGAAGGCGTCCGACGACCGGCAGACCCTGCTGCACCAGGTGGAGGAGCGGATCGACGAATCCGTCGCCGCCACCGTCGACGCGGAGCGCACCAGGCTGCTGTGGACCGCCGGGGGCGAGGTCGCCCTCGTGCTGCTGACCCTCGTCGGCGTCGTCCTCGTCGCCGTCCGCCTCGGCCGGGTCATGATCCGCCGTCTGCGCGACCTGCGCAACGCCGCGCACGAGGTGGCCCACGTCCGGCTGCCCGCCGTCATGAGCGAGCTGTCCCAGCCCGGCGCGCTGAGCGGTGCCACGCCCGAGGAGGTCGCCGAACGCACCGGCAACCCCGTCACCACCACGAGCGGCGACGAGATCGGCGAGGTCGGCGAGGCGTTCAACGCCGTGCACCACGAGGCCGTGCGCCTCGCCGCCGAACAGGCCCGGGTGCACGAGCAGTTCGCCGAGACCCTGGTCCGGGTCGCCCGCCGCGGCGCCCAGCTGACCAGTGTCATGGTGTCCGAGCTGGACACGGTGCAGCGCGACGAGGCCGACCCGGAGCGCATGAAGACGCTCTTCGCCCTCGACCACCTCGCGATCCGCATGGAGCGCAACACCAACAACCTGCTGGTGCTGGGCGGTTACGGCAACGCCCGGGTGCGGTCCGCCGACATCGGCTGCTCCACCGTCATCGTGGCGGCGGCCCAGCAGATCGAGCGTTTCGACCGGGTGTCCCTCGGCGCGATCGAGGCGGGCATCGGCATCGCCGCCCGCGCCGTGCACGACGTCGCGCACATCCTGGCGGAACTCCTCGACAACGCCACCCGCTTCTCCCCGCCCGACGCCCAGGTCGGGGTCGCCGTCTGGCGGCTGTGGGACCGGGCCGTCGTCCAGATCGTGGACGAGGGCGTGGGCATCGCGGCGGACCGCCGTGCCGCGCTCAACGCCGGGCTGCGCGAGCCGAAGTCGGGCATCGGTGACGTGCGGTCCATGGGTCTGCACGTGGTGGCGCGCCTCGCCGCCCGCCACGGCATCGTTGTCGAGCTGCGCGACTCCTCGGGGCCCGGCACCATCGCCGAGGTCACCCTGCCCAAGGACGTGCTGGCCGAGGTGTCCGAGGAACCGGCCCTGCCGACGGAGAACGGCTTCGAGTCGCCCCGTACGGTCGTCACCCGCCGCAAGCCGGACCACGTACGCGGACGGGCCGGCCGCCCGGTCGGCGCGGGCATCGGCGCCCGTGCGGGCGCCCCGGCGGACCCGGGCACGCGCGAGGAGCACGAGGCCCCGGCCCGTACGGACGTCGCCGACGCGCCCGCCCCGCATCCCGTGCACGACGAGCCGGCCTCGCGCATCGCGGGCGTCAGCGCGTCCGGCCTGCCGGTCCGCAAGCGCACCGCGCCCCAGCAGTGGCCGGCGCGGGAGAAGCGGGCCGGTACCGAGCAGCGGTCCGGCGCCGGTGCGTCGCGGCCGACCCCCCGCCGCCGGGACTCCCGGCAGGTATCCGACGTCCTGGCGGCCTACGCCCAGGGCATCAGCCGGAGCACGAACCCCCGCGGGCGTCCCGCCACCAACGACGACACCGAACGGACCAAGAAATGACCTCACCCACCGACCTGAGCTGGATCCTGAGCGACTTCGCCGGACGCATCCCGGAAGTCACCCAGGCGATAGCCGTGTCCGTGGACGGACTCGCGCTCGCGTACACCGGCGTGGAGCGCGACGACGCCGACCGGCTGGCCGCCATCGCCTCCGGCGTCGTGAACCTGCTGTCCGCGGCCGCCCAGCTGACCGACACCGACCCGGTGGAGCACAGCCTCACCGCGATGGAGGGCGGCTACATGTTCTCCATGGCCGTCTCCAGCGGTGCCTCGCTCCTGGTGATGACCACCAGGGACGCGGACATCGGCGAGGTCAGCTACATGATGTCCGAGCTGATCAACCAGGTCGGCGACTCGCTGTCCCCCCAGGTCCGTTCCCCGCACGCCTCCCCCACGCACTGACCCGGCCGTCCCCCACGGCCGCACACCGACCCGTCCGCGGAGCCCACGCCCCGCGGTCGGGTCACACCGTTGCCCAACCACTCCCCCGATGAGAGCACTCATGTTCTTCGACATACCCCGCCGCACCCGCCACCGCAGACTCGTCCGGCCCGTCGGCGCCGCCGCCCTGGCCCTCGGCCTGGCCGCCGTCACCGGTTGCAGCAGCGACAGCGGTTCCGGCGACGAGACCGTCAAGGTCGGCCTGGTCGCCTCGCTTTCCGGCACCTACAAGCCGGTCGGCACCGACCTGCGCGACGGCTTCCAGCTGTACCTGAAGACGCACGACAACAAGCTGGGCGGGCGCAAGGTCGAGCTCATCGTGGCCGATGAGGGCGACGGCCCGCCGACCGCCGTTCCGGCCGCCACCAAGCTGGTCAAGAAGGACAAGGTCGACGTGCTGACCGGTCTGGTCAGCGGTGGCTCGGTCAACGCGGTGCTGCCGCTGGTCGGCCAGGCGAAGATCCCCTTCCTCGGCTCCAACGCCCGTCCCGAGGTCAAGGACCCCGAGTACGTGTGGACGACGAGCTTCATGTCCGACGAGCCGGGCAAGGCCATCGCCCCGTACGTCAAGGAGAAGGTGAACGGCCCGGTCTACGCGATCGGACCGGACTACCAGGGCGGCTACGACGAACTGCGCGGGTTCACCGACGAGTTCAAGCGCGTCGGCGGCAAGCTGGCCAACCCGGACGGCAAGACCAAGTGGACGCCGTTCCCGAAGACGACCAACTTCATGCCGTACTTCGCGGAGATCGCCAAGACCGACGCCAAGGCGGTCTACTGCTTCTACGCCGGCAAGGCCGCGATCGACTTCGCCAAGCAGTACGCGCAGTCCGACGTCGCCGACCTGCCGCTGTACACCGCCTTCGTCACCGAGGGCAGCGTGCTCCAGGCCGAGGGCCAGGCCGCCAAGGACATCTACTCCGTCCTGAACTACGCGCCGGACCTCGACAACGCGGCCAACCGCAAGTTCGCCGCCGACTGGACCGCCGAGCACGACACCCAGCCGACCACGTACGCCATGTCGTCCTACGACGCGGCCGCCGTGCTCGACAAGGCGATCGCGGACGCCGCGAAGAAGGGTGACGTGACCTCGGAGACGATCAACAAGGCCATCGCGAGCCTGGGCCAGATCGACAGCCCGCGCGGCAACTGGGAGTTCAGCAAGAAGGCGCACGCGCCGGTGCAGACGTGGTACCTGCGCCAGGTGCGCCCGGACGGCAACCAGCTGTCCAACGTCATGGTCCAGGACCTGGCGACACTCGGCGGCTGACATGGATCTGCTCGATGCCCACCTCGTGCCGGCGGTGGACGGCGTGGCCTACGGGCTGCTGCTGTTCGTGGTCGCCGCCGGCCTGAGTCTCGCGTTCGGCACGGCCGGCGTACTGAACCTCTCGCACGGCATGCTGTACGCGATCGGCGCCTACACCGGCGCCGAGCTGAGCGACGGAACATGGGGCGGCCTCGCCCTCGGGCTCGCCGCCGGAACGGCGGCCGCGGCCCTCGCCGGGGCGGGGCTCTCCGCCGCCACGGTTCCGCTCGCCCGGCGTGGGCATCTGGCCCAGGCCCTGCTGACGTTCGGAATCGCCCTCGTCGGCGGGGACCTGCTGATCCAGTTCTTCGGCGCGGACGAACTGCCGGTGCGCGTCCCCGGCGCGCTCGACTCCTCGGTCCACCTGCTGGGCCACCGCTACCCCGCCTACCGGCTCTGCTTCATCGCCATGGCCGTCGTCCTGGCGGCCTTCGGTACGTGGGTGCTCACCCGGACCCGGGTGGGCGCTGCGGTACGCGCGTCGGCGGACGACCCCCAGATGCTCGCCGCCACCGGCCACAGCCCCCGGGCCGTGCACACCGGGGTGCTCGCGGCGGCGGGTGCGCTGGCCGGTGCGGCGGGCGTGCTCGGGGCGCCGATCATCGGCCCCGGGCCCGGCACCTCCGAGAACGTGCTGATGCTCTCCCTGGTGGTCGTCGTCCTCGGCGGGCTGCGCTCGCTGTGGGCGACGTTCGCCGCGGCGGTCGCCGTGGGCGAGGTCCAGACCCTGGGCGTCTCGGTGCTCCCGGACCTGGCGCCGTACCTGCTGTTCGCCGCGATGGCGGCGGTCCTGGTGTTCCGCTCCCGGTTCGCGGAGCCGGAGGCGCACGAGGAGCGGGGCCCCTCCTCCGATCCGGTCTCCCGGCTGCGCCGGCTCCTCGCCGCCCGGTGGGAGAACCGGCCGCGCGCGGCAACCCCCGCTCCGGCGGTCCCGGGGTGGCTAGGGCGTGTTTCGAAAGTCCCGCCTGTCCGGCGACGCCTGGCACTTCCCCAAGCTCTCAACTCCGTTCGAGCAGGGGAGGCCCCATTGCTCGCCGCGTTGTCGGGACCACCCCGATACACCCAGTATCGGGGCGACCCTCCGCCTTGCGATCGCACGCACCAGACGCCGCCGGACCCGCCCTACGGGCGGACGGCGCTACTTTCGAAACATGCCCTACGGGCCTGGCTGCACGCGGCCGGGTGGCGGCAGGCCGTCCCGCTGCTCGTCCTGCTCGCCGTCCTGTTCGCGCTCCCGGGGATGCTCGACTCGTACAGCATCTCGCTCGCCGGGTCCGCCCTGGCGCTCGGGCTGCTCGCGGTCAGCGTCACCGTCCTGACCGGGTACGCCGGTCTGCCCACGCTCGGGCAGACCGCCCCGTTCGCCGTCGGCGCGTACGCCACCGCCAACCTGGCCGACGCCGGGTGGACGGTGGGCCCGGTCCAGATCGTGCTGTCGGCGCTCGCGGCCGCCGTCTTCTCGGCGGTGACCGGACCCGCGGTGATCCGGGCCCGGGGCACGACCGTGCTGATGATCACGCTGGCCGTCGGCGAGCTGACGAGTGCCGTGATCAACCAGGTCAAGTCCGTGACCGGCGGCGCCGACGGGCTGGTCGGCTTCCCGGCCACCCGGGCGCTGTGGGGCGGCGAGGGCATGACCGAGGAGCGCGAGCTGTACGTGTACGCGGCGGTCGTCGCGGTCGTCGCCGTCGCGCTCACCCTGCTGGTGCTGCGCTCCCCGGCCGGCAAGCTGCTGACCGGGACCCGGGGCGCCGAGGCGCGGATGCGCGCGTCCGGGCACCCCGTGGGGCGCTATCTGCTGGTGGCCCACGTCTGCGCCGGTGCGCTGGCCGGGGTGGGCGGCTCGCTGATGGTCACCGTGCAGCAGTACCTCTCCCCCGCCGACGTGGGCTTCGAGATCGCCGCGTTCGCGCTCCTCGCGGTCGTCATCGGCGGTACGACGTCGGTCATCGGCGCCCTGCTCGGCGCCGGGCTGATCGTGTTCACCCGGGACTGGGTGGCCGGCTCCTGGCCGGGCCATGGGCCGCTGCTGCTCGGGGCGCTGTTCATCGCCGCCGTGTACCTGCTGCCGCGCGGTCTGGCCGGTCTGCGCACCGTCGTCGGCCGCCCCGCTTCCGCCGCCCCCACCGTGCCCCCCGCCGGGAAGGTCTCGCCATGACGCCCGCAACCGGAACGACCCCCGCACCCGAGGCCGGACAGCCGGCCCCGGTGCTGGACCTCGACCACCTCACCCGCAGGTACGGCAGCCTCACCGCCGTGGACGACGTCGCGCTGCGGCTGCCCCCGGGCGCCCGGCACGCCGTGATCGGCCCCAACGGCGCCGGCAAGACGACCCTGCTCAACCTCATCGCCGGCACCGACCGGCCCGACCGGGGCACGATCGCGCTGAACGGTGCGGACGTCACCCGGGCGTCCACCGCGAAGCGCAGCCGGCTGGGCATCGCGCGCAGCTTCCAGCAGCCGTCCGTCATCGGGGAGCTGACGGTGCTGGACAACATCGTGCTGGCCGGCTGGGCGCACCATCCGAAGCGCCGGGGCGCCTGGCGCAGCCCGTCCCGCTACCGGCTGCACACCGAATCGGCGGGGCGGCACCTGGAGACCGTGGGGCTCGCGCACCTGGCGCACCGGCCGGCCTCCGAGCTCTCGCACGGGCAGCGCCGCATGCTCGACCTGGCCGCGGCCCTGGCGGGCGATCCGCGCCTGCTGCTCCTGGACGAGCCGGCGGCCGGGCTGACCGACGCCGACATCGGCCGACTGCTCGACATCCTCGGGGCGTTGCCCGAGAGCGTGGCGGTCGTGCTGGTCGAGCACCACGTCGAGGTCGTCGCCCAGGTCGCCACATCGGTCACCGTGCTGGCGGCCGGCCGGGTGCTGGTGACCGGTCCGACCGGGGAGGCGCTCGCCCACCCGGAGGTGCGCGACGCGTATCAGAACACGGCGCCGGTGTCCGGTGAGGCGCCGGACCTCGTCGCCCGCAGCCCCGAAACGAGAGGATGACCGACCCCGATGCTCGAACTCACGGGCCTGACCGCGGGCTACCACGGCGGCACGGTCCTCCACGGCCTCGACCTGTCCGTGCCCGCCGGTACGGTGCACGCCGTCGTCGGCCACAACGGCGCGGGGAAGACGACGCTCGTCCACACCGTCGCCGGTCTGATGCGCCCGGACGCGGGCACCGTACGGCTGGCCGGCCGGGACCTGACGGGGCAGCCGGCGCACCGGATCGCCCGCGCCGGGATCGGTCTCGTGCCGCAGGGCCGCCGGGTCTTCGCGAACCTCAGCGTCGCGGAGCACCTGCGCCTTGCGCACCGTCCGCCGCGCCGGGGCGACGCCTCGCGGCCGAGTGTGTGGACGCCCGAGCGGGTCCTCGATCTGCTGCCGAGGCTGGGTGAGCGCCGGGGCAACCGGGGCACGGACCTGTCGGGCGGGGAGCAGCAGATGCTGGCCCTGGCCCGGGCGCTGCTCGGTTCGCCGAGCGTGCTGCTGCTGGACGAGCCGACGGAGGGGCTGGCCCCGGCCCTGGTCCGTCAGGTGCACGACCTGGTGACGACGCTGGCCGCCGAGGGCATCGCCGTGCTCCTGGTGTCGCCGAGTCCGGCGACGGCGGCCGGGTGCGCGGACACGCTCACGGTCCTGACGTCGGGCCGGGTGGCGCTGCGACTGGACGGGGCGGAGGCCCGCAAGGACCCGACGGCCCTGCACGCGGCGCTGGAGCTCGCACCCGCGGCGTCCTGACGGGCGCGAGGGGGCGGTGCCCCCTCGCGCCCGTGGTCAGTTCGCCTTCAGGCTGTGGCCGCCGAAGCCGCTGCTGCGGTCGGAGCCGCTGTTCTGGTCCTGCCACCAGGCGTCGAACCCGGTCTGGTGCATGGCCGGCCAGTCCGGGGTGTTCTCGACCTGGGTGCTGCCCATGCGGCGGGCGAGGGCCACCATGGCGGAGCCGACCGGGCCGCGCCCGGCGTCGTACCGGTCCAGCACGTCCTTCCAGCTGTCCCCGGCGGTCCAGGCCGCCTCCAGCGCGGTCGCGTCCTGGAGCGCCTTCACGCTTCCGGCGCCGACGTGCGGGCGGGCGACGCTGGCGGCGTCGCCGACGAGTGCCATGCGGCCCGAAGTGTAGTGCGGGACGACCAGGTCGTAGATGGGCTGGATGAACGTGGTCTCGGCGGGCGTGCCGAGCACCTTGTCGGCCCAGAAGGGCGGGAAGTTGCCGGCGACGAGGGCGCGCAGCCAGTCGGTCAGCTCGGCGTTGAGGCGGCCGGGCGGGAGTGAGGTGGGGGTGCGCAGGTCCGGGTGGAGGCCGTCGGTCTGCGGGGGCGTGGTGTAGAGCACCCAGTTGAGGCGGTGGCCGCCGGTGCCGTCCGGGATGCGGTAGATCATGCAGTGGCCGCCGGGGAAGACGATGTTGTGGGCGTCGAGCCCGTCCGAGGGCAGCCCCTCGACGTCCTCGGAGGCGCCGCGCCAGCCGATGTATCCGGCGTACTCGGGGCTGATGCCGGGGAACATGGCCTCGCGGACCACGGAGCGGTAGCCGTCGGCGCCGATGACGAGGTCGAAGCGTTCCTCGTGGCCGTCGGCGAGCCGCAGCGTCACCCCGTCGTCGCCCGGCTCCACGGCGGTGACGACGGCTCCGGAGCGGTAGTCGACGCCCTCGGGCACCCGGCTGCGCAGCTCGCTCCACAGCGAGCCCCAGTTGTAGGCGCGGAAGGGGAACGGCTGCCGCCCGAAGCCCCGGCCGTGCGGCGCGTCTCCGTCCCGTACGCTCCACACCCGCCGGGTCAGCGGCGCCCAGGGCATCTCGGGGGCGACGTATCCGGCCTCTCTCAGCTCCTCGTAGCGGTCGCTCTGGAGGGCGATTCCGACGCCCCGGTCCCGGAGTTCGGCGTCGGCGCGCTCGAAGACGGTGACGCGGTCCGCTCCGGCGCGCGACACGGCCAGGGCCGCGGCACACCCCGCTATGCTCCCGCCGACCACGGCGATGCTGCCTCCACGCATGACTGGCTCTCCACTCACTTGATGTCCCGGCTCGATGTTCCGGCCGTCCGCCCGGCCACTCCCCCGCCGGGGCCCCGGCGCGGACGTACGCTCGCGCGGGCGCTGGTCGGCCCGCACCTCGGCGGTCGCGGGCCCGCACCGAATCCTACGAGGGGCGTTCGGCGCGCCAGCGGCCAGGTGGTTCCACTTTTCGGCCACCGATACATCGTCAACAATCTCTTTCTGCACGTGCCTTGGTCATTTCTGATTACTGTTCTGTCATGTCCCCATCGCCGGTCACCTGCTCAGCGGCCCGCCCGGCGGCCGGTTTCGGCACCGGCCGCGACGCGCTCCGAAGACGCCTCGCCTCCCCCCGCCTCAGCTGACCGCGCGGGCTCCGGCGCCCGCGCGGCCGGTGGAACCGCCCCCCATGATCTCCGCGAGGACCCCATGACTGAACCGATAGTGATCCTGCTCGCGCTGGCGGCGGGGGCCTGCGCCTCGCTGTGGTTCCTGCGCCGGGCCCGCGCCGAGAAGCGCCGGGCCGACGAAATCCGGTCACAGCGCGATCAGTTGACTCAGCAGATCCGGGCGGCCGAGCAGTACGTGGCGCACATCGCCCAGAGCGTCGTCCAGGCCGCAGCCGCCGAGGCGCGGAGCGGTCGCCCCTACCCACTGGATTCGGCCATCCCGCCCCAGCTGGCCCACACCCAGCTCGCCAACGGGCTGACTGCGCTGGCCGATCAGGTGCGCTCCGCGATCACCATGACGGCCCGCCTCACGCAGAACGCCGCCGAGGAACAGCTCGCCCAGGCAAGGGTGGAGACGGAACGTCAGGTGGCCCGGGTCCGCCAGGAGTCGGTGGACACGGCTCGGGCGGCGGTACGCGCCTTCGCGTCCAGTACCGTGCACCGCGCGGCGAAGCTGAGCAGCACGATCAGCGCCGGGGTACGGCGCCACGTGTCGGACGACGCGTACGCGACGCTGGTCGAGATGGACCACCTGGCGCAGCAGATGCTGCTCACCGCGTCCGGCTACGGGGTCCTGGCCGGGGACAAACTGTCGCGGCGCTGGCCCGCGACGACGCTGACCGATGTGGTGCGCACCGCCATGGGCCGGGTCGAGGGCTACCAGCGCGTCCGGCACACGGATCTGGAGTCCTTCGCGGTGCGCAGCCGGTCCGTGGAGGCGGTCGTCCACACCCTGGCGGTGCTGCTGGACAACGCCCTGCGCTACTCGCCGCCCAACGCCCTGGTGCACGTCTCGCTGGAGCACGGGGCGAACGCGGCGTTCCTCGTCGTGGACGACGCCGGTCTCCGGATGGAGGACGAGCGGCTGACCTGGGCCCGCGAGGTGATGTCCGGCGAGCAGCGGGACGACATCACACGGCTCGGCGCCTACCCGCAGACGGGTCTGCGGGTGGCCTCGGTCCTGGCCCACCAGTACGGCTTCCGCGTCGAGCTGACCGCGCCGAACCTGTACGGGGGCACCCGCGCGATCATCGTGCTGCCGCAGGAGCTGCTGACGACGCCGGGGCCGTCCCGGCCGGCGGCCGCGCAGTCGCTGCCGACGGCCCGGAAGGCCACCGCCCCCCTGGCTGCCCCCGAGCCGGAACCCGCGCCCGGTCCGGCCCCCGGTCCGGCTCCCGCCCCGGCGACCACGGCCGGCGGGCTCACCGTCCGCCGCCGCGGGACGCGGCCCGCCACCGCAGCGCGGCCGGGCCCCGAACCCGAGGTCGAGCCGGGCAGGCCCGCGGTGGCCGCCGCCTGGATGGCGGGCAGCCGCCGCAGCCGGGACGACCAGAACACCCCCCGTACGGACGAAGGACGTTGATCATGTCGGACACGCACGCGAACACCCTGGGCTGGCTGCTGGACGAGCAGCTCGGAACGGTGGAGGGCGTCCGGTACGCCGTGCTGATGAGCGGCGACGGACTGCTGAAGGCGCGGACGCGCACCATCAGCCAGGAGGACGGCGAGAAGCTGGCCGCCCTGACCGCGTCGCTGCGCGCGTCGGGCCGGGCCTGGGACGAGTTCACCGGCGGGCAGGGGGTGCGCCAGCAGCTGATCGAGTCCGTGTCGGCCATCGGGCTGACGACCGCGGCCGGGAACCACACCATGCTGTCCGTCGTGACGACGGGTCCGCACGCGGACGTCGGCCTGATCAGCCACCACATGGCCCTGCTCGTCGTCCGCCTGGGCGAACAGCTGGGCACGAGGGAGCGCACCCCGGTACTCCGGCCGGACGGGGGCCCCGCCGCATGAGCGGCCCCCGGCACGATCCGGACATGGTCAGGCCCTACGTCCGTACCGGCGGGCGGGTCCGCCCGGACCGGGATGTACGCCTGGAGAGCGTGGTCGTCGCCGCGCCGGGCCCGGCCGGTGAGCTGGGGCCCGACGCGCGGCGGGTGATGAGCCTGTTCGCGGTGGGCCGGGGCGGTCTGGCGGTCGCCGACATCGCCGCCGCGCTCCAGCTGCCGCCCTCCACCGTCCGGATCATCGTGTCCTCCCTGATGGACAGCGGCCATCTGGCCGGCCCCGCACCCGCCGCGGGTGACCAGCCCCGAAACGACATCCTCCAGAAGGTGCTCGATGGACTCCGAGAACTGGTCTGACGCCTCGAACGGCGTCTCGTACGTGCCGGCCACGGTGACCCAGTCCGCCAAGATCGTGATCGCCGGTGGCTTCGGCGTCGGCAAGACGACCTTCATCGGCAGCGTCTCGGAGGTCCGGCCGCTGCGGATGGAGGAGCCGATCACGGAGGACAGCGCCGGCGTGGACGATCTGCGCGGGGTGCCGGACAAGACCACGACGACCGTGGGCATGGACTTCGGCCGCATCCACCTGGCCCGCGGCGCGCTCGCCCTCTACCTGTTCGGCCTGCCCGGCCAGGTGCGGTTCCAGCCGGTGTGGGAGGACCTGGCCCACGGCGCGCTCGGCTGCCTGGTGCTGGCCGACACGCGCGACCTGGACGCGAGCCACGAGGCGCTGGGGCTGCTGGAGGACCAGGGCATCCCGTACGCGGTCGCGATCAACGTGTTCCCGGACGCGCCCGGGTACGGCCTGGACGAGATCCGCGAGGCCCTGGCGCTGGACCCGGAGACGCCCCTGACCACCTGCGACGCCCGTGACCGCACCTCCTGCGTGTACGCCCTGATCACGCTCACGGAACACCTCGCCGCGCAACGTTCGGCCCTCTCCCTGGAGCCCACGCCATGACGTCCCCCACCACCACCCTGCCGTCGGCCCCGTCGGGCCGGGTCGCGCTCTACGACCCGGCCTACGCCGCCGACCCGCACGCCGCGCACGAGCGGATGCGGGCGGCGTACGGGCCGCTGGTGCCCGTCGAGCTGTCCCCGGGCATCCCGGCGACCCTGGTGATCGGGTACTTCCAGGCCCGGCGCATCCTCAACGACCCCCTGTACTTCCCGCACGACCCGCGCGTCTGGCAGGAGCGGGTGCCGGCCTCCTGCCCGGTGCGGCCGATGATGGAGTGGCGGCCCAACGCCCTGCGCAGCAGCGGCACCGCGCACGCCCGCTACCGGACCGCCAACACCACCGCGATCGACGCCGTGGACCAGCACGAGCTGCGGGCCCGGGTGGAGGAGCTGGCCGCGGCCGCGATCGCGGACTTCATCACGGCGGGCCGGGCCGATGTGCTCACCCAGTACGCGTGGCCGATCGCCTTCCGCGTCCTGAGCTCCCTGCTCGGCTGCCCCGACGAGATCGGGGCGCGCATCGCCGACGGGATGTCCCGGATCTTCGAGGCCACGGACGCCCAGCGGGGCAACGAGATCCTGGGCCAGGCGGTCGCCGACCTGGTCGAACTGCGCCGGCGCCACCCCGCCGACGACATCACCTCCCGGCTGCTCGGCCACGCGGCGCAGCTGACCGACGAGGAGATGGGCCACCAACTGGTCACGCTGTACGGGGCGGGCATCGAGCCGCTGACCAATCTCATCGCCAACACCCAGCTGAAGATCCTCACCGACGAGGAGTTCTCCGCCGGGCTGCACGCCGGGCACTCCACCGTGCGGGACGCGCTCGACACCGTCCTCTACACCGACCCGCCGATGGCGAACTACTGCATCACCTACCCGCCCTACCCGGCGGACATCGACGGGGTGCTGCTCCCCGCCCACCAGCCGGTCATGATCTCGATGGCCGGCTGCAACAACGACCCGGCGATCGCGCGGGCGTCCGGCGGCATCGCGGGCAACCGGGCCCACCTGGCGTGGAGCATCGGCCCGCACACCTGCCCGGCGCGCTCGCACGCGTACCTGATCGCGGAGACCGCGGTCACCTGTCTGCTCGACGCCCTGCCCGAGATGGACCTCGCGGTCCCGGCCGCGGAACTGCGCAGGCGCCCGGGCCCGTTCCACCGCGCGCTGGAATCGCTCCCCATCGTCTTCCACGCCTCCCACTGAAGGAGTCCCATGTCCGAGCAGCCGATCCTCGTCCTCGACCCCGCGGGCACCGACCGCCACGCGGAGTACCGGGCGCTGCGCGAGCGCGGTCCCGCCACCCGCGTCGACGTCCTCGGGGTCACCGCGTGGTCCGTCAGCGACCCGGTCCTCCTGAAGGAGCTCCTGACCAGCTCCCAGGTCTCGAAGGACGCCCGGGCGCACTGGCCGGCGTTCGCCGAGACGGTGGCCACCTGGCCGCTCGCCCTGTGGGTGGCGGTGAACAACATGTTCACCGCGTACGGCGGCGACCACCGGCGGCTGCGCCGGATGATCGCCCCGGCGTTCAGCGCCCGCCGCGTCCAGGACCTGCGCGTCTCGGTGGAGAAGATCGTCTCCGAACTCCTCGACGGCCTCGCCGACCGGCCCGCCGGCGAACCGGTCGACCTCCGCACCGAGCTCGCCCACCCGCTGCCGATCGCGGTGATCGGCCGGCTCATGGGCGTCCCCGAGGACCAGCTCGACGGCTTCCGCTCCACGGTCGACGGCGTCTTCGACACCACCCTCACCGTCGAGGAGGCCACCGCCAACACGGCCGCCCTGTACGAGGCGCTCGGCCGGCTCATCGCCTCCAAGCGGGACCGGCCGGGCAACGACATGACCTCGCTCCTGCTCGCCACCCGCGACGACGAGGGCGACGGCGGACGCCTCAGCGAGGAGGAGCTGCGCGACACGCTGCTCCTGATGATCTCCGCCGGTTACGACACCACGGTCAACGTGATCGACCAGGCGATCACCGCACTGCTGACCCACCCGGAACAGCTCGCCCATCTCCGCGAGGGCCGCGCCGACTGGAACGACGTGGTCGAGGAGACTCTGCGCCACGAGCCCGCGGTCAAGCACATCCCGATGCGCTTCGCCGTCTCGGACATCCCCCTGCCCGACGGGCGGAAGATCGCCCGGGGCGAGGCGATCCTGGTCTCCTTCGCCCCCGCCAACCGCCACCCCGACTGGCACGGCGAGACCGCCGACGACTTCGACGTGACCCGCACCGCCAAGGACCACCTGGCGTTCGGCCACGGCGTCCACTTCTGCCTCGGCGCCCCGCTGGCCCGCCTGGAGATCGCCGCCGCCCTGCGTCAGCTCTTCGAGCGCTTCCCCGAGATCCGTCTCGCGGTCCCCGCCGAGGACCTCCTGCCGCTCCCGTCGCTGATCAGCAACGGCCACCAGGCCCTTCCGGTCCGCCTTCACCCGGCGGAGGGCTGACGGGCCGCCGGTGACGGCGGTGGCTGGTGTCGCACCAGGGGTACATCCGGCTCCGGCGGCAGGTGCAGACGGCCACGACGAAGCGGTCGGAGGTGACGGTCGAGCCGTCCTCCCGGACGATCTCGACCGGCCCCTCGATCAGCACGGGGCCGCCCGGCTCGATGGAGAGGCGGCGGGGTTCAGGGGCGTTCGGCACGGATGACCACCAGTTCCTCGGTGTCGTCGTGAGGGCCGAGCAGTCCCTGTGCGCGGAGCCACGGCAGCCGCTCGGTCATGACCGGCCCGAAGGGTACGGAGGCCCGGCTCGTCACCGCGGCGCGCAGGCCGCTCGCGGTCAGCCGGGCGAGGGTCTCCTCCACGCCGCACAGCCCGGAGTGGACGAGGAGCAGCACGCCGTTCGGGTGGAGGGCGTCGTGGGCGTGGGCGCAGATCCGGTCCAGGGCCTGCCGGCCGCCGCGCCCGGCGTCCCAGGCGACCTCGGGGCCGTGGGCGCGGGCGCGGCGGGTGTGCGGGGCGGGGACGTACGGGGGGTTGCTCACGATCAGGTGGAAGCGCCGGCCGCCCACGGGGCCGGTGAGGTCGCCGCGCAGCACCCGGACGCGGTGGCCGGCGCGGGCGGCGTTCAGGCGGGCGGTCAGGACGGCCCGCCGGGAGATGTCGATCGCCCAGACCCGGGCCCCGCCCCGCGCCGCCAGCAGGGCCAGTGCGCCGCTGCCCGTGCAGACGTCGAGGACGTCCATGCCCGCGGCCGGGCCCTCGGCCCGGAGCGCCCGCGCCAGCAGGTGGGTGTCGGCCTGCGGGGCGTACACCCCGGGCAGGGTCCACAGGCTGCCCAGGTCGGCGGGCGGTGCGGCGGTAGTCGTCATCCGGATCCTCCATGAGGGGGAAGGCGGTCCTCTTCTCACCGGCGCGGGCTCATCCAGTCCAGCGTGGCCGGGCCCGCCCCCCGCCGCGACCCGAGCGGCGGTCCCCCGCCTCCTGCCCCGCCCCCGCGGCCGCATGCGGGGCCGCTCCCGCCGCGCACATCCGGCAGCCCCGGGTGACCATGGCCGGAACAGGGCGCTCGGGGCCTGTCCGACCATTCCCGTCACCGCGAAGGAGTCCCGTGACTGACCGGAAGCACCTGCTGAGCGGCCGTACGGCCGTGGTGACGGGCGGGGCGCGCGGCCTGGGCAAGGCCGTGGCCCGGGAGCTGGCCGCCCGGGGCGCCCGGGTGGCCCTGCTCGGCCTGGAGGAGGAAGCGCTCGCCGGGGTGGCCGGCACGCTCCCCGCACCCTCCGGGCACTGGCACGTGGACGTCACCGACGACGCGGCGATGGCCCGCGTCGCCGACGGGGTACGCCGTCGGCTGGGCCCCGCCTCGGTGGTCGTCGCCAACGCGGGCGTGGCCGAGGGCGGGCCGTTCGCGGAGTCCGACCCGGCGAGCTGGCGGCGCGTGATCGAGGTCAACCTGATCGGCAGCGCGGTCACCGCCCGGGCGTTCCTGCCCCAGCTCCTGGACACCCGGGGGCACTACCTCCAGATCGCCTCGCTGGCCTCCATGGGGGCCGCGCCCATGATGAGCGCGTACTGCGCCTCCAAGTCGGGCGTGGAGGCCCTGTGCCACTCGCTGCGCGCGGAACTGGCGCCGCGCGGTGTCGGCGTGGGCATCGCGTACCTGAACTGGATCGACACCGACATGATCCGGGACGCCGACCAGTACCCGGTGCTGCGGGAGCTGCGCGCCCACATGCCCCCGCCGGCCCGGAAGACCTACCCGGCGCCCTACGTGGCCCGGCGCGTGGTCGCCGCGATCGAACGGCGGTCGCCTTCCGTGTACGTCCCCGGCTGGCTGCGCGGCGTCCAGGCCGTGCGGGCCGGGCTGCCGGGGGTGGTCGCCCTCGCGACCCGCAAGGAGCTGAACCGCTCCGAGTTCACGCCCACGGGCCTGCTGGGGGCCGGGGGCCGGGCGGCCGGGTCGGCGGGCCCCGCGCGGCGGGACTGACCCGCGCCTCAGCGCCGCAGACGCCTGCGCAGCGCCGCGCGCGCCGCGTTGGCGCCGGGGGCGCCGTGCACCCCGCCGCCGGGGTGCGCCGAGGCCGAGGCGAGGTACAGACCCCTGACCGGGGTCTCGGGCCGGCCGGCGCCCGGGGTCGGGCGGAACACCAGTTGCTGGTGCGCCGACGCCGTCCCGCCGTTGATCGCACCCCCGTAGAGGTTGGCGTCCATGGATTCGATGGTCGGCGGTGCCAGCAGGCGGCGGGCCTTGATGCGGGAGCGGAAGCCGGGGGCCCAGCGCTCCACCTCCTGCTCCATGCGGTCGGCCATGGCCTCCTGCTCGCCCCGGTCCCACCGCCCGGTCAGCCCGTCCTCCCCCGCGTCGCCCTTGATGCGGTGCGGGACGTGGGTGTAGGCCCAGGCGGCCTCGGTGCCGGCCGGTGAGCGGGTGGCGTCGGCGGTGCTCATCTGCCCGAAGAGCAGGAAGGGCCGGTCCGGCACCTGTCCCGTGGCGATCTGCGCCGTGAAGCGGGTGAGGCCGTCGACGCCGTCCGCCAGGTGCACGGTGCCCGCCGTGGTGGCCGCGCGGGCGGTCCAGGGCACCGGGCCGTTCAGCGCCCAGTCCACCTTGAACGTCGCGAAGTCCCACTGGAAGCGGCGCAGGTCGTCCAGGAGCCGGCCGGGCAGGTGCCGTGCGTCGACCAGTCGGCCGTAGAGCGCGGGCGCGGACACGTCGGCGAGCACGGCGCGCGACGCGGGCACGGCCTCGCCCTTCGCGGTGCGTACGCCGACGGCGCGTCCGCCGCGTACGACGACCTCCGTGACCTGCTCCCCGCAGCGGAGCACGCCGCCGTGCCGTTCGAGCCGGCGTACCAGGGCCGCCGTGAGCGCGCCCGCGCCGCCGACGGGCACCGGGAAGCCGTAGGTCTGCCCGAGCATGGACATCAGCCATCCGAAGCCGCCGCTCCCGGCCGCCTCGGGGCCGAGGTCGGCGTGGAGTGCGGTGCCCGCCAGCAGAATCCTGGCCGCCTCGCCGCCGAACCGCTCCTCGCCCAGACGGCGCACGGGCAGCAGCAGGGTCCGCGCCAGGCGCAGGCCGTCGGCGGCCCGGAGCCGGGCGGCGAGGCGGACGCCCGAACGCACCGGCGGGAACGGCGTGAAGAGGGCGCCCAGCACGTCGCGGCGCACCCGGTCCCAGGTGGCGCACAGCTCCAGCCACGCCGCCCCGTCGCCCTCGGTGAACGCGTCGAGGCCCGCCGCCGTGTCCCGCGCGTCGTCCTCCAGCACCGCGCACCGCCCGTCCGGCAGCGGGTGCGCCAGGACGCGGGGGGCGCGCGACCAGCGCAGCCCCTCCTCCCGGAGGTCGAGCCCGCCGATGACCGGGGAGGCCGCCGCCAGCGGGTAGAACGCGCTGAACAGGTCGGTGACGTAGTCGGGGTGCACCCGGCGGTCGCTGCGCACCGCCCCGCCGGGCTCGGGCTGGGCCTCCAGGACCTCGACGCTCCACCCGGCGGCGGCGAGCAGGTTCGCCGCGACGAGACCGTTGGGACCCGCTCCGATGACCACGGCGTCCGGCATCGGTGCCTCCAGGGGGATCACGGAAAGGGGTCAGACCGCTTCGCGGGCGCCCTTCGGGGCCGCGGCGACGGTCTGCGCCAGCCGCGCGAGCACGCTGCGGTGACGGAGCTGGATCACGGCGTCGATGGCCGTGTTGTGGAACGTCCCGGCCGGACCGCGCAGGGGGTGTTCGTCCAAGGTGACCAGGGCGTTGTCGCCCCACTGCCGCACTTCCAGGGCGATCCGGGCGGTGCCGATCCGGCCGCTGTCGGCCTCCAGCTCCAGCACGTGCGGCGCCTCGCACCGCCGGACGATCGTCCGTCCCCGCACGGACCACCGGCCGATGCCCAGGGTGTACGTGAGGCTGGCGCCGACCTCCGGCCAGGTGCCGCGGCGGGGGCGGGAGTCGGAGGTCCCGACCACCCAGTCGCTGTAGAGCGAGGGGTCCGCGAGGACCCGCCAGACATCTGCCACCGTGGCCTCGATCAAACGGTGTCGTACCGCCATCGGTCCTCCTGTCGTCGTGGGTGCGGGTCTGCCGATCAGGGGGTGACGATGGCGAAGTCCGGGTCCGGGGCGTCGAGATACCCGAGCAGTTCGATCAGCCGGCCGGCGTCCCCGGTGACCTCGACGCCGGGGCGGGCCGCGAGGTCGCCGGGCTGCACCGCGCCCACCAGGACGTCCCGCAGGTCCGCCTCGGTCAGCGCGAAGGCGACGTCGGGCTCGCCCGCAGCGGGTCCGGTGCCGGTGACGTGGGTGAGGACGCCGTTGCGCAGCCGCATCGTGAGGGGCTCGCTGCCTGCGATGTCCCAGCGGACGGTGATGTCCGCGTCCCAGGCGCGGGGGCCGTTGACCCGGATCGCGACCGAGTCGACCAGTTGGTCCAGGGTGAGGGCCGCCAGGACGTCCGGTGCGACGGTGGAGGTGGGGGTGCCGACCGAACCGTGGCGCAGTTCCAGGGCGCCCATCAGGTAGAAGTTGCGCCAGGTCCCGTTCTCGCAGCCGAAGCCGAGCTGTTCCAGCGCGTCTGCCTGGAGGGCGCGTGCCCCCCTGTTGTCCGGGTCCGCGAACACCACGTGGTTCACGACCTCCGCCACCCAGCGGTAGTCGCCGTCCTCGAAGGACTGCCGGGCCCTGCGCAGGACTTCCTCGGCGCCGCCCATGAACTCCACGTACCGCTGGGCGCCCTCGGTCGGCGGGTGCTGCCACAGGTGCGCCGGGTTGCCGTCGAACCAGCCCAGGTAACGCTGGTAGATCGCCTTGGCGTTGTGGCTGACGGAGCCGTAGTAGCCGTGGGTGTGCCAGGCCCGTTCCAGGGCCGGCGGCATCACGATCTCCTCGGCGATCTCCGGGGCGGTGAGTCCCTGGTTGAGCATCCGCAGGACCTGGTCGTGGAGGTACGCGTACAGGTCGCGCTGCTCCGTGAGGAAGGCGATCACGCGCTCGCGGCCCCAGACCGGCCAGTGGTGGGAAGCGAAGGCGAGGTCCGACAGCCCGCCGAAGAGATCGATCGACTCGGTGAGGTAGCGGGACCACACGTGCGGGTCGCGGACCACGGCTCCGCGCAGGGTCAGCAGATTGTGCAGGTTGTGCGTGGCGTTCTCCGCCATGCACAGGGCGGAGAAGTCGGGGAAGTGGATGTTCAGCTCAGCCGGCGCCTCGGTGCCGGGGGTGAGCTGGAAGACCATGCGGATGCCGTCGACGGTCTCCTCCTGGCCGGTGCGGGTGATGTCCACCGTCGGGTGAATCAGCCCGACGACACCGGTCGAGAGGGTCTGCCCCAGCCCCGCACCGATCTGGCCCTGCGCGCCCTTGGGCAGCGCGGCACCGAACATATAGGCCGCGCGACGGTTCATCGCAGTGCCCGCGTAGACGTTCTCGCTGACAGCGTGTTCCAGGAACCCCTGCGGGGCGAGGACAGGCACACCGCCCGCCACGTCCTCGTCCGTCAGCACCCCGCGCACCCCGCCGAAGTGGTCCGCGTGGCTGTGGGTGTACAGCACGCCCGTGACCGGCCGGTCCCCCCGGTGGCTGCGGTAGAGGGCGAGGCCGGCGGCGGCCGTCTCGGCGCACACCAGTGGGTCGATGACGAAGACACCCCGTTCGCCCTCGACGATCGTCATGTTGGACAGGTCGAAGCCGCGTACCTGGTAGATGCCCTCGGTGACCTCGAAGAGCCCGTGCTCGGAGCAGAGCCGGCTCTGCCGCCAGAGGCTCGGGTTGGCGGTGTCCGGGCACTCCTGGTCGAGGAACCCGTAGGCTTCCAGGTCCCAGACGGCGCTGCCGGTGGCGTCGCGGATCACCGGGTCCTGCGCGGTGCCCATGAAGCCGCGCCGGGCGTCCTCCAGGTCCTGGGTGTCGTCAAAGGGGTAGTCGCGCCGGACCGCCTGGTGGGCCCGGGCGATGGTCTGTTCGGCGGGCTTGATCTCCGTGTCCTGCGGCATGTCGGTCTCCCTCGCGGCGGTGCCCGGCCCTGCGGGGCCCGGGCACCGCCACCCTCACCCGGCCTGCGGGGCCCCACAAGCGGGTGTACGCCGTACGGGTCGCCGAACGGGGTAGAATATACCCCTGGGGGTATAACCCTGACCGAGGCCGTACCCGAGGCCGTGCACGTGGGAGGAACCGTGGAGCTGGACATGGCGGCCGACGAGCTGAAGTCGGTGCTCAACCGGCTGAAGCGGGCTCAGGGCCAGATCGCCGGGATCGTCAGGATGATCGAGGAGGGCCGGGACTGCGAGGACGTGATCACGCAGCTGGCGGCCGTCTCCCGCGCCCTGGACCGGGCCGGTTTCGCCATCATCGCGACGGGCCTCCAGCAGTGCATGGCCGACGGCGACCGGGCGGTGGTGGACCGGGACCGGATGCGGGCCCGTCTGGAGAAGCTGTTCCTCTCCCTGGCCTGAGCGGCGCCGCCGCCGTTACGTCAGCGCGTCGGCCAGCGTGAACGCGGCGACCCCGAGCAGCTCCCAGGCGAACAGCCGTTGCAGGCCGCCCCCGGCCTCCCGTGCCGCCAGCCGCCTGACGTCCCACGCACCCGGGATCGCGGCGCCGGTGAACGGGGCCGCCACCGCCCAGTGCATGCCCGCCGCGCCGCCGGAGCGCCGCAGCATGCGCACCGCGGCGAGGGCGGCGAGTGCGGCGACGACCGCACGGCCCTCGGCGTCGAGCAGGGATGCGGCGATCGCCGCGCGCGTCCCGCCCGCGCAGTGCACCCACACCTCGCCGTCCGGCACCTCACCGGACCGCTCCCCGCGTTACGCCTTGCGGGCGAGCAGGTGCACTTCCTGGAACTGCCGCCGGTCGTCCGGCCGGGGCTCGCGCACCATCCGGGCCGTCTCGGTCAGCCCGTGGGCCCGCAGCAGACCGGCGAGGTGGTCGGGCGACCACCGGTAGGCCGTCGCGACGGCGTGGTCGAAGGACTGCGTGGGGCGGTCGGGCCCGTCGGTGGCGGAGAAGCCGATGAGGAGGTGGCCGCCGGGTGCGAGGACGCGGCCGAACTCGGCCAGGACGGGCGGGAGTTCCGCCGGCGGGGTGTGGATCACGGACCACCGCGAGAGGACACCGGCCAGGGAACTGTCGGCGATGTCGAGCGCGGCCATCGACCCGGTGTCGAACCGCAGCCCCGGGCAGGCCGTCCGGGCCAGCTCGATCATGGCGGGCGAGGCGTCGACGCCGAACACGTCGAGCCCCAGCCCGGCGAGGTGGGCGGTGACATGGCCCGGCCCGCAGCCGAGGTCCGCCACCCGCCCGCCCGCACCGACGGCCTCGGCGAAGACGTCCAGCATCGCCCGGTCCAGCGGGCTGTCGCGCAGTGAGTCGCTGAACAACCGCGCGTACAGCCCGGCGGCGTCGTCGTAGGCGGCACGGGTGACGGAGAAGGCTTCGTGTTCGACCATGGCGGCGAGGGTAGCGCCCGCAACGGGGTTCCTGGACGGGCCCGTCCGACGGGCAGGGGCCTCCGCCGGGGGGAACGAACCGGCGGAGGCCCCGCGCGCTACCCGCCGAAGGCCACCTTCGCCTCGGCCGAGCAGCGGTCCGTGCCCGTGTCGCACACTTTGTACGTGTACGAGGGCAGGCGGCGTCCGGTGATCAGGTCGGTGAAGCGCCCGGTGTTCGGCACGGTCGCGACCGCCTTGCCGTCCCGGACCACCCGGACCTTCGCCGTCGTCGCCCCGTTCCAGGTGAGGGACGCGGTGCGCAGCAGCCTGCCCGGGCCCGCCGTGGCGGTGAGCTCGAAGCGGGCGCCGACCCTGACCTTGACGATCCGGCCGGGCGCGTCCTTGGTGCCCCAGTACGCGTAGGCGCCCTGCGGGTCGATCACGCCGGAGATCAGCGGGCCGTCGTTCTCGCCGAGCGCCACGTACCCGGTGGGCTCGAAGCGCTCCAGGTCGATGGTGACGACCCGGCCCGGGGTCGACAGCGTGCCGAAGGCCGCGAACCGCCCGCCCGGGTCCATCACCGCGGAGAAGAACGCCCCGCCGCCCGACGGGGTCATGACCTTGTCGCGGGTGAAGGTCGTCAGGTCGACCCGGATGATCCGGCCGCTGCTGCCCTCGCCGGTGCCGAAGTACGCGTAGTGGTCGTCGGGCGCGATCACCGCGGCGCGCAGGGGCCCCTCACCCGGCTGGAGCGTGAGCGTGGAGACTTCCCGCAGGGACGCCAGGTCGATCTTGACCACGCGTCCCTGCGGGCTGGTCACCGTACCGAAGTAGGCGAACTCCCCCTTGGAGTCGATGACTCCGTCGTCCAGGAAGTCGTTTCCGGCTCCCAGGGTGACGGAGCCGACGCGGGTGAACGTGGCCAGGTCGACCTTCACGAGGCGCCCGGGGTTGGTGCCGGTCCCGAAGTAGGCGTACTTCCCCGCCGGGTCCATGAGGGCCGAGCGGACGTTGCCGTCGTCCGCGCCCAGGACCATGATCTTGTCGAGCGTGAAGGTGTCCAGGTCGATGCGGACGAGGCGGCTCGGGTAGGCGGCGACGGCGAAGTAGGCGTACTTCCCCGCCGGGTCGATGACCGCGTCCTGCATGACCTTCTGCCCGATCCCCACCGACAGGGTGCCGACCTTCTTGAACGTCTTCAGGTCGACCTTGGTGATGTAGCCGGGCAACGGGTCCACGGGGTTGTCGGTGCCGAAGTAGGCGTAACGCCCCTCGGGGTCGATGGCCGCGGCGTGCAGGTCGCGTTGCAGGGGCGAGGTGCCCACCGTGCCGGTGCGGGCCGGAATCGGGGTGCCGCCGCCGTGGACGCGCACGGTGTGCACGTGGCCCTTCGCGTCGTCGAGGAGGGTGATCTTCCCGTCCTGTCCGGTCTTCTCAGTGGGCCGGAAGGACAGATCGAGCGTGCAGTGTTCCTTGCGCTTCAGCCGGAAGGGCGCCTTGCCGCAGGTGCCCGCGTCGGCCACGAAGGCGCCGTCGTGGTCGGTGACGTGGATGACGGTGACCGGCTTGCTGCCGAGGCTGGTGAGCGTGACGGCGACCGGGCCGCCGGTGGTGCCGATGGGTACGGAGCCGAAGTCGACGTCGCCCGGGCCGACGGACAGGACCTTGCCGGGCAGGGCCGGCAGGCGGATGTCGGCGGTGGCGGTGGCGGACTCGGTGATCGTCACCTCCGTCCTCGTGGCGGTGTAGGCCGGGGAGGACGTCGTCACGGTGTAGTCGCCGACGGTGGCGAGTGTGGTGTAGCGCCCTTCGGCGTCGGTCGTCGCCGGGAGGCCCACCGGGTCACCGGCGGCGGTGAGCTGCACGGTGACGCCCTCGACGGGCTCACCCGTGGTCGCGTCGGTGACCGTGCCACTCAGGGTGCCGGTTGTGCCGCGCGGCGCCTTCTCGACGGCCGCGTGGATGTCGAGGCGGCCCTGCCCGTACACGTTGTTGTTCGCGGCGGTGCCACCGCAGGAGACGTCAGGGACGTCCACGGCCGTCTCGTCGAGGAGACGCCGGGTCGCGTCGATGTTCCGCGCGACCGCCGGGGCCGCCGACCACAACAGGGCGATGGAGCCCGCCACATGGGGCGCGGCCATCGACGTCCCGCTGCCGACGGCGTACTTCCCGCCGGGGTAGGTGGAACGGATCGCGACACCCGGCGCCGAGACGTTCGGCTTGATCAGGCCGTCATCGAACTCCGAGGGGCCGCGGCTGGAGAAGGAGGCGATGGTGCCGTCGGCGTCGAAGGCGCCGACCCCGTAGCTCTCCTTGAGGTTGCCCGGGTTGCCGTCGGTCCCGCAGTCCGGGCCCTCGTTGCCGTTGGAGAAGACCGGGAAGATCCCGGCCGCCACCCACGCCTGCACGGTCTGCTCGAACCACGGGTCGGCCCCCGCCGCGGCGCTGCCCCACGAGTTGTTCACGACGTGCGGCCGCAGGTCGGGGCGCGGATTCTTGCCGCGGGCGTCCGTGGGAGCCAGCATGAACTGGCCGGCGGCCAGCAGGGCGCTCTGCGCGCAGGTGCTGCCCGCGCACCCCTTGGCGGCGATCCACTTGGCGCCCGGTGCGACGCCGACGTGGTTGCCGGTGCCGCCGTCGCCGACCATGGTGCCGACGGTGTGGGTGCCGTGCCCCACGTTGTCGCAGGGCGTGGAGACGACGATGCCGCAACTGACGGTGGGGTCGTACCAGTTGTAGGCGTGGGTGAACGTGCCGTCGCCGTTGTTCCCCCGGTACCGCTCCACCAGCGCCGGGTGGTCGTACTGGACGCCGGAGTCGATGCTGCCGACGACGATGCCCTCACCGGTGGCCTGGTAGTCCTTCCACACCCCGGGCGCGCCGATCCGGTCGACACCCCACTCGACGTCGTCCACGGTCGGCTCGTCCTGCGCCGCCTTCATCTCCGGCAGGGCGTACGTCCGGTCGCCGGTGACCCGCTCCACCTCCGGCAGGGCAGTGATCCGCTTCAGCAGGTCCGCGTCGCCCTTCACCTCGACGGTGTTGGCGATCCAGAAGGGCGTGTACGAGGCGTCGGCGTCCCGCAGCACGTCGATCAGGGCGGACTGGCTGGCCCGGGCCGTCTCCTGGAGGCGGCTCTGCACCTCGCGTCCCTGCCGCGCCCGGTCCTTGATCTTCGCGGCGCCCTTGAGGTCGGCCTCGTCGCGGAGGTAGACCCAGAAGGTGGAACTTCCGCCGTCCGCGAGGTCGTTGGTCAGCGCGCGCTCGACGGACGGGGCGGTGGCGTCGCTCGCGGGCGAGGCCTGGGCGGTCGTGGCGGCGGGGAGCCCCGTCGCCGCGAGGCCCACGGCGAGCAGGAGCCCCCAGGCGCGTCGCGGTCTGCCGTGTCTCGGTGTCATGGAGAGGTGAACCCTTCCTGTTGAGGGGTGGGCCTGCGGTTCGTTCGTCCCCGGCGCCCCGGGTCAGCGGCGCAGTGCGTAGGCCCGGGTGATCGTCTGCTGGGTGCGGCTACCGGCGTCGTCCCAGGCGGTGACCCGGAGCGTGACGTACTCCGCCCCGGTGCGTGGGTGGTGCAGGACGGCGGTGGCCGATCCATCGGCGCGCACGTGCGGCCGTACGGAATCGGTCCAGGTCGTGCCGTCGTCGTACGACGCCTCGACCCGCATTCCTGTGACGCGCGGGCCCGCGTAGCCGTCGGGGCGCAGGGTGCTGACACGCACCGGGAGGGCCCGGCCGGCGCGGGCGGTGTTGTCGCCGCCGACGCCCAGGTCGTAGCCGAAGAGGATCACCGGCAGGACGGCGCACGGGTGGTCCGGGCCGTAGACCTCGGCGCAGCCGGGTGCGGTGGCTCCGGCCTGCGGTGCCTTCGAGCGGAAGGTGTACGTGGTGTCGGTCCGGGTTCCGAGGGTTTCCAGGGCGTTGGTGCGGCGGACGACGCTCTGGTCGATGCGGTACTCGGCCTCCTCCGGCACGAACAGCTGGGCGGCGGGCACCGGCCGGCCGTCGCGGCGATAGGTGAAGGTGCTCGTGGAGACGCCCGTGCCGTAGTGGGAGGGGGCGCCGTCGCCGTACGGGGCGAGCAGGAAGCTCGCACCGATGTCGGAGCGGCAGAGGGCACAGCTGATGCGGCGCGGCAGTGTGGGATGCAGCGGCGCGCGGCCCCAGTCGGTGGTCACGGTCTCACCGGCGCGATGACTCGCGGGGTACTCGTCCAGCGCGGTGTCGGACAGGTCGGACACCCTGACCGTCTGCGCGTACTGGCTGTCGGGGGCGTAGACGAAGTCGGAACGGATGCCGGGAGCGAGGTGCCGGGCGGCGACGCGGAACGCGGCCCTCTCCCACGGGTGCCGAACGGTCAGGACGTCGTCGGCGAACCGGGATGCGCCGTCCGCGTGGAAGGTGCTGACGAGCCGGGCGAACCGGTCCGTCCGGACGGTGAGGGCGGTGCGCTCCGGGATGGCCCCGGCCGCGTGGAACGGGGCGGTGTACGTGAACCGGCTGTCGGCGCGGCCGTCGAGGGTGACCGTGACGGGGCCCTTCGCGAGGGCGGCGAGGAGTTCGGCGCCCTGTTCGTGGCTGACGGCGACGGCCGGGACGGTGCTGTTGCCGTCGTCCTGGACGAGGGTTGCGCCCTCGGTGGGGCGGATCGCCAGGACGGCGGCGGCATGATGCCGGGCGGCGGTGGCGAGGACGGGCACGAGCCATCCGTTGGTGCGGACGACGGCCAGCCTGCCGGTCAGGTCCAGGCCGGCGTAGTCGGCCTCGGTGCCGGTGCCCACGTCGACGGCGGACAGCTCGCGGTCGCCGGTGAACCGCTGTCCGAGGTCCGGAGCGAGGAGGTCGAGGCGGTGGGTCGTCCGGCCCGCATCCCAGGTGCCCCGGACGAGCGGGTCGCGCAGCCGGTGCTCGGCGGTGAGGTCGAAGGTGCCGTGCTCGGCGGTGGTGTGCGAGGCGATGGCGCCGTACCGGGTGGTGCTGTCGCTGAGGCCCTTGGCGACGCCGATCGCTGCGGTGGCTCCGTCGTCCAGGGTGCGGCGGGCGGTGACGCCCAGGGCGGCGTGCTCCGTCGGACGGTCCTCGCCGTCCACCCGGGCGGTCAGCTCGTGGGCCCGCCGGGCGTCGATGTCCACGGTGGTGTCGCCGTCGACGGTGAGCTCCGGTTCGGCGAAGGTGTCCACGGCCAGCGGGATGCGGGTGGTGTCGTAGGTGGTGACGAGGGCCTGCAGGGCGTAGCGCCCCTCGGGCAGCCGGGTCCGCCAGGTGCCGTCGCCCATGAAGGTGAGGCTCTGCAGCTGGGCGTCGCCGGTCTCCAGGCTGAGGATCTGGAGGTTGGTCTGCCCGCCTGCCTGGCCGTCGCGGCCGGTGAAGGTGAAGTCGACGGTGTGCCTGGGGGGTTGCTCGGTCCAGCCGACGGCGGTGGTGAGGTGGGTCCCGTCGGCGGTGGCGGTCAGGTAGCCGTCGTAGCGGCCGGTTCCGGTACGGGTGGGATCGACGGTGAGGGTGATGGCCGCGCTGTCGTGGGCCGGGACAGTGACGGTACGGGCGGAGAGGGCCGCGCCGCCCTCGGGCACCACCGCCCCGCGTCCCAGGTCGAGGGCGAGGCTCAGGGTGACCTCGTGGTCGCCGTCGTTGGTGTAGACGACGTCCCGGGTCACCGTCCGCAGCTCGTCGCGCAGTTCCCCGAAGTCGGCGGTCCCGGTCGCGGTCACCGACTGGGCGGAGGCGCGGTCCACGGCGACGCGTCCGGCGCCCTGCTCGTAGACGTCGTCGTCGGGCCCCGTCTTCGCGGCGGAGACCAGCGCGTCCTTGAGCCGGGCCGCCCGCCACCCCGGGTGCTGCTGCTTGAGGAGGGCCGCCGCGCCGGCCACGTGCGGGGTGGCCATGGAGGTGCCGTCCAGCGCGGTGTAGTACTCCCCGGCGTCCTTGCCGATGTGGGTGCCGGCGGCCCGGGCGGCGACGATTCCGACGCCCGGCGCGGTGATCTCCGGCTTGAGCGCGCCGGAGGCGGTCGGCCCGCGCCCGGAGAAGGCGGCCAGGCGGTCCCGGCCGTCGACGGCGCCGACGGTCAGCGCGGTCCGCGCGGTGCCGGGGCTGGCCAGGGTGGACCGGCCGGGTCCGGTGTTGCCGGCCGCGATGACGAACAGCGCCCCGGTGGACTCGCTGAGCGCGTCGACGGCCTCGCTCAGCAGGTCGCTGCCCTCTTCGGTGGGCGCCCCGAGGCTCATGGAGACGATGTCGGCGCCCTGGGCGACGGCCCACTCCATGCCGGCGATGACCGTGGACTCGTCCCCGTTGCCCGTGTTGTCGAGCACCTTCCCGATCAGGAGCCCGGCGCCCGGCGCGACGCCCTTGTACTTCCCGTCGGACGCGGCTCCGCTGCCTGCCACGGTGCTCGCCACGTGGGTGCCGTGGCCACGCCCGTCCTGGACCTGCTGGCCGGGGATGAAGCTCTTCGAGCCGAGGACCCGGCCCTCGAAGTCGGGGTGCTTGAAGTCGATTCCGCTGTCCAGCACGGCGACCTGGACCCCGCTGCCGTCGTACCCGCTCTTCCAGACCTCGGGTGCGCCGATCTGCGGCACGCTGACGTCCAGGGCCGCCCGCACCCTGCGGTCCGGCCGCACCACGGCCTCCGGCCCCTCCAGCACCGCGTGGTAGAACGCGTGCAGCTCGTCCTTCTCGACGTCCACGGCCGCCGCGCCGAGCGAGGTGAGCGGCGTCCGGCGCGTGACGCCCGGGACGTCCCCGGCGCGCGCCGCGAGCACGGACCGGGCCGGGGTGCCCGCGTAGTCCACGATCAACGGCAGGGTGTCGCTGCCGGAGGCCCCCTGCTTGTCGGCGGCGAGCCGGGTCACGTTGAACAGCTCCCGGTCGAGCCGCCCGGAGGCCAGCCCCTCCCCCGCGCTGTCCGGGATGACGTAGGTGTCGCCCGAAGGCCCTTGCTCGGTACGGAAGGCGGTGGCCGTGCCCGTGGCCGGCGCGGGGTCGGCCGAGACGCGCCCGTCGGTGTCGGTGGTGACGGTGACCGTGTCCCCGGTGACCAGGGTGACGGTGGCGCGGTGCGGGGCGGGGGCCGTACGGACGGCGATGGGCTCCGCTCCGGCCGCCTGCCCGGGGAGTACGGGCCCCAGCAGCGCGAAGGCGCACGCCGAGGCGAGGAGCGCGGTGCCGCGCGCCGCCCCTCCGCTGCGTCTGGCAGGACCGGTGCGCATCGTGGCCTCCTGGCGAGGTACGGCCCCGGCAGCGGCTGCCGGGCGACGGACGAACGGGAGCGCGGGGACGGGCCGGGCGACCGCTCAGGCGGCCGCGCGGCCCGTTGCCGGACATCCTCGGGTCGGCGTCGCGGGGAGGCATAGGAGGTACGGGTGGCGAGCATGCGACATGTCGCCTGTTCGCCGGGGCGGGTGGGCGGTCGCGGCGCCGCCGGAACCACCACGGCCGGCTTCCGCGGGACACCGCGAGCACGCCGCCCGGGGCCGGCTCGTCCCGGCCCGCCATCCGTGTACGCGCGGGGTGTGGCGTACGCCGAGGGCCCCCGGGACGAGGCGCGTCCCGGGGGCTCGTGCAGGGCGGTTCGGGTCAGCTGAGCTTGTACGCAGTGACCTGGTGGATGCCGTTGTCGGTGACGAAGTAGCCGCCGCCGAACTCGCCGGCCGCGCGGTCCCGGCCGGCGTCGTCGCCGTTCAGGGAGATCGCCTCGTCGACCCCGTCGCCGTCCAGGTCGCCCGCGAAGTAGTTGCGGGCACCCATGAGGCTGCCGATGCCGCCGACGGCCTCGGCCCAGGAGTTCGGGGAATCGACGGCACTCGGGTCGAAGACGTGCATGCTGGACTCCGCGCCGGCGATCAGGAGTTCGCGCCCGCCCGGGCCCGTCATGAAGCCGAGACCGTACGTCTGCGGCAGGAAGAGCTGCACGGTGTCGTCACCGTTCGCCCGGAAGCGGCGGATCGACGCCGTGCCGGCCTGGTACAGCGCTCCGTCCTTGGCGAAGAAGCCGTTGTGCGTCCACAGACCGCCCGACATCAGGGTGTGCAGCACCTCACCGGTGCGGCCGTCGCGGATCTCGAAGTAGTTCTGCGGGCTGATCGCCTGCGTGCTGTCGAAGTTGATGGGCGCGTTGACCACCCACACGTAGGCCACGGCGTGCCCGCCCGCGTAGGGGATCTCCTTGGAGGCGAAGACACCCTGGTTCGGGTCGAGTCCGCGGATGCCGCCGACCGCGCCACCGGGCGCCTTCGGCGCGACGGACCAGCGGGCCTTGCCGTTCTTGGCGTTGAGCGCGACCGCGGTCGTCACCGGTGAAGCCTGCTGGTAGGCGTTCAGGGTGGCATACGCGGCGTACACCCGGCCGTCGTTGACGGACACGTCGCCGAAGCGCACCTCGCCCGCCTCCGCCGGGGCGTCGTACGTCCAGATGGCGTGTCCGTCACCGTCATAGGCGCGCACCGCGTCCGTCGGGACGACTATGTCCTGTTCGCCGTCGCCGTCGAGGTCGGCCAGCTGCACCGAGCGCACGAACGTGCCCTCGCCGGCCTCGATGGTGGCGAGCGTCTTGCCGGTCCTGCCGTTGAGGACGACCGTTGCCGTGTCCGCGGCGACCACGATCTCGGTCCTGCCGTCGCCGTTGACGTCACCGGTCTCGATGTCGTGTACCGCGCCGGGGAGGGTGGCCTGCCACAGTTTCTCGGGCTTGCCGCCGTTGACCAGCGACGGGCCCGAGTAGGCCCACACGCCGTTGGAGGAGCCGCCCATGACGACGTCCGTCCTGCCGTCCTTGTTCAGGTCGGCGCCCTTGGCGTACGCGATGTCGCCCTGGAGCGGCGTGACGTTCTCCGCCTTGCCGGTGCCCAGCTTGAAGGTGCGGATGTTCTGGCCCTGGTCGATCACCCGGACGTGGGAGCCCGTGGCGTCGGTGTAGAGGTCCTGGAACATCGGCGAGGCCGCGACGCCCTTGGACTGCCAGGCGACCGTGCCCTTGCCGGAGAAGACGGTCAGCGACGCGTAGCGCAGGCTGCCCCGGTTCTCCGGCTCGTTCATCTTCCGGTCGTCCTGCGCCGAGGCGACCAGCTTGCCGTCGATCACCCCGAGCCCCCAGGTGCTGGGCGCGTCGTGGCCGTTCGCGGCATCCCGCTTGGTCGTGTTCGACCAGAGGACCTTGTCCGCGCTGTCACCGCTGACGACACGGATGGTGCTGGCGTTGATGACGAGGTTCTCGTCGAACGAGGACTCCGAGACCGCGTACTCGTCGCCCGCCTTCGCCTTGAGGTCACCGACCGCCAGCGCGGTGGGCACCACGTTGTCGCGGCCGCTCAGCGTGGCGCGGTGCCCCGTCTTCAGGTCGTACGCGGCGATCTCGTAGTGCACGGCGTCGTTGACGTCCGCCTGCTCGACGGCCACGAGGCGCTTGCGGGCGGCGTCCAGGCGCATGATGCGGCTGTAGAGCACGCTGTCGGTCCGCCAGGTGACCGAGCCGTCGGCGGCGTCGAGGACGGCGGTGTGGCCGCGTCCCTCGACACCGGTGGCCTTGGCGAGGTTCCAGGAGACGGCGACCTTGCCCTTGCCGAGGTCCTGGATGTC
The DNA here is from genome assembly GCF_049844595.1 of Streptomyces sp. DT224. Lineage (NCBI taxonomy): Bacteria > Bacillati > Actinomycetota > Actinomycetes > Kitasatosporales > Streptomycetaceae > Streptomyces > Streptomyces sp. DT224. The sequence goes on from NZ_JBNCLI010000010.1 coordinate 167,919, forward strand.
GCCCCAGTTGGTGTACCGGGTTTCCTCGGTGTCGAAGGACCAGGTCTGCGCCGGGCTCAGCTTCCCGTCCGCGCCCGCCGAGAAGCGGATGCCCGTCAGGGTGGCGGTGGCGGCGGCCGGAACCTTGGCGTCGCGGCTCATCCGGGGCGCGTCGGCGATCAGCAGGGTGCCGTCCACGATCTTGACCATGGCGGCGTAGTTGTACAGCTTCGACCAGACCGTGGCGCCGGTCTTCCCGTCGAGGACCGTCACGAAGGTGCCGGTGCTCAGGTCGGAGCCCGGGGAAGTGAAGGCGCGCGGGTACGGGGTCGCGCCGACCAGTGCCGAGAACACCAGGTCCGGGACTCCGTCGCCGGTCAGGTCACCGGCGGAGTAGCCGGACTCCGAGTTCGGCGAGAACGGCGAGACCGCGTTGTAGCCCATGAGGATCTGGGGCGGGTACGGCTCGACGCGCCACACCTGGAGCGGCTTGACCTGCCAGTCCGTGTAGAACGAGCTGCTGGTGCGGGCCCAGGTCTCGCTGCCGTCGGCCGCGTGGAGCTGGACGTTGCCCATCGCGTTGACGCTGAAGTAGTCGCCCATTTTGCCGGCCGGCACCGTGGCGCCCAGGCCGCGCACGCCTTCCAGGGTGGACTTCGCGGTCATGGTGACCTTGGTGTCCGGGGCGGCGTCGGTGTCCGTGGCGTCCGTCGTCGCGGAAGGGGTCGTGGCGTGCGTCGTCGCGGAAGCGGCCGGGGCGTCCTTCCGCGTGCCGGTGGTGTCCTCGGCCCTGACGTACGGGTCGAGCGTGACGTCGGCCGCGAGCTTCTTCGCTTCGGCGCTGGTCAGCTTCATCGGCGCGTCGCTGCCGCCGTCGGCGGCGAGGGCCTGCGGGGCCGCGGTCAGGCACAGGCCCGCCGCGACGAGGCCGGCGGCGAGCTGAAGCGCCCGCCGGGAGTGCTGGGCTCTCATGACTTCGCTCCCTGGGTGAAGCCGACGGCGGTGCCGGCGGCGATCACGGGCTGGTTGTACGCGTACTGGAAGGCGTCGGTGCCCGCCTGGTCCGCGAGGCCGATGGTCGCGCCCGCGCCCTGGTCGGCGACCGACTGGTACTGGAGGGTCACCCCGCCCGTGGACTCGTCGAAGACGGCCTCGAAGGTGGCGCGGCCCGAAGTGCCGTCGGCGTAGGCGGCGTTGTTCCACACGATGGCGAACTTCCGGCTGCCCCTGGTGCCGGTGGTGGCCGTCTGCACGGAGGACTTCTTGTCGAGCGTCAGGTCGTCCCACAGCGGGGCGACGATGCCCTTCACCCCGTTGACGCCGGCCGTCGGCAGGGCGGTGTTGTGGTAGTCGCCGACGCGCGAGGACAGGAAGTTGATCAGACCGTCGGTGGTGACCGAGGCGGTGGAGTACGAGACGCCGTAGTGCTTGACCGGGAAGGGCAGCGAGACCGTGGCGGAGTCCTCGTCACCCGACAGGGCGACCTTCTTGGAACCCGCGATCCAGGAGTAGGCGGCCGGGGCGCAGACGTTGCCGGAGTGGTCCGTGCGGTTGGGGACCTGCACGTTCTTCGTCAGGTCGGCGGCGCCGACGGCGGCGGTACCGGTGTAGACACCGTTGCACAGGACCGGTGCGGCGGGCTTCACGGCCAGGGCGTAGGAGCCCTCGGCGACCTTCTTGAAGGTGTACGTGCCGTTGGCGTTGGTGGTCGCGGCGGGCAGCGGCGTGCCGTTCAGCTCGACCGTGGCGCCGGGCAGCGGCTTGCCGGTGACGTCACGGACGATGCCGGACACCACGTGGGCGGGCACCGCGGTCAGCGCGATGTCCTGGGTGAACGCCTGGCTCTCGGCCAGGGTGACGCCGGCGGCCGAGCCGTTCGCGTAGCCGTAGCCGCTGAACGCGAAGGAGTACGTGCCGGCGGCCAGCGGCAGACGGTAGGTGCCGTCCGGGCCGGTGGTGACCGTACGGACCGCGCCGGCCGAGTCGGTGGACTTCACGGTGATGCCCGCAAGCGCCGCGCCGGTCGCCTTGTCGGTGGCCTTGCCGCTGACGACGGCCGCGGTGTGCGGGGCCTTCTCGACGGAGGCGAGGATGTCGAGCTTGCCGTTGCCCCACACGTAGTTCATGCCGGCGGTGCCGCCGCAGTGGGTGTCGTCGACGTCGCGCGCGCCCTCGTTGAGGAGGTTGCGGGTTTCCTCGATCTTGCCGATGAGCGAGGGGGCCGCCGACCACAGGAGCGCGACCGCGCCCGCGACGTGCGGGGTCGCCATCGACGTGCCGTTGATGGTGTTGTACGCGTTGCCCGGCCAGGTCGACGGGATCTGGACGCCGGGTGCGGAGATGTTCGGCTTTTCGCTGCCGTCGGTCGGCGAGGGGCCGAAGCCGGAGAAGTTGGCGATCTTGCCGGTCGAGTCGTAGGCGCCGACACCGTAGGAATCGGCCTGCGAGCCCGGCGGGTGGGTGGTCGAGCAGGTGACGCCGTCACCGTCGTTGCCGGCCGCGAACGCCTCGAAGATGCCCGCGGCGTTCCAGGCCGCCAGGATGTCCTCGTAGAACGGGGTGCTGGTGTCCTTGTTGCCCCAGGAGTTGTTCACGATGTTCGGGGCCAGGTCCGGGCGCGGGTTCTGGCCGTTGTGGTCGGTCGGGGCGAGAATCCACTGGCCGGCTTCGAGCAGCTCGTCGTCGTAGCAGATGTCGGAGGCGCAGCCCTTGGCGGCGATCCACTTGGCGTTCGGTGCGACACCCAGGCCGTTCTTGGCGACCATGGTGCCCATCGTGTGGGTGCCGTGGCCGTTGTTGTCGCACGGCGCGGTCGTGGGGCACTGCCCGCTCGCGTCGTAGAAGTTGTAGTCGTGCGAGAAGGTGCCGTCGCCGTTGTTGCCGCGGTAGTTGGCGACGAGGTCGGGGTGGTCGTACTGGACGCCCGAGTCGACGTTGGCGACGACGATGCCCTCGCCGCGGTCCTGGTACTGGTCCCAGACCTGGTCGGCCTTGATGTCGGCGACGCCCCACGCCGGGGCGTCGGTGCCGTCGGCGGCCGAGTCGGTGCCGAGCGCGGCGGCGCGCGAGGCGGTGACCTTCTTGTCGGAGGTCTCGATGCCGTCCAGCTGGAACGACTGCCGCTTCACGACCGACGCCACGTCCGAGCGCTTGGCAAGCTCCTTGACGAGGTCCTGGCCGCCGGTGACCTTGACCGCGTTGGCGATCCAGAAGTCCTGGTGGCCGACCTTCTTCTTGTCGAGGAAGGCGTTGAGCGACTTCTGGCTGGACTCGGCGTGCGCACGCAGCTCGCGGTAGGCGGCCGTGGCCTTCTTCGCGTGCGTCTTCTGCTTCTTCGCGCCGGACAGGTCGGCCTGGTCCTTCAGGACCACGAAGAAGGTGGTGTCCCCGCCGTCGCGCACCGCGCGCGCGAGCGCGGAGTCGATCTTCGCCGAAGCGGTGGCGGAGGAGGACGGGGAGTCCGCCGCCAGGGCCGGCAGCGGGGTGGTGAGCAGGGCAGCCGCGGCGAGCGAGGCCACCGTCCATACGGCGGATCTGCGCCTGGACGGTTGGGGCTGGGGCATCGAGCACTCCTCCGAGTGAGGGTACATACGGGGTGCGCGAACCGTAGGAGCGGGCCGTTACTCGGCCATTACAGGCCTGGTCAGCGGCAACCCGCCTTCTACCAGCAGTGATTGACGCCCCGTCGGTGGTCCGGCACTCCGGAGCGGCGGTGCGACGGCCGCAGGCGTACCGCTGAGAGGCTACGGGGGCACGGGATGCGTGCCCGTACCGCCGGCCCTCCCCCTGGAGCAGCACTCGATGGACGCCACCACCGCAGACGCCGCCAAGCCCCTCACCGGGGCTTTTCTCGACGCCCTGCGCGGGAAGCTGGGCGATCTCGTCGACGCCTCGGCGACGACCCGGGCGGTCTACTCGACCGACGCGTCGAACTACCGGATCGTCCCCGGGGCCGTGCTCACGCCCCGGACGAAGGACGACGTGGTGACCGCGGTCGGGATCGCCCGTGAGCACCGGGTCCCGGTCACCGTCAGGGGCGGCGGGACCTCCTGCGCCGGGAACGCGGTGGGGCCGGGGCTGGTGATCGACTTCTCGCGCTCGATGAACCGCGTGCTGTCCGTCGACCCCGTCACCTCGACGGCCGTGGTCGAGCCGGGCGCGGTCCTGAGCACGCTGCAGAGGGAGGCCCTGCCGCACGGGCTGAGGTTCGGGCCCGACCCCTCGACGGCCACGCGCTGCACGATCGGCGGGATGGTCGGCAACAACGCGTGCGGGCCGCACGGCCTCTCGTACGGGCGTACGGCCGACAACGTCGTGTCGATGACCTGGCTGACGGGCAGCGGCGAGGTGGTCACGGCGGGCTCCGGGCCGGAGGCGCTCGCGGCGGTGCCGGGGCTGGACGCGTTCGTCGCGGAGAACCTGGCGGTCCTGCGCACCGGGTTCGGGCGGTTCGGACGGCAGATCTCCGGCTACTCGCTGGAACACCTGCTGCCGGAGAACGGGCGCAATCTGGCGGCCGCGCTGACCGGCACGGAGGGCAGCTGCGGCGTCCTCCTCGAAGCCGTGGTGCGGCTCGTCCCGCAGGCGCCCGCGCCGGCGCTCGCGGTCCTGGGTTACGCGGACATGGCGACGGCCGCCGACGACGTGCCGGGCCTGCTGCCGTTCGGCCCGCTCGCACTGGAGGGACTGGACGCGCAGCTCGTGGACGTGGTCCGCCGGGCACACGGCGACGGCGCCGTCCCCACGCTGCCCGCGGGCGGCGGCTGGCTGATCGCCGAGGTCGGCGGGGCGACCTCGCGGGAGGCGGTCGAGGCGGCGCGCGCGCTCGTCGCGGCCTCGACCGCCGCCGACAGCGTCGTCCTGCCCGCGGGCCCCGAGGCGGTCCGGCTCTGGCAGATCCGCGCCGACGGGGCCGGTCTGGCCGGACGCACCGCCGACGGCAAGCAGGCGTGGCCGGGCTGGGAGGACTCGGCCGTGCCGCCGGAACGGCTCGGGGACTATCTGCGCGGGCTCCAGGCGCTGATGGCCGAGAAGGGGCTCTCCGGCCTGGCCTACGGCCACTTCGGCGACGGGTGCGTCCATGCCCGCATCGACTTCCCCCTCGACGCCGGGGGCGCGCCCATGCGCGACTTCCTCGAACGCGCCGCCGCCCTGGCCGCCGAGCACGGCGGATCGCTCTCCGGTGAACACGGCGACGGCCGCGCCCGCTCCGAGCTGCTGCCGGCGATGTACGGCCCCGAGGCGCTGCGCGCGATGGAGGCGTTCAAGGCGCTCCTGGACCCGGACGACGTCATGAACCCCGGCGTCGTCGTCCGCCCCGCGCCGCTGGACGCGGACCTCAGGCGGCCCGGGGCGCGCCGGCTGCGGGCGGCCGACGGCTTCGCCTTCGCCTCCGACGGCGGGGACGTCACGGACGCCGTGCACCGGTGCGTCGGGGTCGGCAAGTGCCGGGCGGACCTGCGCGGCGAGGGCGGCTTCATGTGCCCCTCGTACACGGCCACCCGCGACGAGAAGGACTCCACGCGGGGGCGGGCGAGGGCGCTCCAGGAGATGCTGAACGGCGGCTTCGTCACGGAGGGCTGGAGCTCCCCGGAGGTCCATGAGGCCCTGGACCTGTGCCTGAGCTGCAAGGCGTGTGCCCGCGACTGCCCCACGGGGATCGACATGGCCACGTTCAAGTCGGAGACCCTGCACCGGACGTACCAGGGCCGTCGCCGCCCGCTGAGCCACTACACCCTGGGGCGGCTCCCGCAGTGGCTGCGACTCCTCGCTCCCCTGGCACCCCTGGTCAACCTGGCCGGCCGGGTGCCGGTGCTCCGGCGGACGATGATGCGCCTGATGGGCGCGGACTCGCGCCGCTCACTGCCGCCGCTGCCGGCGAGGCCGTTCCGGTGGAGCGGGGCTTCCCGGACGCGGCCCGGGACGGACGGCCCCAAGGTAGTGCTCTGGGTCGACTCCTTCTCGGACGCGCTCGCCCCGGACATCCCCCGGGACGCCGTGGAGGTCCTGACCGCGGCCGGCTGCGACGTGCAGGTCGCCGCCCCGGGCGCCTGCTGCGGCCTGACCCTGATCTCCACGGGCCAGCTGACCGCCGCCAGGGCGAAGCTCCGGTCCGCGGTGGACCTGCTGCTCCCCCACGTCCGGGCCGGCCGTACGGTGATCGGCATCGAGCCGAGCTGCACGGCGACGCTCCGCTCGGACCTGGTGGAGCTCCTGCCGGACGACCCGCGGGCGGCGGAACTCGCGGGCGCGGTGAGAACGGTGGCCGAATTCCTCACCTCGATCGAGTGGACGCCCCCGCAGGCGGCGGAACGCCTCCTGGTCCAGCCCCACTGCCACCACTACGCGGTCATGGGCTACGGGGCGGACCGCTCGCTGCTCCGGTCGATGGGCTGCGACGTCGAGGTCTCGTCGGGGTGCTGCGGCCTGGCCGGGAACTTCGGCATGGAGAAGGGCCACTACGAGGTCTCCGCGCAGATCGCCCGGGACGGAATCCTCGCCAGGGCGGCCGGCCACCCGGACCGCCGCATCCTCGCGGACGGCTACTCCTGCCGCACCCAGGTCCGGGACCTGGCGGGCCTGGACAGCCGGCATCTGGTGCAGGTCGTCGCGGAGGCGTTGCGGGGGTGACGCTGCCCGGGTCAGGACAGGGGGAACCACTCCGCCAACCGCTTGGCCACGACCGGCACGTCGAGGTGGTCCTGCGCGACGTCCTCGACGAACGGGCCCGCCACCGAGACGGGCGGCGGGGCGATGACGGCGCCACCGTTGAACCGCAGGAAGACACGCATGGCCAGCCAGGCGGTGCGCTTGTTGCCGTCGATCAGGGCGTGATTCCGGGCAACGGAATGCAACAGCGCCGCCGCCTTCTCGTGCGGCGTGGGATACAGCTCCGCCCCGAACACATCGGTGCGGGGACGCTCGATCGCGGACACCAGGAGCCCCATGTCACGCACGCTGTGCTCAGTGCCGTTGACCGCGCGGGCGATGGCCAGAACCTCGTCGAGCCGGACGTACCTGACCTCGCTCACTTGAGGTAGTCCAGGATCTCCGCGTCGCTGACCACGAGCTCGGCCAGGACGTCGTCCACTTTCAGCTCGGAGCGCTCCTGGGCCTCCCGAATGGCCTCGATCGCAAGCTCCTGCTTGCTGCGGCCCTCTCTGCGGGCACGCTCGGTGAGTTTCGCGTCGAGGTCGTCGGGAAGCCGCAGTGTCATCGCCATACAGGAATGATACCGCCCCGGTATCATCTTGCGAGGCACAGGCGAAACCGCCTACGGCGGAGGCCGCGCGCCGCGGCCTCTGGGTGGCCAACCTGCCCGACTCCGCCACCGAGGACGTCGCCGTCCACGCCCTCGCCCAGATCCTCGCCCTCGCGCGGCGCCTGCCGCAGGCCGACGCCGTGGTCCGGGCCGGCGGCTGGAGCACCGACCTCACCGAGGTCCCGAAGCGGCTGAGCGAGATGACGCTCGGCCTCGTCGGCCTCGGCCGCATCGCCCGGGTCCTCGCCCGGATCGCCGCCCCGCTCTTCGGCCGGATCGCCGCCCACGACCCGAACGCCACCGAATGGCCCACGGGGGTCGAGCGCCTGGACCTCGACACCTTGGCCGGGACGGCCGACGTGCTGTCGCTGCACGTCCCGTCCACGCCACGGACCCGGGGCATGGCCGACGCCGGCCTGCTCGGCCGGATGCGGCCCGGCTCCCTCCTGGTGAACGTCTCGCGCGGCGACCTCATCGACCCCGGCGCGGTCCTGGACGCCCTCGACAGCGGCCGGCTCTCCGGCGCCGCACTCGACGTGTTCCCCGTCGAGCCGCCCGCCGCCGACGACCGGCTGCGCAGCCACCCGCGCCTCCTGGTCTCCCCGCACTCCGCCTTCCTCACGGAAGCCTCGCTGCGCGCCTACGCCACCGAGCCCGCACCCGGTCAACCCCGCGGGCTTCGTGATCCACAGCGCGATCCACAAAGCGCGCACCGACGCCCACGTCGTGCTGCACACGCACACCAGGGCAGGCTGCGCGGTGGCCGCGCAGAAGGCGGGCCTGCTGCCCGTGAACCAGATGTCGATGGAGTTCCACAACCGCGTCGGCTACCACGACTACGAGGGCGTCGCCCTCAACCTCGCCGAACAGGAACGCCTCGTCACCGACCTCGGCGCCCACCCCGCGCAACCACGGGCTCCTGACCGTCGGCGACAGCGCCAAGCAGGCGTTCCTGCGCATGTTCTACCTGGAGAAGGCGTGCGAGATCCAGGTCACCGCCCAGGCCGGCGGCGCCGAACTCGTCCTCTCCTCAGACCAGGTGGCCGAGTACACCGCCCAGCAACTCACCGGCGAGGGCGACGCCTCCTCCGACTTCGAGGACCGCGACGCCTACGACCTGGCCTGGGCCGCGCTGCTGCGCCTGGTGGAGCGGATCGCGCCGGACTACAAGGACTGAGCCCGTCCCGGCCCGGCCCTTGCGCGGGGGCGTCGAGGCTGGCCACACTGGCCCGCCCGCACGCCGTGCCGCCCAGGACCTGGAGCCCCGTTGAACACGTCACCGGTGAACCCCGAGGCCGATCGACCGCACCGCCCGGACCCGGCCGGGGGCTGCCCGCACGCGGCCAACGCCCGGCTGCTGGCCCGGGGGGCGGTCGCTCCGGTGATCCTCCCCGGCGAGGTACGGGGAATGGCGGTGCTGGGTCACGACGCGCTGAAGGAGTTCCTCGCGCACCCCGACGTCGCCAAGAGCGCCCGGCACTTCACGGCGCTCCGGGCCGGGGAGATCCCCGACGGCTGGCCACTGAAGACGTTCGCCACGGTGCAGGGGATGACGACCGCGGACGGCGCCGACCACCGGCGGCTGCGGTCGCTGATGGGCAAGGCGTTCACGGCCCGCCGGGTGGAGGAACTGCGTCCGTTCGTGCAGGAGCTGGCGTTCCTTCTGCTGGACGGCCTGGAGGCGGCCGCCACCGACGACGGCACCGCCGATCTGCGCGCCCACTTCGCGCTGCCGCTGCCCATGGGCGTCATCTGCGAACTGCTGGGCGTGGACGAGGCCCACCACGACCGGCTGCACCACCTCTCCAGCCGGCTCGTGGCCACGGACATCGGCCCGGCCGAGGTGATGGCGGCCAACCGTGAGACGGCGGAGACCCTGAGTGCGGTCGTAGCCGCCAAGGCCGCCGATCCGGGGGACGACCTCACCAGCGCGATGATCGCGGCCCGTGAGGAGGACGGCGACCTGTTCAGTCCTCAGGAGCTGATCGGCACCCTGATGCTGACCGTCGTCGCGGGGCACGAGACGACGCTGAACCTGATCACCAACGCCGTACGCGCCCTGTGCACCCACCGGGACCAGCTCGACCTGGTGCTCTCCGGCGCGGCGAGCTGGGCCGACGTCGTGGAGGAGACCCTGCGCTGGGACAGCCCGGTCAGCTACTTCCCCTTCCGCTACCCGACCCGCGACCTCACCCTGGACGGCACCGTGATTCCCCGGGGCACCCCGGTCCTCGCGGGCTACTCCGCCGCCGGCCGCGACACGAAGGCCCACGGCCCGGACGCGGCCCGCTTCGACATCACCCGCACCGGTAGGTCCCGCCACCTCTCACTGGGCCACGGCGCCCACTACTGCATGGGCGCGCTCCTGGCCCGGCTGGAGGCCACCACGGCCCTGGAACAGCTCTTCACCCGCTTTCCGGCGCTGGACCTCGCGGTTGCGGAGGCGGAGTTGCCGCGCCATCGCTCGTTCGTGGGGAACAGTGTGCGGAAGCTGCCGGTGCGGCTGCGGGGGTGAGGGGGCGGAAACCGGGCCGCTGTCACGCCTCCCCCGGCACCGTAGGCAGGTCGCGTCGCGTGCGCAGCGGGCCGGCCAGGAGCAGCAGCGGGGTGACGGCGATTCCTGCGGTCAGGAGCCACAGCGTCGGCCGCAGTCCGAGTGCCGTGCCGAGCACACCGCCGAGCAGGGAGCCGAACGGGATGGCGCCGAAACTCGCCACCGAGATGCACGCCGTGACGCGGCCGAGGAGCCGCGGCGGGCAGTACTGCTGGCGGAAGGCGCCCTGGATCACGTTGGCGAGCACCACGCCGAGGGCGAGCAGGGCGTTGCCCGCCACGAGCGCGGCGAGCGTCCAGCCCTTGCCGCCCAGCGGGATCAGCAGGCCGAAGGGCGCCGTGACGGTGGTGGCGAGCAGCAGGCCGCGGGCGGTACCCCAGCGTGCGGTCACCCGCTTGGCCCCGAGTGCGCCGAGGATGCCGCCGACGTTCCCGGCTGCGGATGCCCAGCAGGCACAGTGCCGACACGACGAAGGTGCAGGCGCCGTGGCCGGCGGATCCTCGTCCCAGGCCGCAGCCACCAGCCGCATGCCAGGCGGCGACCGGGACGCTGCCGAGCGGCTGTTCGCGCGGATGGGTGTCCCGCCGGGCCGCCGCCGCTGAGCGGAAGGGCCTCGGGGCGATGCGTCCGGCCCCGCGGGGCCGGACGCATCGGAACTACTAGCGGTTCTGCAGGGACTTGACGTTGTTGCCGAAGGACCAGCCCTTCGAGCCGTCCCAGTTGAGGGACCACGTCATGAGGCCCTTGAGCGAGCCGTTGAACGTGTTCCACGCCTGGCCGACCTGACTGGGCGCCATGTAGCCGCCACCCGCGCCGGGCTGGGCCGGCAGGCCGGGCACCTGCTTGTCGTACGGCACCTTGACCGTGGTGCCCTGGATGGTCAGGCCGTTGTTGAGGCAGGTGGTCTGAGCGGCGAAGCCCTCCACGGTGCCGGCCTGGTACGAGTCGCCCGAGCAGCCGTACATGCTGCCGTTGTAGTACTGCATGTTGAGCCACCACAGCCGGCCGTTGTCGACGTACTTCTTGATGATCGGCAGGTACGCGCCCCAGATGGACCCGTAGGTGACGCTGCCGCCGGTGACGTACGCGGTCTCGGGCGCCATCGTCAGGCCGAAGCCCGCCGGCATCCTGGCCAGGACGCCGTCGATGATGCGGATCAGGTTGGACTGGGAGGCGGACAGCGTGTTGATGTTCCCGCTGCCGGACAGACCGGTCTCGATGTCGATGTCGATCCCGTCGAAGTTGTACTTCTTGAGGATCGGGACGACCGTCTCCACGAAGCGGTCGGCGACCTTGCTCGACGACAGGTCGATGCCCGCGGCCGCGCCGCCGATGGACATCAGCAGCGTGGCGCCGTTCGCCTTGGCCTCACACATCTCCGCCGGCGTGGACACCTTCACGCCCGCGTCCATGCCGTCCTCCCACAGGACGGTTCCGTCGGAGAGGATCACCGGGAAGGCGGCGTTGATGACGTTGTAGCCGTGCTGGGCGATCCGGCTGTCGGTGATGGGGACCCAGCCCATGCCGGGGTGCACGCCGTTCGACGCGCCGTCCCAGTTCTCCCAGTACCCCTGGAGCACCTTGCCGGCCGGCTTGGGCTTCGTGGCACAGGTGGCGTCGCCCGGGGGGTCGGTGGGCGGAGGTGTGGTCGGCGGGTCGGTGGGCGGCGGGGTGGTCGGCGGGGGTGTCGTGCCACCGGGGCCGGTGAGCGACACGTCGTCCGCGAAGTACGCGGGCGTCCCGTACCAGCCGTGCAGGTAGACCGTCACCGATGTGGTGTTCGCACCGGTGGTGAAGTCGACGCTCAGCTTGCTGTACGACGCGGAGCCGGGCGTCCAGGTCTGCGGTTCGCTGGTGGCACCGGTGCCGCCGGCGCCGAGGTAGACGTAGCTGCCCTGGACGAAGGCGCTCAGCGTGTACGTCGAGTTCGGCCGCACACTGACCGTCTGGGTGCACCGGGCGTTGTCCGCGCCGGACGGCGTGGCCTTCAGCGCGGACGAGCCGGAGTGGGCCGGGCTGCTGGTGACCTGGCCGGAGCCGTTGGCACAGGACCAGCCGGAAAGGCCGTTCTCGAAGCCGGAGTTGGTCACCAGGTCGGTGGCGGCGGCGCCGGCCGATCCGGAACCGGCCAGGGTGACGCAGGCACCGAGAACGGTGGCGGCGCTCAGCCCCGCGATCGTGCGGGTCAGGACGGTCGAGCCGCGCCGGGTCCGGACGGCGGCCGGATGCCCGTCATCCGTCCCGGGCAGAGTACGAATCCTCCGATGGAACATGCTGTGCTCCATTCCCGCCGCGCGCCGTAGGCGTGGGCGTGGGCGTGCGTAAGTACGGGGGCGTGGACGCACGGCCCCGGATGAACTGGAGAGTTGCGGTCCGGCGATCGACGGGATCGTAGAAGGGGGGCCCAGGGCCGTCAATAGGTCTGGACCAAAGGTGCCCGACTGTCAGGGGTTCCGCTTGACGGAACTTGACAGACCGGGCCCCGCCCGGCGCATCACTTGCACGCAAGCCCGGTCCAGTGCGAGAGTGCCGCGACCTCAGCCTGTGGTGGCGACCTGGAATCACGTGCGGGCGAGCGAGGCGGAAGGGGCGATCCCGGACTCGCGCTTCCCAGGCCGGCAGCGAGGTCCGGGGGGGGCGGGGCCGAGAAGGCGAGCCGGTGCCCACGTCCGGTGCGTCATGACAAGCGCCGGCAGGACTGCCGGCCCCATGACCCGCTCCGCGGTGTGGCCGGGGTCGAACGTCGAGAGGTACGGCAACCGGTCCCGCCCGGCGCCCGTCGCCGCGTGGTGCCGCAGGGGTACGGGCACGGCGTCCGCGGTCTTCAGCCGCCCGCGGTCAGTCCCCCGGTCGCGTACCCGCGTCCGTACGGAACGGACCGCGGCCATGAGGCTGACGCGCCGGTCGCGTGTGGTTCGCGCGGGGCGTCAGGCCGAACGCCGGTACCGCATGGCGTTGACCCGCCGCCCGGCGGCGAAGAGCGGCAGCCCGGCCGCCAGCGTGATCTGAAGGGCGCAGCCGGTCACCAGAAGCCTCTCGGCTCCGGCGAGGCTGGTGGCCCAGGCGGCCAGGCATCCGACGTTGACCGCCGCCCACGCGATGGTGGCGACCGCCAGCTTGCCGGTGGGCTTGGGGTACTGGACCCGGCTCACCATGAGCCAGGCGACACCCACGACGGCGAGCAGCGTGAGCGGGGCCGGCAGCTGGAGCAGCACGACCGAGACGACGGTCAGCGCCGCAAAGGGGATGGGCATGCCCTGGAACATGCCGTCCTGCATGGTGGTGCAGGAGAACCGGGCCAGCCGCAGCAGCCCGGCGAGCACCACCGCCACGGCCGCGCCGGCGACCAGGGCCTGGTCGTATGCGTTTACCAGCCCCCACACCACCACGAAGTAGGCGGGTGCCAGACCGAAGCTGATCAGGTCCGAGAGGTTGTCGAGCTCGGCACCCATCCCGGAGCTGCGGAACCTGCGCGCGACGAGGCCGTCGCAGACGTCGAACAGGGCGGCCAGCAGCATGAGCAGCACCGCGGTGGCCGCTCCCTGCCGGACGGAGCCCGCGCTCTCGCCCTCCGTGAGATACGGCACGAGAACGGCCACGGTGATGAAGTAGACGGAGGCGAAGCCGCATGCCGCGTTGCCGAGGGTGAGAACGTCCGCGACCGACAGCCGCGAGGGGGAGGGCTCCCGCTTGGTGCCCTTGACGGCGCCTGCGGCGTCTCCCGCCCTGGGGACGGCGGCCTCGGATTCGGTGACGGGCAACGGGCTCTCCTATGCTCCTCGGCCGCTCAAGTCGTGGGCTAGACCGTACCGTTGATCCGGGGTCCGGCCCAACGGAACTGCCCGTACGAGACTTCGTGACCCGCCCCCTACGCGTGTCCGACCTGCCGTGAACGGCGGTCGCGCAGGCCGCACCACGTGCGCGTCGGTCCCACTCGGAGCGGACGACGTCTCCGGCCGCCCCGTCCACCTCGGGCGGCGGCTCGTCGGTGTGCCGTCGCCGGCGGCACACCCTCCCGCAACGCCGCCATCATGGTGCGCGCCCCCTCGGAACGGGGCGCAGACGAAGTCCGTCTGGCATTTTTATGCCGCTGCCGACTTCATACGGCACATTCATGCCGAACTTTTTATCTTGTGTGCGCAAGGCGGCATCACTAACGTTCGGATTCCAAAGTCTGAACTATTCAGGTGTCACTATCTCCTGCACAAAGCAAAGGACCTGACGTGACCTCTGCCCTGCACTCACCTGTTGGCCTTGCTGACCCGTGGCTCAACATAGGGAAGCATCATCTGGTATCGAGGCTACTGCTGGGAATCGAGCAGTACACCGACCCCGCGCTCGTGGCAAAGGTGCTGGAGGCTTCCGGGACGGACGTTTTCATCACCACCTATGACCTCGAACAGACGCGGGGAAGCCTCCTGCTGGACGACCTGGATCAGAAGATCGAGCTGTCCCGTTACGCGTGGATCGGCACGACCTCGTTCGCGTACTCGGCCGATGTCGCCGTCCGCACGGCGCGTCACCTGCGTTCGACACTCGGCCTGGACGTGATCAAGCTCGACGTCCGTGACGCCGGCAACGGCCCGGACGGTCCCGCCACGATCACCGCGGCGCGTCAGCTGCTCGCCGACGGCTTCAGCATCATGCCGTTCGTGCACCCCGATATCCAGACGGCCCTGGAGCTCCAGGACATGGGGTGCTCCGCGATTCGGCTCATGGCATCGCCTGTCGGCAGCTACCGCGGAATATCCGACCCCGAGACAATGCGCCGGTGCATCGACGCGCTGAGCGTGCCCGCCGTCGTGGAGGGCGGAATTGGCTCCCCCTCGCATGTCACCGAAGCCATGGAATTGGGCGCTGCGGCAGTTCTGGTGAATACCCTGGTCGCACAGGCGGAGGACCCGGTTGCCATGGCAGCCGCAGTCCGGCAGGCCGTATCGGCGGGAATTCCGGCAGTTCAGGGCTCCTGACGTGCAATTGACGCTGGGCCCGATGGAAGCCGTTCTTTTCGACTTGGACGGCGTATTGATCGACACCGACGCCGCCGTCGCGGCACTCTGGCAGAGGGCCGCCGAGTCGGTCGGGCGCGAGCTGACCCCTGAGGAAATGCGGACGAACGTCCTCGGCTGCTCGCCCGAGCGCACCATCGAACGCGTCTTCGGTGACTGCCCCGAGGTCGATCGTCTCCGCGTACTCGAAGAGGTCCGCGCCGGGGAGCCGGAGCTGGGTTACGAAGCACTGCCAGGGGGCCGGAACCTCGTCCGCGCCCTCGCCGCAGCGGGTATCCCGCTGGCGCTGGTCACCAGCGCGTCGGCTGCTCGCGCGACGGCGGTCACGAGAGGGCTGGGGCTCCCGGGCCACTTCACCGCGATGGTCACCTGGGAGGACGCGGCGCGCGGCAAGCCCGACCCCCAGCCGTACCTGATCGCGGCCGACCGCCTCGGGGTCCCGGCCGGCGGGTGCGTGGTGTTCGAGGACTCCGAAAGCGGCGTCCGGTCCGCTGTGGCCGCCGGGGCGACCTGCGTCGCGGTGAGCGGCCGCGGCCACGGGAGCGGGCTGCTGGCGCTCGGGGCGGCCCACGCCATCACCTCGCTGGACCGAGTCCGGCTGACATCGGCCGATCCCCACGCGGAGCTGTGTCTTCTTGCGGACCCCCATGGCTGAGCACATCCGTCCGGCGGAACGCATCCGCCGACGCAGGTCCGCGGCGGGGCAGCTCCTGACCCTCGCCAGGGCTGCCGGAACGCCCGTCGTCCTGGGGACCTGCGTGCTCCACCTGGTGGCCGGGGCACTGCCCATCGTGTTCGTGGTGTGCGTCGGTCTGGCCCTGCAGCGGCTCTCCGGCGGTGGCGGCGTCTCCACGCTGCTCGCCGTCGCGGTCGCCGCCTTCTTCGTACAGCAGATCCTGATCCCCGTTCAGGGAGTCGCCTCGCAGAGCATCGCCCGCCGGGTCGACGCGTACTGCACGGCGCGGCTCATGCGGTCAGCCGGCACCAAGGTCGGCCTGCGTTCCCTGGAACGGCCGGAAACGGCCGACGCGGCGCGGGACGCGGGCGAGGCGCTGAGCAGCCGGACCCTGACACCCGGTGCGGCTGTCGAGGGCGCGCTGGCGCTCATCGCGAGGTACACGCAACTGGCCGGCGCCGTGATCGTGGCGGCGATCGCGACGGGGCCGTCGGCCGCCGTCGCGGGGCTGGCGGTCGCGTTGATCTGCCGGTGGGGGCAGACGGCCGCGTTCGTGCGCTGGGGACAGCATGTCAGGAGCTTCTCTCGCGCCCGTCGCCGCCTCGCGTACCTGCGGGACCTTGCCGTCGGGACGCGGGCGGCCAAGGAGATCCGGCTGCTCGGCCTCGTCGACTGGATGGATCAGCGATACGCAGCCGAGAGCGCCGGCCTGCTCGGCCCGCTCTGGGCATGGCGGCGGCGGGTCTACGGGCGCCCGTTCGTCCTCTACACGCTCCTCGGCCTGGTCTGTGCCGTCGGTGGTCTGCTCGCGCTGGCCATGCAGCCGGGGCTGCAGGTCGGAGCCCTCTCCATGGGCCTGCAGGTCCTCGTGATGTGCGTACGGTTCGGCGTCATCTTCCCCGAATCCGACGTCAAGATGATCTACGGCCGTAGCGCCTGGGAGTCGCTTCTCACGTTCGAGCGGCTCGGTGCCGCCGCGGAGACCGCACTCCCGGCGGAGCCCCGCCGGACGGGCGCCACGTGCCCGGAAGGGGACATCGTCTTCCACGACGTGAGTTTCGGCTACGAGCGGGGACGGCCCGTCCTGAACGGGCTGGACCTGACCATCGCCGCAGGGGCGTCGACGGCGATCGTAGGCGTGAACGGTGCCGGAAAGAGCACGCTGGTCAAGCTGCTCACCGGCCTCTACGAGCCCGGCGGGGGAAGAATCACCTGCGGCGGCATCGACCTGGCCGAGATCGACCGGCGGCAGTGGCAGCGCTCGCTGTCCGTCATGTTCCAGGACTTCACCCGGTACGAGCTGTCCCTGCGGGACAACGTGGCGATGGGCGCGATCGGCCGGCGCGACGACGACGCCGGGATCGCCGCCGAACTGGACCGGGTCGGGCTCGGTGACCTCGCGCAGTCGCTGCCGGCCGGACTGGACACCCCGCTCGGCCAGTCCGTGACGGGAGGAGTGGACCTGTCCGGCGGCCAGTGGCAGCGCGTCGCCCTGGCCAGGTCCCTGTTCGCCGTTCGCCATGGCGCCCGCGTCCTGGTCCTCGACGAACCCACCGCCCAACTCGACGCGCGCGGGGAAGCGGACTTCTACGAGGCGTTTCTGGAACTCACCAAGGGGACGACCAGCATCGTGATCTCACATCGGTTCTCCACGGTGCGCCTGGCCGACCGGATCGTCACCATCGGTCATGGCAGGGTGCAGGAAGGCGGAACCCACGACGAGCTGGTCGCCGCGGGCAACGACTACGCCGCCATGTTCGAGGTGCAGGCACGCCGCTTCGCGCCCATGGGTGGGACGGAATGAGAGACTTCCTGTTCTGCTTCAGGTTTTTGCTCGGCTTGTCCTGGCGCTCCAGTCGGCGGCGTCTCGTCCTGGGCGGCCTGCTGCTCCTGCTGGGGTACCTGGCCTCACCTCTGGTCAGTGTGGAACTCCGGCTGATCATCGACGCCCTGGTGGCTGGCCGGCACCCTTCCGCCGTCGTGTGGTGCCTGGTCGGCGCGGCCACCCTCATGGCCGAGCTGATGCTCGGCCACTTCGCCCACCTGTTCTACTTCGAACTCGGTGAGCAGCATGAGGAGATGCTGGGGCGCCGGCTGCTGCGGACCATCAACGGGTCGCGGGGCCTGGAGCAGTGCGAGGATCCGGCCTTCGCGGACGATGTGGACCTGGCTCGGCAGGACCTCGTCAAGATGCGCAGTACGGTCGAGTCGGTGCTCCAGCTCGCGTGCCTCGGGATCCAGACGCTGGTGACGGCATGCCTCCTCGTAACCGTTGACCCGTGGCTCCTGCTGCTGCCCCCGGTAGCCCTTGTTCCCGTGTTCCTCGGCCACCGGGGAGATGCGGTCCTGGACCGCGCACGCGGCCAGGTGGCTGCTGCTCAGCGGTCGGTGCGCCACCTGCGTGACATCGCGTCGTCCCCCGACACGCAGAAGGAGATCCGGCTCGCCGGCAGCCACGCGTACCTGATCGAGCTCACCGGGGAACTCGAACGGGACATCGACCGCGTGCTGGGCGGCGCGGAACGCAAGCAGGCGCTCCTGCGCGCACTGGGCCTCGGCGTCTTCGCCGCCGCGTACGCCGCGTCGATCGTCTTCGCGTTCCACGAGGCCCACGGCGCGGCGTCCATCGGCGCCACGGTCATGGTCATCACCCTGGCCACCCAGGTCAGCAAGCAGATGGCGAGCGGTTTCGACCTCCTCGGCGCGGCCGGCGCCGCCGCTCTGTGGCTGCGAAGGCTCACCAGCCTGCGTGAGCGGGCCGGTCTGGCGGTCGACGCCGCACCGGGCCTGGAACCGTCCACGGCGCTCACGGCCGGCATCGCCCTCGACCAGGTCTCCTTCACGTACCCGGGGGCCACCGAGCCGGCGCTGCGGAAGGTGAGTCTCCACCTGCCCGCGGGGAAGTCGGTGGCGTTGGTCGGCGGCAACGGAGCCGGCAAGAGCACGCTGATCAAACTGCTGAACGGCCTCTACGAGCCGACGTCGGGCCGCGTCCTGATCGACGGCTCCGATCTTGCCGGTATCGGCGCCGGCAGCTGGCGGTCCCGCGTGGCGGCGCTCTTCCAGGACTTCGCCCGGCTCCACTTCACCCTGCAGGACAGCGTGGGGGTCGGGCAGGTATCCGACATCGGCTCGGCGGACGCCGTACGGCGGGCGATCACCCGGGCGCGGGCCGAGCCTCTCCTGGAGCGCCTCGGCGACGGGCTGAGCACCGTCCTCGGCAACGGCTACGACGACGGAGTCGACCTGTCGGGCGGTCAGTGGCAGAACGTCGGTCTGGCCCGCACGATGATGCGCGACCGCCCCCTGCTGCTGTGCCTGGACGAGCCCGGACACGCCCTCGACGCTCTCGCCGAGCAGTGGATGTGCGAGACGTACGAACGGACGGCCGGCGAGATAGCCGCGGCTGTGGGAGGGGTCACCCTCTTCGTCACCCACCGCCTGTCCACCGTCCAGCTCGCCGATCTGATCGTGGTCCTCGACGGCGGAGCCGTGGTCGAAATGGGCTCCCACCGCGCGCTCATGGAGCTCCGAGGCCAATACGCCGAGCTGTACGAACTGCAATCCCACGCCTACACCTCATAGCGCCCGGCCCCGCGCACAGGCACCCCTGATCATCCCGAGGAGACCCATGAAATCCGTTGACGCGCTTCGCCGCACCCTGATCTGGGCGGCAGGCGGCCCGGGGGCACCAGAGCTCTCCCGGCTCACCGAAGAAGACCTCCTGTTCGCGCTGAACAAGCACCGGCTGGAATCGCGGTTCCTGCACCAGGCGCGTGAGGACGGTGTGGCCCTGCCGGCCGGCCTGGCGGACCGGCTGGCCAAGAGGCAGAGCGAGTGCCTCGACCTGATCGAGAGGAAGGCGGAGCTGTACGCGCGGCTTCGCGACGCGATGCGGGAGATCGCCCCCGACGGCGGCGTAGCGCCCGTGAAGGGGTTCGGCCTCTACGCGCTCACCGGTGAGGAACGGCACATCCGGTTCAGCGTGGACCTCGACGTCCTGGGCAGCGACCCCGCCGAGGTCGCCCGGGCCGCGATGTCCGTCAACGATGTGGAATACCACCACCACGGTGAGGACCACCCTTACGTCTTCGCGCACATGCGGGAGATCGAGGTGCATACGCGCTACCTCGTCACCGGCTTCCGAAAGGGCGAGCAGGCCGCCACGTACGACGTCTCGGCCGGCGCGCCGGTCATGCAGATCGAGACGCCGTTCTCGGTGTCCGCCATCGACTACCCCGCCCTGGCCGCCAACCTCGTGGACAGCCCGCTGGGACCCGTGCCCAGGGCTGAGTTCGCGCTGCTCATCAGGTGTGCGCACATCTATGTCGGGTTCGCGATGGACCCCCACCCGCTCCCGGTTGCCACCGTACGGCTCGACGAGCTCGCCCAGGTGAGGGACCTGGTCGCGCTCGACGACTTCAGCGCGGCGGAGTTCCAGAAGCTGGCCGACGACTTCGACGCCGCCCTGGTGGTGTCGTTCGCCCGGACCCTCTGCCGCGAGTTGCTCGGAGCCGACCCGTTCGAGGCGGCCGGCAAGGACGCGGACGTCCGCGCGGTCGCCCATGACTGGTTCCCGCAGAACCTGTGGTGGGACGGGTCCGGGGCCGGCTTCCCGGTGCTGCTCAACTGGTCGCCCCTGGACCTGGTGGCACGGGACGAGGACCAGCCGGACTTCATCCACGCGCTCGGCCCGGCCCCGGTCGCCGCGGGATCGGACGGGACCGCGCGGGTGACGTTCCTCGCCTCAGCGCCGGACGAGTCGTCCCGGTACTTCTGGCACGAGTTCCATGGCGGCATCGGGCAGATCACAGCCGAGATCACGCTTTCCGAAACGGGAATCCGGACCGCGCTCACCCTGCCGGCCACGCCGGAGGACCAGATGTCGATGGTCGGCGTCGCCTCCAGGGACTCACGGGTCGAGCTGTTCTTCAAGCCACGGGAGAGCGCTTCGGAGTTCTCCGACTACTCCTTCACCAAGCTGCCCGCCGGTTCGGCCGGCGGCGAGGGCCGTGTCTCGGGCGAGACCCACGTACTGACCGTGGACCTGCCGTGGGCCGCGTTCGGTCTGGAACAGCGCCCCGCCCCCGGTACGAAGGTCCAGCTCCTGCTGCGCGCACGGCAGCAGCGCCGCCCCTGGAACGAGATCGCGGGCGGGATCGTCGCCCCGCTGCTGGTCTCCTGCTAGAGAGAGTGAGCACGCCGACCATGACCAGGACCCCATCGGACGCGCCGCTCCGGATCCTGCCGTCCCCCACCGACATCACCGCGATGGTGATCAGCAGCATCGCCCTCGTCCAGGACGAGTTCGCGCAGACCGCTGCCCTCGACTACTGGGACATGTCCGCCGCCGAGCACCATGAGGTGGTGGCCCGTCTGAAAGCCGCGGCACGGGCCGAGGGGGCCGGAGAGCTCCTCGGTGCCGTGGACGCCGCGCTCAACGGGCCACTTCAGCCGGGCCCGGCCCGGAGACTCGCTGAGCTGGCCGAGCCGGGAATCGCGCTCGGCTGCGACACGCGAAGCGCCGACGGCCCCCCGGAACGGCAGCAGGCCTGGCGCGCCCTCGCCCTGCAGGCGGTCCGTGCCGACGCCGCCAGCCGGCTCTCCATGCACCTCGGCGAAAGCCCGGCCCAGGTGGCACCGGTCGCGGCGGCCGACGTGCCCGCGCCGGGGCCCGTCGCGCCCGGAGCCGGTCGGCCGACCGTCACGGTCGTGATCCCGTTCCGTGACAGGTCGGCGGACCGGAGCCGCCTCCGGAACCTGCTGGCCTGCCTGTCCGCCCTCGGGGACCAGTCCCTGCCGCGGGAGGAGTACCGAATCGTCGCCGTGGAAGCCGACGTGGAACCACGGCACGCGGAGCTGATCCGGCAACGGGCCGACCACTACCTGCACCTACCGTGCGACGGCCACTTCAACAAGTCCTGGGCCGTGAACGCCGGGGTGGTCCAGGCCGGTGGCGACGCCGAGATCATCTGCGTCCACGATGCCGACATCCTGGTCGGCCACGACTTCCTGGAGCGGAACGTCACCAGGTTCCGCTCCCCCGGCCACCAGGCGCACTGGCCGTTCCGCGACCCGCTCTGCATGGACCCGGCATCCACGGACCTGGCGATCACCCGGCGCTGCGTCGAGGGAGCCCGGGACATCCCGCTGGGCCTCATCGGCGGAGTCCGTCTCAGGCAGCCTCCCGGGCACTGCATCTGGGTGCGGAGCGGCACGTTCCACCGTGTGGGCGGGCTGGACGAGCGGTTCGAGGGCTGGGGCGGGGAGGATCTGGACTTCGCGTTCCGCCTCAACGTCGTCGTGCCGGTCGACCGGTTCGACGACGTGCTTCTCCACATGTTCCACCCCCGCCCGCAGATCACTCAGAACGGTCAGCGGTTCTATGCCGGGCGCACCCTGCTGACCTGGAGCCCGTCCGGCCCGATCGGGCAGCTGAGCGGGCCTGCGGGGTCCGTCGACGACGACCTCGCCGGGATCATGCAACTGCCGGTGGGCGGTGCCTGAACGCGCTGGGCCGCCGTCCGCCGGGCCGGGAATGCCACAGGCGGCGACGGGGCGCCTCGGGAAGGCCGGGGACTGGGCGCGGCGGCCTCCGCTCCCGGTCCCCGGCTCCCTGCTCAGGCGCGTGTGCTGAGCAGGCGGCCCCGGTCCGCGGTCACGAGGCCGTGCACGGCCGTGGCGACCACGCGGTGCCGGAAGCGCAGGGCCTCGAACGGGGTGTTCCGGGAGAGGCTCTCGCCCTCGGAGGCGTCGACCTGCCAGCCGGCGTGCGGGTCGACCAGGGTGAAGGTGGCGGGTTCGCCCGCCCGCAGCGGGCGGCCCGCGGTGGCGTCGATGCCGCCGATGACGGCGGGCCGGTGCGCCATGAGGGCGGCGACCAGCGCCCAGTCGGGCTCGCCGCCGTCCCCCAGGACCTCGGCGACCACGGCGAGCGCGGTCTCCAGCCCGATCATGCCGAACGGGGCGTGGCACCAGTCGGCGGCCTTGCGACGGGCCGGGTGCGGGGCGTGGTCGGTCGCGATCGCGTCGATCGTTCCGTCGCGAAGGCCCTGGCGGAGGGCGGCGACGTCCCGCGCGGTGCGCAGTGGGGGGTTCACCTTGTAGACGGTGTCGCCGCCAGCGGCGCGGGTGTCGTCGAGCAGCAGATGATGGGGCGCGACCTCGGCGGTGACCGGCCAGCCGCGCTGCTTCGCCCACCGGACGATCTCGACCGTCCCGGCGGTCGAGACGTGGCAGACGTGCAGCCTGGCGCCGGTCTCACCGGCGAGGACCGCGTCGCGGGCCACGATGGCCTCCTCGGCCACGCCCGGCCAGGGCGGCAGACCGGTGCGCTCGGCGGCGGAGCCGGCGTTGATCTGTCCCTCGCGGGCGAGGCTGCCGCACTGTGCGTGCTGGGCGACGACCGTGCCGGCGCGGGCGCTCTCGACGAGGGCGGCGCGCAGCAGGGCGGCGTCGTCCACGCAGCGGCCGTCGTCGGAGAACATCCGGGCACCGGCGAGGGCCATGGCGGCGAGGGGCGCCGGCTCCCGGCCGGCCAGCTCCAGGGTGATGGCTCCTACCGGGTGGACCCGGCAGGAGCCGACGCGCTCCCCGGTGTCGGCGATGTGCGCGATGCGCTCGGCCGAATCGGTGACCGGTTGGCAGTTGGCCATCGCGAAGACGTCGGAGTAGCCCCCGGCCGCCGCGGCGCGGGTGCCCGAGGCGATGGTCTCGCTGTCCCCGCCGCCGGGTTCCCTCAGGTGGGTGTGCAGGTCGACGAAGGCGGGCAGCATCACCAGCCCGGTGGCGTCGATCCGACGGGCGCCGGCGCCGCTTCGTCCGGGAGCGCCGATGCCGGCGATCCGGCCCTCCCGTACGAGGACCTCGGTGGGCTCGCCGCCCAGGACGCGTACGCCGTGCAGGACCGCTGTACCGAGAGCGCCTCGGTGCCGGGCCACGGCGGGGACCTTCACGGTGGTCACCGGCGGGCCTCCGAGCGGTCGAGCCGGAAGACGGGGCCGTCCTTGCAGATCAGAGGGGACTCCTCCGGGCCACTGCGGGTGCCGGTCGCACAGCCGTGGCAGTAGCCGAGGCCGCAGGCCATGTGTGCTTCGAGCGACACCTGGACGTCGGCGTTCCACCTGGTGCCGAGGTCCCGGCACAAGTGGGCCAGGCGCTCGGATCCGCAGGTCATGATCTGCTGCGGCGGCTTCGCGTCCAGGTCGGTGGTCAGGCGCTCGCGCAGGGCTTCGACGGCGCTGGTGCCGGCGACATCGGTGACCTCGTAGAGCGCCGCGGCGCCGCATTCGCGGTACAGCTGCCCGCCGATCACCGTGTGCTCGTCCCGGCCGCTGGCGACCGCGACCACGTCGGTGCCGGTACCTGCCAGCTCCTGGGCAACGGTGGTCAGCGAGCAGGTGCCGATGCCGCGGCCGACCAGCAGCACCTTCCCCGCGTCCGGCGCGAGCTGGAAGCCCTGGCCCAGCGGGCCGACGACGAGCATGCGCTCGCCGGGCCGGAAGGCGCTCAGCGCGCGGGTGCCGGCGCCCACCACGCCGTAGATGATCTCGATGGTCCCGGCCTCGGTGTCCCGGCGGTAGACGGCCATCGGCCGCGGCAGCACCGGGCCGGGTTCGTCCTCGCGGACGGCCGTGAGCATGACGAACTGTCCGGCCCGGGTCAGCCGCGCGATGCTCGACGCCTCAAGGCGCAGATAGTGATAACGGTCCGAGAGCGAGCGGTGCTCCAGCACCTTCGCCCGGTGCCAGGTGGGCCTCGGCCGGGTACCGCGCTCCGGGCGGATCGGCGTGAGGACCTCACGGACCGTCCCGGTTCCGGCCGTCGTGGCCGCCTTGCGTACCGGCGCTGCGGTGCTCACGCCTGGCCCTCCTTGTCGTCGCGGCGGTCGAACTGCCGGTCGAGCCCGAGCAGGCTCGCGGCCAGTACCTCGGTTCCGACCGCCAGCTCGTCGGTACTGGTCCACTCCACGGGGCTGTGGCTGATGCCGTCCCGGCTCGGCACGAAGATCATGCCGGTGGGGACCACGTGGTTGACCATCTGTGAGTCGTGGCTGGCACCACTGGGCAGGACGCGGTAGTCGACGCCCAGTCGGGCGCAGGTAGCGGCGATCGTGTCGCGCAGCCAGCCGGGCAGGATGACGGGTGAGGCGTCGGCGAGGGTGCGCGCGGCGAACTTCACCCCGCGGTGCGTGCAAGCCGCCTGCGCCCGCTCGACGATCTCAGCGGCTGCGAAGCGCTGCCGGTCGCTGTCCACGTCGCGGACGTCGACGTACAACTGGACCCGGCCGGCGATGGTGGTGATCGACCCGGGCGACGCCTCCATGCGGCCGACGGTCGCCCGAGTGCCGCGGTGCCGGGCGTCGTTGGCGATCGACTCGATGAGCAGCACGATCTCCGCGGCGGCGGTCATCGCGTCGGCCCGCAGGTGCATCGGCGTGCCGCCGGTGTGCGAGGCGCGGCCGGTGATGTCCAGCAGCAGCCGGGTGCTGCCGGAGATCAGGTCGACCACCCCGACCGGGATGCCGGTCGATTCCAGGACGCCGCCCTGCTCGATGTGGAGTTCGAGGAAGGCCGCCCAGTCCTCGGACCTCCACCGCGCTTCGGCCACACGCTCGGGTGGGAAGCCGACCGACCGCATGGCCTCGGCCAGGGTGGTGCCGTGGGCGTCGCGCTTGATGTCCAGGTCCTCGGGCCCGGTGAGCCCGGCGATGATCCTGCTGCCGGTGCACGCCTGGCCGAAGCGTGCGCCCTCCTCGGCGGCGAAGGCCACGAACCGGACCGGGTGGGCGTGCCGGATGTCCCGCTCCGCGTACATGCGGGCGGTCTCCATCGCGGCGACCACGCCGGCGATGCCGTCGAATCCTCCCGCGTTCGGCACGCTGTCCAGGTGCGATCCGGTTCCCAGGGCGGGGAGTCCGGCCGTGTCGCCGGCCCGCTCGGCGATGGTGTTACCGGCAGCGTCGGTCCACACCGTCAGGCCGAGAGCGCGCATCTCGCGGCCGAACACCTCGTGGGCCCGCCGCTCCAGCGGGGTGTAGGCGAGCCGGGTGACACCCGGCCCCGCCCCCGGCTCGGACAGCTCGGCGAAGGCGTCGAGCAGGGTCTGCAGGCGCCGCGGGTCCGCGCTGAGCGGGGTGTCGATGGTGGGCGTACTCATGCCTGTCCCCCTGTGGCCACGGGGGAGGCGAGCACCGCGCCGTCATCCGCGGGGAACAGTGCGTGCAACTCGTGGCCCGTGCCGGCGAGTGCGGCGGCGCCCTGTCCCCCGTCGATCACGGTGAAGACCCCGGCGGTACGGGCGCCGCGGGCGTGCACCAGCCGCGCGATGCGCGAGGCCCGTGCGCCGGTCGTGGTCACGGGGTCGAGGACGGCCACCAGTTCGCCGCTGTGGATCTCCCCACGCAGCCTTGCCGGCCCGTCACCGGCCCCCGCCTCTCCCACGAGGGTGAAGGGCAGACCGGTATGGAGTGCGACGGCGGTGGTCAGCGCTGTGCCGACGGGGTCGGCGGTGACCAGGCGGTCGATGCGGACGGGCAGTTCCCCGGCCATCAGCGCGGCGACCCGGCGCAGGATCGTCGGCCGGATCTGGAACGCGAAGGGGTCGAGGGCGCCGCCCGCCGGGGTGGCCGCTCCCGAACCGGCCGTGCTCCCGCCCATGTGAGCGGCGGCAAGGATGTCGGCCCGGAGCTCGGCGCGGCGTCTGGCGGGGTCGAGGAAGACCGCCGGCACGTCGGTGGCTGCGGCGAGCTCTTGGTCAAGGGTCATCGGGGGCTCCTCGTGGCGGTACGCGTCGTCCTGGTCCCGGTGGTGGCCGGCTCCTCGGGCGGGCCGCCCCCGGCTCCGTCCGCCGGGGCGGGGTCCCGGTCGGCCGCCGCGTCCCGCCCATCGCTGGTGAAGCCCAGCCCGTCGGAGAGGGCGCGGGCGGCGGTGAGGACGGTCTGGACGGCGGTCGCGCGGACGAGCGGGTCGCGCATCCGGCCACCGGCGGCGGCGAGAGTCACGCTGGCGGCCGTCGTGCCGGTGGAGGTGAACACCGGGGCGGCCACCGCCCAGACGCCCCGGTCGAGTTCGTCGTCACAGACGTCGTATCCGCGGGCCCGCACCAGCGCCAGATGTTCGAGCACCGCCTCGACGGTGGTCGGGGTGTCCGCGGTGAACGCGGTCAGCGGACGCTTGCCGATCAGGTCCTGCACGGCGCGTTCGGGCAGGTGGGACAGGAGCGACCGGCCGGACGCCGCGGCGTGCAGGGGCATCTCCTGCCCGATGCGGACGAACAGCCGCAGCGGGTGGCGGCCTTCGGACAGAGCGACGCACACCGCGCGGTCGCCGATGAGTTCGGTGAGGAACACCGTCTCCCCGCTGGCCTCCGCCGCGGCGGAGATCGCCGGGTGCGGAGCGAACAGCAGGGCCGACCGGTCGGTGTTCTGATCGGCGAGCCGGCGGGCTTCCTGGCCGAGGAAGAAGCGCCGGTTGGCCGGTGAGCGGGTGACGAAGTCCTGCTCGGTCAGCGTGGCGAGCACCCGGTGCAGGCTGCCGACCGGGATGTCCAGCTCTTCATGCAGCTCCTGCAGCGTGGCGCCCCTGGTCTTGGGAGCGAGGGCACGCAACACATTCAGCGCGCGAATGACAACTTGCACGTTCTGTCTCCAGGGAGCGGTGGGGCGAGAGGATGTGGCCGCCGCCGGCCTCACGCGAGTTCCTGTGCACGCTGTTCGGGGATGAGGAACATGGCGGACATATCCAGGACGTAGATCACGGTCAGCAGCCCGATCGCCATGCTCATCCCAACATGGTCAGCGACCATCGCCACTGCGACGGGTGCCAGACCGCCCACAGCCCGCCCGATGTTGAACAGGACGTTCTGCGCGGTGGAGCGCACCGAGGTGGGGTACAGCTCGGCTATCAGCGCACCGTACCCACCGATCATGCCGTTGGCGAACGCGCCCATGACCGCGCCGCCGACAAGCAGCGCCCAGGGCGACACGAGCTGACTGTAGATCAGAACCGATGCCGCGGCGCCGAATTGGAAGGCCCAGAAGGACCTGCGGCGGCCGATCCGGTCAGCGAGCTGCCCGAAGACGAAGATGCCCACACCCATACCGATGACCGTGACCGCCGTCCAGGCGGACGACTTGGTGAGGCTGTAGTCGAACCGGTCGGCCAGGTACGTCGGCAGCCAGATCATGATGCCGTAGTAGCCGAAGTTCTGGACCGAGGTGAGGACCAGCACTCCGATGGTCGTGCGGGTGGTCCTGCCGTCGGCGACCAGCAGTCGCAGCGAGACCTTGGGCTTGTTCTGCCGGCTCGCCTTGTACGCGACGAACTTCTCCGGCTCGTGCAGGCGGGACCGGAAGACGATGGCGATCACCGCGGGCAGCGCACCGAGCAGGAACAGCCCGCGCCAGCCCCAGAGCCCCAGCACGGGCGCCGAGACCAGTGCGGCGACCAGGACCCCGGCCTGCCAGCCCAGGCCGACCCAGGCGGTGGCCCTGGCCCGCTTCCTGGCCGGCCATGCCTCGGCGGCCAACGTCATGCCGATCCCGAACTCGCCGCCGATACCGACTCCGGCGAGGAACCGGTAGACGGCGATCTCGGCGAAGCTGTGGGCCAGCGCGGTCAGGCCGGTGAACACCGCGAAGAAGACGACCGAGTAGGTCAGCATCTTCACACGGCCGATCCGGTCGGCCAGGATTCCGAAGACCACCCCGCCGAGCACCGCGCCGAACAGCGTGATCGTGGCCAGCGATCCGGCCTGGGTGTCGCCCAGGCTCAGGTCCGCGGATATCGCCGACAGCGAGAACCCGAGGATCAGCAGGTCGAAGCCGTCCATCGCATAGCCGAGCGAGGAGGCGACGACCGCCTTCTTGGCATACGGGCTGACCTTTTCCTCCTCTGCCGCGGTATCCGGCCGACCGGAATCAGGCACCTTCACTGTCGCGTCGCCAACGTCGAACATGAATTCTCCTGCTGGGAATTAAGAGTGGAGTCCGCCGATGAGTTCGTTCGGGCGGGCGGCGCCGAGATCGGCGCACAGGACGGGCAGATCGCGGACGATCTCGGCCATGACGTAGGGGTGCGTGAAGGTCGCCGTGCCGACCTGCACCGCCGTCGCCCCGGCGAACAGGAACTCCACGACGTCGCGGGCGGTGCCGATACCTCCGCATCCGACAACGGGGATGCCGACCGCGGAGGCCGCCTGCCACACCAGCCGCAACGCCAGCGGCTTGACCGCCGGGCCCGACAGCCCGCCGATGCCGTTGCCGAGCACCGGGCGGCGGGACCGGATGTCGATCGCCATGCCGGGGAAGGTGTTGCAGACGGTGACCGCGGTGGCGCCCGCGTACTCCGCGGCGCGCGCCACATCGCCGATGGAGGTCACGTTCGGGGTCAGCTTGACCAGCAGGGGAACGCTGGTCCGGGCCGCGATGCCCGCCACCACCCTCTCGACCGCCGCGGCGTCGGTACCGATCGCCAGGCCGCCGTGTTCGAGGTTGGGGCAGGAAACGTTGACCTCGTACGCGTCGGCATCGGCGTCGGCCAGCTCATCGACGACCCGCCAGTACTCGTCGACGGTCAGCCCGCCCACGCTCGCCACCACCGGCACACCGAAGGCCCGGTAGGCCGGCAGTACATCCCGCTTGAACCCGGCGGTGCCGGGACTCGGGATGCCCACGCTGTTCAGCATGCCGTGCGCGCTCTCGGTCAGCCGGTGGGCGGGGTTCCCCGAACGCCGGTCGGCGAACAGCGTCTTGGTCACCACGGCACCGAGGCTGCCGACCGGCATCAGGCCGCCCAGCTCGGGTCCGAAGCAGCCGGACGCCGGCATCACCGGGTTCGCCAGGGTGAGCCCGCCGATGTCGACCGTCAGGTCCATACCGGTGTCGGCGGTTGCGTCGAACAGACGGTCGCGATCGTCGAGGACCAGTGGGCCGTCACAATCATCCGTCATATGGAAAAAGCTCCTCCGTGTCGTGGATGAATTGAGGATGTGTTCGGCATCCGCCTCTGTCAAGAGATTCCGAGGAGATTGGTCTCCCGGGTTCCCAAAACACCGAAAGGGCAGCTCACATCGCTATGGCCAAACGATTCCACTTCACGGGGAGACTGGATGAGGAATCTCCGCCTCGCGGAAATAAAGACATCCTCAGGTGTCACGGGACGACAAAATGCGCCGCACCCGACGGGCCGATCATCGGGGCCGGGGCGCAGAAATAAATAACCGGCGCATGCCGCGTGGCATCGCCGGACAGGGCGGACAATTCATGACGTGATGCGCGGTGGACGTTTCGCCCGAGGGCGGCGGCGACGCGGCGCCGGGATCGGGGCGGAAGCGCCCCGATCCCGGTGAGAGCCATGCCGCCGGGCCACGTCGGGCATGCGCCTGCCGGTCTCCGGCGGGGCATGGGTACGCGCCCGCCTCAGCGGGGCACGGTGCGCTGCCGCTGTGCGAGGGCCGCTCCGCCGCACAGCGGCAGCGCACCGCCGCCCCCGGGCTGTTCAGCCGTTCCGCATGTGGCGGAGGATCGACTCCGTGACCTCCTCGCGGGTGGCGGTGCCATCGATGTGGACCAACTCGGCCCCGAGTTCTTCATAGGTGCGGGTGATGGACTCGATACGGTCGGCCGACCTCTCCTCGAATTGCAGCTTTCCGCCGTCACGTTCGTGCAGGCGGCGCAGCAACTGGTCGGTCGGAAGGCGGAGGTAGAACGCATGGTCGGGACGCGGGATCCCCTGATTGATCGTCGCCAGGAAGCGAAAATCGACGCCGCGGTGCACGAGCACGCCGAGAGTGGCGTAGATGTAGCGGTCGCAGAGCACCACGGCCCCGCGCTCCAACGCAGGATCGATCACCTCCATCACATGCCGGCGCCGGTCGGCGGCAGCCAGGAGGGCGAGGATGTACGCGGTCTCCACCGAGCCGCCCTGGTCGTGGAAGACCCGGACCTGTGGCAGCTCCCGGTACCAGTCCGTGGGCTGGCGGGTCTCCACCACTTCGCGGCCTGTGGCACGAATGGCCTCGGCGACCCGCTCGATCTGGGTGGTCTTGCCCGATCCATCGAATCCGACGATGGATACGAGCAGTCCGTTGTCGGTGCGCTCCGGCTTGAAGAGATCGGCCATGGCCGCGTCGTCGACCCTGCGCTCTGGCATGTTCCGTCCCTGTGCTTGTTCTGCTTGCTCTGCTTGTTGCGGGTTGCTTCGGGTCATGGTCACGGCTGTGCACTCTCGCGCAGCGTTCGCACCTCTGCCATGAAGGTGGCCACCCTGGATTCGTCCACCTGGTTTCCAGGTACTCCGTCCACCTTGAAGTAGCTGCCGACGATGAACCCGTCGGCGTGCGGGTACACGGCGGGAAGGTTCTGCGGGGTGGTGCCGGAGCCGACGTACAAGGGGCCCCTACTGGCCTTGCGCGCCGTCAACAGGTCCTCCGGGCTGGTCTCGAGACCCGTGAGCTCGCCGGAGACGACGATGCCGTCCGCTCGCGGCGAGAGGTCCCTGACCTCGGTGGCAAGGCTGGGGTAGGCCAACGGCTGGGAGTGCTTGACCCGGGCATCGGCGAGGATCGCGACATCGCTGCCCAGGGCCCGTCGCAGACGCAGGGTCTCGTGGCTGTTGCCCGTGACGACTCCCTGCTCGGACAGCACCGCCCCGACGTGCACGTTGACGCGGATGAACGCGGCGCCCGTCGCCGTGGCGATGGCCAGGGCCGCCGAAGCGTCGTTGCGCAGCACCGCGACGCCCGTGGGCACAGTGGACATCCTGACGACTTCACGTGTGACGCCGGCGATGGTGGCGACGGTCTCCGGCGGAACGGTCTGCGGGTAGAACGGGGCGTCCCTGAAGTTCTCGACGATCAGGGCGTCCACACCGTGTCTCAGGAAGACCGCGGCGTCGGCGAGTGCCGACTCGTAGATGTGCTCGACGCTGCCGCCGTACCCCGGGGCCCCCGGCGTCGGTGGAAGGTGCACGCAGGCGATGACGGCCTTCTCGGGCAGGTGAAGCATGCTCAGGCCGCTCCTTCGATCTCGCGCAGCACCTCGAGGGCGGCCCGCCGGCGGTCGCGTGCGTGATGGATACGGCGCCCCAGGACCAGCAGCGAAGAGCCGCCGGCCAGCGCTTCGGCATGGGTGCCGATCCGCTTGTGATCGTTGCCGCTCTCGCCCGGAGACCGGGTGCCCGGCGTCACGTAGAAGAAGTCCTCCGGCAGACCGTGCCTGACCGCCTCGATGTCGGAGGGCGCGCAGACGATGCCGTCGAGGCCCGCCTCGGCGGCCAGCAGGGCCCTGCGTCCGACCTCGTCCTCGACGGTGCCGGGCACGTTGAGGTCACCGTTGAGTGTCTGCTCGTCGACACTGGTGAGCAGGGTGACGCCCACCAGCTTCGGACGCTCGACCCCCAGCTCCGCCGCCGTCTTGTCCGCTGCGGTCACCGCCGCGCGCATCATCTCGATCCCGCCGCCCGTGTGCAGGGTGACGATGTGGGCGCCGAGGCTCGTCACGGCATGGCCGTAACCGGCGAGGGTGTTGGGGATGTCATGGAGTTTGAGGTCCATGAAGATCTTGACATCCCGCTCCAGGATCTCCCGGACGAGGTCGGGCCCGTGGAGTGTGAAGGCCGAGTTGAGCTTGAAGTACCCGATGACGTCCTTCAACTCGTCCACCAGGCGGATGATCTCGCCTCGGTCGGGGAGGTCGAGGGCCAGGCACAGTCGCTCGCGTGCGGTCTCGGACGTGCGATGGGGGGATGCTGTCACTTCATGTTCCCGTCTTGATGGGGGTGCCGCCGTCACGGCTGGACGCCGAGCAGGATGCTGCGGAAGATGTCGGTGGCCGCGGTGAGTTGTCCGAGTTCGACGCCCTCGGTCTCGGCGTGTGAGCAGCGCGCGTCGCCGGGGCCGAAGACCAGGCTCGCCCGGCAGAACTCCGCCAGTACGCCCGCCTCACTGCCGTAGGCGAATGCCTCCGGTTCGCAGGTTCCCACCACGTCTCTCACCACCGCGTAGAACTCGGCGACCAGCGGGTCCGCCGAGGAAGCCTCGTTGGGCGGTGAGACGAAGGCCAACGGCTGGAGGGCGAAATCCACGTGGGCCGGCAGTAGTTCGCGCAGCTCACTCTCCATGCTCGTGGCGAAGTCCTCGCCGGTGGTCCCCGGCAGGAAGCGGGCGTCGAAGGCGACGGTCACTTCTGCCGCGCTGAGATTCATGCCGCCGGAGCTGTCCAGCCGGGTGACCGTCACGGTGGGGGAACCCAGCGAGGAGTGACCGGGACGGGCGCCCAGCGCCGCATTCAGCCGGCCGACGGCGCCGACCAGTTCGGCCGCACAGGAGACGGCGGTGACGTCGGCGGGATAGGCCGCGTGGCAGGGGGGTCCGCTCACCAGGAACGTGCCGCGGACAATGCCCTTCTGCGCAGCGACGGGGGCCAGCAGGGTGGGCTCTCCGGTGATGCCCAGGGTGGGGCGCATACCGTGCTCGGCCAGAGCGCGAACGCCGCGCAGCAGGCACTCCTCGTCGACGGTGGCGGCCAGATACGCCTCACGCCTGTTCGGTTCGGCCGCGGCCTGGAGGAAGGCCGTCACCATGGCCGCGAGCGACCCCTTGGCATCCGCGCTGCCTCGTCCGTACAGCGTACGGCCGTCACCGACCGGTTCGTACGCCGCGCGCGGTCCGCCCGCGGGGTAGGTGTCCATGTGAGCGCTGAGCAGGACGACGTTGTCGTCGGCCTCTCCCGCGCGGGGCAGCCTGGCGATCACGTTGCACCGGCCGGCGGATATCTCCTGCGTGCGGACCTCGACCCCCGCCGTCCGTAGCCGTTCCGCCACGAAGGCGGCCATGTCCCGCTCGTCCGGGACGCCTTCGGAACCCGGCAGCAGCGGATTGACGCTCGGGATCGCGATCAGCTCACGCAGCAGTTCCTCGGCATCCGGGGGACCGCCGAACAGCACGGGGTGGCTGCGTACTGCCCGCTCATAGGTCTGCTGGAAGGCAGTGAAGACCTCGTTGCCGAGTTCGGTGAAGACCTTGTCCGCGTGCGGCTCGATCAGGCGCAGGTCGCGCTGGTGCCGGGCGGTCACGGAGCGCAGGTGCTCTTCGAAGGACGGGCGCTCATCGGCGAGGTCCGGACCGTCGTCCAGGGCACCGAGAACGATCTGGTACTCCATGTGCTCCGTGAACAGCCCGTGGAAGGCGTCGTACACATTCCGCGGGTCCTCCTGCCCGATGATCTCCGAGAGAGGAGATTCGGGGTCCACGCGGAAGAAGTCACCACGGTTGAGGGTCGCCTCGCTGAAGAGCACATGGCCCCCCTGGTGGACGAGTTCTTCGACGAAGTAGCCGGCGCCGGCTCCATCGGGCACGTTGAGAAAGATCATGCCGTGCATGCCGAGAGCGGCGAACGACTCCGCCGTCGGGTGCTGGAAGAGCAGGATCGCCCGTAGCGACTCGATGAGGGCCTGGTGGTACACAGGGCTCACGGCCGCGATCACTTCGAGTGCGCGCCCGATCTGCGGCAGGTACGTGCTGCCATCGCTGACGACGGTCAGTTTCTCGGGTTCGTCGATATACATGTCGAGGAACGTTCGCAGAATGGGGTCGAGCCGCTCGGCGAGCTCGATGCGGGTACCGGGAACGAAGCCCGCCGGCTCGATCGCGTACGTCTCGTCGCCGCCCTCCAGTTCGAGCGCACCGGTTTCGGGCATGCGGCGTACGGGCAGGGCGACGGAGCGGCGCTCGGTCGCACACTGCCCGAGGCCGGGGAGACAGATGACGCCTTCGTCGTCCGTGAGGACGGAGAATTCGGTCTCTTCGCCCGGTGTGGCGGCGAGGAGGAGCTGGTCGGCCGTCATGGAGGGAAATCCGCCGAGTACCAGTTGGCTGTAAAGCCTTGGTTCGTAGAAGGCGTTCAGCGGCGCCACAGGGATGACTTTACTGTGCGGCTCCTGCTGCGCCGCCAGTGTCCGCACGGTCTCGGCGAGTTCCTCGCGCGCAGCGCGTCGCCTGACACCGAGCAGTCCTTCAAAGTCCATGTGTCCAGGTGCCGTCATCGACGCCGCCCCCTCAGGTCTCGTTCTCGCGCAAAGTCGTGGCGGCTGCCGTGCCGCCGGCTATCGGCTCCCACAGCTCCCGCACGGCAGCCTGGGCGACTTCTTCATGAGCTGGCACATGCATGAAGGCTGCCCACCCAGAATTGCCCGATCCGCCGCGGAAACCTCACTCGTGAGGTGTTCGCATGCCATCTGAAGTCCTTACCTGAGCAACGGCCCTCGAAGCGGGCTCCTGGCATCCGGCATTCGCCCCCGCAGAAGCGTGCCGGACACGATGGGGATGGGCCACCCCCGAAGGCTGACACAAAGTCTCCAGGCACTTTTGTGCCACACGAGTTTGCGGCAAGAACATGCCAGGCTTTTTCGTGCCAGGCGAATTGAGTGACACTCGGCGATTCAGCGTGCGACGCTTCACCTCGACGGTTCCAGAATATCCAGTCGGTTCGGAACCGTGTTCTGACCGCGTATGCCACCAGGCATACCAATCGATTCGGAGACAACCATGAACGTGAACTCTGATGTCCTGCGCCAGCTGTCGACCGGTGCCGTGAAGCGCGGCTGCCAGAACTGCAAGTAAGGTAGTCGGACGGCGGCGGCTTCGCGCACAGCGCCGCCGCCGTCCTCTGCACGTGGCGACATGCGGCGGGGCTACAGCAGCCGGCGCTCAGCGACTCGCTGCCCCAGCTGGAATCTGCTTTGTGCGTTGAGACACTGCGAGAGCTTGGTCAGCATCCGGCGCTCGGTCCGCAGCGAGATGCCCATCCTTCTGGCCGCGGCTTCATCCGTCAGCCCCTGCCCGAGCAGGTGCAGTAGTTCGAGGTGCTGCGGGGAGAGTGCCTCGTCGCCGCGCGTTCCTGTACTGAGCGGAACAGCCGAGAACCAGACGGTCTCGAAGAACGAGACCAGGATGGCGACCATGGCGGGTTCCTCGATGACGAGTGCCTCCCGCGACGGGTCTTCGCTGTTCAGTTGGACCAAGGCCGTCCGGCGGTCCGCAATGCGCAGACAGACGGAGAGTTCCGGCACCGTCCGGTACTCCGCAGGGTGCCGCGCCGGCTCCGGCGACTGCCCCTCCGGCCCCCACCCTCGGCATACACGCTCGGGGCACACAGCCCGTACCTCGATCGGGCGGGAAAGCATCGTCTCCGTGAGCGGTTCGGACATCGGCCCGTCCCCCTCCCCCGGCGGCCCGTCCGGGGCAAGCACCATCAGTTCCCGTTCTGTGACCGACATCAGCTGCCGCGTGCGCATGCGCACGGTAGCGGCTCCATGGATGCGCTCGACGCCCATGCCCCGGGCGGCCGCGAACTGCAGCATGTAGTGGTCGACCATCGAGCCCAGTTGCGCACGGGTCTCCTCCAGCGCCAGCTGCTGTCGGGCGATGTCGCCCTGCTTTCTGGCCAGCAGAGCCTGGAAGCCGAGTTGCGGGCTCACCGGGTGTATATCACCCGCCCTCTCCCAGGAGTTGTGAATGAGCGCGAGATCGGAGAGTGTGCGCAGGGCTTGGCGGAACTCTCCCTGGCCGATCTGCAGGCTGGCCCGGAGATCCTCGACCCGCACTCCGGGGCGCCGCAGGATCGCTCGGTAGACGGTGTCCGTGGCGCCCTCGAGCTCCCAGAGCTGCGGCATCATCTCTTCGGCGGAATCCGGCGTAGCGACAGCGCGATGCATGATGCCTCTTTCAACGGAGAACGGATGACCGTGGTGTGGCGCCGCCTGGCGCAGGCGTCCGGCGCGGCCGGTGGTCACCATGCCTGACGCAGGAGTGGCGCCTGGACGATGCGCGTGATCATCGCCCAAGCGCGCTGGGAGCGCTCCCATCGCATGGGGTTCACCGAAGTAGGTCATGCCTCGGCTTCCGAGGTCCTTGCCGGCCCTTCGCCGTCCCGCCGGTCCGCGTCGAGCAGGCAGACCGCCGGCACCCCGCGGTCGCGCAGCGCCGGGCTCTCGAACACCGAGGCCACAGCGACGACTTCGGCCGAGTGCTTCCGGACGATCGCCGTAAGTGCCTTCAGGTACTTCTCGTTGGTCCACGCGGTTGCAAGCAGGACGACGCGCGCGCCGACGGCGATGTCGTCGGAAAGAGCGGCGATACCCGCGATCTCGTCCGCGCGGACGACTGAGGCGCCCAGCTCCCGGGCGACGACGTGACCGAGCACGCTGTCGTCACTGGAGTTCCAGAAGGCAAGTGTGGTGGGACAGTACGGACGCAGGGCCTCGCAGAGCGCTGTACCGACGAGCTCCACCGCGCTCAGGGAGACTGTCGTGTTCAGTGTCGGTCCGTAGGCGTCGGATGCCGTGCCCAGCTTCCGGACGGCCGCGGCGACGGTGGTGATCGAGCCGGATGCGTTACTCATGAGGAGTTCCTCTCTCCATTCGGTGCGGGGATTGAGCGAAGGCTCATCGGGACTCCTTCGCAGGGAGGTGGTGCGCAGTCATCGCCCCCGGCAGCGCCCAGGGATCCGCCCGAGGCGTGTCCGCGTCCTTCGACTCCTGCCGGAGCAGCGTCGACCGAGCCGGCACGCCCGCGGTGTCGGGCCTCTTCCCGCTGAAGCCGAGTTCGGCCGAGAGGTCGTGTGCGGCGGCCTGGATGGTCCGCAAAGCCTCGGCGCGGGCCCGCTCATCACGCATCCGGCCGCCCGCCGCCGTGAGTGTCACGCTCGCGGCAACCGAACCTGTGGAGGTGAAGATCGGCGATGAAACGGCCCACACGCACCGGTCGAGCTCGTCGTCGCACACGTCGTACCCACGCGTCCTCACCAACGCGAGGTGAGCGAGCACTTCTTCGACGGTCCGGGGCGTCTCCTCCGTGAACGCGATGAGATCGTGCTTGCCCAGCAGTCTGCGCACAACGGGGTCGGGGCAGTGGGCCAGGATCGACCGGCTGGACGCCGCAGCGTGCAGCGGCATCTCCTGACCGATGCGAACGAACAGGCGCAAGGGGTGGCGCCCTTCGGACAGGGCGACACAGACCGCCCTGTCCCCGATGAGTTCCGTGAGAAAGACGGTCTCACCACTCGCCTCCGCCGCTGCGACCACTGCGTGGTGCGGGGTGACCAGAAGCGCGGAACGGTGCTGGTTCCCCTCGGCGAGCTGGTGGGCGACGGGGCCGAGGAAGTATCGGCGGTTCATCGCGGAGCGGGTGACGAACGCCTCTGCCGCCAGCGTGGCGAGCAGCCGGTGCAGGCTGCCTGTCGGGATACCCAGTTCATTGTGCAGCTCCTGGAGCGTGGCGCCCTTGGGTTTGGCCGCCACGGCCCGCAGCACTTCTAGCGCTCGAACCACAACTTGCATGGAAGGTCTCCTTTGTGCAACTGCTATGGGGCTGGGCTGCGCGACGTGGCCGGTGGTGCGGCGGGCAGGTGGTGTCAGCCGCCCTCTGGCCAGGCCGATCGCCTGGCTGGTGGCAAGCGGATTCCCACACCGGCCGCGGAGAGTGCGAAGGCCGGCTTCAACAGGGGTGAGCCGCCCCATGCGTGCCGACAGGACGAGGCGGAGACCGCGTTCTCTCCGGACGGGCCGGCGGGCGCGGGACGCGGCGCACCCGCCACGGCCATCGCATCGGTCCCGTCGTTCACCGGGAAGGCATCGGCCCCTCGCATACGTTCTCCTGTGGCGGCGGAGGCGATGGATGCCGGCGACGTGGACGGCGCCGAGCCCGGCATGCCTCGTCGAGCGTGCGGACGGTTTCGACCATGGCTCGCCGACGGTCGATGGTCGCGGTGCCCACCTCTACGGCAGTCGCACCGGCAAGGAGGAATGCGACGGCGTCGGCGGCCGAGTTGATCCCTCCGCGGTCGACTACGGGATTCCGACGGCCGCGGCGGCCTGCCAGGCAGGCCGCCGGCTCGGTCGCGGGACCCGAGAGACCTCCGACACCCCTACCGACGCCCAGGACGGTGCACGTTCGCCGGGCCGCATGCTCTGGCCGAAATTCACCTCTGACCTCGGCGTCTCTCCGACCAGTCGGCCCCGGTCATCCCAGTCGATTGCCACGCCCACACCTCCACCACACGAAGACTCCGCCTCCGCCTCGCGGACAAAGTGACTATGCGTCGTCGCCGTCTGCACCGTCAAGGGGCGTCGCGTTGGCTCTTGTTGGATTCTCAGGCACGGACAAATAGCAGGTCAGGGACCTTGCACCCAGAACCTCCGCGCAGCGGAAGCAGGTGTTCGCCACTCCTCCGCGTAGCGGAAAACAGCACACTGCGAAGCGGGGAGGAAGGTCTCGCTCATGCTCACCCAGTTTGAGTCGATTCATCGGCTTGGACCGCGTTTCCATTCAATGACCGACCTATCCGGAGATACCCCGATGGTGCTGGTTCGGGGTCGTCACGTGACTCTACGGTTGCGCCAGATTTCACCCGCCGGGGGTGGTGCCGGCCACCCCGCCGGCCGGGAAGCGCAGCGTCCGCCCGCGCGTGGCGCCATTCACGTGCCGGTCG
The DNA here is from genome assembly GCF_049844595.1 of Streptomyces sp. DT224. Lineage (NCBI taxonomy): Bacteria > Bacillati > Actinomycetota > Actinomycetes > Kitasatosporales > Streptomycetaceae > Streptomyces > Streptomyces sp. DT224. The sequence continues at coordinate 206,886 of NZ_JBNCLI010000010.1, forward strand.
GTCCATCGGGCGGTCGAACCCGGCGGCGATCTTCGCGCGAGGGGTGTGCTCGCGCGCTGGGACGGACGGAGCTTGCAACGCCGGTCGCCCTCACGTGTGACGATCGGGATGGCGACCCACTCCACGACCGCATGAGGCAGGTATCGAGTGCGGCAGGACGGAATCCCCACAAGGCCCCCGAGCGACGTGATGGAGACGTCGGACGGCTCCGTCAACGGCCCAGGGGCCTCGCTCGTTGCGCTTTGCGGCCCATCACGCGATCGGTGGCGAAATCGAAGAAGCGCGATGATGGCCGTCAAAGCGGATCAAGCGCCGCGCGGCCTTGCGGCCGATGGCGGGTGCTGGTTCGCCCCAGGGCGCCGGCTCCTGGTGTGGGGGGCCGGTCGTCGCAGCGGAGACATACCTCCGTGGGGTCATGCGTCGGCCGTTGGCGGTGGGGATGGGCCGTTGCCGCAGGTGGAGAGGGAGCACCAGCGCCGGCGGCCCGTCGCGTCCTGGAACAGCCAGCCGCAGTCGGCGCCGGGGCAGGCGCGGAGGGTGAGGCGGGTAGGGGTTGTGAGGAGGTCGGCGGCGGCCCGGGCGGTGGCCAGGAGCGGGAGGCGCAGGCCGGCTGACGGAGGCAGACGCCACTGGGCGAGGCCGTCGTTTCCGGTGGTGAGGACGGCGGCGGCCGCTGCCTCGCCGGCTGTGGCGGCGACGGCGCGGAAGGCGCGCCCGTCGGCGGGGTCGGTGAGGCAGGCGTAGAGGGCGGTGCGGAACTTCCTGGCCTCGGCCAGGGCGGCGGCGGCCTCGTCGGGGCAGGCCCGGGCCAGGCCGAGGAGTCCGTCGACGACGGTGTCGTCGGCGAGGTCGAGGTGGCCGGCCCAGACGGCGAGGGTCGCGTAGTTCCGGAGCCAGTCGGAGCCGGGGATTTCAGGGCTGCGGTGCCAGCCGGCGTAGGTGTTGCAGAACTCCAGGGCGGGGTGGCCGCCGGTGGTCCAGGGGAGCCAGTGGTCGCGGACGCGGACGGCGTAGAGCGGGGCCGGCGGGCGGTCGAGGCGGGGGTCGGCGGCGAGGATCCGCTCGTGCAGGGTGGAGAGCGCAGGGCCGGGATCGATGCCGAGTGAGCCGGCCAGATGGTGACGGGTGGTCCGGTACGCCTCCAGTGCCTCGGCCTGGCGGCGGTCCCGGTAGAGGGCGGTCATCAGGGCGGCCACCAGGCGTTCTCGGCCGGGGTGCGCGGCGGCGAGTGGGGCGAGGTCGGCGAGGACGCGGGTGTGCAGGCCCATGGTGAGGTGGGCTTCGGCGCGCTGTTCGAGGGCGGTGAGGCGGAGTTCGGTCAGCCGGCCGCCGAGCCGGGCGCGCTGCTCGGGGTCGAGGGTGCCGTCGAGGAGGGGGCCGCGCCAGAGCGCGAGGGCGCGGTCGTGGCAGCGGAGCTGTTCGCCGGGGTCGCCGGGGTGGGCGGCGCGGCCGAGGAGGGCGAGGAACTCCCGCACGTCCACGGTGTGTCCGTCGGTCTCGACCGCGTAGCCGTCGTGCCGGGTGGAGACGCTGACGCCGTACGGCCTGAGCGCGGCCCGCAGTCGGCCGACGTAGGTGTGCAGGGTGGTGCGGGCGGTGGAGTGCGGGGTGCCGTTCCACAGCAGGTCGGCGAGGCGGGCGGTGGGGACGGTCCGGCCGGCCTCCAGGAGGAGGAAGGCGAGCAGGCACCGTTCCTGGCGGCGGATGCCGAGCGGCACAGGCCGTCCTTCGTGGCGGGCCTCGAAGGGCCCCAGGAGGGCGAAGTCCATGGTGCGAGCACCCTACGGGGCGGTGGTCAGGTTGTGGTCAGGAGGTGGGCGTTGGCTGAGGTCGTCCGCATCTGCTGTCACACACTGAGGAGTTCACCATGCGCAGGTCCGTCCTGGCCCTGGCCGTCTGCGGCGTGCTCGCCGCCCCGCTTGTCACCGCCGCCCCCGCCTCCGCAACCGTTGCCCCGGGACCGTGGGAGGCCGCGCCCTCGTCTTCCTGGGCGTATCCGGCCGGAGCCCGCTGCGACGTCGCCGTGCACGGCGGGCCGGTCGTCGATGAGGTGGTACGGCGCACCCTCGCGACGTACGAGGACGGCACTCAGGTACTGGAGTACAAGGGCGCACTGGTCATCCGGGTGACCAACTCGGGGACCGGTGCCTCGTACGACACGGACGCGAGCGGCCGGGCCGTCGTGGTGGTCCGTGCGGACCACTCGCAGACGTGGTACGTCACCGGCCCGATTCTGGCCGGCTTCGGCGAGGGCGCAGGGAGCGTGGCACGCGGCCTGTACACCGTGGACGGCGTGTACACATTGGAAGTCTCGGCCACCGGGTACAAGACCCTGGACCTGCTGCACGGTTCGGTCGAGCCGCTGTGCGACAAGGTGACCTGACCATGAGGAAGGGGCCTGCTGGAGAGGAGGGCCCTGTCCGGGACTCTGGCTCATAGGCCGTTCGGGCTGCGCGCTCCGAGGCGTGAGTGGCGGCGTCGGGTGTTGTCGTGGTGCAGCCGGCGGAAGACGTCGAGGCGGGCCTCGGGCTCACTGAGCGCTTGCAGCATGGCCACCGATCGGGTGGTGGGCGGCGTGGGGTCCGGACACGGGGCCAGGACCTCTGCGCACCCTCGGCCCGGCCCGCCGGGTGGCAGGGCCCTCGCCGAAGGCGTGGGCGCACGGCCCGCACCCCCGAAGCGGCATATGACGTTCCTGTGCGTACTCCGCGGGGGAAGGATGCATGGGGCATGGATAGGGTCGGCACCGCACCAGCGTTGATCGTTCGGGCCGGGGACGGATGAGGGGTGGGCCGTGGCGGAGCGGAACGACACCGGTGGCGGCCCGTTGCCGGAGCTCTCGGCGCCGCGGTTCGTGGGCCGGGACAGTGAGGTCGCCGCGCTCGACGCGGCCCTGCACCGGCCGAGCGTGGTCCTGATCGACGGCGAGGCCGGCATCGGCAAGACCCGTCTGCTGCGGGAGTTCGCCGCGTCGCACGCCGGACGGGTGACCCGCACCCTGACCGGCGCCTGCCCCGATCTGCGCGTGCCGTACACGCTCGGGGCGGTCGTCGACGCGGTGCGCGACGGCGTCGGCGGTGCGGACGGTGTCGCCGGGCTCGGGCTCAGTGGTCTGGCCGGTGCGCTGCGCCCGCTGTTCCCCGAATGGGCGGCCGGACTCCCCCCGGCGCCCGAGCCGTTGGACGACGCGACGGCCGCCCGGCACCGGCTGTTCCGCGCCTTCGTCGAGGTGCTCGACCGCCTCGATGTGGCGCTGCTGGTCCTGGAGGACGTGCACTGGGCCGACGAGGCGACCCTGGAGTTCCTGCTGTTCCTGGTCTCGCGGCGGCCCCAGCCGGTGAGTCTGGTGCTCACCTACCGGGGCGAGGAGGTGCCGGCCGACTCCCTGCTGCTGCGGCTGTCCTCCCGGCTGCCCGCCGAGGCACACCTCGTTCGGCTGACCCCCAAGGCGCTGGATGTCGGTGACACCGCCGAGTTCGTCTCCTCGATGCTGGCGGACGAGCACATCTCCGCCGAGTTCGCGGCCTTCCTCCACGCGGGCACGGAAGGCGTGCCGCTGGCCGTCGAGGAGACGGTGCGGCTGATGCACGACCGGGCGGACCTGGTCCGCCGACCCGGTGGATGGGCGCGCCGCCGCCTCGACCGCATCGATGTGCCGCCCACGATCCGCGACGGCGTCCTGGAACGCGTCGGGCGGCTTCGCCCCGACACCCGTACGGTTCTGTACGCGCTGTCGGTGCTCTCCGGCCCGGCCGATCACGGCATCCTGCCGGCGGTGGCGGGACTGCCCGACGAGCGGTTCTCCCCCGCGGTGACCGAGGCGCTGGACAGCGGTCTGATACGCGAGAACAGGGCCGGTCAGTGGTTGTTCAGGCACTCGCTCACCGGCCAGGCCCTGTACGCGGTCGTCCCGGTCCGCGAGCAGCGCGGCATGCACCTGCGGGCCGCCCACGCGCTGGAGGACCGGGGGGTGGCGCCCGCCGCGGAGCTGGCCCGGCACTTCCGGCTGGCCGGTGAGGCCGAGGCCGCGCGCACCTACACGGAGGAGGCGGCCGGTCTGTGCGCGCAGTCCGGTGACGTGGCGACCTCCGCGCTGCTGCTGCACAGTCTGGTCACCACCGTCCCCCTGCCCGCCGAGGCGGTGGCACGGCTGGTGGCGAACATCCAGTTCCAGGCTTTGCACGGAGCCGACCCCTATTCCGGCATCGTGCGGTCCCTGCGGGCCGCGCTGCGCGACCGGACGCTGCCGCCCGAACAGGAAGCACTCGTCCGCTTCCAGACCGGCCGGGTGCTCATGGCGGCGGGAGAGATGCAGGCGGGCTGGCTGGAGATACGGGAGGCGGTCGCCCACCTCCCGGCCCGTTCGCCGGAGGCGGCACGGGCGCACCTCTTGCTGGCCCTGCCGTTCGGGCAGGCACGGCCGGCCTCGGAGCACCTGGAATGGCTGACCAGGCTGCCGGAGGTCCCCTCGCTCACACCGTACGACCGCCTGCGCCAGCTGGTGGAACGTTCCTACGCGCTGCTGACGCTCGGGGAGGAGACCGGCTGGGACGTGGCCCGGGAGATCCCCGACGAGGTGGCGGGCACGCAGGAGGCGGAGATCTCCGCGATCGGCCATGCGAACGTCGGTGAGGAGGCCATACGTTGGGGCCGCTACGCCGAGGCCGCCGCACGCCTCGACCGCTCCCTCGCCCTCAGCGAACGCTTCGAACTCCTCGACTACCTGGGCAGCATCGCCTCCGTGCGCACCCGCCTCGACTGGGCCACCGGCGCCTGGACGGGACTCGCCGAGCGGGCGGCACGGCTGAGTGACGACGATCTCGGGATGCGGCTGCGGGACAGGGCCGCGGCGGCCCTCGTCGCAGGTCTGCTCATGGCCGCGGCCGGCGACCGGAAGGGCGCCGAGGAGCGGCTGCGCTTCGCCGGACGCGACGATCAGCAGCGGGTCGAGGCCGCGACCGCCCTGGCACGGCTGCGCCTGCGCGACGGCGATCCGGCGGAGGCGCTGCGCCTCACCGAGGAACCGGCCGAGATCACCGTGGTCCGGGGGCTGTGGCCCGGGGTCACCGAGGTCGCTCTCGTACGGGTCGAGGCGCTGCTGGCCGTGGGCCGGTCCGCCGAGGCCGCCGAGCTGGTCACGGCGCTCGAACGCAGCCTGGACGGCAGGAACGCGCCCGCGCCCCGTACCGCCCTCATGACCTGCCGGGCGCTCCTCGCGGAGGACCGCGGTCAGTTCATGGATGCCGCGGAGCTGTTCGCGCGGGCGGCCGAGGCGTGGGACGCGCTGCCACGCCCGTACGACGCCCTGCTCGCCGGGGAGCGTCGGGGCCACTGCCTGCTCGCCGCCGGCCGGGACGGGGCCGGCGTACGCCTGCTCACCGACGTCGCGAAGGAACTGTCGCGGCTCGGTGCCCAGGGCGACGCGGCCCGGGTGACGCGGGCGTTGGCCGGGCGACGGGGAGCCCGCAGGCCCCCCGGCAGGCCCGGCTACGGCGACCGGCTCTCGCCACGCGAACTGGAAGTCGCCCGGCTGCTGGTCGAAGGCCGGACGAACCGGCAGATCGCCGACGAACTCGTGGTGTCCGCCCAGACCGTGGGCACCCAGGTGAGGTCGGCGATGCGCAAGTTCCGGGTGGCCTCGCGGACGGCGCTCGCGACCAGGCTCCTGGAATCGGGCCTGGTGGTCGCCGACCGGCCGCCGAGAGAAGAGGGAGAAGAGTAGGACGAGAAGGACGAGTAAAAAGTCCGCGCTTCGCCCGCCCCCGGCCCGGTGCGAAAAAACCCGCGCCTGGGGAGCCGGACGATTGATTACCTCATGTGAGTGATCGAACAGGGCCGCGGACATGGCCACACTTGCTTGTCATGTCACCCGCGAACCAGTCGGCGCACGAACCGGCGAAGGGCCCGTGGGCGCCCGCGCGCCCCGGCCCGGATCTCCCCGCACCGAGCGAACCGTCCGGCGATCGCTCCGTCACAGCGTCCCGCGATCCGTCGAGCGATCCGCCGGGCGAACTGCCGACGGACACCTCGGAGCTTCGCAGCGCGCACGCTCCGGGCACCCACCGGGGCCCGCACGGCGGGGACCCGCTCGACGAGGAGTACGGCCCCCTCTGATGAGGACTCCCGGCCCGTGCGACGCATCCCCCGCGCTCGTACCCGTACCCCCACCGGCACCCGTACGTCGGAAGACCCCTGTCCCCATACCCCCGTTCGAACGTCCCACAGGGAGCGATAGATGAGGCGAAGAAAAGCATGGCGTCCCGGACGCCGTCTGGGCGCGCTGACCGCCGGGGTGGTCATCCTCGGGTTGGCCGTACCCGCCGTCCCGGCCCAGGCGGCCCGGCCGGTCCAGCAGGTCCCGGCTTCCGGGGCCGCGGGCACCACCGACCGCACGACGACCCCGGATTCTCCCCTCTCCGACGCCGGACTCGCCGAAGTCGTCGCCTCGTCCGGAGGCGGCATCGACGTCACGCTGATCACCGGCGACAAGGTGTCCCTCGGTCTGAACGACGACGGCAAGCCCGTCGTGCGTGACACCGAGGCCGCCCCGCGCACCGGCGGACCCGCCACCGTCTTCCACACGATCACCCGCAGGGGACAGGTCCACGTCGTACCGAACGACGCCATGCACCTGCTGAGCGACGGAGTCCTCGACTGGTCGCTCTTCGACCTCACCGCGCTGTCGAAGACCGTCGCGGCGCGCGGCGGCGTCAGCGGCGGCACCGGCGCCGAGGTCCCGGTGATCGTCACCTACCAGGACGAGCACGACGTCGCCAAGGCCCCGAAGGCCGCCGGGGCGAGAACGGGAAGAGCGCTGCGGAGCGTCGGCGGCCGCTCGCTCGGCATCGCGGGGAACGGGACGTGGTGGAAGGGGGTGCGAGGCAAGACGGGACCGGCATCCGCCGCCCGCTCGGCCGGCTCCCTCGCCGGGGTCGAGAAGGTGTGGCTCAACGGGGTGTCCCAGGTCAGCCTCGACGTCTCCGTACCGCAGATAGGCACCGGCGTCGCCCGGAGCCGCGGCCTTGACGGCAAGGGCGTTCGCGTGGCGGTGCTCGACACCGGCATCGACGCCACCCACCCGGACGTGGCCGGCCGGATCGAGGAGAAGACCGACTTCACCGGCAAGGCTCCCGACGCGAAGGACGGCCACGGCCACGGCACCCATGTGGCGTCCACCATCCTGGGCGACGGCACCGCCTCCGGGGGGAAGTACCAGGGCGTGGCCCCCGGCGCCCGGCTGCTGGTCGGCAAGGTCTGCGACGACACCGGCATGTGCGAGGAAGCCGACATGATCGCGGGCATGGAGTGGGCCGCCCACTCCGGTGCCAAGGTCGTGAACATGAGTATCGGCGGTGAGGCCACCGACGGCACCGACCCGCAGAGCGTGGCGCTCAACCGGCTCAGCCGAGAGACCGGGACCCTCTTCGTGGTCGCGGCGGGCAACGCCGGTCCGGGCACCTCGTCGGTCGGGACTCCGGGCGTCGCCGACGAGGCGCTGACCGTTGCGGCGGTCGACAAGAGCGACAAGATGGCGCCCTTCTCCTCGCGCGGCCCGCGCCCCGGGGACTACGCGGCCAAGCCGGACATCGCCGCTCCCGGCGTCGCCATCGTGGCGGCACGGGCCGCGGGCACCACCCTCGGCACCCCGGTGGACGACCACTACACGAGCGCCAGCGGCACTTCGATGGCCACCCCGCACGTGGCGGGGGCCGCCGCCCTGGTCGCCCAGCAGCATCCGGAGCTGAGGGGCGACCAGATCAAGGCGCTCTTGATGAGCACCGCCAAGGACCTGGGGTACGACGAAAAGGCGCAGGGCACCGGCCGGGTGGACCTCGCCGAGGCGACCGATCCGCAGATCATCGCGGCGGGGAACCTGAGCTTCGGCCGCCGCCCCCACGGCAGCGCGCCCGTGACCAGGACGGTCACCTACTCCAACCTGACCGGCACCGCGGCCACGCTGGACCTCACGGCGTCGGCGACGAGCAGTGGCGCCTTGGCCCCGGGGGGCCTGCTCAGCCTCGACCGGCACAAGCTGACCCTCCCCGCCGGTGGATCCGCCGACGTCGAGGTGACGCTCGACAGCGCCGCGCTCGGCGCCCAGGGGTCCTACGGCCGCTGGGACGGCCGGCTGACCGCCCGCGACACGTCCGGGACGGTCCGTACGGCGACGCGCATCCAGACCGTACTGGAGGCCGAGCGGGCACCGCTGACCCTGAACGTCATACCGCCCAAGGGTGCCACCTCCGTCACCTACGGCGACGCGGTCTTCCTGCCGGTCGACGACAAGGACCCCCTGTACGACGGTCTGGTCGCCGAGACCGGTGGCGAGTCGACCACCGCCCAGCTGTACAAGGCCGGCACGTATGCCGCCACCATCCCGGTGTTCTGGCAGGACGGCTCGGGCGAGGAGCAGCGCGCGGTCCCACTGGCGCCGGAGGTGAAGCTCACCGGGGCGACCACGGTCACCCTGGACCTGCGCAAGCTGGTTCCCGTGAGTGTGCGGACCTCGGCGGCGACCGAGACCTACTCCGCGGTCACGTCCACCGCCCGGATCTCGGCGACGGGGGCGTGGACGATGGCGACCGCGCTCCGGTCCGACTACCAGGCCCGGGAGACCTCGCACTGGTGGGCGCTGCCGACCGGGACGGTGCGTACGGGCACGCTGACCCAGAACACGTACAGCGTGCGAACGACTCCGGTCGTCACCATGAAGGCCGTCGGCGGCGGGGCGCCCCTCGACCTGGCCGCCCGCTACCAGACCCCGGACACGGCCCTGGTGACCGTCGAGGGACGACAGCTGCCCAGCGGTCTCATGGCCGGGCAGGAGGCCGTCGCCGCGATCCCGCGGCTCGCCACCGAGGGGCGCGTGCCGGTGGTCGACGCGGGCAGCGGGACCCCCGCCGAACTGGCCGCGGCCGGTGTGGACGGCAAGCTCGTCCTGATGACGCCGACCGACCTGTGCGGCACCACGTGCGACTTCGCCGAGCTGCGGGACACCCGAGTGAAGGCCGCCGCCGCCGAAGGCGCCAAGGGCGTCCTGGTCGCGGCTCCGGGTCTCACCTCGCTGGGCGGCACGTACAGCCAGCTGCTGTGCCCCGGCGGCCCCGAGACCTGCCCCGCACTCGAACCGTACGCCGCGCTGCCCGTCGTGAGCGTGGACGAGGGGCAGGCCGCCCGGCTCGCCCAGCGGCTGAAGGCCCACCCGGGCACGGTCCGGATCGAACTCGGCGGCAGCGCCGCGCCGAAGGTCTACGCCGCCTCGTTCGTCGCCGAGGGCGCTGTCCCTTCCCACCTCCAGTACCGGTTGGACACCGCGAAGATGCGGCGGGTCGTCCAGCACTTCCACGCCGACCGGCCCGGCACGGTCCACCAGCTGTCCTGGCTGCGGATGTCGGGGTCCACTCCCCTGCTGCCGACGCTCGGCCTGCCGCTCGTACCCACCCGGTCCACGCTCACGGTGTACCTCCAGCCGCAGGACGACGCGGTCGACCGGTTCACCGCCGCCTGGGGTGACAACACCGACCACTCCACACTGACCGGGGCCCGCAGCGAGACCCAGGAGGTGGTCCTCACCCGGCAGAAGGAACTGCACTGGAACGAAGGACCGTCCGTGCCGGGAGCCGCGCAGCAGATCCGGACCGCCTCGGGCTACACGGTGGCCTCCGGCCCCTGCTCGGCCTGCCGCCAGGGCGACACCTTCTACCCGACGTTCTACGTGACGAGCAGCGGGGGCGGACGCCAGGCCATGGCCGGCGTCCTGAACAACCGGTCGCTGACGGAGTACGCCTTCGGCACGAGCGCCTGCGGCCCCACCGTCCCGGAGCTGCGCCCCACGGAGGACGCGCTGTGCGACTTCAGCCTCAAGGACAGTTCCGGGCACGAGATCGAGCGCCGCACCCAGGAGCTGTACGCCACGGACACCGGGGAGCTCGGATGACGACGAGGAGAACGGCGGAAACAACGACCGTGCGTACGAAAGGATCCGACGCGATGCGCGGAAGACTGCGGCGAACCCGGTTGGGCAAGGGCGTCCTCGCGGTGATGACCGCCGGAGCGGCACTCCTCCTGTCGGCCTGCAACGGCACCGGTGACCTCACCGCCTACGACCTCCCGGCCGGCTCGGCCCGCTACACGTTCGAGGCCCGGACGAACGGCACCACGACCCAGTGGGAGTACGTCTCCGGAAGGCCGTCCAAGGGCGACGCTCCCGACCAGAATCCCTGCATGGGCGACCTCACCGGCGACAGCACGGGCCCCTGCCGCCCCGAGCCCCTGATCTTCCTCCGGTACGACCTGGGCCTGGCCCTGGACAACACCGCCCCGGCGGGCCGGACCCACCGGATCACGATCACCGCCTACTACCAGGACCGCCTGAGCACCCCGCCGAAGGTCAACGACCTCACCGCCGAAGCCACTTACGACGGCGGCAAGACCTGGAAGAAGGTAGCCACCCGGGCCGCGGGCCCCAACACCTTCACCGCACGCATCAACCACCCGGCCACCGAGCGCGCGCCCCAGGGCGTCGGCCTGCGAATCCACGCCTCGGACACCAAGGGAGACACCGTCCACCAGACCCTCCCCATGGCATACCACCTGCGCTGAACGGGCCCCATGCGTGCGGCCGGGGCGGGAGCACGATCCCGCGCCGGCCGCGCGTGTTCCTGGGGTGGAACGGCTACACGGGCAGCCGCGCATCACGCCCACGGGCAAATCTCCAGGTCAGGAGCCCTTGGTGGCAGGCTCCAGGATCGCCACGCACTCCACGTGGTGCGTCATCGGAAAGATGTCGACCTGAGTGAGCCAAGGAAAATCCCAGGTCAGAGCCGCTTTTCCTGCTCCCCGCACAGCGTGAGTGCACCCAGAGCGTCAAACGAGCGTCACGGTCGATAGCCCATCCCGCCCACTCGGGCCAGACGAGGCTGGCACGACCGGCGCCGTTTGGTTCCAAGGCAGTTGACGCGGATGGACTGCCCGTCGGGGTCTCACCGGGCAGGCAGGCCGCAGTCCTCGCCCGCCCCGGTCCGCGCGGATGCGGGGGCAGGGCGGGGCGGGCGTGTTTCGTTGTGGCTCCGCTGCCACCGCTTCGCGCCAGGGCCCTGCAGTCCCATTACGGTCCGAGGTGCACGTACGCCGCCCACACCTCGACGGCCTCCGGCCGTTCGTAGCGACGCTCCCGCACCGCCGTATGGAGGGCATGGGCGGCTTCGCTGGCCGTCGGGACACGAGCGGAGTGCCCGCACGAGCCGGAGCCGTTCAGCAGCTTCTCGTAGAAGGTGGTGGCGACGTGTCGGGCCCGGAAGCTGTCCAGCTGCCACTGCGCGGCGACTACGTGCCGGAATCCGGCGAGCTGGAGTGCTCCGGCAAGGCTGACGGGCTCGTCGGAATGGGCCCGTGGGGCCAGATGGGTTTGGCAGGCCGAGAGGAACGCGAGCTCGGCCTTGTCGAGACGAAGGCCGGCGATGTCCCGGATGCGCAGGGAACCGCTGGTGGCGTGGTCCCACAGGTAGAGCAGCCCGTCGGGTTCATCGGGGTACTGCTCGCCGTGGCCTGCGAAGTGGAACCACCCGCCGGTCCGGAGCCGCCGCAGAACGGTTTCCCGGAGCGCGTCCTTGTCGCGCAGCGGCTCCGCAGTCGGAAATAGCCGCGCGACCGCGTTGACCTCCTCGGTCACGTGGTGGAGCTCGACCAGCTCCGTCCCGGGCGGTGCCTCGGCGACCCCGACGAGCAGCATCGAGGGCTCACGCCCGGACGTGGCACGATCGGCCTCACGAGCGGCCTGGAGGGCGCGGAGCGTCGGGGTGTAGCTGGAGACGAACCGGTCCGTGAGGCTGTCCCCGGCCGGGCTGTTCCGGTCGGACGGGCTCGTGGTTCGGGTGGCCGCATGGACCGGGAGGTGGTTGAACACGCCCGTGGGGCACCACCAGACCCGGGGCGGCAATGCCTTCTGGTCCGCGTGTGGCGCGGTGGGCAGTGCCTCCAGCACCGGCTCGGCGACCGCCTTCCACAGCCAGCCCAACAAGTCCGTCAGGTACGGGCGCAGTTCGCCGTCCGCGTCGCCCTCTTCCTCGAGGGGATGCACGAGCCGGGACAGGGCCTGAGCGCGGAGCACTGCCTCGCTGTGTCGGAACCCGGGGAGTGGGACGACCGTCAGGGCGTCGTCGTGGAGGATGAGCGCGTCCGAGCGGAAAGGGCTGGAGTTGAGGACGATGACCGGACCCTCCTGCGCGGCCGGAAGGAGGTCACGGTAAGGCAGCGGTTCGAGGAATCCGGCCAGACCCGGAAGTCGCCGGACCTGTTGGACGAGGTCGTCCCAGTTATGCTGACGCTGCCTTCGATGCATTCCCGCATGCTCGGGTTCGGCGCCGTGGATCGGTTCCCGGTCGGTGCGGAGCAGTTCCAGCTCGCTCGCCAGCCGGGGGTCCAGACGGCGTACGGCCTCCAGGTCGGCGCGCGTGTCCAGGGCCTGGGCGAGCAGTTGGCCGCGACCGTGTTCAAGAATCTCCAACGCCGTCTCGCGGGCTCCGGCGTGCAGGGCGATGGCGGCCGCGTCGGAGACCATCTGGGAGGTGTCGCTCAGGGCATGCAGCTGGTCGTCGAAGGCAAGGCCGCCTCGGGCCAGCCTCGGCAGTAGGGCGATGGCGGCGGTGCAGGCATCCAGCGCTCCGGTCCAGTCGCTCCGCCCAGCCAGGAGTTCGGCGCACTTGACCGCCGCGTTCCATCGGGTCGTCGCAGTCGCCGACGGCTGCCGGGCGGCCCGCAGGCACAGGCTCGCGGCCTCTGTGACCTCCTCGGCCGAGGGTGTCTCGACGCTGACGAGTGTGGTGGCGAGGAGGAGCGCGGACAGCGCCCAGGAAGGATCGTCCGTGTCCAGGGAGTGCACGGTCGCACGGTGGACGGCCAGCGCCTCGTCCCGGCTGCTCCGATCGCCGGTGAACTGCCCGAGAGCGTGGAGAGCTTCCCCGTACTGGTTCTCGACGGCCGAACGGGTGGTGTGCCCAGGCGGTAGCTCGCGCAGGGCCTTCCGCAACACGTCCACCGCGCGTTCGACGTCCCTGCACTCGGCGTGGTGGACCCCGCGGCTCAGCAGGCAGCCGCCCAGGTCGCTCAGCAGCAGGGCGTGGTCCGGTGCTTCGGCGGGGGCCTCGTCGACCGCGGCCTCGGCCACCGCCAATGCCTCTTCGAGCAGGGCGGGCTCCTCGTCAAGCAGCCACCAGGAGTGGAGCGCCGCGGACAGGTTGTGGCGGGAGAGCCTGCCCAGGGCCTCGTTCGGAGCGGTGGCGGCCACCGCCACCTTCAGATGGGCAATGCCATGCCGCAGCCACTCCCGGTCGTGCGTGGCCTCGCCGGCCTGGCGACGGATCGTCCCGAGGTTGTGGTGCAGGACGGGCTTGTCCTGCGGAAGGCAGTTCTCGCTGTCGAGGGCGTCGCACAGCAGCCGCTCCGCGGCGCGGTAGTCGTCGGGACGGCCCGGCAGGGCGAGGACAAGCGCGTGGTTGGAGAGGCGTCGCGCCCATTGGGGCGCGCTTCCGGGGAAAGGAGCGAGGGCAACGCCCTGGCCCGTGTGTTTCCGTGCCCGCTCGTGATCGGACCGGTCGCCGGAACGCTCGTGCCGCAAGCGTAGAAGATCGCCGAGCACGGAGTGCAGGAACGGATGCTCGCGTGAGGCTTCGCGCGGCGGGCATAGCCGTAGGGCCAGTTCCGCGTGGCCGATTCCGGCCGTCAGCTGCTCCGGGTCTCCGGTGGCGCGGTAGAAGTCTCCGCCGAGCAGAGCAAGCCTGTTATGGATATAAACGGCGTGATCAGTGGCGTTGAGACGACTGAGGGCCTGCTCATACAGCGCCGCCGTCTCCCGCTGGTAGGCGATGCCGGACTCGGAGGGGAACTGATAGCGGACATCCGCCAGCAGACGCACGTGCACGGCGTGGTCTGCCGAGCCGGGCATGGACGCTGCCAAGGATTCCATGGCGAGGTGGTGCGCCAGCGAAATGTCCGCAGGAGCGGTTTGTTCGTGCTGAGAGGCCAAGAGGATCAGCGTGGCGAGTCGCCACTGCACGTGGGCACGCCGTTGCGTCAATCCGGGGTCGGTAAGGCGCAGTATGGTCTCGCAGTCGAGGCGGGCGCCCCGGGCATCCCGCTCCTGTCCCAGGAGCCGGTAGCGAGCGAGGAGAAGGCGGCTGCGCAACTCGAACAGCGCCAACGCCCCTGGTCGTTCACCGAACGCACCGATCCCGCTGGAGCACAGCGCGAGCGCCTCTTGGCAGAGCGCGTGGTCATACGTGCTGTCGTAACGCTGCTCCAGGAAGCGAACCCGTCGCAGGAGCAGGAGCGACCAGGTCTCGACCGCCGGACCGGAGGTCGGGGCGAGGGCGCCGCCGAAGAGCTGCCGGGCTTGGCCGAGCCAGTGAGCTCCGGCCGTATCATCCCCACCCAGCAGGGCGAGTTGGGTCACGGTGAGGCATACCACCGCACGCCGGTCGGTCGCCCACGGCTGCCCATACGAGGCGTCGAGCACCGGTGCCAGCGCCCTGTGACAGTCCTCTGCGAGCCGGGCCTCGCGGGGGTCCCTCGTCATGCCGAAGCGCAGGACGTGCAGGAGCATCAGCATCCAGCGGCGGCTCACCCAGCTCTCCGCGTCGGCCGGTGGCGTGCGGGCCGCGGACGCCGCCATGAGTTCGATCGCCTGGTGCAGGGCGTCCGGGACGCTCGTCGCGATCCAGTAGAAGCACTGGCAGGCGCCCAGCTGCTCTTCCAGGGCCGCTCGTTGCGGGTGGTCCGGCGTGGTGTTCCTCAGCGCGGCCCGGTAGAAGGAGATGGCGCTCTGGAGGGCCTGCACGTCGCCTGGATCGTCGTACCAGCGCTGCAGGTCCTGAACCGCGTGCCGACCCATGTCGGCGGCGACGCGATGGGAGTTCTTCGCCAACGGCAGTCGTCCGAGGAGCCGTTCAAAGCCGTTCCGACCGTTCGCGCGGCTCATCAGCCCATTGCCCTCTCGTCCGATCCCTTAATCTGGGCCCAGCGGTCGGAGAGTAGCAAGGGGGCGGTATGCGGACCGAGTTGAGCGGCCTTCGTGACGTTGCCAAGGACATCCTCGAAGCGGTGGGCCACAGTCGGCTCACCCCGAAGGGCTGGGAGCAAGTGGATGGCTTGCTGGTCGCGCTGACCAACGCTCTGGACCGCGACGACCTCGACGCGTTCCGCCAAGCTCTCTTCCACCTGGAGGACACCGTGCGGGTGACGCGTGCGCCAAGGAGGTTGACGGGCGAAGAGCCCTCGGAGCGGGTACTCGAACGGAGGGCTTCACTCCGGGATCGGATCGGTGCGGACGAGCCCGAGAGGGAGCGCACCGAGGATCAGGATGAGCGGTGAACCGCGCCTTGCGCGCGAGGCTCTGCAACTCCACTACTTCTTCGCGTCCCAACAGTTCGGCAACCCGGGAGGGCGCCTGCTGGATCTCCTCTGGGAGACCTGTGCGCAGGCTGGCATGGACACGGCCGTCCAGCCCGGCGGGGAGCTGGCACTGCCCGTCGCCCTGACGGATGGCGTGGGCTTCCAGTCCCTCCGCCAACGTTCCGATGCCACCGGTTCGCGACAGGCGATGCTCTACCGGTTGCACGAAACGGTCGGCCTCACCGTCATGCTGGCGGCGGACGAAGGGCCCGGCCGCACCGCCGCAGAGAGCGCACAGGTGCTGAGTACGCTCGAACGCTCCTGGGAGGAGAATCGTGCCCGCGCGGCGGCGATGAGAGGCGTCGTCGGCACCGACACTTCGCTCATCGGATCGGTCCGGATCCGCCGAGCGCTCGGCGTTCCCGACAGCACATCGCCACCGGACCCAGCGCTCGTGGGGGAGGCATTGCGTCGGGAGTTGGCGCCCCAGTCCCGTCTCTCCCGGCCGGTAGAGACGGACACCGGGCTGACGCTGTGGGAGATCACACGGCTGGGGACGGGCTCGTCCGCCTGCCGCGAGCTGCTCGTCACTACCGTGGCGACCGACCAGCAGGAAGGACTGCTGGACGACTGGAGCTGGTACCCCGAACACGGTGGCTTCGTGCCGCTGACGCGCTATCTCCTCGGCGCCGCCCAGATACATGCGAGCTACCGACTGCGCCTCGACCGCGACGCCGCCTTGAGTAGACGTCTCGCAAGACTGAGACGTACCGGCGATGAATTGACCAGACAGTGGCTCGAACTGACGACCGACTCGACCTCGCGACCGGCCACTGGGCGCCGGCTCCTGGCCCGTTGGGAGCGCATTGCCGAACGAGCTCAGCAGTCCCTTGCCGAGGAGCGCCTGGCGAGCGCGACCACCTACGACCTGCGCAACG
Organism: Streptomyces sp. DT224; assembly: GCF_049844595.1. Classification (NCBI taxonomy): domain Bacteria; kingdom Bacillati; phylum Actinomycetota; class Actinomycetes; order Kitasatosporales; family Streptomycetaceae; genus Streptomyces; species Streptomyces sp. DT224. The sequence goes on from NZ_JBNCLI010000010.1 coordinate 223,211, forward strand.
TGACGCATACTCTGGAGGTCGCCTCCGCCGCACTGCTTGTGCTGGGTACGCATGCGGACGGCAGGCCGAGGGTCCTCGACGCCGACGAGGAAAAGCGTACGCAGCTGGCGGCGGTACTGAGCGACGACGTGATGCAATTCGACAGCGCCAGGGAACAGGTGGCCGAGGCCGCCCGGGTGGCCTCGGAGTCCGCCGCACAGCGGTTGCAGAGCCACCAGCAGTATCTTTCTCTCGTCCAGACCACCGTCATCGGTTCCGTTCTGCTGGCGCTGACCGTGGTGCAGACCCTGGGCTACAAGCTGCCCGTGCCGGAGCGTCTCCACGCTCCCCTGATCACCCTGCTCGGTGCCTCGGCGCTGTCCCTCCCCCTCCTGGTCGTACGCCGCTGGCGGGGCGGAACGGGCGGACGGATCGGCGGTGTCCTGGAAATCGGGTCCCTGGCGGTGACGGGGGCGGCTGCGGGCTGGCTGGCCAGCAAGACTTTCGGCCACACCGCAGCCGGCGTGCTGTCCGGCACGGTGCTTGTGGCCGTTCTCGGCACCTGGCTGACGCGGAGGTCGTCCCCCTGACGACACCACAGGCATCACTGGCCCAGGCCCTCCGCCCACCACAACCATCGAGAACGGACGCTTCATGACCTCACCACCTCCTCAGCCTCCCCCACCACCGGGGTCGCCGCGGTGGCACAAAGCCGTGGCCCTGCTGGTCCCCGCCATCGTCTCCGGATTGGTGGGGACATGGGCTGCAGGCTGGTTCGACAACGGCCGTGATCGGCCCTCCGACGTCGCCGCACGGCCCGTCGTGGAGACGCCCGTGAACGGCAGACCAGGAGCCGTCACCGGGCCGGATCCCCTGCCGACCGATCCCGACACCCACTGCGCCAACCGCCCGCAGGCCGTGGGGTCGGTGACATGGACACCTTGCGCACGCGTCACCGAGGACTCGGTCCAGTTCGGTGTCATGGTGAGCAATGCTGGTGGCCGCCAGGCGCTACGGATACGTCTCGGATACGTGCGCACTCAGCAATTCGCTCCGTGCGGAGCCGCGGACAGCTACGTCACCGCGACGGTGGAGGCCGGGAAAACCCTGTGGCTCACGACCGAGGGGTGCTCTGTTCCCCGCGTCCACGCCGCGGTGCAGGCACAGGTCACGGTGGCCCCGAGCAGAGGCCCGTTCTCCGAGGCGTCGCGCTCGCCGACCCTGCACATCCAGCCCGACGGCTCGGTGCGGACCTCGTAGCCGATCTGCGCGCCGTCAGGCATTTCCTGCGCCTTTACGCGGCGTCACCGACATCGTTGCCAGCAGCCTTGCGCCTCCGGCCCAGTTCTCGCTCCACCCAGCCGTCAGGGTCGCTTTGTGCACGCCCAGCGACCGGGCGATGTCCGCGACCGGACTATCCGGCGAGGGGAGCACCAACTCGACCGCGTCGTTCTTGAACTCTTCCGGGAACTGCTTGCCACGAGCCATGGCAGACCACTTCCACCCGCAGACCGCCACGCGACCTGCCGTTCAGGTGTCGGCACCGAAGGGGTCGCTTCATCACCGGCTGCGCCCCCCGAAGCCATGCAGGTCAGCGACCGCTTTTTCTCGGCTCGGACACCGGCATATCGAAGAGCGAGGTCTCCCCGGATCTGCGGCGATCTCGACGTACGGCTCGAGATGAAGGCCGTGCACCAGAGGTCGAGGCAGGCGAGCGTGGCTTTTGGTCTGCACGGTGAGCCTGTGCGTAGCAGGTGCAGATGCCCGCGACACCGCGGGCCGCCTCACCTCCGGCTGCTACCCGCAACCCTGGATCACCGGCAGGCGCGGTGCCCTCCCGCGGTCGGCCAGTCTCCCCTCTCGTGGAGATGGAGTACGAGAGCAGCGATGTTCCAGGCGTCGTCCTCACCCCGGTGGTGACGGCCTTCGAGACGCCGCCCCACGATCTGCAGGGCGCGTGCCATGCCAGGGGCCTTGCGCAGGCCCTCGACTTTGGTGAAGACAGTTTTTGCATTGACGTGGTAACGGCCGAAAGGGTAAGGCGTCCCTGTGGCCTGGCATTGCCTTCCGAACTGGTGACGGTCGTAGTCGCCCCAACTGGCCCAGGGCCTGGTGCCTGCGCGGTGCTCCGCCGTCAGTAGTCGGCACGCCTCGGCGAAGGAGACTCCCTGATCGACTTTGTCCTGAGTGAGTCCCGTCAGCTCCGTGCAGAACTCGCTGACGGTGGACCAGGCGGGCCTCACCAGGATCCGGTGCCGACCAAGGCGCTCGCCGATGTTCAGGTCGACGACAGTGAGCCCGATTTCGATGATCTCGCTGGCCTCCCCAGGCGGCGGGGAACCGGCCCAACACGTCGCTTCGACGTCCACGACGTTGACGACACTCTCGGTCCAGGTGCTGTCCATGACGAGAAGCATAGGGAGACGCAGCGGTCGGGCCCATGCCCAGCAGCGAAAGGTCACCACAGCCTCGAACTGTAGGCGGCACTCATTTGCGGAGCAGGTCGAGGTGAGCTCGGCCGAACGACTACCCCCTATGCGTGGCGGGTCCGCCGACGACGAATGCAGGATCCTGACCGAGTGGCGTTGCCGTAGCCGTGCAGGGCAAGAGTTCGTCCGTCCCGGATCCTGTCGTTCCACTGATCGGGGTTTCGCCCCTGACGGCCCTTCAGCAGCTCGGCGGTGCATTGCACCTGTTCGAGCGTTCGGGCGAGGGCGGCGTGACAGCACAGCCCTCGGCCCACCCGTGATGAAAGCCGCAACTTGAATCCCGTACCGGAGAGCTCACCTGCACCGGTGGGCCTACATGGCGGCAGCGGGAGAGCTGCGGAAGGTGAGACTTCCGCTCCGAGCGTCATTCGAGCGTCAGGAACCTCCAGCGAGACCCTGAAGGTGTCGCCAACGCGAGCACCTCCCTGAAGAATTCGCGGGTCAGGAGGGCACGAGGGGGGATCCGTACCCTCGACCCGCCGCAGGGAGGGAAACAGGTCGAACAACTCACCCGGACCACGAAACCGCAGGTCAGGCACCCTTTGCCGCAGGCTCCAAGATGGCCACGCACTCCACATGGTGCGTCATCGGGAACAGATCGAACGCCCGCAGCGTCCGCACCCGGTACCCGCCCTCCCGGAAGTACCCCAGGTCCCGTGCCAGCGCCGCCGGGTCGCAGGCCACGTAGGCGATCCGGCGCGCCCCCAGGCCCACCAGCTGCTTCACCGTGGCCTTGCCGGCGCCCGCGCGGGGCGGGTCCAGGACGATGAGGTCGCATTCGGTGATGCCGGTGCGGGGCAGGACCTGCTCGACCTTGCCGTGTTCGATGCGGACGCGGTCCAGGTCCGCCAGGTTGTGGCGGGCGTCCTCGACCGCGCGCTTGCCGGACTCGATGCCGAGGACCGCGCCCTTCTCGCCGATGCGCTGGCCGATGGCGCCGGCGAAGAGGCCGACGCCGCAGTAGAGGTCGAGGGCGGTGTCGTTCTTACGGGGCAGGAGGCCCTGCATGACCGCGCGGACCAGGGTGTTCGCGGCCTGCGGGTGGACCTGCCAGAAGCCTCCGGAGCCGACGCGGTACGTGCGGTCGTCGGCGCGCTCGCGGACGAAGCCGCGGCCGTGGACCCGGTGCACGCCGCCGTCGCGTTCGTCCACGCGGAGCACGGAGACCGGCTTGTCGAGCTCGACCAGGGGCAGGCGGCCGCCCGGGCGGGGCGTGAGGATGACCTGGCGGTCGTGGGAGCCGGTGGCCGCGATGGCCTCCACCGTGGCCATCTGGGGCCAGTCCTGCTGCTCGACGCCCAGCTCGGAGACCCCGGGCGCGGCGATCATGCAGTGGTCGATGATCTCGATGTCGTGCGAGCGGTGCTTGCGCAGCCCGACGCGGCCGTCCTCGTCGATCGCGTACTGGACGCGGGTGCGCCAGGCCGGCACCTCGCCCGCGGGGACCTTGTCGCCCTCGGCCGGCATGACCGTGCCGTCCCAGCCCGCCTCCTCCGGGGTGAGGCCCGCGAGGCGCTGGAGCTGTTCGGCGATGACCTCGCCCTTCAGACGACGCTGGGCGCCCGGCTTGGCGTGCTGCCAGTCGCAGCCGCCGCACTTGCCGGGGCCGGCGAAGGGGCAGGGGGCCGGCACCCGGTCCTTGGACGCCTCGATGATCTCCACCGCGTCCGCGCGCAGGAAGCGCGAGTCCTGCGCACCGTCGGTGATCCGGGCGACCACCTTCTCGCCCGGCAGCGTGTGGCGTACGAACAGGACCCGGCCCTCGTCCGTGCGGGCGATGCAGTGGCCGCCGTGCGCGACCGGGCCGACCTCGACCTCGTACTCCCGCCCGACCAGCGACTCCGGCTGTGTCTCCCCGGTCTGCGGCGACGTGGATTCGTTCTGCATGAGGGGCGGGCTCCAGGGAGGGAAGGGGACGGCCGGCGGCCGGACAACAACCTACGAGTCTACGTGGGTGTCGCCGGACCGCCGACCACCCTCGGCGGTCCCCCGTCTCAGCCCTTCGGCGTCGGTTCCTTGTGCTTGCGCTCCACCGGACCGCGGCGGACCGAGCCCGGGGCGGTCCAGTCGGCGCGCTTGCGGGCGCGCTTCTTCGCGGCTTCGGAGGACTCCAGCTGGTACGGGACCGAGGTGACCATCACACCGGGGGTGAAGAGCAGCCGGCCCTTGAGCCTGAGGGCGCTCTGGTTGTGCAGCAGGTGCTCGTACCAGTGCCCGACGACGTACTCGGGGATGTAGACGCTCACGACATCGCGCGGGCTCTCCCGGCGCAGGCTCTTGACGTACTCGATGACCGGGCGGGTCACCTCGCGGTACGGGGAGTCGAGGATCTTCAGCGGTACGTTGATGCCGCGCCGCTCCCAGTCCTCCCTGAGGGCCTTCGTCTCGGCCGGGTCCACGCTGATGGACAGCGCCTCCAGGTGGTCCGTGCGGATCAGCTTGGCGTAGGCGAGCGCGCGCAGGGTGGGGCGGTGGAGCTTGGAGACCAGGACGATCGAGTGGACCCGGGAGGGGCGGATCGACTCGTCCGGCGCGGTCTCGTCGGCGGCGATCTCCTCGGCGACCCGGTCGTAGTGCTTGCGGATCGCGGTCATCGTGCCGAAGAAGATGACCATGCCGAGCAGCGCGACCCAGGCGCCGTGGGTGAACTTCGTGGCGAGGACGACGACGAGCACCAGTCCGGTGAAGAAGGCGCCGAAGGTGTTGATCGCGCGGGAGCGGATCATGTGGCGGCGCTTGGCCTGGTCCTTCTCGACGGCCAGATGGCGGTTCCAGTGCCGGACCATGCCGGTCTGGCTGAGCGTGAAGGAGACGAAAACGCCGACGATGTAGAGCTGGATGAGCCGGGTCGAGTCGGCCCCGTAGATCACGACCAGCAGGATCGCGGCGCCGGCCAGCAGCACGATGCCGTTGGAGAAGGCGAGCCGGTCGCCGCGGGTGTGCAGCTGGCGCGGCAGGTAGCGGTCCTGGGCGAGGATCGAGCCGAGGAGCGGGAAGCCGTTGTACGCGGTGTTCGCGGCCAGGAAGAGGACGAGGGCGGTGGCGGCGGCGAGGATCACGAAGAAGAACGTGCCGTCGCCGAAGACCGCGGCCGCGACCTGCGAGATGACCGGGTCCTGGACGAAGCCGGCGCCGACCGGGCTGCCGTTGCTGATCAGGTCCTTCGCCGGGTTCTCCGCCATCTTGACGTCGGTGGCCATGGCGAGACCGATGATGCCGCAGAACATGGTGACGGCGAGCAGACCCATCATCGCGAGCGTGGTCGCGGCGTTCTTGCTCTTCGGCTTGCGGAACGCGGGCACGCCGTTGCTGATCGCCTCGACCCCGGTGAGCGCCGCACAGCCGGAGGAGAAGGCGCGCAGCAGCAGGAAGACGAGGGCGAAGCCGGCCAGGCCCTGGTGTTCGGGCTTGATCGTGTAGCCGGAGGTCGGGGCGTGCATGGTGTCGCCGAGGACCAGTCCGCGGAAGGCGCCCCAGACGATCATGATGAAGACGCCGGCCACGAAGAGGTACGTGGGGATGGCGAAGAGCTTCCCGGACTCCTTGACCCCGCGCAGGTTCATCAGGGTCAGCAGGACGATGGCGGCGACCGCGCACCCCGTCTTGTGCTCGACGACGAAGGGGATCGCGGAGCCCAGGTTCTCCACGCCGGAGGCGATCGACACGGCCACGGTCAGGACGTAGTCGACCAGCAGCGCGCTGGCGACGGTCAGCCCGGCCTTGGGGCCGAGGTTGGTGGTGGCGACCTCGTAGTCGCCGCCGCCGCTCGGGTAGGCGTGGACGTTCTGCCGGTAGGAGGCGACGACCGTGAACATCAGGACCACGACCGCGACCGCGATCCAGGGACTGAAGTGGTACGCCGACACACCCGCGATGGACAGCACGAGGAGGACTTCTCCGGGTGCGTACGCCACCGAGGACAGCGGGTCGGATGCGAAGACGGGGAGGGCGATGCGCTTGGGGAGGAGCGTCTCCCCCAGCTTGTCGCTGCGCAGGGCCCGTCCGATCAGGATCCGTTTGGGCACGTCGGTCAGTTTGGACACGCAGAGGATCGTAAGGGTTCCGTATCGGCCCCGCCCCCGCTGCACCGGCGTGGCCCGCCAATCTCCTGCACTCGGCCGGAAACGCCACGGAATTCTTAACGCAATCCTTGCGCCGCGCCGCCGGGAGGCGCCCCGGGCACGTCTTCTTTGCCACACCCGCGCCGCGATGCGCACACTCGGATGAGGCGACGCGACCCGCGCCGCATAAGCTCGTCACCGGGCGACGGGACACACCGTTGCCCCGTTGTTTGCCCGGCCAGCCGAGGAAAGAGTGTGAGCAGGGTGTTTTCGCAGGTCAGCCGGACGACCAGGACTGCGAGGTAGGCGCAAGGTGCACATCGTCATCATGGGCTGCGGACGAGTGGGAGCCGCTCTCGCGCAGACCCTGGAGCAGCAGGGGCACACGGTCGCCGTCATCGACCAGGACCCCACGGCGTTCCGGCGGCTCGGCTCCGGGTTCGGCGGCCGTCGCGTCACCGGGGTCGGGTTCGACCAGGACACGCTGCGCGAGGCGGGGATCGAGGAGGCCGGCGCGTTCGCGGCGGTGAGCTCCGGCGACAACTCCAACATCATCGCGGCCCGCGTGGCGCGCGAGATGTTCGGCATCGAGAACGTCGCGGCCCGCATCTACGACCCCCGGCGCGCCGAGGTGTACCAGCGTCTCGGCATCCCGACGGTCGCGACCGTGCGCTGGACCGCTGACCAGATGCTGCGCCGGCTGCTGCCGTCGGGCGCGGAGCCGCTGTGGCGCGACCCGAGCGGCGGGGTGCAGCTCGCGGAGGTGCACACCACGCCGTCCTGGATCGGCCACAAGATCAGCACGCTCCAGGAGGAGACGGGCGTGCGCGTCGCGTTCCTCACCCGGTTGGGCGAGGCCATACTGCCGTCGTCGCAGACGGTGCTCCAGGAGGGCGACCTCGTGCACGTGATGATGCGTACGGACGAGATCGCGAAGGTCGAGGCGGCCTTCGCCGAGGGCCCCGAGGAGGGCGGTCACTGATGCGTGTCGCGATTGCCGGGGCCGGTGCGGTGGGGCGTTCCATCGCGGGCGAGCTGCTGGAGAACGGGCACGAGGTGCTGCTCGTGGACAAGGCGCCGACCGCCATCTCGGTGGAGCGGGTGCCGATGGCCGAGTGGCTGCTGGCGGACGCCTGTGAGATCACGTCGCTGGACGAGGCGGCGCTCCAGCGCTGCAACGTCGTGATCGCGGCGACGGGCGACGACAAGGTGAACCTGGTCGTCTCGCTGCTGGCCAAGACCGAGTACGGCGTGCCGAGGGTCGTCGCCCGGGTGAACAACCCGAAGAACGAGTGGCTGTTCAACGAGTCGTGGGGCGTCGATGTGGCGGTGTCCACGCCGCGTCTGATGTCGGCGCTGGTCGAGGAAGCGGTGAGCGTCGGCGATCTGGTGCGGCTGCTGCGCTTCAGCCACGGCGACGCGAACCTGGTGGAGCTGACGCTGCCGCCGGAGTCGGCGCTGGCGGGCACCCAGGTCGGGGAGGTCGCCTGGCCGGAGGACACCTCGCTGGTGACGATCATCCGGGGTCAGCGGGTGCTGACGCCGAGTCCGGAGGAGAGCCTGGAGGCGGGTGACGAGCTGCTCTTCGTGGCCGCGCAGGCGCGCGAGGAGCAGTTGGAGGACCTGCTGTCGGTGCGCCGGGGCGACCCGGAGGCGTGAGCATGCGAGAGGGGCCCCCGCACCCCGGGGGTCGGGGGCCCCCGCGGAAGGGACACAAAAACATGCCCCCGGCCGCGGGCGCGGCGGCC
>NZ_JBNCLI010000010.1:231497-356304 GCF_049844595.1 Streptomyces sp. DT224
GGGGCGGGGTGGGGGGGGCGGGGGGCCGCCGGGGTGGGGTGGGCTGGGGGGGGGGCCCCGGCCCCGGGGGGGGCGGGGGCCCCTCTCGTACGTCTCAGAACTCCTGGCCCCGGGCCGCTTCGGCGGCGGCCGCCTTACGGGCCTTCTCGGCCTCCTCCTCCGCCTCCATCTCGGCGAAGACGTCGATGGGCGGCGGTGCCTTGGCGAGGAAGACCCAGGTCAGGTAGACCGCGAGCAGGAACGGCGGGATCTTCAGGGCGACCAGCACCCAGCCGAGCTGGGTGGTGTCGGCCCACCAGTACAGCGGGAAGAGGATCGCGCACTTGGCGAGCAGGATCAGCCCCCAGGCGTAGCTGGCCTTGGTGTACGCCTTCTTGCGGCCGGGGTTCCGGGTGCGCCAGGAGAGGTTCTCCTTGAACACCGGGCCCAGGATCAGGCCGATCAGCGGCAGGCCGGCGACCGCGGTGACCAGATAGGCCAGGGCGAGGCCCAGGGTGTAGAGCATGCCCGGGAGGTAGAAGTCCTTGGCGTTGCCCGTCATCTTGGCGAAGACCACGCCGAAGGCCACACCGAAGACGCCGCTGAAGGCGTGCTTGACGGTGTCCTTGCGGATCAGCCGGACGACCACGAGCGCCAGCGACACCGCCAGGGCCGCGATGGCCGAGTAGGTGAGGTTCTTGTTGATGGTGAAGATCGTGACGAAGAGCAGCCCGGGGAGGACCGTCTCCACCATGCCCCTCACGCCGCCGAAGGCTTCGAAGAGCGCGGCCTCGGTGACCGCCCTGCTGTCGGCCTCCTGCTGGTCGGTGGTGCGGTCCGTGTCGGACGTCGGCTTGTCGAGAGACGTCACCGGCTACTCCTTGCCGAGCGGTCGGAGTTCGTATTTGGGGTTGAACAGCACCCGGCGGCCGTGGCTCATGGCGATCCGGCCGGAGGCGATGAGCTTGCGGCCCGGTTCTATGCCCTGGATGGAGCGGCGGCCGAGCCAGACCACGTCGAGCGGTGCCGTGCCGTCGAAGAGCTCCGCCTCCAGGGCGGGGACTCCGGCGCGCGGCCGCAGGGTGACCGTCCGCAAGGTACCAGTGACCTTCACGATCTGGCGGTCGGTGCATTCGGAGATCCGGGTGCACCCCGACGCCTGGGAGTCCTCCTCCAGCTCCTCGCACTCCAGGTCCTCCTGGGAACTGGAAAGCCGGTCGAGCATGCGCCGGAAGCGCCCGGAGGGCCGGTCGCCCTTGTGGGGCCTCTCGGATCGAGGAACAGCACTCATACCCGAAGGGTACCGGTCCTGCCAGTGCCGCGGCAGCCAAGGTTTGCCCGGAAGGAGCGGCGTCAGGTGCGTGCTCTCGGCGCGCCGGCCGGAAGCCCTTGTACTGGATGTACTCGGGCTTTCGGCCGGTGCGGCGAGAGTGCGTGCATGGCGTCGCGACGGGGCAAACCTTGGCTGCTGCGGCACTGGGTCATGGCGGGTGGCCGCCGTCTCACCCGTACGGAGGACGCGTGCGCGCCCGTCCGCCGGTTTCAGGCGCGCTCGAAGCGGTAACCCATGCCGGGTTCGGTGACGAAGTGGCGGGGGTGGGAGGGGTCCGCTTCCAGCTTCCGCCTGAGCTGGGCCATGTAGACGCGCAGGTAGTTGGTCTCGGTGCCGTACGAGGGCCCCCAGACCTCCTGGAGCAGCTGGCGCTGGCTGACGAGCCGGCCGCCGTTGCGGACCAGGACCTCCAGCAGGTGCCATTCGGTGGGGGTGAGCCGTACGTCGCGGCCGTCGCGGTGGACCTTCTTCGCGGCGAGGTCGACGGTGAAGCCCTCGGTCTCCACGACGACGACCTGGTCGCCCCCGTCCTGGCCGACCGGCTCTGCCCGGCGCACCGCGGCCCGCAGCCGGGCCAGCAGCTCGTCCATGCCGAAGGGCTTGGTCACGTAGTCGTCGGCCCCCGCGTCCAGCGCCTCGACCTTCTCGTCGGAGGTGTGGCGGGCCGAGAGGACCAGGATCGGGACCCGGGTCCAGCCGCGCAGCCCCCGGATCACGTCGACGCCGTCCATGTCGGGCAGCCCGAGGTCGAGGACGACGACGTCCGGGTGGCGGGCGGCGGCGAGCTGGAGGGCGGTGGCCCCGTCGGGCGCGGCGTCCACCTCGTACTTGCGCGCCTTCAGGTTGATCACGAGGGCGCGTACGATCTGCGGCTCGTCGTCGACCACAAGCACCCGGGTCATCGGGGTCCTGCCTTTCTGCTGGGCGTACGTCGGTGCGGGGAGGTCCGGGCGGTTCACGAGGTGATCCGCGCGGGGAGGCCGGGGGCGGCCGGGGCGTGGCCGGGTGCCGCCTTGAGGGTCAGGACCATGGTGAGGCCGCCGCCCGGGGTGTCCTCGGCGTCGAGCGTGCCGCCCATGGACTCGGCGAAGCCCCGGGCCACCGCGAGGCCGAGGCCGACCCCGGCGCCGCGCGGAGCGTCTCCGTAGCGCTGGAAGGGCTCGAAGATGCGCTCCTTGCCCTCGTCGGGGACGCCCCGGCCGCGGTCGGCCACGCGGAGTTCGACACGGGCGCCGAGCGCGCTGGCCGCCACGGTGACGCGGTCGCCGTCGGGGCTGTACTTCACGGCGTTCTCCACGATGTTGGCGACGGCGCGCTCCAGGAGGCCGGGGTCGACGGCGACCATGGGCAGGGTCTCGGGTATGTCCAGGTCGACGCTGCCCTCGGGGACGCCGCCGAGGGCCATGGGCACCACCTCGTCCAGGTCGATCTCCCGGATGAGCGGGGTGACCGTGCCGGTCTGGAGGCGGGACATGTCGAGCAGGTTGCCGACGAGGTGGTCGAGGCGGTCGGCGCCGGCCTCGATGCCTTCCAGGAGCTCCGCCTCGTCGTCGTCGGACCAGGCGACGTCGTCCGAGCGCAGGGAGGAGACGGCGGCCTTGATCGCGGCGAGGGGCGTGCGCAGGTCGTGGCTGACGGCGGCCAGGAGCGCGGTCCTGATGCGGTTGCCCTCGGCGAGTCTGCGGGCCTCCTCGGCCTCGTCCACCAGCCGCTGGCGGTCCAGGACGACGGCGGCCTGGGCGGCGAACGCGCCCAGCACCCGGCGGTCCTCGGCGGGCAGCACCCGGCCGGTCAGGGCCAGGGCCATGTGGTCGCCGACGGGCATGTCCACGTCGGCGTCCTCGGGCCGGGCGGCCGGGGCCGGGCCGACGCTGCCGGCGCAGGTCCAGGGGTCGACGTCGCTGCGGCGCTCCAGCAGGGCGACGGACGCCATGCCGAAGGTCTCCCGGACCCGGTCCAGGAGCGCGGCGAGCGTGGTCTCGCCGCGCAGCACGCTGCCGGCCAGGAACGACAGGATCTCGGACTCCGCGCGCAGCCGGGCGGCCTGGTGGGTGCGGCGGGCGGCGAGGTCCACCACGGAGGCCACCGCGACGGCCACCGCGAAGAAGATCACGATGGCGACGAAGTTCTCCGGGTCCTGGACGGTGAGGGTGTGGGTGGGCGGGGTGAACCAGTAGTTCAGGAGCAGGGAGCCGCCCGCGGCCGCGGCGAGGGCGGGCAGCAGTCCGCCGATGAGGGCGGCGGCGACGGTCATGAAGAGGAAGAGCAGGACGTCGTTGGCGAGCCCGGGGCCGGATTCGAGGGCCTTGAGGAGCACGGCGAGGAGGACCGGGCCGCCGACGCCGGCCACCCAGCCCCACATGATGCGGGCGCGCCCCAGGCGGGCGCCGCGGGCGATGGGCAGGCCCCGGCCCTTGGCGACCTCGTCGTGGGTGACGATGTGGACGTCGAGGTCGGTGCCGGACTCGCGGGCGACGGTGGCGCCGACTCCGGGTCCGTAGATGTACTGCCAGGTCTTGCGGCGGCTGGAGCCCAGGACGATCTGGGTGGCGTTGACGCCCCGGGCGAACTCCAGGAGCGCCGAGGGTATGTCGTCGCCGATGACGTGGTGGAAGGTGCCGCCCAGGTCCTCCACGAGGGTGCGCTGGACGGCCAGCTCCTTGGGCGAGGCCGAGGTCAGCCCGTCGCTGCGGGCGATGTAGACGGCGAGGATCTCGCTTCCGGAGCCCTTGGCCGCCATCCGGGCGGCGCGGCGGATGAGGGTGCGGCCCTCGGGGCCTCCGGTGAGGCCGACGACGATGCGTTCGCGGGCCTGCCAGGTGGTGCGGATGTTGTGCTCGCCCCGGTACTGCTGGAGGTATTCGTCCACGCGGTCGGCGACCCAGAGGAGGGCCAGCTCGCGCAGGGCGGTGAGGTTGCCGGGGCGGAAGTAGTTGGAGAGGGAGGCGTCGATCCGGTCGGGCTTGTAGATGTTGCCGTGGGCCATGCGGCGGCGCAGGGCCTGGGGCGACATGTCGACCAGTTCGAGCTGGCCGGCCCGGCGGACGACCTCGTCGGGCACGGTCTCGCGCTGGCGTACGCCGGTTATGGACTCGACCACGTCGCCGAGGGACTCCAGGTGCTGGATGTTGACGGTCGACACGACGTCGATGCCGGCCTGGAGCAGTTCCTCGACGTCCTGCCAGCGCTTGGCGTTGCGGGAGCCGGGCACGTTGGTGTGGGCCAGCTCGTCCACCAGGACGACGGCCGGGGCGCGAGCGAGCACCGCGTCGATGTCCATCTCGGTGAAGACGGCCGAGCGGTGCTCGATCTCGCGGCGCGGGACCACTTCGAGGCCGTGCAGCAGCGTCTCGGTGCGCGGGCGGTCGTGGTGCTCGACGAGGCCGACGACGCAGTCGGTGCCGCGCTCGACGCGCCGGTGCGCCTCGGCGAGCATCGCGTACGTCTTGCCGACGCCGGGTGCCGCACCGAGGTAGATCCGAAGTTTGCCGCGCGCCATGGCCCCATTGTCTTCCGAAACCGGCGGCTGCCGTCGTGGCAGCCATGGTTCGAAAGTACCTGGTGGATTTCCGGCATATCAGGCGGAGGGTGGGGAAGCGGCGGGATTTGACGTAACTCTGATACTGCTTCCCGGCCGCCGGTCAGTGCTCGGTGATGTGGCCGTCGCTGAGTTCGAGGACCCGGTCGGCGAGGCCGAGGAGCTGGGCGTCGTGGGTGGCGACGAGCGCGGTGACGCCCTCGCTGTGGACGACGGCGCGCAGCAGCTCCATCACCGCGAGGCCGGTCTCGGCGTCGAGCTGCCCGGTCGGCTCGTCGGCGATCAGCAGGGCGGGCCGGTTGGCGAGCGCGCGGGCGATGGCCACGCGCTGCTGCTGGCCGCCGGAGAGTTCGCCGGGGCGCTGGGCGGCGTGGTCGGCGAGTCCGACGAGGGAGAGCAGCAGCGACACCCGCTCCTCGCGCTCCTTGGGGTCGGCCTTGCGCAGCCGCAGCGGCACGCCCACGTTCTCGGCGGCGGTCAGGATCGGTATCAGGCCGAACGACTGGAAGATGAAGCCGATCCGGTCCCGGCGCAGCTCCAGGAGCCCGTTCTCGCCCAGCGAGGAGAGGTCGGTGCCGTCGACGGTGATCCGGCCGCCGTCCGGGGTGTCGAGGCCGCCGACGAGGTTGAGCAGGGTCGTCTTGCCGGAGCCGGAGCGCCCCTTGAGGGCGACGAGCTCGCCGCGCGGCACCTCGAAGGAGACGCCGCGCAGCGCGTGCACCGCTCCGGCGCCGGAGCCGTAGGAGCGGTGCAGGTCCTCGACGCGGACCATGGGGCCGTCGGCGACGGCCGTGCCGGCGCCCCCGCCGGTGCTGGTGTCGGCGGTGTTCTCGGTCATGGCGCTCCCCGTGGGTCCTCGGTCCTGTCGGCCGCCAGTATGTGCGGGTGGCCGGGGAGCGGGCAATGCCCCTCCTGTCAGCTCGCCCCGGTCAGCAGCTGTCGCAGGGCGATGTTGAGCCGGAGGACGTTGACGCGCGGTTCCCCGACGAAGCCGAGAGCGCGGCCCTCGGTGTGCCGCTCCACCAGCTCGGCGACCTGTCCGGCGGCGAGGTGGTTGCGTGCGGCGACGCGGCGGACCTGGAGGTGGGCGTACGCCGGTGAGATGTCCGGGTCGAGTCCGGAGCCGGACGAGGTGACCGCGTCGGGCGGCACCGCGGCGGGGTCCACCGGATGGCCGGGGACGGAGTTGTCCCGGACGACGGCCGCCCTGGCGGCGGTGACCCGGTCGATCAGCTCGGGGTTGTCACCGGCGAGGTTGGACGCGCCGGACACCAGCAGCGAGTACTGGGTGTTGCGGCTGTTGGTGCCGAGCCCTTCGGAGGGACGCGGCTGGAACCACCTCAGGTCCGGGGCGCCTCCCGGCCGGTCGTAGCGCTGGCCGATGAGGGCGGAGCCGACGGTCCTGCCCTCCGCGGTGATCTCGGAGCCGTTGGCGCGGCCGGGCATGAGCACCTGGGCGGCGCCGGTCACGGCGAGCGGGTAGATGACCCCGCAGACCAGGGTGAGGGCGAGCAGGGCGCGCAGGGCGGCCCAGACCTGGCGGACGGGGTTGCGTACGGGTGTGTTCATGGCGGGTCAGCCGATTCCGGGGACGAGGGAGAGGAGCAGGTCGATGAGCTTGATGCCGGCGAAGGGGGCGATCAGGCCGCCGATGCCGTAGACGGCGAGGTTGCGCCGGAGCATGGACGCGGCGCCGCCGGGCCGGTAGCGGACGCCCCTGAGGGCGAGCGGGACGAGCGCGACGATGATCAGCGCGTTGAAGATCACCGCGGAGAGGATCGCGGTGCGCGGCGAGGACAGGTCCATGATGTTGAGCCGGTCCAGGCCCGGGTAGAGGGCGGCGAACATCGCGGGGATGATCGCGAAGTACTTCGCCACGTCGTTGGCCAGGGAGAACGTGGTGAGCGCCCCGCGCGTGATCAGCAGCTGCTTGCCGATCTCCACGATCTCGATGAGCTTGGTCGGGTCGGAGTCCAGGTCGACCATGTTCCCGGCCTCCTTGGCGGCCGAGGTCCCGGTGTTCATGGCGACGCCGACGTCGGCCTGGGCGAGCGCCGGGGCGTCGTTGGTGCCGTCACCGGTCATCGCGACGAGCCCGCCGCCGGCCTGTTCGCGCTTGATGAGGGCCATCTTGTCCTCGGGCGTGGCCTCGGCGAGGAAGTCGTCCACCCCGGCCTCCTCGGCGATGGACTTCGCGGTCAGCGGGTTGTCGCCGGTGATCATGACGGTGCGGATGCCCATGCGGCGCAGCTCGGCGAAGCGTTCCGGCATGCCCTCCTTGACGACGTCCTTGAGGTGGACGACGCCCAGGACCCGCGCCCCGTGCCCGTCCTCCTCGGCCACCAGGAGCGGCGTGCCGCCGGCCGCCGCGATGCGGTCGGCGAGGGTCCGTGCCTCGTCGGGGACGCCGCCGCCGCGCTCCTTCACCCAGGCGATGACGGCGGAGGTGGCGCCCTTGCGGACCTTGCGCCCGTCCACGTCCACGCCCGACATGCGGGTGCGGGCGGTGAAGGCGGCCCAGGCGGCGCCGGACAGCTCGCCCGCGTGGCGTTCGCGCAGCCCGTAGCGCTCCTTGGCGAGGACCACCACGGACCGGCCCTCGGGTGTCTCGTCGGCCAGCGAGGCGAGCTGGGCGGCGTCCGCGAGCTCCGCGCCGGTGACCCCGGCGACGGGCAGCAGGTCGGTGGCGCGGCGGTTGCCGAGGGTGATGGTCCCGGTCTTGTCGAGCAGCAGCGTCGAGACGTCACCGGCCGCCTCGACGGCCCGTCCGGACATCGCGAGCACGTTGCGCCGGACGAGCCGGTCCATGCCCGCGATGCCGATCGCGGAGAGCAGCGCGCCGATGGTGGTCGGGATGAGGCAGACCAGGAGCGCGGTGAGCACGATCATGGACTGCGCGTCACCCGCGTACACGGCGAAGGGCTGGAGGGTGACGACGGCGAGCAGGAAGACGACGGTGAGGGACGCCAGGAGGATGTTCAGGGCGATCTCGTTGGGCGTCTTCTGCCGTGAGGCGCCCTCGACCAGGGCGATCATGCGGTCGATGAAGGTCTCGCCGGGCCTGGTGGTGATCCGGATGACGATCCGGTCGGAGAGCACCTTCGTACCGCCGGTGACGGCGCTGCGGTCGCCGCCGGACTCGCGGATGACCGGGGCGGACTCGCCGGTGACGGCGGACTCGTCGACGCCGGCCACGCCCTCGACGACGTCCCCGTCGCCGGGCACGATGTCGCCCGCCTCGCAGACGACCAGGTCGCCGACGCGGAGGTCGGTGCCCGCGACGCGCTCTTCGGCATCGCCGGTGAGGCGGCGGGCGACGGTGTCCGTCTTCGCCTTGCGCAGGCTGTCCGCCTGGGCCTTGCCGCGGCCCTCGGCGACCGCCTCGGCGAGGTTGGCGAAGACCGTGGTGAGCCAGAGCCAGCCGGTGATCGCCCAGCCGAACCAGTCGCCGGGGTCCAGGGCGGCGAGGACGGTGGTGAAGACGGACCCGACGAGGACCACGAACATGACCGGTGAGGCGGCCATCGCGCGGGGGTGGAGCTTGCGCAGTGCTTCGGGCAGCGCGGCGAGCAGCGTCTTGGGGTCGGACAGCGCGGCGCCGGCGGTCATCGGGCCCTCCTGCTTCGTACGAGTGGTCATGACGCCAGCCCCTCGGCCAGCGGGCCCAGGGCGAGGGCCGGGAAGTACGTCAGGCCGGCGACGACCACGACGACCGCGGCCAGCAGTCCGCTGAACAGCGGGGTGTGGGTGGGAAGGGTGCCCGAGGTCGCCGGTACGGGCCGCTGCTCGGCCAGCGAGCCGGCGAGGGCCAGGACGAACACCATGGGCAGGAACCGGCCGAGCAGCATCGCGAGCCCGATCGTGGTGTTGAACCACGGCGTGTCCGCGGCGAGCCCGGCGAACGCCGAGCCGTTGTTGTTGGCGCCCGAGGTGTAGGCGTACAGGATCTCGGAGAAGCCGTGCGCCCCGGGGTTGGCCACCGAGTGGGGCGGGGTGGGCAGCGCGACGGCCGCGGCGGTGAAGCCGAGCACCAGGGCCGGGGTGATCAGGAGGTAGCAGGCGGCGAGCTTGATCTCGCGGGTGCCGACCTTCTTGCCGAGGTATTCGGGCGTGCGGCCGACCATCAGCCCGGCGACGAACACCGCGATGAGCGCCATGATCAGCATGCCGTAGAGGCCGGAACCGACGCCGCCGGGGGCGATCTCGCCGAGCTGCATGCCGAGCAGCGTGATGCCGCCGCCGACGCCGGTGAACGAGGAGTGGAAGGAGTTCACCGCGCCCGTCGAGGTGAGCGTGGTGGCCACGGCGAACAGGGAGGAGCCGCCTATCCCGAACCGGGTCTCCTTGCCCTCCGTCGCCCCGCCCGCGATCTCGAAGGCGGCGCCGTGGTGTGCGGACTCGGTCCACATCATCAGCGCGGAGAAACCGAGCCAGAAGACGAGCATCGTGGCGAGGAGCGCGTATCCCTGCCGGACCGAGCCGACCATGCGGCCGAAGGTGCGGGTGAGGGCGAACGGGATGACGAGGATCAGGAAGATCTCGAAGAGGTTGGACAGGCCGTCGGGGTTCTCGAAGGGGTGGGCCGCGTTGGCGTTGAAGTAGCCGCCCCCGTTGGTGCCCAGCTCCTTGATGGCCTCCTGGGAGGCGACCGCACCGCCGTTCCACTGCTGCGCACCACCCGTGAACTGCCCGACCTCGTGGACGCCGGAGAAGTTCTGGATCGCCCCGCAGGCGACGAGGACGAGTGCGCCGACCACCGCGATCGGCAGCAGGACGCGTACGGTGCCGCGCACCAGGTCGGCCCAGAAGTTGCCGAGTTCGCCGGTGCGGGAGGCGGCGAACCCTCGTACGAGGGCCACCGCGACGGCCATGCCGACGGCGGCGGAGACGAAGTTCTGCACGGCGAGGCCGCCGGTCTGCACGACGTGGCCCATGGCCTGCTCGCCGGCGTACGACTGCCAGTTGGTGTTGGCGACGAACGAGGCGGCCGTGTTGAACGCCTGGTCCGGGCTGATCGAGGAGAAGCCGAGCGAGCCGGGCAGGGCGCCCTGGAGCCGTTGCAGCAGGTAGAGGAAGAGAACGCTCACGGCGGAGAAGGCCAGGACACCGCGCAGATAGGCGGCCCGGCGCATCTGCGTGTCAGGGGTGACGCCTATCGCCCGGTAGACCCACTTCTCGGCCCGCAGATGGCGGGGCGAGGTGTAGACGCGGGCCATGTGATCGCCGAGCGGTCGGTACGCCAGTCCCAGCGCGACGACGAGCGCGAGGAGCTGGAGCACACCGGAGAGGACGGGACTCATGTCGGGCTCAGAACCTCTCCGGGAAGAGGAGGGCCAGGACGAGGTAACCCAGCAGGGCGGCGGCCACGACGAGGCCGGCCACGTGGTCCGCGGTCACAGCTTCGCCACCCCCTTGGCGACGAGTGCCACCAGCGCGAAGACCGCGATCGTGGTGACGACGAAGGCCGCATCGGCCATCGGATGCTCCTGAATGAGGTGTCGATGAATCGGACCCCTTGAGCAAACCGCCGGCCGGCGCCGCCGTGACCTGCGTTGATGCCCCTCTTACGGAAGCGGGCCCGGCCTTGACGACGCCTGTACGCCGCCGATACGCCCCCCGTACGCGCCGGCGCACGCAAAAGCCGGTGGGCCGCACCCCTGGGAAGGGGTACGGCCCACCGGCCGGTGTCCGCGGGTGCGGGTCAGCGCACCTCGGTGATCTCGGGACCGCGCTGGAGGCCCGCCATGCCACCGGAGAACTTCGAGCCCTCCTGCTCCTCCTGCTGGACGCCCTCGGGCACCATCTGGGCGTCGTTGGGGAGCTTGAGGACGATCGGGTCGCGGGGAGCCATCGGGCCCTCGCCGCGGACGACCACGGTGTCGCGGAAGACCGACTCCAGCAGCCCGGCGGCCTCCGGCTGCACGGCGCCCTGGCCGGAGATCACCCCGCGCAGGAACCAGCGCGGGCCGTCGACACCGACGAAGCGCACCAGCTGCACGCCGTTCGCCCCGTCGGGAAGCTGTACCGGAACCTGAGCGCGCAGCTCCCAGCCCAGCGGGCCCTCGACCTCGTCGATGATGCCGCCCTGCTGGGTGATGCCCGTGGCGATCTCCTCGCGGACCTCGCCCCAGATGCCCTCCTTCTTGGGGGCGGCGAACGCCTGGAGCTGAATCGCGCTGTCGCGCATCACGACGGTGGCGGCGACGATCGCGTCACCGGCGACCTCCACGCGCAGCTCCATGCCCTCGACGCCGGGCACGAAGATGCCGCCCAGGTCGACCCGGCCGTCGGCGGGCTGGGACACCTCGCTGACGTCCCACGGGCCGTCCGGGCGCGGGGCCGGCGGAAGGTTCGTCCGGCGGGACTCGCCCTCGGCGTCATCCTGCTCGTCGACGACCTGCTCGGCCTCGCGCGCCTCGGCCGCCGTGTCATCGGCGGCACCACTGTTCTTGCGACGTCCGAACACGTCACTGTCCTTCCCGGTCGGATTCGACCGAAGCGTAGCTGTTCCCGCCCTGGGGAACCCCGCCCCGGACGCCATCAACATCAACGGCGGCATGGCCGCCGGTGGACCCGAAGCCCCCTTCGGCCCGCGCCGAGCCGGGAAGCTCCGACACCTCGTGGAAGCGCACCTTCTCGACCTGCTGCACAACCAGTTGGGCAATCCGGTCGAACCGCTCGAACCGCACGGACTCGCGCGGGTCGAGATTGATGACGATCACTTTGATCTCTCCACGGTACCCGGCATCGACCGTCCCCGGGGCATTGACCAGGGCGACTCCGCAGCGGGCGGCGAGACCGGATCGTGGGTGCACGAACGCGGCGTACCCGTCGGGCAGGGCGATCGAAACCCCGGTCGGCAGTACGGCCCGCTCGCCCGGTGCCAGTTCGGCGGCCTCGGTCGTCACGAGGTCCGCGCCGGCGTCCCCAGGGTGCCCGTAGGCCGGAAGCGGAACGTCCGGGTCGACCCGGCGGATCAGGACGTCGACGGGGTGGCGCATCACGGGTTCACCTCGAAGGCGCGGGCGCGCCTGACCTGGTCGGGGTCGGCCATGGCGGCCTGGATCTCGGCCGGCCGGCCGTTCTCGATGAAGTGGTCGACCTTGACCTCGATGAAGAGGGCGTCGGCCCGCACCGCGACCGGCCCGTCCGGGCCGCCGATCCGGCCGGTCGCCCGGGAGTAGATCTTCCGCCCGTGCACGGCGGTGACCTCGGCGTCGAGGAACAGCACGGTGTCGACGGGGACGGGGCGCACGAAGTCGGTCTCCAGCCGTCCGGTGACCGCGATGACCCGCAGCAGCCAGTTCAGCGAGCCGAGCGTCTCGTCCAGTGCCGTGGCCAGCACCCCGCCGTGCGCCAGGCCCGGGGCGCCCTGGTGGGCCGCCTTCACGGTGAACTCGGCGGTCACCCTGACGCCCTCGCCGGCCCGCGCCTGGAGGTGCAGCCCGTGGGGCTGGCCGGAGCCGCAGCCGAAGCAGTGCTCGTAGTGCGCGCCGAGGAGTTCGCCGGGGGCCGGGGCGTCGGGGTGCCGGACCGGTTTCACCGCGTCGGCCGGGGGCGTCAGAGCCGCAGATGTTCCACTCACAGGCGCAGACCTTACCCGCGCGGGTACCCGCCGGTCGCGCCGTGCCAAGCTGGAGCCATGCAGCCTTCCACCCCGCCCTACGACGAACGCCTCACCGCACCCCGTTCGTGGTGGCTGATCGCCGTCCTGATCGGCATCGCGTGCGCGCTGATGCTGCTGCCGCTGGGCACCCTGCCGCTCCTCGCCGGCCTGGCCGGCGGCACGGCCCTGTCGGCCGTCGCGGTCAGCTCGTACGGCTCCGCCCGCATCCGGGTGGTGGCGGGCGCGCTCGTCGCGGGGGATGCCCGGATCCCGGTCTCTGCGCTCGGCGAGGCCGAGGTGCTGGACGCCGAGGAGGCGCGCGCCTGGCGCACGCACAAGGCGGACACCCGGGCCTTCATGCTGCTGCGCAGCTACATCCCGACGGCGGTCCGGGTGGAGGTCACGGACCCGCAGGACCCGACCCCGTACGTCTATCTCTCGACGCGCGACCCGAACGCCCTGGTGGCGGCGCTGCACGCGGCGGTCAGAGCCTAAGGGTTGTCGGGTTCCCGCGGGGGCTGCTCCGGGAGGCGGTCCCAGGGGATCCGCTTCTCGCGCAGGTCCTTCCTGACCCGGTCGGCCAGCTTCCTGGTGTCGCGCCGGTTCATGGACGCGCCGACGGCGGCGCCGACCATGAAGGGGATCAGGCTCGGCAGGTCGCGCACGGTGCGCTTCATGATCTGGCGGCGCAGCTCGCGCTTCATCCGGCCGCTCAGCGCCGCGTCGACCGTGGCGGGGCGGGTGACCTCGACGCCGCGTTCCTCGGTCCAGGCGGTGAGGTAGGCGGTCGAGCGCCGGGCGATGCCGCCCGGGGGACGGCGTCCGTAGACCTCGTGCAGCTCGGCGACGAGCTTCATCTCTATGGCGGCGACGCCGGTGACCTCGGCGGCCAGCTCGGCGAGCATCGCGGGCGGCACCGGCATCATGGCCGCCGCGCCGATTCCGGCGCCGACGGTGGCGGTCGCGCGGCTCGCGCCCACGACGAGCCGTTCCGCGATCTCCTCCGGCCCGAGGCCGGGAAAGTGCTCGCGCAGGGTGGCGAGGTCGCGCACAGGGACGCGGGGAGCGATGTGGATGATCAGGTCCGCGATATGACCGATCGCTTCCTTGGCGCTCTCCCCGCCCTTGCGTACGCCCCGTTTCACTGAACTCAGACGGCCTGCCCCGGTCACGGGCTCCGTCCTGCCGACCTGTCCGGCCCCATCGGCCGTGTCGGCTCCGGCAGCCTCACGGGCTGCCCGTACCGCTACTTCGGCGGCTTCGAGCGAGGCCGCCTGCAGGCCCCGCTCGTCCTCCTGTCCGTCCGGCGAGGGTGGCAGGGCGGGCCGCTCGGCAGGCGCCTGGGCGCCTTCTGCCGGGCGTGTACCGCCCTGCTGCGCCTCCGGTGGCCTTCTGCCCCAGGGGCGCCGCTTGCGGAACGGTGTGTCCCCTGCCACGGCCGACCGGATCTCAGTCGCAGTCGCGGCAGATCGGCTGACCGTTCTTCTCGCGGGCCAGCTGACTGCGGTGGTGCACGAGGAAGCAGCTCATGCAGGTGAACTCATCGGCCTGCTTGGGCAGGACCCGTACGGCCAGCTCCTCGTTGGACAGGTCTGCGCCGGGCAGCTCAAGGCCCTCGGCCGCGTCGAACTCGTCGACGTCGACGGCGGACGCCGTCTTGTCGCTCCGGCGCGCCTTCAGCTCTTCAAGGCTGTCCTGATCGACGTCGTCGTCGGTCTTGCGTGGGGTGTCGTAATCCGTTGCCATGTCGCTCTCCCCCTCTGGGTGTCTGCGGTGTCTCAAGCGCCGTAACGCGTGAGAGGCCGGACTTGTGCCCGACCTGAGGCGGAGATTTTGCCTCACATCAAGGTCTGTTACTCAATCGACACCCAAAAGGACCGCTCGGGAGTGATCGGCTTGGGTGGCGATGGGGACCGTACACGGTCTCGACGGCGCCCTTCACAGGCGCCACCCCGTGTACTTCCCGTCATGCCTACCCCCGAAAACCCGGTGTTTCGCCGGGTTTCCGGTGAGTTCCCTGGTCACGGAGCGTGGGCAGGGAGTTATTCGCTCCTGTGATCGATCACACACGGACTCTTCGGGATCAGGTCCCGAAAATTCCGCTCAAAGCGAACAAAAAATAATCAGTGCGCAAAGCGCATTGCGCGCCGGTCAGACCGGCAGTGAGACGCGCATCACAAGACCACCGCCCTCGCGGGGCTCGGCGATGATACGGCCGCCGTGGGCCCGGGCGACGGACCGCGCGATCGACAGACCGAGCCCGACCCCCTTGTCGCTGCCCGTCCGCTCCGTACGCAGCCGCCTGAAGGGCTCGAAGAGGTTGTCGATCTCGTACGCGGGGACCACGGGACCCGTGTTCGAGACGACGAGCACCGCCTGGCCGGGCAGCAGCGCCGTGGTCACCTCGACCCAGCCGCCCTCCGGGACGTTGTAGCGGACGGCGTTCTGCACGAGGTTCAACGCGATGCGCTCCAGCAGGACGCCATTGCCCTGGACGACGGCCTCGGCCAGGTCCTCGCGCATCTCGACGCCCTTGGTCTCGGCCTCGCCGCGCGCCTGGTCCACGGCGCGCGAGGCGACCTCGGCGAGGTCCACGGCCTTGCGCTCGACGATCTGGTTGTCGCTGCGGGCCAGCAGCAGCAGGCCCTCCACCAGCTGCTCGCTGCGCTCGTTGGTGGCCAGCAGCGTCTTGCCCAGCTGCTGGAGCTCGGGCGGAGCCTCCGGGTCGGAGAGGTGGACCTCCAGCAGCGTGCGGTTGATGGCGAGCGGCGTGCGCAGCTCGTGCGAGGCGTTGCCGACGAACCGCTGCTGCGCGGTGAAGGCCCGCTCCAGCCGGTCCAGCATGTCGTCGAAGGTGTCGGACAGCTCCTTGAGCTCGTCGTCGGGGCCGTCGAGCTCGATGCGCCGGGCCAGGTCCGTGCCGGCCACGGTCCGGGCGATGCGGGTGATCCGGCCCAGCGGCGAGAGCACCCTGCCGGCCATCCCGTAGCCGAAGGCGAAGGCGATGATGCTGAGGCCGACCAGAGCCAGCAGCGACCGGTTGAGCAGCGTGTCCAGGGCCTGCTGGCGCTGGTGGTTCACGCAGGAGTTCATCGCCGCGTTGACCGCGCTCGGCGAGTTGCCCTCCTCCAGGAGGTTGCAGACGTCGCTGGAGACGTGACCGTCGACGATCTTGAACGGGAGGTCGCTGCCCACGTGCAGGGCCTGGGCGGCGAGCATGTAGATGATCGACAGCAGCAGGATGCCCGCGATCAGGAACATGCCCCCGTAGAGCAGCGTGAGCCGTATCCGGATGGTCGGGCGCAGCCACGGGTAGGGGGGCTCCTGCTGTTTGGGTTCCCAGGTGGGTTTGGGGGGCGCCGCCATGGGCGGCGGGACGGCGGGCACCGGCGTCAGATCCGGTAGCCGGAGCCGGGCACCGTGACGATCACCGGCGGCTCGCCGAGTTTGCGGCGCAGGGTCATGACGGTCACCCGGACGACGTTGGTGAACGGGTCGGTGTTCTCGTCCCACGCCTTCTCCAGCAGCTGTTCCGCCGAGACGACGGCGCCCTCGCTGCGCATCAGGACCTCCAGGACGGCGAACTCCTTGGGCGCGAGCTGGACCTCCTGGCCGCCCCGGAAGACCTCCCGGCGGTTGGGGTCCAGCTTGATGCCGGCCCGTTCGAGGACGGGCGGCAGGGCGACGGTCGTACGCCGGCCGAGGGCCCGTACCCGGGCGGTCAGCTCGCTGAACGCGAAGGGCTTGGGCAGATAGTCGTCGGCGCCGAGCTCCAGGCCCTCCACCCGGTCGCTGACGTCCCCGGAGGCGGTGAGCATGAGCACCCTGGTGGGCATGCCGAGCTCGACGATCCGGCGGCACACGTCGTCGCCGTGCAGCAGGGGCAGGTCGCGGTCGAGCACCACCACGTCGTAGTCGTTGACCTCGATGCGCTCCACGGCCGCGGCCCCGTCGTACACGACATCGACGGCCATGGCCTCACGGCGCAATCCGGTGGCCACCGCATCGGCGAGCAGCTGCTCGTCCTCCACGACGAGTACGCGCACGGCGCTTCCTTCCCTAGAACTTCGCAAGCGGTCTGCACCACGGGGCTCCGGGGCGCCCGGGACGGCCACGCCGCCCGCGCCGCGGGCACGGCCCCGGCACACTTGTGCGGCTCCATCCTGCCCGTAACCCGCATAAACCGGCGGTAAGACGTCCCGCCCCCACCTGCGGCTTCGAGGAAGCGACGGGTTTTTCCGGCCAGTTGAGGTTTCTCTGAGCTTCGGGCGGGGGAGTACGCATTCACACCCGCGATCACGTCTTCCCATGTGGCGTTGTCACAGGCCCCTCCGTCCCCCGGAGAGTGCGTGATCACCCGCCCTACCGCCTCGGCGGAGGGAAACCCGGGCACACCCCCGTGCCACCGACCCACGATGAGGGGGCGCTTCATGGACGCTTTCACCGCAGGTCTGCTGCAACGCATCAAGACGACCGAGGACGACCTCACGAAGGCCCGCGAGACGGGCGACGACTTCCTCGCGGACGTCGAGCAGAGCGAGCTGGACGACCTCCGTCGTCTCGCCGCCGAGCACGGTGTGCGGATCAGCACGACGACGAACGCCTGACCGTCGCTATGGGCCAAGGGCCCCGCAGCCGCTCCACGGCGGCTGCGGGGCCCTTCCGGCGTCCCCGGGCCCTGGGAGGGCCCCGTCAGTCGTGCCAGGCGCCCAGCTCGTCCAGGAGGGCCTGGAGCGGTTCGAAGACGCCGGGGGACGCCGCGACGGTCAGGTCCCCGTCGGCCGGCCGGCCCGGGCGCCCACCGGTCAGGGCGCCCGCCTCCCGGGCGATGAGGTCGCCCGCGGCCAGGTCCCAGGGGTGCAGACCGCGCTCGAAGTAGCCGTCGAGCCGTCCGGCGGCCACGTCGCAGAGGTCGATCGCGGCGGAGCCGCCGCGCCGGATGTCCCGGACCTGCGGGATGAGGTCGTGCGCCACCTCGGCCTGGTGGGCCCGGACCTCGGCGACGTAGTTGAAGCCGGTGGCCACCAGCGCCTCGGCGAGCGGGGCGGTGGGCCGGCACCGCAGCCGGACGGGCTCGTCGCCGTACAAGCCGCCGGTGACGAAGGCCCCGTGGCCGCGGCGCGCGAAGTACGTCTCGCCGCGCATCGGGACCTCCACCGCACCGGCGACCCGCTCGCCGTCCACCTCGACGCCGATGGAGACGGCCCAGGAGGGGAGCCCGTAGAGGTAGTTCACCGTGCCGTCGAGCGGATCGATCACCCAGCGCACGCCGGTGCTGCCCTCGGCGGTCGTGCCGCCCTCCTCGCCCAGGTAGCCGTCCAGGGGGCGGCGCTCGACCAGGAACTCGGTGATCAGCTTCTCGGCGGCGATGTCCATCTCGGTGACGACGTCGACCGGGCTGGACTTGGTCGCGGCCACGCCCAGCCCTGCCGGACGCCCGTCGCGCAGCAGCCGGCCGGCGCGTCGCGCCGCTTCCAGGGCGAGGTCGAGCAGGACGTCCGATGAGTGGTCGGTCTCGGTCACGGTGCTCCCTTGAGGAGGTTGAGGGCGGTCGGGAGGGGTGGAAACAGGGGCGGCGGGGAAGCCCGAAGGCTTACGCGTACGGGCTGTCGGCCCCCGCGGCGGCGGGCTTGGGCGCCCTGGCCGGGCAGCAGCCCACCGGGCAGAGGTCGTGGCTCGCGCCCAGCGTCCCGAGGGCGCACCGCTGCGGCTCCCGGCCCTGCTCGGTGGCGGCCCGCTCCAGGACGAGCTCGCGCACGGCGGCGGCGAACCGGGGGTCGGCGCCGACCGTCGCGGAGCGGCGTACCGGCAGGCCCAGCTCGGCGGCCCTGGCGGTGGCCTCGGTGTCGAGGTCGTACAGGACCTCCATGTGGTCCGATACGAAGCCGATGGGCGCCATCACGACAGCGGGGACCCCGTCGCCGTGCAGCGCGTCCAGGTGGTCGCAGATGTCGGGCTCCAGCCACGGGATGTGCGGCGCGCCGCTGCGCGACTGGTAGACGAGGCGCCACGGGTGGGCCGTGCCGGTCCGCTCGCGCACCGCGTCCACGATCAGCCGGGCCACCTCCAGGTGCTCGGCGACGTACGCGCCGCCGTCCCCGTGCGCCTCTTCGGGGCCCGAGGTGTCGGCCGCCGAGAGCGGGATGGAGTGCGTGGTGAAGGCCAGGTGCGCACCGGCGCGCACGTCGTCGGGCAGGTCCGCCAGCGAGGCGAGGACACCCTCCACCATGGGCTCCACGAAGCCGGGGTGGTTGAAGTAGTGCCGGAGTTTGTCCACGCGCGGGACGGGAAGGCCCTCTGCCTCCAGGGCTGCCAGTGAATCGGCGAGGTTCTCGCGGTACTGCCGGCAGCCGGAGTACGAGGCGTAGGCGCTGGTCGCCAGGACGGCGATGCGGCGGTGGCCGTCGGCGGCCATCTCGCGCAGGGTGTCGGTGAGGTACGGGGCCCAGTTGCGGTTGCCCCAGTAGACCGGCAGGTCCAGCCCGTGCTCGGAGAAGTCCTTGCGCAGCGCGTCGAGCAGGGCCCTGTTCTGGGCGTTGATCGGGCTGACGCCCCCGAACAGGAAGTAGTGCTTGCCGACCTCCTTGAGCCGTTCCTCGGGGATGCCCCGGCCGCGGGTCACATTCGCGAGGAACGGGACCACGTCGTCCGGGCCTTCGGGACCACCGAAGGAGAGCAGGAGCAGGGCGTCGTAGGGGGCGGGATCGCGCAGATCGGACATGCCGTCGATCCTGCCACCCGCACCGGGGCGGGGGCACACCGACGTCCTGAGGGCTGTCCCGTCATCCCTGGTGGATCAGGGCGCGGCGCCGGATGCGGTGCATCGCAAGGCGGAGGGACGCCCGCATCCTGGACGTATTCGGGCGTTCCGACAACGCGGCGAGGCGCCGTAGCTGTCGTCGTGCGCCCGCCAGGGGTGACGGGACAGCCCTTGGGCGGGCGCTTCCGGCCTGCGGACGGGGTGGCGGCAGGGGTGGATGAAGGTGCGGGACCCGTGAGTATGATCCCCCTCCAACCGGCCGGTAACCCCGGGTCACCGTCCGGGGGAAGCGCCGGCTGGGTGGGCCGGTTCCTAGGGAAGGGCGCGGGGAAGATGACCGAGACCTACGCACGAACGGCGACGGGCCCGTGGCGCAACTGGGCGGGCACCGTCACCGCCCGGCCGGCCCGGACCGTGTCCCCCGCCTCCGTGGACGAGCTGGCCGAGGCGCTGCGCAGGGCGTCCGAGGACGGGCTGCGGGTGAAGCCGGTCGGCACCGGGCACTCGTTCACCGCGACCGCGGCCACCGACGGGCTGCTGATCCGGCCCGATCTGCTGACCGGCATCCGCGAGATCGACCGCAAGACGATGACGGTGACGGTCGAGGCGGGCACCCCGCTGAAGCGCCTCAATGCCGCGCTGGCCCGCGAGGGCCTCTCGCTCACCAACATGGGCGACATCATGGAGCAGACGGTCGCCGGAGCCACCTCCACCGGTACGCACGGGACCGGCCGCGACTCGGCGTCCATATCCGCGCAGATACGCGCCCTGGAACTGGTCACCGCGGACGGCACGGTGCTGACCTGTTCGGAGACCGAGAACGCCGACGTGTTCGCGGTGGCGCGGATCGGTCTCGGCGCCCTGGGCGTCATCACCGCGATCACCTTCGCCGTGGAGCCGGTCTTCCTGCTGACCGCCCGCGAGGAGCCGATGAGCTTCGACCAGGTGACGACCGAATTCGATCAGCTCGTGGCCGAGAACGAGCACTTCGAGTTCTACTGGTTCCCGCACACCGGGAACTGCAACACCAAGCGCAACAACCGCAGCGCGGGCCCCGCCGCCCCGCCCGGCAAGGTCAGCGGCTGGATCGAGGACGAGCTGCTGTCCAACGGCGTCTTCCAGGTCGCCTGCGCGCTCGGCCGGGTTGTGCCCGCCACGATCCCCGCGATCGCCAGGATCTCCAGCCGGGCCCTGTCGGCGCGTACGTACACCGACATCCCGTACAAGGTGTTCACCAGCCCGCGCCGGGTGCGGTTCGTGGAGATGGAGTACGCGCTGCCGCGCGAGGCCGCCGTCGAGGCGCTGCGCGAGGTCCGGGCGATGGTGGACCGCTCGCCGCTGCGGATCAGCTTCCCGGTGGAGGTGCGCACCGCGCCCGCCGACGACATCGCGCTCTCCACGGCCTCGGGCCGGGAGAGCGCGTACATCGCCGTTCATATGTACCGGGGCACGCCCTACCAGGCGTACTTCACGGCGGTGGAGCGGATCATGACCGCGCACGGCGGCCGCCCGCACTGGGGCAAGATCAACACCAGGGACGCCGCGTACCTCTCCGGGGTGTATCCGCGTTTCGGTGAATTCACGGCCGTACGGGACCGGCTGGACCCGGACCGCTTGTTCGGCAACGACTACCTGCGCCGGGTGCTGGGCGACTGACCCCGGCCGCCCGGGCTCACTCCCCCGCCCCGGTGCCCGCGGGCGCCGGGACGTCGTCCGTGGCCGCCGGGTCGGGCGCCGCGCTCCCGCCGCCGTCCGTGGCGCTCGGGGTGGGCGTGGGCGTGGGCTCGACGCCGCCGTCCGCCGGGTCCGAGGGGGTGGGCGAGGGCGTCGCTCCGTCGCTGGGACCACCGCTCCGGTCCGGCTGCGGGGCGGTCCCGTCAT
This sequence comes from Streptomyces sp. DT224, assembly GCF_049844595.1. Taxonomy (NCBI): domain Bacteria; kingdom Bacillati; phylum Actinomycetota; class Actinomycetes; order Kitasatosporales; family Streptomycetaceae; genus Streptomyces; species Streptomyces sp. DT224. Next base: position 252,595 of record NZ_JBNCLI010000010.1, read on the forward strand.
CGTCCTGGGCGCCGGTGCCGGGGGTGGCCGTGCTCCGGTCCCGCTGCGCCGGGTCCGAGGCGTCCTGACCGGGGCGGGTGGTTTCGGCGGGCGTGGGGGTGGAAGGGCCCGTGTCGCGCTCACCGCGTACGACGGAGCCCACGGTCGTCCCGTGGCCGCCGCTCAGATCGCTGCCGGAGATCATTTCGTAGGTGGTGATTCCGGCCATCGAGACCACGAAGACCACGGCCGCGCCGATGGCCGACCGCTTCCAGCCACGCAGCCGGGTGCCGTGCGTGGTCGCCTCGGAGAAATCCTCGTCCGGCGCGCTGCCCCCGGCGGGACCGCGCAGCACGGTGGTCGCGTCGGGCTCCACGCGGCGCAGGAGCGTCGTCTCGTCCGCCTGCGGGCCCACCCGGCGCAGGAGCGTCGTCTCGTCCGCCTGCGGCTCCACCCGGCGCAGGAGCGTCGTCTCATCCGTCCGCGGCTCCACCCGGCGCAGAAGCGTCGTGGCGTCGTCCACCGCCCCCAGCAGGACGGTTTCCTGCGGCAGGGGCTCCGGGCGCCGCGCACCGGTCTCGCGGGTGCGGACGGTCACCTCGCGGTCCGGGTGCTTCACCTGGACCGTCACCTCGCGGATCTGCTCCCCCGTACGGCGGAAGAAGTGCTGGAAGACCGAGCCGCCGCAGGTCGCCACGACGCTCATCACTCCGGCACCCGCGATGGTTCCGTACACACCGAGCTGGGAAGCCGCCACGGCTGCCGCCACCGCCGCGACCGCACTGCCCGCCACCTGGGGCAGGCTCAGATCGATCCGCCTCTCCTTGGGTTCTATGCCACTTTCCGGCTTCTGCACCATTTCCAGCCCTTGATTGACATCTCTCCCACCATGCACCAACTAGGGACACGTGAGCGAAGCCGAAAGTTCCGGTTGCGTGGATTCTGTGAAGCACGACACGGATCATGAGCGGGAGGCGTCGGGAGGGGTAGGCAAGCTCCCGCACCTCACGAGAACTTCGACGGCGCGGCGGTCCACCCACATGGCCCGAATGGAGTACTGTGGCGAGCCCTGGGGCCGGACACCCTCGCGGGCGTCCGGAACCTTCGGGAGGGGGCCGAAGGAGGCACTCGATCCGGCGGCGCACGGCATCGCACGGCGGCCAGCTACACGGAGTGACCATCGGTCACTTTGCGTTGCGCAAGGGCTACCGTGGCATACCGGCGAACAAGGGCTCACGCCCGACACGCCGGGCAACACGGCAATGTTGTGGCAGGCTGCACCCGGGCAGGCCACACTCGACTAGCGGAAGCAGCGACGCACGTGACGTCGGCAGGCACCACCCGGGAGGTCCCCATGCCCGAACTGCGTGTCGTGGCCGTCTCCAACGACGGCACACGACTGGTGCTCAAGGCTGCGGACAGCACGGAGTACACGCTTCCGATCGACGAGCGGCTGCGAGCCGCCGTGCGCAACGACCGCGCCCGGCTCGGCCAGATCGAGATCGAGGTGGAGAGCCACCTCCGCCCGCGCGACATCCAGGCACGGATACGAGCCGGCGCCTCCGCCGAGGAGGTCGCCCAGTTCGCCGGGATCCCCGTCGACCGTGTCCGCCGCTTCGAGGGCCCCGTGCTCGCGGAGCGCGCCTTCATGGCCGAGCGGGCCCGGAAGACTCCCGTGCGCCGTCCCGGCGAGAACACCGGACCCCAGCTCGGCGAGGCGGTGCAGGAGCGCCTGCTGCTGCGCGGTGCCGACAAGGAGACCGTCCAGTGGGATTCCTGGCGCCGCGACGACGGCACCTGGGAGGTCCTCCTCGTCTACCGGGTCGCGGGTGAGCCGCACTCGGCGAGCTGGACGTACGACCCACCGCGCCGACTGGTCCAGGCCGTCGACGACGAGGCACGTTCGCTGATCGGCGAGACGGACGAGGTCGCGGCGCCCGAGCCCAGCTTCCCGTTCGTGCCCCGCATCGCCCGGCTGCCGCGCGACCGGCCGCTCGACCGCGCACTGGACCGGCAGATCGAGCGTCCGGCCCCGCCGCCGCCCCCGGAGCCGGAGGAGCGGATCGCCGGGGTGACCGCGAGCGAGCGGGACTCCCTCACCAGCCTGCTGGAGGCGGTGCCCAGCTTCCGCGGCGACATGGTCGTACCGGAACGGCCCGCGCCGCCGGAGCCCCCCGCGATCGAGCCGGCCGAGCGGGAGCCGGAGGCCGAGGAGCCGCCGGCCGCTTCGGCCGGAGCGGGCTCCGCGTACGCGGACGTCCTGATGCCGCGCGCGGTCGCCGGTCACCGCGACCGGCTGACCGGGACGACGGACCGGCAGGCCGAGGCGGACGGGGTCCGGCCCGGGCGCCGGGCCGCAGTGCCCAGCTGGGACGAGATCGTCTTCGGCACCCGCCGCAAGAAGCAGGACTAGGGCGTGGCGAGGGCCCGTACGCGAGCGCGTACGGGCCCTTGCCATGCGCGCGTTCACGCGACGGCGTGCCGTTAGCCGGGGTGGGGCCCGGTGGCGACCGGACGCGACTCGTCGGCGGACCAGTGCGACCAGGAACCCGCGTAGAGGGCGGCCCGGTGCCCGGCCAGCTCCAGGGCCAGCACCTGCTGGGCCCCGGAGACGCCCGAGCCGCAGTAGACGCCGACCTCCGCGGTGTCGCCGCCGACGCCCAGCCCGGCGAACCGGGCGGCCAGGCGCTCGGGGCTCAGGAAGCGCCCGTCCGCGTCCACGTTCTCGCCGGTCGGCGCGGAGACCGCGCCGGGGATGTGACCGCCGACCCGGTCGATGGGCTCCACATCGCCCCGGTAGCGCTCGGCCGCGCGCGCGTCGAGCAGGACACCCGAGCGGGCCAGGGCCGCGGCGCCGTCCGCGTCGAGCAGCGGCAGCGCTCCCGGCGCGGGCGTGAAGTCGCCCTCGGCCGGGTCCGGGGTCTCCTTCGACAGTTCCCCGGTCCAGGCCGCGAGGCCCCCGTCCAGCACCCGTACGCCGGAATGCCCCGCCCAGCGCAGCAGCCACCAGGCCCGGGCCGCCGCCCAGCCCTGACCGCCGTCGTAGACGATCACCGGGCCGTCCTGGCGGACCCCGGCCCGGCGCATCGCGGCGCCGAACGCCTCCGGGTCGGGCAGCGGGTGGCGGCCACCAGTGCCTGCCGGACCGGCGAGCTCCGTATCGAGGTCGACGAAGACCGCGCCGGGGATGTGCCCCGCCTCGTAGTCGGGGCGCCCGTGCGGGCCGCCCAGCTGCCAACGTACGTCCAGGAGCACCGGCGGACGCGGCCCCGCCAGTTCGCTCGCGCATTCGGATGCCGAGATGATGGGCTTCATGCGTGCCATCCTCGCGCAGACGCCCGGCCACCCGTGACAACGACCAAGCGGCCATACCAGGACAAACCAGTACGCCGGGGGCGAGATCCAGGAAAAGACGGCGCGGCCGGAGCGCATCCCGCGCCCGGTGGTGCAAGCATCTGCACGGGGCGTACACGACTCGCGCCGCACCACGGCGCACCGGCCCCGATTTCCCGTACGGCCACCACGATGGTCCGAGGAGAGTGACGATGACCGAGGCTGCCGCTCGGCGTACACCCGGAACACCTTGCTGGGTGAGCCTGATCGTGCACGGCCTGCGCACGACCCAGAACTTCTACGCCGAGCTGTTCGGCTGGGAGTTCGGCCCCGGCCCCGAGCAGCTCGGCCCGTACGTACGGGCGCTGATCGGCGGGAAGGAGGTCGCGGGCATCGGCCAACTGCCGCCGGACCGGCACCTCCCGATCGCCTGGACGACCTACCTGGCCACCGACGACGCCGATCAGACGGCGGAAACCATCCGGGCCTGCGGCGGCACGGTCGGCGTCGGACCTCTCGACGCCGGCGACGCGGGCCGCATGGCCATCGCCTCCGACCCGGGCGGGGCCGTCTTCGGGATCTGGCAGGCCGCCGCGCATGTCGGCACCACGCTGGCCGGGGCGCCCGGCACCCCGGTCTGGAACGAGCTGGTGACCCGGGAGACGTCGACGGTCGCCAAGTTCTACCAGGCCGTCTTCGGCTACGAGACCAGGGCCGTCGTCTCGGCGGACTTCGACTACCAGACCCTGCATCTCCAGGGGCGGCCGGTGGCCTCGCTGCACGGCGTCGGCCACGCCCTGCTGCGCGACCGGGGGCCGCACTGGATGACGTACTTCGAGGTGGCCGACACGGACGAGGCCGCGCAGCAGGTGGCGGAGCTCGGCGGACAGGTCCTGAGCCCTCCGAGAGAGAGCCCGAGCGGCAGGGTCGCGACGGTCGCGGACCCGGAGGGCGCGGTCTTCACGATCCAGCACTCGGTGGCGCGCTGACGGCGCCGCGCACGAGGCGCCAGGGCGCGAGCTGGACGACGCCGAACGCCGCTTCGGCCGCCAGGAACAGCCAGAGCCAGGAGGGGGCTCCGTGGGCGAGCGCGTACGCCTGCCACAGGGCGAACAGCGTGCGCGCGAGGCCGTCGTACAAGCCGTGCACCGGCAGCGGCCGGACGAGCCGCAGGAGCGCCCAGACGACCACCACCGAACCCATCAGGTTGGCGTAGAGGGTCTGGATCGGGTCGAGGGCGGGCAGAGCACCCGCCCCGATCGCCTCCCCGAACCGGGACAGCGCGCTGTGCACCAGCCCGTACGTCCACGGGGTGGCGAACCCCGCGGTGACGACGAGGTCGTACCACGCGCTCGCACGTACGAAACGCGGATAGGCGGGGTGGGAGGGCATGACGGTACGGAACACGGCGGGGCTCCTGACGGCTTCCTTCACGGACGCCCCCGACCGTAAACACTGGAGTACTGTCCAAGGTCAAGTCCGCGAACCCAGGGGGTGGGAGACCGTGCGCATCGGGGAGCTGGCCGCGCAGACGGGGCTGAGCAGGGACACCATCCGCTTCTACGAGCGGACCGGGCTGATCGACGGGCAGCGGCTGCCCAACGGCTACCGCGACTTCCCGCCCGAGACGGTGCCCTGGCTCGCCTACGTCCGCACCGCCCAGGCGCTCGGCTTCTCACTGACCGAGATCGCGCGCACGGGCGAGGAGCTGCGCGACACGCCGGACAGCGCGCAGGCACTGTCCGCACTGTTCGAGGAGAAGATCGCGGTCATCGACGCGCGCATGGCCCAACTCGCCGCTCTTCGGGCCGATCTCACCGCCCGCGCCGGCTCGGGCTGCCCGCTGCGCGCGGCGGACTGAGCGTCAGGCGGAGCTCACCGGCAGGACGTCCGGGGAGAGTGCGCCCGCCTGTGCGGAGGCCGCGGTCGCACGGCGGCGGTGGTGCCGGCGGCACAGGACCTCGTAGCCGACCTCGCCCGCCGCGCGGTTCACATCGCCGACGACGACCTGCGCTCCCTCCACGACCATCTCGCCGTCCACGGTCCGGGCGTTGTGCGTGGCGCGGGCGCCGCACCAGCAGAGGGCTTCGACCTGGAGCTGTTCGATGCGGTCGGCCAGCTCGACCAAACGCTGGGAGCCGGGGAAGAGCCGGGTGCGGAAGTCCGTCGTGATGCCGAAGGCGAAGACGTCCATCCCCAGGTCGTCCACGACCCGCGCCAGCTGGTCGATCTGGGCCGGGGCCAGGAACTGCGCCTCGTCCACGATCACGTAGTCGACGCGGCCGCCCTTGGACAGCTGGGCGACGAGATACGCGTACAGGTCCATGTCCTCGTCGGCCTCGACGGCCTCCGTGACCAGACCGAGCCGGGACGACAGCTTCCCCTCCCCCGCCCGGTCGTCCCGGGTGAAGATCACGCCCTGCAAGCCCCTCGCCGAGCGGTTGTGGCCGATCTGGAGGGCCAGGGTGCTCTTTCCGCAGTCCATCGTTCCGGAGAAGAACACAAGCTCGGGCATGGCGGGTCGAGCACCTTTCGGGACGGGAAGAGAGAGCGGGGCGGAACGGGCTACGAGCGTACTTCGAGGAGCGGGACGAACTGCTCGACGGGGGTCATGGAGCCGTGCATGCCGGCCATCGCCGACTCGTGCGGCTCGTTGCGCGAGGCGGTGATCACCACGTCGTCGTGGGCCGCGGCGACCACGTCGCCGATCCTGCCGTACACCCGCTCGTCGATCGTGGGGCCGAACCAGCCCGCGGCGACGGCCTCGTCCCGGCTCGCCACCCAGAACTGCTCGCCCAGCACCTCGCGCCAGACGGCCAGCACATCGGACGCGGCGCCCGGGACGGCGTAGACGTGCCGCGCCCGGCCCTCACCGCCGAGCAGGGCGACGCCCGCGCTCAGTTCCCAGTCCTCGTCGAAGTCGATCCGGGACTGCTCGTCGAAGGGGATGTCGATCATGCCGTGGTCGGCGGTGATGTAGAGCGCCGAGCGGGGCGGAAGCTGCTCGGCCAGGCGCCGGGCCAGCCCGTCGACGTACATCAGCTGTCCGCGCCAGGCGTCGGAGTCGGTGCCGAAGCGGTGGCCCTTGCCGTCGACCTCGCTGTAGTACGTGTAGACGAGCGAGCGGTCGCCGGCGGCCAGCCGGTCGGCGGCGGTGTCCATCCGGTCCTCGCCGCTGAGGCGGCCGAGGAAGGAGCCGCCGCTGAGCGCGACCTTGGTCAGCGGGGTCTGCTCGAAGGCGGGGGCGGAGACCTGGGCGGTACGCACCCCGGCCGCGTCGGCGAGCTGGAAGAGGGTGGGGTGGGGCTGCCACGCCTTGGGCGGGGTCCACGGGTTCCAGCGCAGCTGGTTCATCAGCTCGCCGGTCTCGGGGTTACGGACCGTGTAACCGGGAAGACCGTGCTCGCCGGGGGGCAGGCCGGTGCCGACGGAGGCCAGCGACGTCGCCGTGGTGGCCGGGAAGCCCGCCGTGATCGGGCGCCCGGTGCCGCCACGCGAGGTCGGCAGCAGCGAGTGCAGGAACGGCGCCTCGTCGGGATGGGCCCTGATCTGCTCCCAGCCCAGGCCGTCGATCAGGAAGACGCAGTTCCGGTCGGCGGGGGTGAGTTCGCCGATGGCCGCGTCGAAGCCGGGCACTTCCTGGCCGGCGAGGAGGGTCGGCAGCAGGTCGGCGAGCGAGCCGCTGCCGTACTCCGGGACGGGCGCGGACTCGACGGACAGCGGGACGAAGTCGTCCTGCCAGGCCGGCTGAACCATCAGCGGCCGGCCGCGGCGGTGGCGGCCGTGGCCTCGGAGAGCGCCTGGGCGAAGGCGAGGGTCTGGCGCACGGTGTCCGGGCCGTCGCCGGCCTCGCTGACCCGCAGGCTCAGGTCGTCGGCGGTGGTGCTGCCGGTGTAGCCGTGGTCGGCCTCGCAGTTGGGGTCGCCACAGGCGGCCGGCTCCAGGTCGATCCGGGAGACCGCGCCCCAGCCGATGGTCAGGACGACCTCGCGGGGCAGCGTGCCCGGGACGTACTTCTCCGGGTTGGCCACGACACGGCTGACCACGACCGAGGAGATCCGGTCCAGCTTGACCGACTCGGTCGAGGTGGTGGCGTACGGCGACGGGGAGCTGGTGTCCGCGTTCTGCTCGTCGGTGTGGCTGACGATGAAGCGGGTGTCCGTGAGCACCAGCACCGTGACGTGCCGGCGCACCTCGTTGGAGTCGAAGGTCGTCTCCTGGTGCACCAGGTACGAAGCGACCGGCTCACCGCCGACGGCGGCCTCCACCGCCTCGGCCACGAGGGCCGGGTAGTAGCCGCTGCGCTCGATCGCCGCGCGCAGCCCCTGGGTCGTCGTACCGGTCTTAGCCATGGGAACCATCCTACGGGGGCCGGATGGCTGCCGGGGACGGGTGCGGGAGCCCTGCCCCGGCCGCTCCGGGGAAGCACGAGCGGGGGCGGTCGGTATCAGTAGTTGGACAGGCTGCGCGGGCCGAGGTCGTTCCGGGCCGGGGGCGGCGAGAGGCGGACGCCGGCTCCGAGCACCGAGAGGCCCTGCGGGGCGACCACGACCGGCTCCAGGGCGACGGAGACCACTTCGGGGTGGTCGTCGACCAGCCGGGAGACCCGCAGCAGCAGTTCCTCGAGCGCGGCGGTGTCCACCGGTGCCGCTCCGCGCCAGCCGAACAGGACGGGGGCGGCGCGGATGGACCTGATCAGCTCGGCGGCGTCGCGGTCGGTGGCGGGCACCAGGCGGTGGGCGGTGTCGCCGAGCAGTTCGGAAGGCGCCCCGGCGAGGCCGAAGGAGAGCACGGCGCCCGCGGCCGGGTCGATGGTGGCCCGTACGACGGTGTCGACGCCGCGCGGCGCCATGGCCTGGACGACGGGCCGCAGCTCCGTCGGCTTGCCGAGCAGGTCGGTGAGGTCGCCGTACGCACGGCGCAGGGCCGCCTCGCTGTCGAGGTCCAGGCGTACGCCGCCGAGGTCGGCCCGGTGGCGCAGATGGGGCGCGGTCGTCTTCAGGGCCACCGGGTAGCCGAGCCGGGCGGCGGCGGCCACCGCCTCCTCCGGGCCGGGGGCGGCCAGCGTGGGGCGGACGGTGATGCCGTAGCAGGCGAGCAGTTCGCGGGCCTCGTCGTGGCCGAGCGGCCGGCCGCGCGGGTCGGGGTCCTCGCCGAGGAGGGCGTCGATGCGGGCTGCGGCGCCCTGGGGGTCGATGGTGTCGTCGAGGAAGTCGGGCACCTTCCCGGGCACCGCCGCCTGGCGCCGCCACTGCGCGTACCGGACGGCCTCGGCGAGAGCCCGCACGGCGCGCTCGGCGGCAGGGTAGGCGGGGATGCGGCCGCCGTGCCGCACCCCTTCGGGGCCGTCGGTGCCGGGCGCCGGCGCGGAGGGCTCCGTGGGACCGTCCTGCGCCGCCGCGAACGGCTGGGTGGCCGGGCGTTGCTGGGCCACCGTGCTGGTGGCGGCGGACAGCGCCTCCGCCAGGCCGCCGATCTCGACGTGGACCACGGCGACCGGCTTGGCCGGTCCGGCGGCGGCCGCCGCGTGCAGGGCGGTGGCCAGGACCTCGCCGTCGCCCGACTCCGCCTCGCCGTTCTCGCCGACCCAGGGGATCGCCGTCACGATCACGGCGTCGCACGCCCCGTCGGCCAGCGCCGCGGACAGCGCGTCCCGGAAGTCCTGCGGGGTGGCGGACGTGGTGAGGTCGATGGGCGGGCGCGGGCGGAGCCCCTCGGCCAGGCACACGTCGTAGGTGAGCAGCCCCAGGGACTCCGAGTTGCCGAGGATGGCGACGCGTCCGCCCGCCGGGAGCGGCTGGTCGGCGAGGAGCAGCCCGGCGTCGACCATCTCGGTGACCGTGTCGACGCGGATGACACCCGCCTGCCGCATCAGCGCGGAGACCGTGGAGTCGGGGATGCGGCTGACGGGGACGGCGTGGCCGGGCGGGGTGGAGCCGCTGTGCCGGGCGCCCTTGACCACGACCACCGGCTTCACGGCGGCGGTACGGCGGGCGAGCCGGGTGAACTTGCGGGGGTTGCCCAGCGACTCCAGGTAGAGCAGGGCGACATCGGTGTCCGGGTCCTCGTACCAGTACTGGAGGAAGTCGTTGCCGGAGATGTCGGCGCGGTTGCCCGCCGAGATGAAGGTGGAGAGGCCCGCGCCGCGCCGGTAGAGCCCGGAGAGCAGGGCGATGCCGATGGCGCCGGACTGGGTGAACAGGCCGATGCGCCCGGAGGCGGGCCGGTCCGGGGCGAGCGAGGCGTTGAGCCGGACCGCCTCGGAGTTGTTGATGACGCCGAAGGCGTTGGGCCCGATGATCCGCATCCCGTACGAACGGGCCTGGCGCACCAGTTCCCGCTGGCGCTCGCGGCCCTCGGCGCCCCACTCCGCGTAGCCGGCGGAGAGGACCACCAGGCCCTGGACGCCGTGTTCGCCGCAGTCCGCGACGGCCTCCGGGACCCGGTCGGCGGGCACGGCGACCACCGCGAGGTCGACCGCCTCGCCGATCTCGCCCAGGGAGCGGTGCGCCGGGACCCCGTCGATGGTGTCCTGGCCGGCGGAGAGGGCGCTGTTCACCGCGTGGACGCGGCCGGTGAAGCCCGCACCGAGCAGGTTGCGCAGGACGGTGCGGCCGACGCCGCCGGGGGTGCGGCCGACGCCGATGACGGCGACGGAGCCGGGGGCGAGCAGCCGTTGCACGGACTTGGCCTCGGCGCGCTGTTCACGGGCGCGCTGGACGGCGAGGGACTCGGCGGTGGGTTCGAGGTCCAGGGTGAGGTGGACCGACCCGTCCTCGAAGCTGCGCTGCTGGGTGTAGCCGGCGTCCCGGAACACCTTGATCATCTTGGTGTTGGCGGGCAGCACTTCCGCCGCGAAGCGCCGGATGCCGCGTTCGCGGGCGACGGCCGCGATGTGTTCGAGCAGGGTCGAGGCCACGCCCCGGCCCTGGTGGGCGTCCTGGACGAGGAAGGCGACTTCGGCCTCGTCGGCGGGGGCCGAGGCGGGGCGGCCGGTCGCGTCGATCCGGTCGTAGCGGACGGTGGCGATGAACTCGCCGCCCACCGTGACGGCCAGGCCCACCCTGTCGACGTAGTCGTGATGGGTGAAGCGGTGGACGTCCTTGGCGGAGAGCCGGGGGTAGGGCGCGAAGAAGCGGTAGTACTTCGACTCGTCGGAAACCTGCTCGTAGAAGCTGACCAGCCGCTCGGCATCGTCCGTGGTGATCGGCCTGATCCGCGCGGTGCCGCCGTCGCGGAGCACCACGTCCGCCTCCCAGTGATCGGGGTAGGCGTGCTGCGGACTCTGCTCCGGAGAGGGCTGCATGGGGAAAGCCTACGGCTGTCGCACGGGTCGCGGGGGTGCCGGGGCCGGGGCAGTCTGAGGTCTCCGGACGACCGCGGACGCGGCGCCCGGGAGGGCCCGCGGGTCTGCCCGGAGCATCGCGCACCACATGAGACACTGGTCTAGACAACCGTTGATTCTTGAAGGGCAGAACCATGGCTGAGCGCCGCGTAAACGTCGGTTGGGCCGAGGGCCTGCACGCCCGCCCCGCTTCCATCTTCGTCCGTGCCGCCACGGCCTCCGGCGTTCCCGTCACCATCGCCAAGGCGGACGGCAACCCGGTGAACGCGGCCTCCATGCTCGCGGTGCTCGGTCTCGGCGCCCAGGGCGGCGAGGAGATCGTGCTCGCGTCCGACGCGGACAACGCCGAGGCGGCTCTGGACCGCCTGGCGAAGCTGGTCGCCGAGGGCCTCGAGGAGCTTCCGGAGACCGTCTGAGCCGAGCGGCCGACACCGCCGGAATTCTCACGGGAAAGCCGCGGCCCCCTGCATGGGGCGCCGCGGCTTTTACGTGTGCGGGGCGAAGTGGCGGCGACCCGGAAAGAATGGGCGGCGCCACTTGTCCCGGCCTTTTCACACGCGCCTTTCTTTATTTGTACGCGCCCTTTGTTAATTCCGGCCGCTCGCGGTGTGTACGGCAGGTTGCGAAGCCCTCACACGGCCGGCCCGGGGCACGCCGGCGGGACGGGCGGCGCGGCGGAGCCGATGCGTGGCGCCATGGCGTTCGGCGAGCTGTGCGGCCAGGGCCCTCGCCCGCTCCGCGTCCCGGCGCGCCACGGCGTCCACGAGGGCCCCGTGATCGGCCCAGGCTTCCGCCGGGCGGGCCGGCTGGTCGACCGCGTACATCCAGGCGATCTTGTGGCGGAGCTGGGTGAGCAGGGCGATGAGGCCCGGGCTGCCGGATGCCTGGGCCAGCGTCTCGTGGAACCAGCCGGCCAGGGAGCGCAGGTCCTCGCCCTCACCGCGGCGGGCCCGCTCCTGCCCGAGCCTGACCAGGCCGCGCAACACCTTGAGGTGGGCCTCCGTCCGGCGCTGGGCCGCGCGGGCGGCGCTCAGCGGTTCCAGCAGCATGCGGACTTCCAGCAGGTCGGCGGCCTCCTGTTCCGAGGGCTCGGCGACGCAGGCTCCGGCGTGTCTGCGGGTGACGACGAAGCCCTCCGACTCCAGGGTGCGCAGCGCTTCCCGTACGGGGACGCGGGAGACCCCGTAACGCCGCGCGAGCACCTCCTCGGTGAGCCGGCTGCCGCGTTCGAAGACACCGGAGACGATGTCGTCACGGATTGCCGTGCATACCGAATGCGCCGGAACACGCATGTCCGAACCTCCGCCTCAATCCCCGCGAACAGCGGCCGATCGACACCTCTGGCGTGACTCTATTGCAATGCGCTCGCATTTCCGATGCCGGGCGGGAATTCGTGAATATCTTTTGCCGCGGCGCAGCGGCCGAAGGCGCACACGGAGGTGCGGACGCGGCGAAGGCCCCGGCGGGATGCCGGGGCCTTCGGCAGGGGCCTGAGCCCGTCAGACGCTGACGCCGTGGGCGCGCAGATAGGCGACCGGGTCCATGTCGGAGCCGTAGGAGGGCGTCGTCCGGGCCTCGAAGTGGAGGTGCGGGCCGGTGGAGTTGCCGGTCGAGCCGGAGAGCCCGATCTGCCGGCCGGCCGCGACGCTCTGGCCGACGGAGACGCCGATCGAGGAGAGATGGCCGTACTGGGTGTACGTGCCGTCCGCCATCCGGAGCACGATGTTGTTGCCGTACGCCCCGCCCCAGCCGGCCTCCACGACCGTGCCGGCGCCGACGGCGACGACCGAACTTCCGGACACGGCGTGGAAGTCGATGCCGGAGTGGCTGCCGGAGGACCAGAGCGAGCCGCTGGACTTGTAGCCGGTGGTCACGTACGAGCCGGCGACGGGCAGCCGGTAGGACGAGCCCAGCGCGGTGCGGGCGGAGGAGCGGCCGGCGCGGGCGGACGCCTCGCGGGCGGCCCTGGCCTTCGCCGTGGCCGCTTCCTTGGCCTTGGCCGCCGTCTCGACGGCCTTCTTCTTCGCGGCCTCGGCCTTCTTCCTGGCCACCGCCGTCGCCTTGGCCGCCGCCTTCTTCTCGGCGGCCTCGGCCTGGTGCTGCTGCGCCTCGGCCTGGGCGTCGATCCGGTCGGCGAGGGTGCTCTCGATGGCGAGGAGCTGGGAGAGGCCGGTCTCGGTGGCGGCGGGGGCCGTACCGTCGTCGGCGGCGAGGGCCGGGGAAGCCAGGGAGCCGATGACACCGCCGGCGGCGAGCGTGGCGACGCCGACGGCCTTGGCGCCGGCGCGCGTCAGGCGGCTCGGGGCACGGTGCTTCCCGGTGGCACGGGTGAACGCCATGGGGTGACGGGTCCTTTCCTTCCTTCTCGCCTACCGGGTTAGCTGACGGGTTCGGAGCAGGAAGGTCTCCTACGGACGCCTCCGCTGACGGAGCGCGGGCATCCGATTCACCCCAGGGACTGCGTGGGTCCCCGGCTCCCCGGGCTCGCGCCTGACGGGGACTCGGCGATGGCTGCCCGGTACGTCACGGATGCGCGTACGAGTGGCGGACAGCGGACCCGACGCTAAGCGGACGGACTTCCCACCACCAAACGGACAAGGGGTTTTGTAGCGCATCCCACAGGGCGAGCCGGCCCCTCGGCGAGCAAAAGGTGCACAGCGGCCGGAAAGCGGCCGGACGCGCACGAGGGCTCCGGCGACCGCGCGCCGGAGCCCTCGTAGCCCGCTCAGCGGGCTGACCGACAGATCAGCCGGTGACGACCGACACCTCTCCGATGCCGAGCGCCCTGACCGGTTCCTCGATGCGCGAGGCGTCGCCGACCAGGACCGTGACCAGCCGGTCCACCGGGAAGGCGCTGACCACGGCCGCGGTCGCCTCCACCGTGCCGGTCTCAGCGAGACGCGCGTACAGCGTCGCCTGGTAGTCGTCCGGGAGGTGCTGTTCCACCTGGTCGGCGAGAGTGCTCGCGACGGAGGCCGCCGTCTCGAACTTCAGGGGCGCGACGCCCACGAGATTCTGCACGGCCGTCTCGCGCTCGGTGTCCGTCAGCCCCTCGGCGGCCAGCGTCCGCAGCACCTTCCAGAGGTCGTCCAGCGCCGGACCGGTGGACTCGGTGTCCACGGAACCGCTGATGGCGAGCATCGCGGCGCCCGTCGCCCCCGAGGTGGAGTCGGCGGCGCCGGAGCGGAGCACCTGGGCGAAGGCCCGCACGCCGTAGGTGTACCCCTTCTCCTCGCGCAGCACCCGGTCGAGCCGGGACGTCAGCGTGCCGCCCAGGCAGTAGGTGCCGAGAACCTGGGCGGGCCACACGCTGTCGTGGCGGTCCGCGCCGATGCGCCCGATCAGCAGCTGCGTCTGCACCGCGCCGGGGCGGTCCACGATGATCACCCGGCCGGTGTCGTCGGCCGTGATCGGCGGGACGGGGCGGGGCTCGGAGGCGTCCCCGGACCAGTCGCCGAGGGTCTCGGCGAGCAGCGCGTCCAGGTCGATGCCCGTGAGGTCGCCGACGACCACGGCGGTGGCGGTGGACGGGCGGATGTGCGCGTCGTAGAAGGCGCGCACGGCAGCGGCGTCGATCCGCTCGATGGTCTTCTCGGTGCCCAGGCGCGGACGCGACATGCGGGCCGTGGCCGGGAAAAGCTCCTTGGAGAGCTGCTTGGCCGCGCGGCGGGCCGGGTTGGCGTGCTCGTGCGGGATCTCGTCCAGCCGGTTGCGCACCAGGCGCTCGATCTCGCTGTCCGCGAAGGCCGGCGCCCGCAGCGCCTCGGCGACGAGGCCGAGCGCCTTGGCCAGGCGGGAGGCCGGGACCTCCAGGGAGACCCGGACGCCGGGGTGGTCGGCATGGGCGTCGAGGGTGGCGCCGCACCGTTCCAGCTCGGCGGCGAACTCCTCGGCGCTGTGCTTGTCGGTGCCCTCGGACAGCGCGCGCGACATGATCGTCGCCACGCCGTCCAGGCCCTCGGGCTCGGCGTCCAGGGGGGCGGCGAGGAAGATCTCGACGGCGACGACCTGCTGGCCGGGGCGGTGGCAGCGCAGGACGGTGAGGCCGTTGGGCAGGGAGCCCCGCTCGGGCGCGGGGAAGGCCCAGGGGCGGGCCACGCCGGGGGCGGGCTGCGGGTGGAACTGCATCGAAACTTCAGTCGCGGCAGCGTCGGTCACTGGTCCGCCCCTTCGTGCGCGTCGGTGTCGGTGGCGGCGTCGGCCTCTTCGGCTGCCTCGGCGGGCTCGACCGGTTCGTAGACCAGGACCGCCCGGTTGTCGGGCCGCAGCTGCGCCTGCGCGGCGGCCTTGACCTCCTCGGCGGTGACGTCGAGGACCCGGTTCACGGCGGACAGCGCGAGCTGCGGGTCGCCGAACAGCACGGCGTACCGGCACAGTTCGTCGGCGCGGCCCGCGACCGTGCCGAGGCGGTCCAGCCATTCGCGCTCCAACTGGGCCTGGGCGCGCTCCATCTCCTCCGCCGTGGGGCCCTCCTCGGCGAACCGGGTCAGCTCCTCGTCGACCGCGGCCTCGATCTCCGCCACCTCCACGCCGCCGGACGTCTTGACGTCCAGCCAGCCCAGGGAGGGCGCTCCGGCGAGCCGGAGCAGTCCGAATCCGGCGGCCACGGCCGTACGGTCGCGCCGGACCAGGCGGTTGTGCAGCCGGGACGACTCGCCGCCGCCGAGCACGGTCAGGGCGAGGTCCGCGGCGTCGCACTCACGGGTGCCGTCGTGGGGCAGCCGGTACGCGGCCATCAGGGCGCGCGCCGGCACCTCCTCGCGTACCTCCTCACGCAGCTGGCCGCCCATGACCGTGGGCAGCGAGCCGTCGCGCGGCGGCTGCTTGCCGTCGTGGGAGGGGATGGAGCCGAAGTACTTCTCGATCCAGGCAAGGGTCTGCTCGGGGTCGATGTCGCCGACGACCGACAGCACCGCGTTGTTCGGCGCGTAGTACGTACGGAAGAAGGTGCGGGCGTCCTCCAGGGTCGCCGCGTCCAGGTCGGCCATGGAGCCGATCGGGGTGTGGTGGTACGGGTGGCCCTCGGGGTAGGCCAGCGCGGTCAGCCGCTCGAACGCGGTGCCGTACGGGACGTTGTCGTAGCGCTGGCGGCGCTCGTTCTTGACGACGTCGCGCTGGTTCTCCATGGACTCCTCGTCGAGCGCGGCGAGCAGCGAGCCCATCCGGTCGGCCTCGAGCCACAGGGCCAGCTCCAGCTGGTGCGTGGGCATGGTCTCGAAGTAGTTGGTCCGCTCGAAACTGGTCGTCCCGTTGAGCGAGCCGCCGGCGCCCTGCACCAGCTCGAAGTGTCCGTTCCCCTTGACCTGGCCGGAGCCCTGGAACATCAGGTGCTCGAAGAGGTGGGCCAGGCCCGTGCGGCCCTTGACCTCGTGGCGGGAGCCGACGTCGTACCAGAGGCACACCGCCGCGACCGGGGTCAGATGGTCCTCGGAGAGCACCACGCGCAGGCCGTTGGCCAGACGGTGCTCGGTCGCTGTCAAGCCGCCGGAGCCGGCCTGGGCTGTGGCCGTGTGACCCATGGGCATGTACGTCCCTTCGATCGCGCTACTGGATGTCCATATGAAGAAGCCCCTGCGGGAGGCCGCTTCGAAAGGGTGCTTCAAGACACCCGCCACTGTATGCAAGCGAACCGGCACCTGCCGAAGTTCCCGTGCGGCGAACCTGCGGGCGAAGTTCCCCGGAAGGTGGTCCTCCGCCGCCTCGGGACGGCCGGCGCGGTCCCCTTGGGACGGGTCGAGGTCGGGGTTGTCAGTGCGGCGGTCCACAATGGACCGCGTCAGAACCTGAGGGAACCTGAGGTTGCCCGCTCGAAATCCGTGAAGGAGTCGCAGCAGCGATGGCCCGCCGCAGCACGAAGACCCCGCCGCCGGTCGACTTCGAGGAGAAGATCCTCGACATCGACGTCGTCGACGAAATGCAGGGCTCCTTCCTCGAGTACGCGTACTCGGTGATCTACTCCCGGGCCCTCCCGGACGCCCGTGACGGCATGAAGCCGGTGCACCGCCGCATCGTGTACCAGATGAACGAGATGGGCCTGCGCCCGGACCGCGGCTTCGTGAAGTGCGCCCGGGTCGTCGGCGAGGTCATGGGCAAGCTGCACCCGCACGGCGACGCGTCGATCTACGACGCGCTGGTGCGCATGGCCCAGCCGTTCTCCATGCGCCTCCCCCTCGTCGACGGACACGGGAACTTCGGCTCCCTGGGCAACGACGACCCGCCTGCCGCCATGCGCTACACCGAGTGCCGGATGGCCGACGCGACCTCGCTGATGACGGAGTCGATCGACGAGGAGACGGTCGCCTTCCAGTCGAACTACGACGGTCAGGAGCGGGAGCCGGTCGTCCTCCCGGCGGCCTACCCCAACCTGCTGGTCAACGGCACGACCGGAATCGCGGTCGGCATGGCGACCAACATGCCGCCGCACAACCTGGGCGAGGTCATCGCCGCGGCCCGGCATCTGATCAAGCACCCGGGCGCGGACCTGGAGACGCTGATGCGCTTCGTCCCCGGTCCCGACCTGCCGACGGGCGGGCGGATCGTGGGTCTCGCCGGCATCAAGGACGCCTACGCCAACGGCCGCGGCTCGTTCAAGATCCGTGCCACGGCCGCCGTGGAGAACGTGACGCCGCGCCGCAAGGGCCTCGTCGTCACCGAACTGCCCTTCACGGTCGGCCCCGAGAAGGTCATCTCCAAGATCAAGGACCTGGTCTCGGCGAAGAAGCTCCAGGGCATCGCGGACGTCAAGGACCTCACGGACCGCTCGCACGGACTGCGCCTGGTCATCGAGATCAAGAACGGGTTCGTGCCGGAGGCGGTGCTGGAGCAGCTCTACAAGCTGACGCCGATGGAGGAGTCCTTCGGTATCAACAACGTGGCGCTGGTCGACGGCCAGCCGCTCACGCTGGGGCTGAAGGAGCTGCTGGAGGTCTATCTCGACCACCGTTTCGACGTGGTGCGCCGGCGCAGCGAGTTCCGCCGGACCAAGCGCCGCAACCGGCTGCATCTGGTCGAGGGGCTGCTCGTCGCGCTGGTCGACATCGACGAGGTCATCCGCCTCATCCGCTCCAGCGACAATTCGGCCCAGGCGAAGGAGCGGCTCATGGAGCGCTTCTCGCTGAGCGAGATCCAGACGCAGTACATCCTGGACACGCCGCTGCGCCGGCTGACCCGGTTCGACCGGATCGAGCTGGAGAGCGAGCGGGACCGGCTGGACGCCGAGATCGCCGAGCTGACGACGATCCTGGAGTCGGACGCCGAGCTGCGCAAGCTGGTCTCCGCGGAACTGGCCGCGGTCGCGAAGAAGTTCGGCACGGCCCGGCGTACGGTGCTGCTGGAGTCGGCCGGTTCCCAGGTCGCGTCGGTGCCGCTGGAGGTGGCGGACGACCCGTGCCGGGTACTGCTGTCCTCGACGGGCCTGCTGGCGCGTACGGCCAACGACGAGCCGATCGTCGTCCCGGAGGGCGCCAAGCGGTCCAAGCACGATGTGATCGTCTCGGCGGTGTCGGCGACGGCCCGTGGTGACGTCGGGGTGGTGACGTCCGGCGGACGGCTGCTGCGGCTCCCGGTGATCGATCTCCCCCAGCTGCCGGACACGCACGCGGCGCCCAATCTGTCGGGCGGGGCGATGATCGGCGAGTTCCTCACGCTGGGGTCGGACGAGGAGGTCGTCTCCCTCACCACGCTCGACGAGTCGTCACCGGGTCTCGCCATCGGCACGCTGCAGGGCGTCGTCAAGCGCGTGGTGCCGGACTATCCCGCCAACAAGGACGAGCTGGAGGTCATCGCCCTGAAGGACGGTGACCGGATCGTCGGCGCGACGGAGCTGCGGACGGGCGAGGAGGACCTGGTCTTCATCACGTCGGACGCCCAGCTCCTGCGCTACCCGGCCGCGCAGGTGCGCCCGCAGGGGCGGCCGGCCGGCGGTATGGCGGGCGTCAAGCTGGGAGCCGGGGCACAGGTGCTCTCGTTCGCGGCGGTGGACCCGGCGGCGGACGCCGCGGTGTTCACGGTCGCCGGTTCGCACGGCACCCTGGACGACTCGGTCCTCACCTGCAAGCTCACCCCGTTCGACCAGTATCCGCGCAAGGGCCGGGCGACCGGTGGGGTGCGCTGCCAGCGGTTCCTGAAGGGCGAGGACGTGCTGGTGTTCGCCTGGGCGGGTGCGCTGCCGGCCAGGGCGGCTCAGAAGAACGGTGCCCCGGCCTCGCTGCCCGAGCCCGACCCGCGGCGCGACGGTTCGGGGACACCGCTGGAGAGCCCGGTCGCGGTGATCGCCGGTCCGGCGTAGGCGGTCCGGCCCGGCGGCGGCCCCCTACACGTCGTCGTCGCCGGGCTGTTGTACGTAACGCAGGACGCCCCACATGGCTCGCTCGTGTGCGGCGTCCTGCCGCGTTTCCCCGGCCGGGTCCTCGGTGACCCCGCAGCTTTCCAGTTCCTCGCGCAGGGCCGGTACGTCGATGCCGGAGCCGATCAGGACGAGCTGGGTCCGCCTCGGCTCGCCGCGCGTCCAGGGCCGGGGGGTGAACCGCAGGAACCTGCCGACCGCGTGCACCCCGTAGGCGTTGCCGGGGTCGCCCGCGCCGAAGTCGACGTACCCCTTGATGCGGTACAGCCCCTCGGGCCGGGAGTCGAGGAACCGCATCAGCCTGCGCGGGTCCATCGGTACGCCGCAGTCGAAGTCGACGCTCTGGTACGAGGCGTGCAGGTGGCCCCCGTGCCCGTCGCCGTCCTCCGCCGCGCGCTCCTCCAGGTAGAGGTCCTCGAAAGTGAGCTGACGGGCCTTCTCCTCGCCCTCGGGCCGCAGCACCGGGTCGAAGAGCAGCTCGGGGTCGACGCGGCCGTACGTGGCCGGGATGACCGCGGCCGTGCTCCCGGTCTCCGCGACGGCCTTCCGGACGCGGGCGCACTCCTCGTCCCCGGCCCGGTCCGTCTTGTTGAGCACGACGAGATCGGCCACCGCGAGATGGCGGCCGATCTCCGGATGGCGCTCCCGGGTCGCCTCGAACTCGGCGGCGTCGACCACCTCGACCAGTCCCCCGTACACGATGTGCGGGTTGTCGCTGGCGAGGATCATGCGGACGAGCTCCTGCGGCTCGGCGAGGCCGCTCGCCTCGATGACGATGACGTCGAGGCGGGCGGAGGGCCGGGTCAGGGTTTCGAGATAGGTGTCCAGTTCGCTCGCGTCGACCGCGCAGCACAGGCAGCCGCCGCCCAGCGACACGGTGGACCCGACCTGCCCGGAGACCGTCATGGCGTCGATCTCGATGGCCCCGAAGTCGTTGACGATCACGCCGATCCGGTTGCCGGCGCGGTGGAGCAGAAGGTGGTTGAGCAGCGTCGTCTTGCCGGATCCCAGGAAACCCGCGAGGACGACGACCGGGATACGGGGACGAGGGGGCGACGACGAGCTCAACGGGTGCCTTCCTGCGGGGTCAGACGGACGGGACCGGCTGCGGCGGAGGCGGGCCGACATAGCGGGCCGCCGGTCGGATGATCTTGGAGTCCTCCGCCTGTTCCAGGATATTGGCGCTCCACCCCACGACCCGCGCCGCGCAGAAGGTGGGTGTGAACATCTCGCGCGGCAGCCCGCACAGCTCCATGACCACCCCGGCGTAGAACTCCACGTTGGTGTGCAGTTCGCGTCCCGGTTTGAGTTCGGCCAGGATCGCCTCGACCTGGCGCTCCACCTCGACGGCGAACTCCACGAGCGGGCCGCCGAAGTCCTGGGCGATGGACCGCAGCATGCGCGAGCGGGGGTCCTCGGTTCGGTAGACCGGGTGGCCGAAGCCCATGATCCGGTCGCCGGCGAGGACGCGTTCGCGGATCCAGCCGTCGATGCGGTCGGGGGTGCCGATCGCGTCGAGCGTGTCCAGGGCCCGGCTGGGGGCGCCGCCGTGCAAGGGGCCGGACAGCGCTCCGACGGCGGCCACCAGGCAGGCGGCGACGTCCGCTCCGGTCGAGGCGACGACTCGTCCGGTGAACGTCGAGGCGTTGAAGCCGTGGTCCACAGTGGAGATCAGGTACCGCTCGACCGCCCTGGCCCGGTCCTCGTCCGGGACGGAACCGGTGAGCATGTACAGGTAGTTGGCCGCGTGCGGCAGGTCCGCACGCGGCTCGACGGGCGCGAGGCCCTGACCGAGGCGGTGCAGAGCGGTCAGCACGGTGGGAACGGCGGCGCAGACGGCCAGGGCGTCGGCGCGGCGCCGGTCGGCGTCGATGTCGTACACCGGCCGGAACCCGGCCGACGCGCCGAGCAGGGAGAGCGCTGTGCGCAGCCCGGCCAGCGGGCCCGAGACCGCACTCGCACGCGCTATGGCGGGCAGCGCCTCGCGTACGGCGTCGGGCAGTACGCGCAGGGCGGCCGTGCGGGCGGCGAAGTCGGCACGTGCGTCCGGGCCGGGGAGCTCGCCCTCGGTCATGAGGTACCAGACGTCCTCGAAGCTCCGGGTCTGCGCCAGCTCGACCGCCGAGTACTGGCGGTAGTGGTAAAAGCCCTCGCGGCCCCGGACGTCCCCGAGCGCCGTATCGGTGACGACGACCCCCGCGAGACCTCGGGGGACGTCGAGCGGGGTGCCGCCGGTCATGGTTGTCATTGCTTCCTCCGTGGACAGTCGGTGGGGTCCTTGATATTGATTCGACTGTCCATGCATGACTGTAATCCTGTCAATATTGATTCAATCAATGCGAATGCATGGATACCGATGACGGCATATGGATACGGTGGCGGCATGACGGAGCGATCAGAGGCGGACGAACGGCGGCTCACGACGCGGGAGACGGCCGAGCGGCTCGGAGTGAAGCCCGAGACGGTGTACGCGTACGTCAGCCGGGGCCAGCTGAGCAGCAGCCGGGTGCCGGGCGGTCGCGGCAGTACGTTCGACGCGGCGGAGGTCGACGCGCTGGCCCGGCGCACGGGACGCAGGGAGACGGCCTCGGCCCCGGGCGAGCCGGCCGTTCGTACCGGCATCACCCTCATCGGCGCCGACCGCTACTACTTCCGGGGCGTGGACGCGACGGAGCTGGCAGCGCGCCATTCGTACGAGGAGGTCGTCGAGTGGCTGTGGACCGGACAGCTGCGGCCGGGGATCCGCTTCACCGCTCCGGCACAGGTGGGGACGGCGGCCCGCCGGGCGGTCGGCGCGCTGCCGGGGCATTGCGGGTCCACGGACCGGCTGCGGGTGGCCGTGGTGGCCGCCGCTGCCGCCGACCCGCTGCGCTTCGACCTGTCGCGCGAGACGGTGCTGGGCAGCGCGCGCAGCCTGATTCCGACGCTGGTCGCGGCGCTGCCGACGGTGGGCGGTCACCAGCCCGGCGCAGCGGGTCCGGCCGATTCCGCCGGTCTGGCTGCCCGACTGTGGCCGAAACTCACCGCTCACCTGCCCGACGAGCCGTCACTCGCCGCTCTGGACACCGCGCTCGCGCTGCTGATCGACCACGATCTGGCCGCCTCGACACTGGCGGCCAGGGTCGCCGCATCGGCCCGGGCACATCCGTACGCGGTGGTTTCGGCGGGACTCGGCGTACTGGAGGGCCCCTTGCACGGTGCGGCGAGCGGGCTGGCCCACCGCATGCTGGCCGAGGTCCTGGAGCGCGGCGGCGCGGCGCCGGTGGTGGCGGACCATCTGCGGGCGGGGCGCCGGGTGCCGGGGCTCGGGCACCGGTTGTACACGGGCGAGGACCCTCGCGCCCGTACGCTGTTCGGCCTGCTCGAACGCGTCCCGCAGGCCGGACCGGCCCTGGCCGCCGCCCGCGATGTGGTGGCCACCACCGCGCGGGACGTTCCTCTGCATGCCAACGTCGACCTGGCGCTGGCCGTGCTCTCGGTCGCCTCGGGCATGCCCGCGGAGGCGGGAGAGACGGTGTTCGCGATCTCCCGTACGGCGGGCTGGATCGCGCATGCACTGGAGGAGTACGGGGAGCGGCCGTTGCGGATGCGCCCCAGCGGGCACTACACCGGCCCCCGGCCACCCCAGCCCCTGCCATCCCCGTAGCCGCGCAATTGGTGGCTGCGGGGGTGAAAAATCCCGACGGTCAACGGGAAGCCGTGCGCGGGGGCTGGGCCGTGGATCCCCGGACGACCAGTTCCGGCTCGAAGAGGAGTTCGTCCGACGGCACGGCGCGGCCGCCGATCTGCACGGAGAGCAGTTCCACGGCGGCTCGCCCCATGGCCTCGATCGGCTGGCGGACGGTGGTGAGCGGGGGCTCTGTGCAGTTCATGAAGGCCGAGTCGTCGTACCCCACGACGGACACGTCGCCGGGCACCGACAGGCCCCGCCTCCGCGCCGCGCGAACGGCTCCGAGGGCCAGGGGGTCGCTGGCGCAGATGAAGCCGGTGACGCCCTCGTCGAGCAGCCGCGCGGCGGCGGCCTGCCCGCCCTCCAGCGAGAACATCGCCCGGGTCACCCACTGGTCCGGGATGGTCGCGCCCGACTCCTCCGCGAGCGCCCGGGCGGCGGCCAGTTTGCGCTGCGACGGCATGTGGTCCGAGGGACCGAGCACCAGGCCGATGCGCTCATGGCCGAGGGAGACGAGGTGGCGCCACGCCTGCTCGACGGCCACGGAGTCGTCGCAGGAGACGCAGGGGAAACCGAGGTGCGCGATAGCCGCGTTGATCAGGACGACGGGGATCTTGCGGTCGGCCAGGACCTTGTAGTGGTCGTGCGGGGCGTCGGCCTGGGCATAGAGACCCCCGGCGAAGACCACACCCGAGACCTGCTGCTGCAGCAGCAGTTCGACGTAGTCCGCCTCGGAGACGCCCCCCTTGGTCTGGGTGCAGAGGACCGGCGTCAGGCCCTGCTGGGCGAGCGCACCGCCGACAACCTCGGCGAAGGCGGGGAAGATCGGGTTCTGCAGTTCGGGCAGGACGAGGCCGACCAGGCGGGCCCGTTCACCGCGCAGCTGGGTCGGACGCTCGTAACCGAGGACGTCCAGCGCGGAGAGGACGGCCTGCCGTGTGGCGTCGGAAACGCCCGGCTTGCCGTTGAGCACCCGGCTGACCGTGGCCTCGCTGACTCCAACCTTCTGTGCCACCTGAGCAAGTCGTCGCGTCATACGCGCAAGATTAGCGCAAGAAACGCAAGCAGATTGCGTGGGGACCGAATCGGAGACGAATTTCAGCAAGTCCCCGGTCGCCGTCTCGCCGGCCCCTCACCGGGCTTCCGGTCCGCCCGCTCCCCATCGGCGCCACCGTACCCGCCGCCGCCCGGTCGAGGCACCCTTCGGGCCTGCGTCGGACTCCGGGCCACACGCCGGGCCCGCCCATACCCTCAATGACATGAACGAGTTCGAGGGAGGCGACGGTCGATGGCTGTCCCTGACCAACGGTGGTACCGCGGTGTTCGTGGACGTCCTGACGTTCGCAGTCTCGGAGCTGGCCCGGGAACCCTGGGATTTCCGCTTCGCCGCACTCCTGTCGCTCCAGAACCAGAACGTGATGGGCCGTGGCGTGGTCGGCTTCGGCTTGGCCGAACTGGACTGGGGCGACTCACCGCAGGAGGCCGCAGCGGCCAAGGACTTCCTGCTGCGTGTCCTCGATCTGGCCCTGACCCACCACCGATGGGAGGAGCTGACATACGAACCGCCACGGGTGGAAGGCTACTTGCGCACCTATCGGTCGATGGTCGAAGACTTCGACCCCGCCACCGCGAGGGCCGGCGAGGAAGTCCTGCCCGGACCGCACGAGGCCGCCAGTGCCTCCTGCGTACGCCACCGAGTCCTGAACGGGCTGCCGTTCTGGGAGGAATGCGTGTTCTGCACGGAGGGGGTCTGACTCGCCGGGCCGGCGCTCAGACCGCCCCTGCCCCGGTCATGGCACGCACCTCGATCTCCGCATGCTTGGCCGTATCCGGCGGTTCGTTCGCGGTCACGGTCCCGACCCAGCCGGCGAGGAAGCCCAGCGGGATGGAGACCAGGCCAGGGTTCTCCAGGGGGAAGACCTGGAAGTCGACGCCGGGAAAGAGCGAGCTGGGACTGCCGGATACGACCGGGGAGAGCAGTACGAGCAGCACTGCAGGGACCAGCCCGCCGTAGACGGACCAGACCGCCCCGCGCGTGGTGAAGTTCCGCCAGAACAGCGAGTAGAGCAGGACGGGGAGGTTCGCCGACGCGGCGACGGCGAAGGCAAGCCCCACCAGGAAGGCCACGTTGAGGTCCTGGGCGAGCAGCCCCAGTCCGATGGCGACGACCCCGATGCCTGCAGCCGCCACCCGGGCCACGGCCACCTCGCTGCGCTGCTTGGCACCGGACCTCTTGAGCGAGGCGTAGAGATCGTGGGCGACGGATGCCGACGAGGCGAGGGTGATCCCGGCGACGACGGCCAGAATGGTCGCGAAGGCGACGGCGGCCACCACGGCGAACAGGATCGTCCCCCCGGTGGAGCCTTCGCCCCCGCCCAGCACCATGGCCAGCAACGGTACAGCAGTGTTCCCCGCGGCATTCGATTCCCGTACGTCGGCCGAGCCGACCAGCGCGGCCGCCCCGAACCCCAGCACGATGGTCATCAGGTAGAAGCTGCCGATGAGGCCGATGGACCAGACGACGGACCGGCGGGCGGCACGCGCGGTGGGGACGGTGTAGAAGCGGGACAGGATGTGCGGCAGACCCGCCGTGCCCAGCACCAGGGCGAGGCCGAGGCTGATGAAGTCGATGCGCGCCGTCCAGCTCCCGCCGTACCGGAGACCGGGCGAGAGGAAGTCCTTGCCGTACCCGCTGCGCTCGGCGGCGGAGTTCAGCAACGCATTGACGTTCCCGTGGAAGTGGACCAGCACGAGCACGGTGAGCACCACGGTGCCCGCCATGAGCAGCACTGCTTTGACGATCTGGATCCAGGTGGTGGCACGCATCCCGCCCAGCGATACGTACACGACCATGAGTGCCCCGACGCCGACGACGGTCCAGGAGCGGGCGGCTCCGCTCGTCCCGCCGAGAAGCAGCGCCACCAGACTGCCCGCACCGACCATCTGTGCCACCAGGTAGAGCACGGACACGGTGACGGAGGAGGTCCCCGCGGCGATGCGGACCGGACGCTCCGCCATCCGGGCCGCGACCACGTCGGCGAGGGTGAACCGGCCGCAGTTGCGCACGAGTTCCGCGACGAGCAGCAGAACGACGAGCCAGGCGACCAGGAAGCCCACCGAGTACAGCATGCCGTCGTAGCCGAAGAGGGCGATCAGACCTGAGATGCCCAGGAAGGAAGCAGCGGACATGTAGTCGCCCGCGATGGCGAAACCGTTCTCCATGGGCGAGAACAGTCGGCCGCCCGCGTAGAACTCCTCGGCGGAACCGTGCCTGTTGCGGCTCACCCAGGTGGTGATGCCAAGGGTGACCGCGATGAAGGCGCTGAACAGCAGCAGCGCCAGGGTCTGGTGGTCGCCGCTCAACGCCCGGCCCCCCGTGTCATCTCCTGCGTCTCCCACCGCAGGTCCAGCGCGGCCCGGTCCCTGCGCAGCCGTGCGTGCCGTGCGTACGCCCCGGTGAGCAGGAACGTCGTCAGGAACTGGCCGAGCCCCACGACCATCGCCACATTGACCGCCCCGGCCACCGGCCGCGCCATCAGCCCGGGGGCGGTCACCGCCGTGACGACATAGGCGAGGTACCAGACGAAGAAGGCCGTGGTGGCGGGCACGACGAAGCGCCGATAGCGACGGCGCACCTCCTGGAACGCCTCGCTGCGCTGCACCTCCAGATAGATGTCGGCCGCGCGGGGGCCACCGCGCGGCACGGCCGGCCCGGGCACCACCGGAGGCGTGGAGCCGGCCGCGCTGTCGGGCTCTCCCCACCCGGAGGTGATGGCGTCGTCCCACGGGTCGTCGAGCCGCATCGCTGCGGACTCGCGCCCTGCTTCCTTCTCCACCGAACAACTCCCCTTGTCTTCGGACCACTTCGGCCGAATATCCAAGAATGGGCAGATCGGGAAGATCCCGGGCACTTCATTCGCGAGACTTCACCTCTTCAGGTGAAGGTTCTCCTGGGCGGGCGCACCAACCCTCGCATGTACGCATAGCGCACCGCCTGAGCCCGGTCGCGCAGGCCCGCTTTGGCGAAGAGGTTGTTGATGTGGCTCTTCACCGTGGCCTGCGAGATGTGGAGGGCACGCGCGATGTCCGCGTTGGACATCCCTTCGGCGATCAGGACCAGCACCTCGGCCTCCCGGGGAGTCATCCCGTCCGGCGGCTCGGGCTCACCGCCGCCACCGATCCCGGGAGGCCCCTCGGTCACCTGCTCCAGGAGCCGCCGCTGCACTGTCGGCGAGAGCCCCGCCTCTCCCGAGAGAACGGCATGGACGGCCCTCACGATCTCGTCGCCCCCGGCGTCCTTGGTGAGGTATCCCCGCGCTCCCGCCCTGAGCGCGGGGAACAGGGAGTCGTCGTCCGCGAAGGTCGTGAGCACCACGACCTGCGTACCCGGGAACTCCTCACGGATGCGCCGGGTCGCCTCCACCCCGTCGCAGCGGGGCATGCGCAGATCCATCAGCACCACGTCCGGCGCGTGCTCGGCCACCTGCGCGACCGCTTCCTCCCCGTCCTTCGCCGATCCGACGACCTCGATACCGGGCAGCAGGCCGAGCAGCATGACGATGCCTTCCCGTACCACCGCCTGGTCGTCGGCCACCACCACCCGCGCCGTCACGCGGGCACCCGCAGACTCACCACGAACCCCTCCTTGCCCGGGCCTGCCTCCAGCGTGCCGCCCAGCAACTCGGCGCGCTCGCGCATCCCGAGCAGACCGTATCCGGAACCGCTGACAGCCAGGTCCCCTTCCGGACTCCGCCCTCCCGAGTCCTTGACCTCCAGCACGACGAAGTCGGGCTGGTACTCGAACCGGAGCTGCACCGTGGCTCCGGGCGCGTGCTTGCGCACGTTGGTCAGGGCCTCCTGTGCCACCCGCCGGACCGCCTGGGACGCCTGGGCGGTCAGTGCGCGCCGCGCACCCTCGACCCGGACCTCGGCCGGCTCAGCCGTCACCAACTGCCTCAGGAAGTCCTCCACCGGTGACACCTCGCCCCGTAGCGCGGATAGCGCCTGACGGGTCTCGGAGAGGCCCTCGCGGGCCATCGACCGGGCCGCGACCACCCGTTGCAGGACCTGATCCCGGAACTCCCCCGAGGGCTCTCTCTCGATCAGCAGGCGCGCGGCCTCCAGGTGCACCAGCTGCGCGGAGAGGCTGTGTGCCAGCACGTCGTGGATCTCCCGGGCGATCCGGGAGCGTTCGTCCAGCGCGGCCCGCTCCGCCTCCGCGACCCGGGCCGCCCGCTCCTGGGTGAGCAGCCGTTGCGCACTGCCACGGGCCTCGGCGTCCAGCCGGAGCACATACCCGGCGAGGCAGAGCCCGGCCGTGGTCACCGCGGTGGTCAGCCAGTCGTCGGTGTCGATCACCACGTAGGCGCCGAGGGCCACCGCTGTGGCGGGAACACCCGCGACCAGGGGCAGCCGTTCCAGAGCGGTGACGGCGCAGCCGCACCAGAGCACCGTCGCGGGCACCGTCGCCCCCGCCTGCCCCGCCCCGAATCCGGCCAGCATGAGCATCCCGAGCAGACCGAGCGACGGCCATAGGCGGTTGTCGAGACTTGTCCGGAAGAAGGCGACGGCGAGCAGTGCGCAGACGAGCACACCGATCAACCCGACGACGATCTCCCAGGGCCCGAACAGCCCGTTGGTGAAGGTCCCCCACAGCATCAGAGTGAGCAGGCTGGCCCGCACCGACCAGCCGATCACTCTGCGCGGGCGGCTGCGGGTCTCCCGGACGAGCGCCTCCCTCGACGGCCAGCTCGTCCAGGCATCGGGTGTCACAAGCGGTCCTTCCACTCCTGCCGCACCGCGGCGCCGACAACGGGCCCGACGTGCGGCCCGGATATCGCTGCGGCCCGGCGCGCCAGCAGCCCCTCCCGTATCAGCAGAGTCGCCGCGAGAGCCACCATCAGGGCCGAGCTGCCCTGATGCACGCCCAGCACCACCGCGACCCCGTACAGAGCCGCCCGCAGAGCCAGTCCGCCGACCCAGACCAGGGCCGTGGCCCTGGTCCCCTTGCTCCACAGGGAGCCGTCCTCAGCAGGCCAGACGCGGGATGTCCACGCCCACCCGGCACCCGTGACCAGTCCGACGAGGAGCTCGGCGCCCAGGACAACGGCCGAAGCCATCCGATGGTGCGGGTCCACGAGTCCGGGCTCCCGCAGGGCCATGAAGAGCAGGACGCCGGGCAGAACCCACCAGGGCCGGCCTCCGGAGATCCGTTGCGCCGAGCACTGACGGACCACGACGAGGGCGATGACCGCGATGATCACCAGGGCGTTGACGAGCCCGGACATGGGCGCCTCCGAGATGCGAGAAATTCTGCATCTCCGAAGCTACGGAAGAGCCCGGCCCGGCAGATCGGCTCCAGGGTGGATCATGGGTGGAGATTGCGTCTCCACCCACGGGTGGAGACGACCTCCGGGCCCGGCCCGCTCCTGATGCCGGTCCGGGCCCCGGAGGCGACGCTCAGACGTCGATGCGCGAGCGGTCCAGCGTCGCCGCCGAACTGGTGATGAACTCCTTGCGCGGCGCCACCTCGTTGCCCATCAGCAGGTCGAAGACCTTCTCGCTGGATTCCAGGTCACCGATGTTGATCCGTCGCAGCGTGCGGTGCCGGGGATCCATCGTCGTCTCCGCCAGCTGGTCGGCGTCCATCTCGCCCAGCCCCTTGTAGCGCTGGATCGAGTCCTTGTAGCGGATGTTCTTGCGCTGGAGTTCCAGCAGCCGCTGGCGCAGCTCGTTGTCCGAATAGGTGTAGATGTACTTGTCCTGGCCCTTCTTGGGCTGGACCAGTTCGATCCGGTGAAGCGGCGGCACGGCGGCGAAGACCCGGCCCGCCTCGACCATCGGCCGCATGTACCGCTGGAAGAGTGTCAGCAGCAGGATCCGGATGTGGGCGCCGTCGACGTCGGCGTCGACCAGCAGGACGATCTTGCCGTACCGGGCGGCGTCGATGTCGAAGGTGCGTCCGGAGCCGGCTCCTATGACCTGGATGATCGCACCGCACTCGGCGTTCTTCAGCATGTCGGAAACCGACGCCTTCTGAACGTTGAGGATCTTGCCGCGGATCGGCAGCAGCGCCTGGAACTCGCTGTTCCGGGCGAGCTTCGCCGTACCGAGCGCGGAGTCGCCCTCCACGATGAACAGCTCGCTGCGCTCCACGTCGTCGCTGCGGCAGTCGGCGAGCTTCGCCGGCAGGGAGGACGACTCCAGCGCCGTCTTGCGGCGCTGGGCCTCCTTGTGCTGGCGGGCCGCGATGCGGGTGCGAGCGGCTGCCACCGCCTTGTCGAGGACGGCCCTGGCCTGAGCTTTCGCGTCCCGCTTGGTGGAGGTCAGGAACGCCTTGAGCTCCTTGGCCACGACATTGGCGACGATCCGGTTGGCCGCCGAGGTGCCGAGCACCTCCTTCGTCTGGCCCTCGAACTGCGGCTCCGCCAGGCGCACGGTCACGACCGCGGTGAGGCCCTCGAGGGCGTCGTCCTTGACGATGTCGTCCTCCGCCACGCGCAGCAGCTTCGCGGAGCGCAGCACCTCGTTGACCGTCTTGGTCACGGAGCGCTCGAACCCGGTCACGTGGGTGCCGCCCTTGGGGGTGGCGATGATGTTGACGAAGGACTTCACGTTGGTCTCGTACCCGGTGCCCCAGCGCAGCGCGATGTCCACGCCCAGTTCGCGCGTGACCTCGGTGGCCGTCATGTGCCCGCGATCGTCCAGGACCGGGACGGTCTCCTTGAACGTCCCCTGCCCGGTCAGACGCTGGACGTCGCAGACGGCCTTGTCCTGGGCCAGGTATTCGCAGAACTCGCTGATGCCTCCGTCGAAGCGGAAGGTCTCCTCCGTCTTGCCCGCGCCATCCAGGCCACGCTCGTCGCGTACGACGATGGTCAGGCCGGGGACGAGGAAGGCCGTCTGGCGGGCCCGCTGGTGAAGCGTCTCCAGGCCGAGCTTGGCGTCCTTGAGGAAGATCTGCCGGTCGGCCCAGTACCGCACTCGCGTGCCGGTGCGCGTCTTCGGGACACGCTTGCCCTTGCGCAGCCCGTTGGCCGGGTCGAACGGGCTGTCCGGGCCCTGCTCGGTGAAGATCCCCGGGACACCCCGCCGGAAGCTGATCGAGTGGGTCGCGCTGTTGCGGTCGACCTCGACGTCGAGCCTGGCGGAGAGGGCGTTGACCACGGAGGCGCCGACGCCGTGCAGCCCGCCGGACGCGGCGTAGGAGCCGCCGCCGAACTTGCCTCCGGCGTGCAGCTTGGTCATGACGACCTCGACGCCGGAAAGCCCCGTCTTGGGCTCGACGTCGACCGGGATGCCCCTGCCGTTGTCCCGGACCTCGACGGAGTTGTCGTCGTGGAGTACGACCTCGATGTGGTCGCAGTAGCCGCCGAGGGCTTCGTCGACGGAGTTGTCGATGATCTCCCAGAGGCAGTGCATCAGACCGCGGCTGTCGGTGGACCCGATGTACATACCCGGGCGCTTGCGAACCGCTTCGAGCCCCTCGAGTACGAGCAGGTGCCGCGCGGTGTAGTTGGAACCGTCTCGGTCTGCTCCGGTCAGCAGCGCAGTGGACGGCACGGACGTATCGGCGGTCACGCGGTTCGCTCCTCGCTGAATTTCATTTGGGGCCCTGTGGGTCACGGGCTCGGCTTCGGTGCCGCTGTGAGGGTACCGATGCCTGGTAGAGCGGGTGAAACGCCACCCTAGAAGAACCTCACTCTAAACTAGAATCGCATGCATGTTCGATCTCCTCGCAGGGGTGACGTGCACATCACGTTCCCTTCCAGGCATGAACCATTTAGGCTCCGGGCACGTCCTCATGAACAACCGGCAAGCCAGCCGGCCCGGACTGACCAAGCCAAGCAACGCGAAACCGTAGCGCCACGCAATACGGCACATTCGCCGCGAACCGGCAACAGACAGCCATCCCGAGAAGAAGTTTCGAAGAAAAGCCACGAGCGGGAACGTTTTCGGCCTGGTTGGATGTTGACCCTGGTACGACAGCTCGTCGAGCTAGAGAAGAGGCGACGTGACTACTGTTCTGACCCCCGCGAGCCCGCTGACCGCAGCAGACCGCTGTGACCGTTGCGGCGCCCAGGCATATCTGCGCGTCGTGCTCATCAGTGGCGGTGAACTGCTCTTCTGCGCCCACCACGGTCGCAAGTTCGAGCCGGAACTCAAGAAGATCGCCGCGGAAATACAGGATGAGACGGACCGGCTGACGGCCGCGCAGGCCCAAGCCGCCGAAGAGGAACACTGACACCTCTGCATCCACGACGAGCCAGGGGTCGGTCCCGGACCGGCCGACGGGCGGCTTCCCGGTGAGGGAAGCCGCCCGTTCTCGTACCCGTGGAGCCGGCGCCGGTCAGTCGGCGCTCGCCATCCAGCCGATGGCGGCAGAGATCCGGGTGTAGACGCCGGGGTTTCCCGCACGCCCGCAGCCGTTCCCCCACGACACCAGCCCCACGAGCCGCCCCTGCGCCACCAGAGGCCCTCCGCTGTCGCCCTGGCAGGCGTCGTACCCGCCCTCGGGTTCGCCCGCGCAGAGCATCGATGAGGCGTCGTACGTACCGGCGCTGCCGCCCGGGTACACCTGTTCGCACGAGCTGTCGGACAGGATGTCCACCTGAGCAGACCTGAGCGACGACGCGTAGTCGCCGTAACCGGTGGTGTCGCCCCATCCGTAGACGACTGCGGGTGTACCCGCCCGGTACGCCGGGTCACCGGCCTCCGCCAGGGGGATCGTGTCCCCGTCGGGCAGCGCCTCGGAAAGGGTGAGCACCGCGACGTCCCCACTGTTGGTGGCGGCGTCGAACCCGGGGTTGACCCACGTCCCGCTCACCGGGATCTCCTTGCCGCCCGTGCCGTTCAGCTCGTCCCGACCGGAGATGATCCGCAGATCGCTCACCTGGTCCACATCGGTGCCCAGCGCCTTCCGGCTCAGGCAGTGGGCGGCGGTGAGCACCTTCTTCGGCTCCACCACGACACCGCCGCAGAACTGACCGGCCCGAGTACCCCCGAACCGGTCACGGCTGGACAGCGCCACCACCCAGGGGCTGTCCGCCACGTGGGCCGGCCGGCCTCCGATGATGATGCTGTCGGCGACCGCCGGAGCGGAGGAAACGGGCGGTATCACGACCGTGGTGGCGGCAAGGGCGAGCGCTCCGGTCAAGGTGCGGACGACAGTGCGGGACATACGTACTCCTGACTCTGTGAGGGACCATGCCTACCCAGAGTCATTCCAGTGACGCCGACGCGCACCTCCGCCGGCCTCTCCGTGGAGATCGGGACGCGATGCCGAGAGGGCCCGGATCCCATGGGATCC
Organism: Streptomyces sp. DT224; assembly: GCF_049844595.1. Lineage (NCBI taxonomy): Bacteria > Bacillati > Actinomycetota > Actinomycetes > Kitasatosporales > Streptomycetaceae > Streptomyces > Streptomyces sp. DT224. Next base: position 285,575 of record NZ_JBNCLI010000010.1, read on the forward strand.
GGGCCCTCTCGGCAATCGTGATGTCGCTGCGGCCTAGTCGAGGTAGTCGCGCAGAACCTGGGAACGCGACGGGTGGCGCAGCTTCGACATGGTCTTGGACTCGATCTGACGGATGCGCTCGCGCGTCACGCCGTAGACCTTGCCGATCTCGTCCAGCGTCTTCGGCTGACCGTCGGTGAGGCCGAATCGCATGGAGACCACGCCCGCCTCACGCTCGGACAGCGTGTCCAGCACCGAGTGAAGCTGTTCCTGGAGGAGCGTGAAGCTCACCGCGTCGGCCGGAACGACCGCCTCGGAGTCCTCGATCAGGTCACCGAATTCGCTGTCCCCGTCCTCACCCAGCGGGGTGTGGAGGGAGATCGGCTCACGGCCGTACTTCTGGACCTCGATGACCTTTTCAGGGGTCATGTCGAGCTCCTTGGCCAGCTCCTCCGGCGTGGGCTCACGGCCCAGGTCCTGGAGCATCTGGCGCTGGACGCGCGCGAGCTTGTTGATGACCTCGACCATGTGCACCGGAATACGGATGGTGCGTGCCTGGTCGGCCATGGCGCGGGTGATCGCCTGCCGAATCCACCAGGTGGCATACGTGGAGAACTTGTAGCCCTTGGTGTAGTCGAACTTCTCCACCGCGCGGATCAGACCGAGGTTGCCCTCCTGGATCAGGTCCAGGAAGAGCATGCCGCGGCCGGTGTAACGCTTGGCCAACGAGACCACGAGGCGGAGGTTGGCCTCCAGCAGGTGGTTCTTGGCCCGACGGCCGTCCTCGGCGATGATCTCCAGCTCGCGCTTGAGCTTGGGGGCGAGCTTGTCGGAGTTCGCCAGCTTGTCCTCGGCGAACAGGCCCGCCTCGATGCGCTTGGCGAGCTCGACCTCCTGCTCGGCGTTGAGAAGCGGGACCTTACCGATCTGCTTGAGGTAGTCCTTGACCGGGTCGGCGGTGGCGCCGGCGACGGCGACCTGCTGCGCGGGCGCGTCGTCCTCGTCGTCGTCGGAGAGGACGAAGCCCTTGTTCTCGCCCTCGCCCTCCTCTTCCTCGCCCTTGCCGGCCTTGACCTCCTCGACGACGTCGTCGCCGTCGAGGATCTCCTCGTCCTGCTTACCGGCCTTCTTGGAGGCCGTCTTCTTGGCCGCCGTCTTCTTCACGGCGGTCTTCTTGGCAGCCGTCTTCTTGGCTGCGGCCTTCTTCGCGGGCGCGGCCGCGGGAGCCTCCTCGGCCGAAGGGTCCGCGGATTCGACGGACGGGGCGGCAGGCGCCGCCATGGTCCGCGTCACCGTCGTCTTGGCCGCGACGGTCTTGGTGGCGGTGCGCTTGGCCGGGCTCTTCGCTGCAACGCTCTTGCGGGCGCGCTTCGACGGCTCCGCGGCACTGACCATCAGCGTCACACCCTCTTCCTCGAGGATCTGGTTGAGGCTGCGCAGAACGTTCTTCCACTGGGTTGGCGGAATCTGGTCAGCCTCGAAGGCCCGACGCACGTCATCGCCGGCGATCTGCCCATCAGCCTTTCCCCGCTCAATGAGCGCCATCACAGATTCGGACTCGGCGATCTCCGGCGGGAGCGTACGGGATGTGCTGGCCGACACGAACAACCTCTCGGAACGATGGAAACGGCTTCCGGCCCGGCCCGGAGAGGGGCTGGAACCGACGACCGACGGGCGGGGAATGCACCGACGGCGCGGGCTTGGCCTCAGAAGTGCACAGCGCCCTGAGCGGCTGCTGTATTCCTTCTGCGACGGTCACCTCTTAAGTCATCGCGCAGTTTCAAGGAGTGTTACGGCCGTTTCGCGTGGCCCGAGTCACACCCCATTTGCGATGAACGCGACCAAGGCGACATCTCTCCACCCCGTGCCGCCGGACCGCCGGGGTCCGACGACACGGGGCGCGCACACCTGCCCGCGCCGCAGTCAGTGCTCGCGCGGCGCCGGCACCACGCGTTCCGCCTCGTGGTGCCCGACCAGCAACTGGCGCATGGCCGACTCGGCGCCTGCCGAGTCACCGGACGCCAGAGCGTCCACGATGCGGGCGTGCAGGGCGAGGGACGCCTCGCTGGGCCGGTCGCATGCGGTGGCCGGGCCGCCGGACACCTGCAGCGCCGCCGAGACGATCCCGGAAAGGTGTTCCAGCATGCGATTGCCTGCGGCCTGGATCAGCAGGGAGTGGAACTCCGCGTCGGCACGGGCGCATGTGATCATGTCGCCCTGACCGAGCGCGTGCCCCATGATCTCGACCATGTCGACAAGACGCTGCTGAAGATCCTCGCGCCCATGCCCTGCGGCAAGGCGGGCGGCGAGTGGCTCGATCGTCCACCTGAGATCACCCAGCTCGCGGCGCTGGTCATCACGCTGCGGGCCGAAGGCGCGCCATTCGATGATGTCGGGATCGAGCAGATTCCAGTCACTGACCGGCCGCACCCGGGTGCCGACGTTGGGGCGGGCGCTGACCAGCCCCTTCGCCTCCAGCACGCGAAGCGATTCCCGCACAACGGTCCTGGAAACCTCGAAACGCTGGCCGATCTCCTCGGGCACCAGGGGGCGGTCCGCACCGAGGTCGCCGGAGACGATCATCTGCCCCAGCTGCTGAACGAGTTGGCCATGGAGCCCGCGGCCACGGCTGGCCGACCCCCGTCGGCCCACCCGGCCGAGTCCGGCTTCGGCGTCATCCCAGGAGCGTGCGGCGGCGCGCTCGCCGGCCGGCGCCTCCGCGTACGAGTAACGGTCGAGTTCACCCGGGCCGGCGAGGCCGGAATCGACGGAGCGGGCGTTGGTCATCATGGTGTGCGCAAGGGTACTCACGCATCCTTTGTCGGCGGGTGCCCTCCGCCCCTTGAGGTCTTTGCTGAAAAGCACACGAAAGGGTGATCGGCACCTGCCCCTCAATTGACGCCTTACTGGTATAAACAGGATGTTTCGCTGCAGGGGTTACGGAGATGCCGCCCCTTGTCACGCCGCGCGCTCACCACCGAACCCTCCCGCGAAGGCTGGTGAGCAGAAACGCACAGGTCAGAGCCGATAGGGCCAGCAGCAAGGCCGCACCCACGGGATGCGCCACGATCCGCGCGCCGGCCAGCATCCACCGGTCCGCCTCCCCCGGCCACTGGAGCCAGGCCAGGTCCCGCAGCCGGCCGGGAAGCCCAGCCATCGAACGCACAGTCGTCGCCTTCGGCATCCGCTCGACGAGCGGCACCATCACCACGGGTACGGCGAGCACAGCGGCGATGCCCGCGGCCGCCACCCGGAAAACGCCTGCGGCCAGCAGCCCGGCCCAGGCGCAGCCGACCGTCAGAGCGGACCAGCTCACCGCCAGCGACACCACGTTCGAGGGGATGGAGAGCAGGCTCCCGCCGTAGACGACGCGCAGGGTCGCAGCCGAGCCGAGCACGACGAACAAAGCCAGCAGGAAGGCGACCGCCCCGGACACCGCCAGCTTGGCGAGGAGCAGTCCGAGTCTGCGGGGCACACTCCCCCGCCCGGCGGCGAGTGCTGGATAGCGGAACTCGTCGCCGAAGGAGAGCGCTCCGAGGAGCCCGGCCCCGAGTGCGGCGGGCGGAAGCGGCAGCAGCGAGGGCCAGGCCGCGATGACGTGAACAAGCGGGGTGCGGCCGTCACGGGCCAGCAGCACGGAGAGACCTGCCGAAGCGGTGAGAACGACGGCCATGATCACGGTTGTCGTCCGCACACCGAAGAGGCGGCGCAGTTCGTACCGCACCGGCCGCATCGGCCCCCGGGCCGGACGCCGCCTGATCGGCGGCGGGACCTCCCCCCGCGCCGTGGACCGCGTGGAGCGGGAGAAGGCGCCGGAACTGTCACCGACGGCTCTCCGCGATGACGCTTCAGGGCCACCGGCTTCGGCCGGCCGCACCGGGGCACCTTCGTCCCGAGCCGCGAGGACGGCACCGGCCTCGGCCGTGCCGGGGGCGTGGCGGCCGGCCGGATCACCGGTCGCCCCTACGGGACGCGTGTCCCCCACTTCGTCGGCGAGCTGGTGAACGGGAAGCCCGTGCCGGAACGCGGTGTCGCCCACTTCCGCGCAGCTGCTGCCGTACACGGAGAGCCGGTTGCCGGCCGCCTCGGCGACGACCTCTACGTACCGCCGGGCAGCACGCGCCTCCCGGCTGACGATGGCGCCGAGGCGGACGGCCTGCGGGGAGCGGACCGCCACGCGAGGCCGCAGGCGGGTGCGGGAGAAGGCCGCCCCGTCCTGGTCGGCGACCACGCGCCCACCGTCGAGGGTGACCACATGGCCTGCCGAGCGCGCCGCTTCCTTGGGGTCCCTGGTCGCGAACACCACGGTGCCGCCCCGCTCGGCGTGGGAACGCAGCATCCCGTGCAGCCAGTCGGCCTCTCTCGGCGCCAAGCCTTCCGCCGGATCGTCCAGAAGGAGTGTGTGCGGGTCCCCGAGCAACGCGCACGCCAGCGCCAGTCGGCGATCCATGCCGAGGGAGAGCGTGGCGATGCGCTGGTCCCTCAGACCGGCCAGGCCCACCGCGTCGAGCAGTTCGTCAGCCCTGGAGACGGGTACGCCAGCCGCTGCGCAGAGCATGCGCAGCTGTCCTCGAACGGTGCGGGCAGGGTGCCCCGGCACATCCCCCAGCACCACTCCCACCTCACTGGCCGGGTTCGGGACGCGATGCAGCGGCCTGCCCCGGTAGTAGGTGATCCCCCGGCCCGGTTCCAGTTCGAGCATCAACCGCAGGGCGGCGGTCTTTCCGGAACCCGGCGCCCCCAGCAGTGCCGTGACGCATCCCGGCTCGGCGTCGAAGGTGAGGTCGTCCACGGCGGGGGCTTGTCCACGGGAGGGGGCACTGGTAAGTCCGATGGCCTGGAGCATCGCTTCTCTCGCAGGAAATGGGACGGCGAAGGCGGAGCCGCCCGGCGGCGAGTGAGTACCGCAGCACGATAACCCGACATATAGGATTTTCAGCGCAAGGCGGGCTGCGCGGCGGCTCGGGTCTCCGCCCAGAACGGGCGGGACCTCAGACCTCGGGCCTCAGCATCGGCGGGTTGAGCACAGTCGCCGTGCCCGACCGGAACAGCTGGGCCGGACGGCCTCCCTGCCGGGTGGTCGTCCCCCCGGTGGGTACCAGGAAGCCCGGCGTACCCGTCACCTTCCGATGGAAGTTCCGGGGATCCAGCACGACGCCCCACACCGCCTCGTACACCCGACGCAGCTCGCCGACCGTGAAGGCGGGCGGACAGAAGGCTGTGGCCAGCGAGGAGTACTCGATCTTGGACCGGGCCCGCTCGACCCCGTCGGCGAGGATCCTCGCGTGGTCGAAAGCCAACGGCGCCTGGCTCTCGCCGTCCGGGGCGTAGCCGCCCTCGGGGCCGAGCAGGTCCTCGACGGGCGCCCATCGCGCACTGTTCGCGTCGCCGCCCGCCCTGGGAGCGGGCAGATCGGGGGCCAGCGCGAGATGGGCGACGCTGACAACCCTCATCCTCGGATCCCGGGCAGGGTCCCCGTACGTGGCGAGCTGTTCCAGGTGGGCGCCGTTGCCGACGGCCGGTGCGGCCGGATCCTGCGCGCACAGGCCGGTCTCCTCGACCAGCTCTCGTGCCGCTGCCGCCCCCAGATCCTCGTCGGCCCTGACGAAGCCGCCCGGCAGGGCCCACCTGCCCTGGAACGGGGTTTCACCCCGACGTACCACCAGGGCACAGAGGGCGTGCCGACGCACCGTAAGCACCACCAGATCGACGGTGACGGCGAACGGCGGAAAGGTCGACGGGTCGTAGGGCGGCATGCCGCGATCATAGTCGTCTTCCTGACGATAAACACTCCCTTCCCCGCCGACTCTTCACCGGCCTTCCGGAGCCCGTCACCGGGCGTCCGGAAGAATGCGGGCCGGGCATCCCTCAGCCGGCGCGAGGCGTACGGCCGGCCCCGCGTGCGGCGCCGGGGCCCGGCGTCGCACTGGTCTCAACGGCCGGTCCTGGTCCCGCGACGCCCTTGCGCTCCGGGCCGGACGGGCCGCCGCCTGTCCGCCCGGCCCGGGCCTGGCCGAGTCGAACCGGGACGCGTCCTGGCCCGCCCGGCCGGCCTCACGCGTGCCGGACGGGCCCCCGCGACCCGTTCGGCACGCCGGCCGTGCCGGGCTGCCCGCATGGTGCGCTCGCCGCGCAGGCATCGCCGCAGCGTCTCCGGGTCGAGCCCTTGATTGCATGCCTCGTGCAGCAGTTGCGCAAAGGTGTAATGCGGATCGAGGCGCAGAGCGAGTCCCAGCGCGACGCGCGCGGCCGGTTCGTCGCCGGTCGACCAGGAGACCCAGCCCGCCAGAGTGAGAGGGGCTGCGGCGTGTTCTTCGTACGGGGCGACGCAGCGGCGGGCCAGCGCCCGCCAGAGCCGCAGGGCGGCAAGCGCCTTCGGGCCCTCCATCCACTCAGCCGCCCTGTCGCGGGTCTCCCTGTCCTGGAGACCGAAAATCATCGATGCCGCCTCCTCGTCGCTGATCAGCCGGTCGTCGTTGATGTCTGCGAGGGACGGTGCCGTCACGGGCGCCTTCCCGAGGCGGTCGATCAGGCGGCCTGCGAGTTTCAGCGTGTCACCCGCGAGTTCGTGGCGGCGTTCCCGGTCGAGCAGCAAGGGCACCATCGCGCTGCCCGCCGCGTCCAGAGCGCGCTGCTGGGCGGCGCCCGATACGCGAGAGAGCGGCGTGAGCCTCGCCTCCATCTCGCGTAGCGATCCCCGTACCTGAATGCCGGCATAGGTGGCCGCCGCCGCCATGACCGAGGAGCCGGGCATGGCCATCGGGTTCCCTTCCGCCGGGCAGCAGCGGGCATCGGGGCAGACGTAGGACCAGAACCGGTTGTCCGAGATGCACAGCGCTTCGAGAACCGGCACGTCCAGCGCTCCGCAGGCGGTACGCAACCGCTGGGCGAATGGCCGCAGGCGCTCCATGGTCTGGCTGCCCGTCTCGCCGTCCACCGGGTCCTGGCAGAGGAAGACGACGATGGCGTCGGGCCGGCCGTCACGCCGCTCACTTCCCTTGATCAGGCATTCGGCAAGCTGCTCGGCGACCGCCGGCCACTCCAGCGGAGACTGCGGGATGCCGAGCCTGAGCCTGGCTCCGAACCGGCCTCGGCCACCGTGCAGGGCGACCATGACCACGCTGTCGCTCGGATGGAAGCCCATGAGATAGGGGAGAGCGTCGGCCAGCTCCGCCGGGCCCCGAAGGGTGATCTGCTGTTCGTCGGAGGGACCGAATGATTCGGGGTGCTTGTTCATGGCAGGACCGTCTCGCGGTTCGCCGATCTTCGCCACCCCCTGTGGATAACTTGTATACAGCAGGTGACATTCGCTCAGTTTCCCCTCACGAAGACCCGACGCCGAGGGCTGTCCCGTCATCCCCGGTGGATCAGCGTGCGGCGTCGGATGCGGTGCGTCGCAAGGCGGAGGGGCGCCCGCATACTGGACGTATTCGGGCGTTCCGGCAACGCGGCGAGGCGCCGTAGCTGTCGTCGTGCGCCCGCCAGGGATGACGGGACGGCCCTCAGGACCGGGCAGCGTCCGCCCCATCGCGGCAGCAGGTGTCGTCGTCGGCGCCGACCCCCGCCACCATGGCGTGTGCCCGGGTGGCCGTGTGCGTGAGGCTGATCAGCCAGGAGTGGACGCCCGCCGCCTCCGAGAGCGCCGCCGCACGGCCGGCGAGACGGAGGGAGGGCTTGCCGTCCGGAGCGCGGCGGACCTCGATGTCCGTCAGGGCCGAGCCGCTCAGGCCGGTCCCGAGGGCCTTCAGCACCGCTTCCTTCGCCGCGAACCGGACGGCGTACCGCTCCGCCGGGTCGTCCGGGATGTCACAGTAGGCGCGCTCCGACGCGGTGAACACCTTGGCGAGAAATCGAGGCTGCCGGAGCAGGACGGCCCGCATCTCGGCCACGTCCACCAGATCCGTTCCGACGCACAGGACCCGCTTGCCGACCATGCCTTCCGCCCACGCTGCTTGGGCCGCCACCCACGTCTCCCCGTCCTTGCTGCCCGAACTCCCTCAGGTTAAGGTGCCTGCCGCCAGCCGACAATGCACCAAGGTACCGAGAGGGTCCCGCGATGAGTGTGCGGTTCAGGACCGAGGCCAACCCCAATCCAGCCAGTCGCGCCCGCCGCGCCGAAATCCTTCAGGACCCCAAGTTCGGCCGGTACTTCACCGATCACATGGCTCGCGCCGTGTGGAAGAAGGAGGACGGCTGGCAGGACGCCGCCGTCGTGCCGTTCGCACCCGTCCCCATGCACCCGGCGGCCGCCGTCCTGCACTACGCGCAGGAGATCTTCGAAGGCATGAAGGCATACCGGCACGCGGACGGCACGGTGTGGACCTTCCGGCCCGAGGCCAACGCCGAACGTTTCAACCGCTCGGCACGGCGCCTGGCCCTCCCCGAACTGCCCGTCGACGCCTTCCTCGACTCCGTCACCCAACTCGTGCGCGCGGACCGCGACTGGGTGCCCGGCCAGGGCGAACAGAGCCTGTATCTGCGGCCGTTCATGTTCGCCTCCGAAGCGTTTCTCGGGGTACGGCCGGCCGCTGAGGTCACCTACATGGTCATCGCCTCGCCGGTCGGCCCGTACTTCTCCGGCGGCGTGAAGCCCGTCTCCATCTGGCTCTCCGGCCAGTACACGCGAGCCGGACGCGGCGGCACCGGCGCGGCGAAGTGCGGCGGCAACTACGCGGCCAGCCTCGCGCCCATGCTGGAGGCCGACGAGCACGGCTGCGACCAGGTCTGCTTCCTGGACGCCGCCGAGGGGCGCTACGTCGAGGAACTGGGCGGCATGAACCTGTACTTCGTCACCCACGACGGCCGCCTCGTCACCCCGGAGCTGGGCACCATCCTGGAGGGCGTCACCCGCGCCTCCGTGCTCACCCTCGCCAAGGACCTCGGTCTCGACGTCGAGGAGCGGCAGGTCGACATCCGGGAGTGGCAGGAGGGCGCCCGCACCGGCGAGATCCGCGAGGTGTTCGCCTGCGGCACCGGCGCCGTGGTCACCCCCGTCGGCCGGCTCGTCTGGGAGGGCGGAGAGGTGACCGCCCCCGACACCGCCACCGAGGACTCGGTCACCATGAGGCTGCGCCGCCGTCTGGTGGACATCCAGTTCGGTCGCGCCGACGACCAGTACGGCTGGATGCGGCGCCTCGTCTGAGCCGCCGCGTCCGCCGGATCAGGCCACGGCGGTGAGCATGCCGTGACCCACTGCCGCATTCGGGCAGACCCCGCCGCATTCGTCGCCGGTCAGCGTCCGCCCCTCCGTCACCGGCAGGCAGGCGTCGGCCAGGTCCGCGACGGTCAGCGCGCGTCCCTTGCCGACGCCCTGCTGCACCGCGAGCGCGACCAGTCCGGCGGCGTACGCCGTCGCCCCCGACGTCCCGCTGGAGACCAGCCAGCCGTCGTCGGGAGCGGTCCCGTCGTACGCGCTGTTGCGGCGGTCGAACATGCAGCCCGGCTGTGTCGGGAACACCACGTAGTCGCCGTTGGGCAGCATGCCGCAGGGCCCGCACAGGTCGGGGACCCGACGGCCGGGGAAGACGTCCGAACGGTAGCTTGAGGCGAGGTCTGCGGCGGACCTGCGGCCGTCCGGGGCGACATGGACCCCGCCGACGGTGATCACGCCCGGGGTCGCCACCGACTGGAACATGGCGGTGCGCCGGTCCGTGGAGCCGTTCCCCGCGGCGAACAGGACCGTGATTCCGCGTCGCAGCGCGTTCGCGACCTCCAGGTGAAGGTGCGGCTCCTCGCGCAGGGTGCCCCAGCTGCACGAGATGACGTCCGGCTCCAGCTCCACCGCCCGCTGGAAGGCCGCCACCGGGAAGGAGAAGGTCTCGCAGGCCATCTTGACCATGGTCAGCTCGACCGCGGGCGCGACCGCGAGCAGGAGCGCCGACATGGCCGTGCCGTGGCCTCGCTCGTCCACGGCGGGGTCGAGGGCGGACAGCGCGGGGACGACCGAGGTGCGGTATCCGTGGGAGCGGTGGTGGGGGTGGTCGTAGAGGCCGGTGTCGACCATCACCACCCGGACGCCGTCGCCCCGGACACCGGCCGCGTGCGCCCGTTCGGCGCCCGCCAGGCGCACCGCGTCCTCGGGCAGGCGCAGGCGGCGGGAGTCGCGGGGCAGGGGCGGAGTGGCCCGGGGCTCGGCCGGCGCCCCGCCGCCGAGCTCGAAGCCTGCCCTGGGCACCCGGACCTCGGCGACCAGCTCGGGGTGGAGCCGGGAGTGGAGCGGTCCCCGGGCGGCGAACTCGTGGCGGACGGTCTCCCGGATGTACTTGTTGCGTACCGGCCGCACCGGGTGGCCGAAGACCGACGCGAGCAGCTCCGGGGGGCCCGAGACGGTGAGGCCCACCTCGGTGCGCGCCTCGACGGCCAGGCCCTCGCAGGTGTAGGCGGTGGCCAGCCGGTCCACGGTGCCGGGCGCCGGCAGGAAGTCCTCCGCCCCGTGCCGCAGGAGCTGCGCGGCGTCGTCGCCGAGGATGAGCCCGGTGGCCGGGCGGGGCACGACCGTCAGCACGCCGCACCGCTCGAAGCGGGCCGCCTCCACCTCGCTCACCTGGACTCCGTTCCGTGTCCGGCCGCGTCCGCGGCCTCGCGCAGCCGGGCGCGGTCGAGCTTGCCGGACGGCGTCAGGCTCACGTCCCCGTCGGCCAGGAACTCGATCCGGGACGGCAGCATGTAGTCGGGCAGCCGCAGCGCCAGCTCCCGGCGCAGCTCCTCCCCCCGCGTGCCGGTGTCGCCGCGTGCGCCCAGGACGAAGAGCATGATCGCCCGGCCGGTGAGCGGGTGCGCCACGGGGAGTGCGCAGCAGTCCGTCACATCGGCGGCGGCCAGCGTCGCCGCCTCCACCTCGGAGAGGTGCACAAGGTTGCCGTTGATCTTCAGGGCGTCGTCGCGACGCCCGAGGAAGACCAGTGCTCCGTCCCCGGGCCGCTGCCGCACGTAGTCGCCCGAGCGGTAGTACCGTCGCCCTGATCCGGTCGGCAGTTCGATCACCGCGCGGGCGGTGCGCTCGGGCTCACCGCAGTAGCCCGTCATCACCTGGGCGCCACCGATGAGGAGTTCGCCGGTCTCCCCGTCCGGCACCGGCCGCAGCGCGTCGTCCACGACGAGCACGTCGACGGCCGGAAGCGGATGGCCGATCGGCAGGAACTCCTCGCCGTCCTCACCCGGGCTGTCGGTCAGGAAGAGCGTGGCGCTGTGCGTGGTCTCGGTCGGTCCGTAGCCGTGCACGTACCGCAGCCCCGGTACGAGGGCGGAGAACGCCTTCAGGACCGATACCGGGCAGGGCTCTCCGCCGAACCACAGCCGTCGCAGCGAGCCGAGGTCACGGCGCGCGGCGTCGCTGAACCGGCTGACGAACATCCGGATCACGGACGGCACGAGCAGGGTGTCGGTGATCCGCCACTCCTCGACGGCGCGGGTCACCTGGGTGGGCATCCGGAGCTTGGGCAGCAGGTGGACGGTGCCGCCGACCAGGAACGTCGACCACAGGTCCACGACGGAGGCGTCGAAGAAGAGGGGTGCCACGTTGAGGAAGCGCATGCCCTCCTCGAAACCGACGGTCTCCTGCACGCCTGCCAGCAGGGCGCACATGGCCCTGTGGCTGACGACGACGCCCTTGGGCGAACCGGTCGAGCCGGAGGTGAAGATGACGTACGCGTCGTCCTCGGGGGCCCGCCCGGCCACCTCGGCCGGCCTGGGCTCGGCCTCGGCCGAGGGGTCCCAGCCGGTGCCGGCCTCGGCCGGTTCCGCGCCCACCGTGACCACCTTCCCGGCCGGGGCGCCGTCGAGCAGTTCCCGGTGGGCGGGCTGGACCAGGGTGACGGTGGGCGCGCACCTGTCGAGCAGCGTCGCGATCCGGGCCGCCGGCAGCGATTCGTCCAGCGGTACGTAGCGGGCACCGAGCCGCAGCGCGGCCCACATGGCGGCCACCGAGGCGGCGGACTTGTCCATCGCCATCGCGACGGTCCCGCCCCGGCCCACGCCGAGGCCGGCCAGCAGGTCGGTCAGGGCCTGGACGCGCCGGGCGAGCGTCCGGTACGAGACCTGCTCGCCGGTCTCCAGGTCGACGACCGCGGTGGCCGTGCTGTCGCGCCGTCGCTCCAGTACTTCGTCGGCGAACGTGACGTTCATCGTTCCTCCAGGCGAGTCCCGTCGAGGCGGCGGTGGATCGCCTTCAGCAGCTCCGGGAAGGTGTCCATCTGCTGGTCGTAGGAGCCGAAGTGGCCCATGCCGTGCATGACGTTGAAGGTGCTGCCGGTCAGCTCGTGCAGTTCCTCGGCGACTTCGAACGGCACCCAGGGGTCGTCCTTCGAGTGGAACTGCTCGATGAACGTCTGGTTGGCCCGGATGGCGTCCCAGTCCCACGGGGTGTCGAAGAAACCGCTACGGCGCTCCAGTTCGAACCCGCAGTCGTGGTGGTGGCCGGCGACGGCGAAGGTGCCGAGGAGCGGCGCCCTCTCCGCGTACCGGAAGGCGGCCAGCGCACCGGACGAGTGGCCGACGATGACCGTCCGCTCGTCCGGACGGATGACGTCGGTGAGATACGGCAGCCAGTACCGCATCCGGCCCTTGATGGGGTCCGGAAAGGTCTCCGCCACCACCTCGGCGCCGAGGGCCTCCAGTTCCCGCTTGAGGTACGGGAACCAGATGCCCTCGACGCTCGCTCCGGCGTTCCCGTGGATCAGCACCACGCGCACGTCCGAACGAATCTCAGACAGGGGACACCTCGTCTTCGAGGAGTTCCTCCAGGAGACCGGCGAGGGAACCCAGGGTCGCGAAGTTCTCCGTCGTCAGCAGCTCGGGTTCGAGCTCGATGTCGTAGAACGTCTCGAAGGCCAGGGTCAGTTCGATCATCTGGGTCGAGTTGAGCGACAGCCCGCCGTTGAACAGCGGGGTGTCGGTGTCGAGTTCGACGAGCTGTCCCGGAAAGATCTGCGCGATCACCTCGCGGAGGTCGCCCTCGATGTCCTTCTGGGTCTTGCGGTTCTCCACCGGTGGCTCAGCTCCCCTCGGTCTTCGTCGGGGCGGCCGCGTTGGCGGTCTCCTCCGCCGACTTCGGCCGGGTCTGGAGGAAGAGCGGGGTGCGCGGGATGTTCTGCGCGTCCTGGTGGAAGGGGTTGCGCTTGTTCTTCAGCGACAGGTACATGGTGCGCCGGGCGCGGGCCTTCTCCTCGTCCGAGTAGAAGAGGAAGGCGATGTTGCCCGCGTTCTCCCGGCCGGCCTCGGTGAGGGTCAGTTCCTCATCGGTCTCGATCGCGTACTCGCCCGCGACCAGCCAGTCCACCTCACGGCGGTACTTCTCGAAGTTGGCGACATCGGCCTTGCGGACGCTGCCGAAGACCGGGAAGAAGACCATGACCCGGTTCTCGACCTCGTCCTCGGAGCAGATGCGGCCCTGCTCGATCGGGATGACGCCTTCCTCGACCTCCCGCATCCACCGCTCGACGTCGGTGTGGTTGCGGTAGCTGCGCTCGCCCATGTAGTTCTCGGCGGCCGGGCCGATGCCGAGGGTGTAGCTGGCGCGGTAGCCGTTGCCACCACAGGCGTGGTTGAGGCCGATCTCGCCCGGGTCGTCCAGGTGGGTGAAGAAGTTGATCAGGAGCTGCTTGTCGTAGCCGTACCCGGCGAGGCCCTCCTTGATCTGCCGGTACTGCTCCCGCTCGATGGCGCCCGACGGCTTGACCTCGGCGACCTTGCCGGCCCGGATCTGCTGGTCGAGGCGGGTGCCCTCCCACTGGTTGAAGCGGTACGTCTGCACGAAGCTGGGGCGCAGCTCGGCACAGATGCCCTCCAGGTCTCGGGCCAGGACGTCGTCGTCCTGCCCCGGCAGGTTGTACATGAGGTCCAGGGCGAAGGTGCGGATGCCGGCCTTGCGGATGTTCTCGGCCGTCTGGTGGACCTGTTCCACGCTCGCCTTGATGGTCAGCTTGCGACGGATCTCCTCGTCGAGGGTCTGCACGCCGAAGGAGATGCGGGTGATGCCGAGCGACTTCAGCATCTCGATGTAGCCGTCCTTGGAGAGCCCGAGCGGGCTGCCCTCCAGGGAGATGCCGTCGACCTCGCTCAGGTCGAACTCGCGGTGGACGGCCTCCAGGATGGCGGCCATCGACTCCTGTTCCAGGGCCGAGGGCGTACCGCCGCCGAACTGGACGTACTTGACCTTGGTGCCCTCGAAGTACTTGGAGCGGGCGTTGCGCTGGATCTCCTTGACCATGGCCTGGACGAAGCGCTTCTGCCGCTCGCCCTGGTACTTCGCCGCCGACTCCTTGAAGCAGGCGCAGAAGTTGCAGAACGCCTCACAGAAGGGGATGTGGAAGTAGAGCAGGATGTCGGTCTGCTCGGGGTGGGACTGCCGGTCCAGGAAGGAGAAGTACTCGGCCTTCTTGCCCTCGGAGTCGAGCGCGTCCTGGAAGGCGCAGATCTTCGGGTAGAACCAGGTGACGTTGGTGCGCTTCTCGGGGCTCTCGAACTCGTCCTTCAGATAGAAGTTCGAGTCGAGGCCGAGCATGAAGGGGTTCTCGACGTGGGTCGTCATGACCTAGGCTCCCGCTCTTTGGGTCAGGAAGGCTGGCTGGAGGGCTCGGCGGGGGCCTCGGTGGGCTCGCCCCGGGTGCCCCGGCTCTCGAAGATGACCGGGTACTTGTTGCTCATCTCGCCGTTGATCTCGATCCACTGGAACTTGTCCTCCGGCAGGTCGACGTCCGCCCAGATGGCCTCGGGCGGGCACTCGGCGACACACGCGTTGCAGTCGATGCATTCCTCGGGGTTGATGTAGAGCATGTCGGGGCCCTCGTGAAAACAGCTCACGGGGCAGACGTCCACACAGTCCGTGTACTTGCAGCCCACACATTCGTCGGTGACGACGTACGCCATGGTTCTCTCCTCCCTCAGGCGTGGACGGGTGCCACTTCGGTGATCCGCCGCATCCAGCCGAACCGGTCGGTGGAGTCGCCTCGGTGGACACCGTCCAGCAGGTCCCGGAAGCGGGCGGTCACCGCACCGGCCTCCGGCGACGCGAGCCGGTACTCCTCGCCCTGGTGGCCGAGGGAGGCCACCGGCGCCACCCCGGTGGCCGTGCCGGTGGCGAAGCACTCGGTGACAGATCCGTCGGCGATGCCCTTCAGGACCTCGGCGAGTTCCACCGGCCGCTCGACCACGGTGGTGCCCGCGTCCCGGGCGAGCTTCACGACGGAGTCACGGGTGACGCCGGGCAGGACGGTACGGTCGAGCGCGGGCGTGGTCAGCACGCCGTCGATCACGAAGAAGACGTTCAGCTCGCCGATCTGCTGGACGAAGCGGCCGTCCCCGTCGAGCCACAGGACATGGTCGTTGCCGTAGTTGTCGGCGATCTCGCCGGGCACAACGCCCGCGGCGATCCCGCCCGCCGTGTTCAGGTCGCCGGTGCCGCCGGGCCAGGCCCGCACGTAACCGTCCAGGGTCATGGCCTTCAGCGGCTTCGCGGCCGTGGCGGCGGGCACCGAGCCCAGCACGTAGAAGAGGCAGTCGTCCGCGGGTCCGGCGGTCAGCGCCGTGCCGTCCGCGGCGAGCACCGCGCGCAGCCGCATCGAGGCGCCCGGCTCCTGCGGCAGCCACCCCTCGTCCAGCTCGACCATCGCCCGCACCGAACTCCACACCCGGTCGAAGTCGACCTGGGGCATCGCGAGGCGCCGGGCGCCGTTGTTCAGCCGCTTGATGTGGCTGTCGGGACGGAACACGGAGACCGTGCCGTCCGCGAGCCGGTACGCGGCGAACTCGTCGACGACCGTCTGGCCGGCGAGCACGGCGGCCGCTGTGGGCCGCAGCGCCGGAATGGCGTCCCGGTCCGCCACGGTCAGCCCCTGCCAGCTGCGCCGCTTGCCGGTCCGCATGAAGAACGCGTGGTCGGTGAGGACGGCCCCGGTCCTCCCGGCCGCATCGGGCCGCGGCCGCGGGGTGGTCGTGGGGGTGACGGTCAGTTCGTTGCTCATGCGGGGGCACCTTCCTTGTCCTGGTGGCCGACGCCGTCGACGTCGACCTTCACGTCGGCGAGGACCGAGGCGACGAGGCGCTCGACCCGGTCGAGGTCGCCCTCGAAATGGATACGGGCGACCCGGTTGCTGAAGATGTCGCCGGGGTCGAGCAGTGTTCCGGGCGCCGCTTCCGGCAGGAGGCCGCGGAACTCGGCCTCCCGCGTGAAGGCGTCGATGCCGGAGAGCGTGCCGGCGTAGGTGCCGGACCGGTCGGTGGTGACGAACGCGAGCCCCGCGCTCACCGGCGACAGCGTGCCGGGGTCGTGGGTCAGCCCGCGCGCCGCGTCGGCCGAGGCGGCGCACAGGTCCACGCCGGGGCCGGCGAGCACCAGTTCGGGGATGTTGTCGCCGGCCAGTCGGGCGCCGACCTCGATCAGGACGGGGCCGCGGTCGCGGGCGATCCGGGTCTCGATGTGGAACGGGCCCACGGTGAGGTCGAAGGCGGCCACGACCTGGCGCGCGAAGCGCTCCAGGACCTCGCCGTGCGGCGAGCACTCGGGCGCTGTGGCGATGTGGCCCATCTCGAAGAAGTCGGGCGGGGCGGACAGGAACTTCGTGGTGACGCTCGCGAGGTGCGGGCCGTCGGTGTCGACCCAGCCGTCCAGGGAGAACTCGGGGCCCTCCACGTACTCCTCGACGAGGGCGGCCCGGCGGGGATTCGGGTGGAACTTCACCTCCTCGCCGGGGTCGTGGACCAGCGCGCAGGCCCGCGCGTACTCCTCCTGGTCGCGGCAGAGACTCACCATCAGACTGCCGCCGCAGTCGACCGGTTTGACCACGACGGGGAAGGGCAACGGGCAGTCGCCCGCCGTCTCGGGGCCGACCGCGACCGAGCGGGGGTGGGCGACGCCGCGCTCCTGGCACCGCTGCCGCATGACGTCCTTCTGCCGCACCGCCTCGGCCGCCTCCGCACCGAGCGCGGGGAGCCCGAGGACCCGGGCCAGTTCGGCGGCCTCCGGCACCGCGTACTCGAAGCCGGCGACCACCCCGGTGGGCGGGGTCCCGGTGTCCGCGACGGCCTTCTCGACCAGGCGGAGCAGTCCCGCCACCCCCTCGTCGGGGTGCCAGTCGACGACGGTCGCGCCGGAGTGGACCTCGGGCGGCAGCAGTTCGGGGAACTGGGTGGGGACGAGGCAAGGAACTCCGGCGGCCACCGCCCGGGCGGTGAGCCGGGTCCCGGCCGACAAGGGCTGGACGATGATCAGCATGCGCCCACGCCCCCCGGACCGCCGCCGTCGCCGAGGATCCGGCCGACGTGCAGGGTGAAGATCATGGGCACCGGGCCGAAGTTCTCGATCAGCCGCAGTCCCTCGGCCGCCGCCGCGGGCCCTGTCGTGACGCAGGCGTCGTACCGCCCGGCCGCGCACAGCGCGGCGGCACGCGAGTTGCTGCTGGTCAGGGTGACGTCGCCGCGCTCGGCCACCAGGCTGCTGGGGGCCGGGTGGCTGACGATCGTGGACAGGGCGGTGTGGCCCGGACGGCCGGCCAGCACCATGTCGTGGGTGTCCAGGATGAAGCTGTCGGCCATCTCCAGGCGGTGCAGGTTCTGGAAGACGAGGTCGTGCAGGCGGGGGTAGACGGCGCAGGCGAGGACGGCCTCGGTGCCGTCGAAGGCCATGGCGTCCAGACCGTCCTCCACCTCGGCGTGCAGCACCACCTTGCCGGCGGTCCCGCGCCGGGTGAGCCAGTAGTGGGCGGCCTTCTCCAGGTTGGTGCCCGTGGGCCCCAGCGTGTGGATCACGGTGACCCCGGACAGGACGTCCTCCCGGCCGGCCTTCGGGAGCGAGTGGTGATCGTTCATGCGCGTCGTCCCTCGTTCCCTTCGGCCCGCACGACGGTCCGCAGCCAGCCGTGCGCGTCGGGTGTACGTCTGTGCTGGACGTCCAGCAGGATGCTGCGCAGAGCTGCGGTCATCGGTCCCTCTCCTCCGTCGCCCACCATCAGGTCCTCTCCGCCGATGCCGAGACGTCCGACCGGGACGACGACACCGGCGGTGCCGCATGCGAACACCTCGGTCAGCCGGCCGGAGCGCAGGCCGTCCCGGACTGCATCGATCGTGGTGTGCTCCTCGGCGGCGGCGATCCCCCGGTCCTTCGCCAGGGTGAGCAGTGAGTCACGCGTCAGGCCGCGGACGATGGTCCCGTCGCAGGGCGGGGTCGTCACCCGGAGCTCCGCCCCGTCCCGCTGGACGAGGAAGAGGTTCATGGTGCTGAGCTCCTCGATCCGCTTCCGCTCCAGCCCGTCGAGCCACAGCACCTCGTCGTAGCCGGCGGCCTGTGCCTCGGTACGGGTGAGGAGGCCGGCGGCGTAGTTGCCCGCGCACTTGGACTCCCCGGTGCCGCCGCGTACGGCCCGTACCGTCTCGGTCGCGGTGGTGACCGACAGAGGCCGGAAGGCGGCCCCGAAGCACGGGTCCGCCGGGTAGGCCAGGATCACGCACCGGTAGCGCCTGGAGGGCCGGAGTCCGAGGTCGGGTTCGGTGGCGATGAGGAGCGGGCGCAGGTAGAGACTCTGCCCGTAACCGTGCGGCACCCACGCCTCGTCGGCCGCGACCAGGGCCGCACAGGCACGGGCGAACAGGTCGGCGGGCATCTCGGCCATGGCGAGCCTGGCGGCGGACCTGGCCAGACGCCGCCCGTGGTCCTCCGGACGGAACAGGTGCACCGACCCGTCCTCGGCGCGGAACGCCTTCAGGCCCTCGAACACCGCCTGCCCGTAGTGGAGTCCGAGCGTGGCCGGGTCCATCGCCAGGTCGGACCAGGGCTCGACACGCGGGTCCGACCAGCCGGAGTCGGCGTCCCAGTCGACGACGGCGGTGTGACCGGTGGAGTGGCGGCAGAAGCCCGGGGCCTTGAGGATCGCTTCGAGCTCCGCCGCGCCGTGCGGCTCAGACATGGACTTCGCTACCCCACAGGTCGAGCGGGGCGAGCGGGCCACCGTACCGGTCCGGTTTGCCTTCCGGGCGCCGCAGCAGAGTCCCGAACAGGAAGTCCACGGCGCCTGCCTTGTAGGCCGCGTCGTCCTCTGTTCTCTCGATGTCCTCGATCAGGCCCACCAGTTCCCGTACCGACTCGACGATCCGGGCCTTCGGGGCCAGGGCGCGGCGGCCCTGCCCGTCCAGCGTGAACAGGCCCTGCGACGCGAGCCAGGTGCCCAGGGCGAAGCCGGTCCCGGCGTCGAAGTTCCGCAGTGGCTCGGGCTGTGCCGGGTAGCGGAAGAGGCGTTCCAGGATGATGTATTCGAAGACGATCGGGCCGAACGGCACGTCTTCCTCGAAACAGGCGATCGCCGACTTCATGTCGACCTTGAGCTCCTCCAGGAGGCCGGGGCGCCAGGTCGTCTTGATCGCCAGGTGCTGGTCCAGGGGGCGCGGGCCGGTGTGGTGGAAGTAGTCGTGCAGGTAGCCCCAGACGCAGCGCGCCTGGTAGGTGTCCTCCGGGTCCACCTCCGCGGAGACCAGCTCGGCCTCGCCCTCGAAGGGCGAACCGGGTCCGCACAGGCGCTCGGTGATCGCCAGGGTCTGGGCGTAGATCTCGGTGTGCCGGTTGAAGAAGAACCAGGCGAAGTTCTGGTCCGTACATCGGGTGGCGGCCGGAATGTTCTCGGGGAAGAAGACCACGCAGTTGCCCTCCCGCAGGCCGCGCGACGCGGACAGCAGGCGGGTGGACTGGAAGACGGCCTTGGGGTGCGGGTACTCCGCCTGGAGCTCGGGCGTACTCGCGGGGTCCTGGCGGATCACCGAGAACGCCTCGATGTGGACGTCGTGCCGGTCGCTGTTGGGGAGCGTCACGGGCCCCACGAACGCGGCGGCCTCGCCGTCCTCGGGTGCGGGCACCGTGTCCCGGGTGCTGTCGAATTGCGGCACACCCTCACAGCCCGCGTCCCGCCAGACCCGCAGGTCCTTGCACGTGGCCGCGATCTGCTCAGCGGGCATGAGGCCCTGCGCACGTTCGACGGCCGCGCATACGGCGTCGACGGCGAAACGTATCTCCTCGTCGAAGCCGGCCGGAACGCAACCGTCAGCTTGCGCGTCGCTGCGCCGACTGCGCAGTTGTCTCAGAGAGTTGACGGCAGGAATGACGTCTCGCTCGAACTCCAGCAGTGCGGCAACAGTGCGCGGCCCCACGACACCCCCCGTTCAGCGGCTCAAGGACGATCCCCGGTGGGGAACGTGCCCGACAGGCACCCCGTCCGATCCGTTCGACCAGGAAGCTAGCCCCGACATCCCCTGCAGGCAAGGGGTGTTCGGATGTCGGGCGAGCCCGCACTCCCGTGCCCGCTCAGCGGACGGAACGGCGCTCAGGCGATACCCCCGCGGCCGCCTGCCACGTGCTTATACTCTGGCACCACCCGCGAGTGGGCGCATTCGTCCGGCTGCTCGCAGCGCGGACACGGGGGCGGTGAGGCCGCCCTCGGGCCGGCCACGACCGTCGAACCTGCTTCACGACAGCGGTGACACGAACAACGGGGGAGCATGAGCCAGGAAGCGGAGAAGAACACGGCCGATGCCCTCCAGCAAGACGGCGGCGATGCGCCGGCCCCTTCGCGCGCCTACATGCCGGGCCCTCAGGTGGCCCGTTTCGTAGGTGGCCGCGGACTCGCCGCTCTCGGGGACCAGTTCCTCCTGTTCGCCATACCTCTGCTCACCTACCGGTTGACCGGCAGCGCCTCCCAGACCGGACTGATATTCCTGGTCGAATGGCTGCCCCGGGTGATATTCCTGCCGGTGGCCGGCGTGTTCGCGGACCGAATACGCAGCTACGTCCTGTACGTCGGCTCGGACTGCGTCCGCTCGGCTCTCGGTCTGGCCGCCTTCGCCCTGATGTACCTGATACCCGACGGGAAGTTCATCACCCTGTGCGTGCTCGCCGCGGGGATGTCGGTGGCCGGCGCGCAGTCCTACATCGCCCTTGAGGCCACCCTCCCCCGGTTCGTCCCTCTGGACCAGATGGTGCGGGCGCAGTCGATCATCCAGGGGACGGAGCAGACCAGCGAGGTCATCGGCCCCGTGCTGGCCGCACTGCTCGCCTCGGCGCTCCCGACGACGGGCCTCCTCGCAGTCATCGGTGTGGTGTACGCGCTGACCACCCTCAACACCTTCTCGCTGCGCCGTTGGCTGCGTGCCGAGACACTCGACGTGGCGCCCGGCGAACGCACCACGGTCCGCTCGGTGGGGACCGGCATCACCGAAGGTGTGGCGACTCTGCTGAAGCTGCCCGCGATCCTGGGCCTGGTCGGGCTGACGATGACGGTCAATCTCATGGTCGGCGTCGGCATGGCCACCAGCGCGGCCACCACAGTGGGCGTATTCCACCAACCGGACCGGTATTACGGGGCGTTGAGTACGGGAGCGGGGATCGTCGGCATCCTGACGTTCTTCGTCGTCCCGCGAGCGGCGAAGCGGCTGAATCCCTTCGCCGCTCTGATGACGTCCTACTCGCTGATCTGCCTCGGAGCCATCGGTGTGGGCCTCGCGAGCACGTTCACCCAGTACGCCCTGGGCTACGCGGTCCTGCTCGGGACCGTCGGGTTCTTCAACGTCGTCATCCGCACGGAGCGTGTGAGGCGAATTCCGCGCGAGCACTTCGCGAAGACCATCGCCATCATCATTCTCCTGAACCAGTTGTCCCTGCCGGCGGCCGGGCTCCTGGTCACGCTCCTCACCACCTCCTTCAGCCCCCAGAGCATCGTCCTGGGTTCCGTCATCGGCTCCGCCTGTGCCGTCGTCCTACTCATTCCGCTTCTCGCACGTCTGAGGACCCACCATGCGCATCCTGATCCTGCACCGAGTCACGGACAAAATGATCCGGCACGCGACCGGAATTGACCACGCGGCCCACGACGTCACCTATGTCGGTCCCGCGGACCGGCTGGCCACGCTCCCGTCCGACCTCCGCTGCACCCGCATCGTTCGTCCCGACACCGGCGACCTCACGGAAGAGGTGCTGGCCGCCGTCGAAGGACTGCCCCCCTTCGACATGGTGCTCGCGCTGTCCGAGTTCGACCTGATCGCCGGCGCCCGGGTACGGGCCGCCCTCGGCGTGCCGGGTGACACGGAGGAGGAGATCCGGCCCTGGCGCGACAAGGTGGTCATGAAGTCCATGGTCGCCGCGGCCGGTCTGCGGGTTCCCCGCTACCTGTCCCTGCCAGAGGCCCTGGCGGCCGGCGAACTGCCGTGGACCGGTGAGACGGTGCTCAAGCCCCTGGACGGCGCGGCGAGCATGAACGTCCACATCTACCCGACGGCGGCCGAGGCCCTGGCGGCGGTGCGCGAGACCGGGGTGGTGCCCGAAGGACCCGAACGGGACGGCTTCGAGGTCGAGGAGTTCGTCAGCGGGCCCATCGTGCACGTGGACGGCATGCTGATCGACGGCAAGCCCATGGCGATCCAGGCCAGCCGCTATGTGGGCACCTGCCTGGGCTACGCGGAGGGCTCACCGCTGGGTTCGGTGCAGATCGAGCTGACACCGCAGCTGAGTCGCTGGACCGCCGACTGCCTCGCCGCCGTCAACATCACCACCAGCCTCTTCCACCTCGAAGGCATCGAAACCCCGGACGGGCTGGTCTTCCTGGAGGTCGGCGCCCGGTTCGGCGGCGCGGACGTGGTGGACACCTTCGAGCTGGCCACCGGGGTGCACATGCCTTCCCGGTACCTCCAGATGGTCACCGGCGGTGTGGCCGCCGAGGAGCTGAGCTGGCCCGAGCCCGACGGATCGCGCTACGGATGGTTCTGCTGGCCGAGCCACCGGCTGGGAGCCGAGTACTGCCGGATCGAGGGCGCGGACGAGTTCCGCGAAAGCCCGCTGGTGTACCGCTGGAGCCAGCGGACCGAGGACGAGCCGATCAAGACGGTGCTCAGCTACGCGGACACCGACATCCCCCTGGCAGGCGTCGTCGGCCCGGGTGACTCGGCCGAGCTGGACCGCTTCCTCTCCGATGCCTTCGCCACGATACGCGTCGAGCCCGTGGCCCCGGCGGAGCCCGTCGCCGAGTGATCCGACCGCCCGCCCGCGGTGCCCCGGGGCGGGCGCGATCCGCCTATCCGGCCAGCGCGAGGACGAGCGGGAGCACCTCGCCTCCTCCGTTCTGGCGCAGGAGGCGCGCACCGACGGCCAGGGTCCAGCCGGAGTCGGTGTAGTCGTCGACGAGCAGGACCGGCCCGGGGGTGGCGGCCAGGGCGGCGGCGAGCTCGTCCGGCACCACCAACGCCCCGGCCAGGCCGCGGAGCCGCTGGGCGGAGTTGCTGCGGTGCGCGGCGTGCTCGTCGGCCTGAGGGCTGTAGGCCAGGCTGCCCAGCACCGGGAGCCTGCCGACACGCGCCACACCCTCGGCCAGGGAGGAGACGAGCCGGGGGCGGGTACGGGAAGGCATGGCCACGACGCCGACGGGCCGCGCCATCGCGTCGGGGGAGCCGTCGGCCCAGCCTCCCGGCGAGCGGGCCCAGTCCGCCAGCACGGCCACCACGGCGTTCAGCACCTCGTCCGGGACCGGCCCGTCCACCGCCTGCGCCGACAGGAGCGGCCGCAGGCGATTGCCCCAGCCGATGTCCGACAGTCTGCCCAGCGCCCGCCCGGTGAGGGCCTGCTGTCCTTCGGGGATGCGGCCCTTGAGGTCCACACCGACCGCGGCGAGGCCGGTCGGCCACATTCTGCGGGGCTCGACCTCCACTCCCGGCCGGTCCAGCTCGCCCGTCGCCGCCGCGAGAGCCTCGGACGAGACGGCGGAATCGAGCCAAGGGCCGGCGCAGTTGTCGCAGCGACCGCACGGGACCGCCCGCTCGTCATCGAGCTGCCGCTGCAGAAACTCCATACGGCAGCCGGTGGTCGCCACGTAGTCCCGCATGGCCTGCTGCTCGGACGCCCGCTGCTTCGCGACCCAGGCGTACCGCTCCGCGTCATACGCCCACGGCTGCCCGGTCGCGGTCCAGCCGCCCTTGACGCGCTTGACCGCCCCGTCCACGTCCAGGACCTTCAGCATCGACTCCAGACGTGCGCGCCGAAGATCCACCAAGGGCTCCAGCGCCGGCAGCGACAACGGGCGCCCGGCACTCTCGAGCGCGTCCAGAGCGCGCCGCACCTGCTCCTCGGGCGGGAAACCCACCGCAGCGAAGTAGGCCCAGATCGCCTCGTCCTCCCGGCCCGGCAGCAACAGGACATCGGCATGATCCACACCGCGTCCGGCGCGTCCGACCTGCTGGTAGTACGCGATCGGGGACGAGGGGGATCCCAGGTGCACCACGAAGCCGAGGTCCGGCTTGTCGAAGCCCATTCCGAGTGCGGATGTGGCCACCAGCGCCTTGACCCGGTTCGCCAGCAGATCCTCCTCCGCCTGCAACCGGTCGGCGTTCTCCGTCTTGCCGGTGTAGGAGGCCACTGGATATCCACGCTGTCTCAGAAACGCCGCCACCTCCTCGGCCGCCGCCACCGTCAGCGTGTAGATGATCCCCGATCCCTGGAGATCACTCAGCCGCTCCCCCAGCCACGCCAGGCGGTGCGCCGCACTCGGCAGCTCCAGGACCCCCAGCCGAAGGCTCTCCCGGTCCAGCGGGCCCCGCAGCACCAGGGCGTCCACACCGCCCGTACCCAATTGCTCCGCCACATCCGCCGTCACGCGGGCGTTCGCCGTGGCCGTGGTGGCGAGCACCGGGACCCCGGCCGGCAGCTCAGCGAGCATCGTGCGCAGCCGCCGGTAGTCGGGGCGGAAGTCATGGCCCCAGTCAGAAATGCAGTGCGCCTCGTCCACCACCAGCAGACCGGTCGTCGCCCCGAGCCTCGGCAGCACCTGTGTGCGGAAATCGATGGAATTGAGCCGCTCCGGGCTCACCAGGAGAACGTCGG
Organism: Streptomyces sp. DT224; assembly: GCF_049844595.1. Taxonomy (NCBI): domain Bacteria; kingdom Bacillati; phylum Actinomycetota; class Actinomycetes; order Kitasatosporales; family Streptomycetaceae; genus Streptomyces; species Streptomyces sp. DT224. Next base: position 310,392 of record NZ_JBNCLI010000010.1, read on the forward strand.
TCTCCCCGCGTTCCACCTCCCCGTAGACCGTCTCCCACTCCTCCGTATTCGCCGAGTTGACCGTACGTGCCCGAATGCCCGCCTTCGCCGCCGCCTCGACCTGGTTGCGCATCAGGGCCAGCAGCGGTGAAATGATCACCGTGGGGCCGGCCCCGCGGCGCCGCAGCAGAGCGGTGGCCACGAAATACACCGCCGACTTCCCCCACCCGGTCCGCTGCACCACCAGCGCCCGGCAGCGCTTTTCGACGAGGGCCGCCACCGCCTGCCACTGGTCCTCCCGCAGCCGCGCCGCCCCTGCGGGGGCGCCGATCAGCTCGGCAAGGACGGCGTCGGCTTCAGCGCGCAGCTGCAGAGTGTCCATGCCCCCATGCAACCCGATGCCACTGACAATCAGCGAATTCACGCACCGTGTCAGAGGGCTCACGAAGAGATCGCCCACTGACGGCGGCGGGCCGCGCCGGCGGCCGTCGCGCGGTTCGGCGCGCACTGCCACCGCCCCACCGGACACCGCGGTGTTTCCGCTGGTCCTCGCCGTTCAGGCGTGACGGGAGCGTCGGGCGGGGCCGGACCGGGCAGGGATATCCGTGTCATTCCGGCTGAATACCGTCAGCCTCACCAATTGCTCGTTGCCGCCTGCCGATACGCCAGGGAGAATCGGACTCGCTCCCCGCACGGTCCTTTCGCGGGCCCGAAAGGGCTGTGCCGCGGCGCGCCCTCACCCGACCCTGCCCGCATCGTGGGCGCGTATGCGAAGGGAGGACCGTGACCTTCGGATTCGCTCCGTCCGCAGCCACTTCGATGTCGACAGCCACCGACTCCGCCAACCGCCTTGCCAGAATGCTCGAACCGGCAGAATGGGCAGCGGCCGGAATACCCCTGCTGCGCAGCCCACGTGAGGTGGTCAGCGGCCTGCACTCCAGGCACCGGCCGACCCCGGCCACCGCTGTGGTCGCCGTCCTGGACCACGAGGAGCGTCTGACGGCAAGCGCCTCTTTCGCCCGCCGCTCCGTGACGGCCGACGGCTGGGAGTTCCGGAACTCACTGCTGGCGCATCTGCGCCGCGTCATCCCGCATGATCTGCGACGCCGTACCCCCGTCCGCACCGCGGTACTCCTCTACTGCCGCGAAGGGGACGAGCGCTGGACGGAGGAGGACGGAGCGTGGATGTGGGGGCTGCGGGACGCCTGCACACTGCATGGGCTGCGGTGCGGGGCGTACATCACGCTGACCCGGGGCGGCTGGCAGGTGCTGGGCGAGGGCCGGGGCGGTCGCCGTCCGAACTCCACGTCGCAGCCTTCCGCCCTCGCCGACACCGCCCTGCCCTCCGAACAGGTCCCGTCGCGCTCCGGCGGCGGGGCAGCGCAGGCACTGCACCGTTCCGCCGCACGCTGACAGGGCACGCTTCGGCGGCCCGGCCGCCCTCCGGGACAGCCGGGCCGCCGAAGCCGCCGGGTCACGCCGCGGCGGAACCGGCCGCGGACCCGCCGGCGATGAAGCTCAGACGCCGGCGCCGAGCGCGGCGTTGATCCGCTGCGGGTCACCGCAGACGATCAGCAGCACACCGGCGGACTCGCGGGCCTTGGCCAGCGCCCGGGCGGCCGCGTCGTCGGCCGGGCCGTTGACCGCGACGACCACTACGGGCCGGGGCTTGATCCGCTCCGCCTCGGCCGCGGCGAAGAAGACGTCGTCGCCCGCTTCGAGCTGGGCCCAGTAGGCGGCCTCACCGAAGGAGAGCTCGTGAGCCGCCCACGGGTGCTGCCCGCCCGTGGTCAGCACCAGGATGTCGCCGGGTGCGCGACCTGAGTCGAGCAGCAGATCCACCGCCTCGTCGGCGGCGTCGAGCGCCCCGTCGGCCGATGCGGGGACGACCTGGACCTGCGGTGCGGAACGATTCTCCGGCGGGGCCGTCCGGGGCCGGCCGGAGGTGGGGTGTTGGCGCTGCGCCGGGGGCGCAGGCCGCGGGCCGGGCCCCGGGCGACCGGGGCGCGGCGTGGCCGCTGAACGCGGACCGGGTACGGGACGAGGGGTCGACGCGGCGCGGCCGGTGGCCGTGGTGGCGCGGGGACCCTGGGCGCTCTCGTGAATCTGAGGCTCCTCGGGGATGAGAGGCATGGGTGGTTGTCTATCAAACGCCGATACCACGGGCATCGGCGGGTGGGCACATATGCGCGATCAGAAGTCGAAGCCGAGCTGGCCCCCGCTTTCCAGTGCGGCCGCCTCGGCGGAGAAACGGACCTTCTTGAGGTGCTGCCACCGGGGCAGCGCGTCGAGGTAGGACCACGAGAGGCGGTGGTGGGCGGTGGGCCCACGCTCCTCGAGTGCGGCCCTGTGCACGGGCGACGGGTAGCCGGCGTTGGCCTCGAACGCGAAGTCCGCGTACTCCGCGTTCTGCACGCCGAGTTCGGCCATCATGGCGTCCCGACGGACCTTCGCGATCACCGATGCCGCGGCCACCGCGACGCAGGACTGGTCCCCCTTGATGACGGTACGGACCCGCCAGGGGCTGCCCAGGTAGTCGTGCTTGCCGTCCAGGATCACCGCGTCGGGGCGGACCGGCAGCGCCTCCAGGGCGCGTACGGCCGCGAGCCGGAGCGCGGCGGTCATGCCCAGCTCGTCGATCTCCTGGGGAGAGGCGTCACCGATGCCGTACGCGGTGACCCAGCTCTCCAGCATCGGCGCGAGTTCCGCACGGCGCTTGGGGCTGATCAGCTTGGAGTCGGTGAGTCCGGCGGGGGGCCTGCGGAGACCGGTGACCGCGGCGCACACCGTGACAGGCCCTGCCCACGCTCCGCGTCCGACCTCGTCGACACCGGCGACGATCTTGGCACCGGTGGTGGCGCGCAGTGAGCGCTCGACGGTGTGCGTGGGTGGTTCGTACGGCATGGCGTTTGTCAGCGTACGCCGAAGGGGGCGGCAGGAACACCCCGGGGGCACCCTCGCAGGCTCGTCCCGGCGGTCGCGCGCCGGACTGCGCGCGACACAGGGGTCCGGGCACGGCCTTCAGCGGGGGCCGGAGCGGAAGAACGGCACGTGCCCGCGGTCCCGGCACAGGCGTCACCGGAGCAGAAGGATCGGTCCGCCAGGCCGCGGCCGGAGGGCCTGAATCCGCGGTCGCCGAGCGGAGCGGGAAGCCTGCTGCGGGCCGCCCGCTCCTGAGGAACGGCCCGCACGAACGGCATGGGTGAGGCTTCGGCAACGCGACGGAACCTCTTACGGGTTGATCAGTACGGGTCGTACGGGTCGTAGACGTCGTCCGTCCCACCGTCGCGCTCGTCGCCGTTGTCGCCCGTGCTCAGTCCACGGCAGTCGAGAGCGCGGAAGCCGGGGTCCCAGTCGCCGAGGATGTCCCGGGCTCGCGATTCGCCCCAACTCGTCGCGTACCAGGGATCGTCGGAGTTCCGGAGCGCGCGTTGGATGTCCTGCAACGCGCAGGAGCGCAGGGGCTCGGGCAACGTGTTGAGAGCGGGAACTGCGTCGGCCGACAGGCCCTTGAGGTATTCGATGTCGATCGAGTGATCGTTGCGGTATCGCTGGACGTTCTGCTCCGCGATGAGCCCGTCGGGCGAAACGAGACCGAAGACCAGTACGCCGACGGCCGCGCTCGCCGCGACCGCACGCGGCAGCAGGCGAGGGCCGAAGACGCCGGCCGCCATGATCAGTACGAGGATCACGCCGAGCCAGAGTTCCACGGCGGCCACGGAGATCCTCAGCCTGGTCAGGCCGTACGCGTCGACGTAGAGGTCCATGCGCCGCAGAGCCGAGGCGACCACGACAAGCGTGAGGAAGCACAGCGTGCCGAGCACGCAGCGGACGAGAGTGCGGTCGCGGGTGCCGCCGCGCGGGGCCCAGCGAAGGGCGAGCGCGATGACGCCGAGCGTGAGCACGGTGGCCCAGAGCAGTTGCCAGAAGCCCTGGCGGGCGTAGGCGGAGTAACTCAGGTCGGTCTCGGCCATCACCTTGTCGTATCCGCCGAGCAGCACCGTGAGCTGGATGGTGAGGAACGCGGCGAAGAGGAGGTTCAGCACGATCAGCGGGAGGGCCCATTCCAGCCGCCCGCGCGCCTTGCCCGGCCGTACCTTCAACCCGTCCCAGCGGACCGGGGCGGCGGCGGTGTAGGCGGCGGCGAGGGCGCCCACCAGTCCGAGGAGGCCCAGGAAGATCCGCCAAGGGCCGTCACCGACCGACACGTCCGGGGTCAGGCTGCTCAGCAAGTCCGCGAACGCGGCGTCGGCACTCGCGAAGAGCGCGCCGAACACGATGAGCAGGACGACGGCCACGGCCACGGACCGGAACACGACGCCGAACCGGCCCCGGGACCCGGACATACGCTCGCGCACACCGCGGACACCCCAGCCCAGCGATTCGAAAACGGAGGTGAACACACCGAGAGAACCAAGGAACACGCCGAGCCAGCTCCGGCTGCCGTGAAGCGCCAGCGAACCGAGTGCCAGGGCGGACACCATCGCGAGGAAGGTGGGCCAGCCGGCGTCCCGAAGCGCGGGAACGGCCAGGAGCGCCAGGCCACCGATCCCCCACACGGCGGTCCAGGGACGAAGCGTGCGGCCCGCCGCCCTGGCGGCGGTCCAGGCGCCGGCCGAGGCAGGCAGTGCCACGAGGAGCAGGTTCAGCCCGATGCCGTCGCCCAGCAGAACCATGCTGAGCAGGGCCGTCGCGACGGTGGCCCAGAGGGTGCCGGCGTGGACGGGCCCGGGCTTCGCGGCCCGGAGCCGCGTCGTCACCGAGGGCGGTGGCTTGCCCCACGGGCTCGGCTGTCCCTGCCCACCGGTGCGCTGCGCCGCGTAGGCCGGGACCTTGGGCGGTTCGGGCACCGGCGGCGTGCCGCCGCCGGCCTCGCCCCTGCCCATGGCCTCGGGGGCTGCGGCCGGCGCCGGGATCTGCGCTTCCTCCCGGACGGGTGCCGTTTTGTGAGTGGCCCGGTCCGGCATGGGCCGGGGTGAGGCGGCCTGGTCCGGCGCAGGTTCGGGCCGGGATGCATCTGGCGGTGTTTCGGACACGGGACCCCTCCCCACCGGGGTCCGCTCACGCGTGCCCTGGGCAACGCACAGCCCCCCGGCGTCTCATTCGGTGCGCACCCGTCGTCATGATCACCGAGGGCGGCGTGGCCGAAAGAGTATCCCCGTGTCACGGCCGTCAGCCGTGCGGAGGGATGCTGTGGCAGGACCGTGACAGTCGGAGCAGCGGCCCGGCCGACGCAGTGCGGCGGCTCAGCGGCTCAGCCGGGACCACCCCACGAGTGACGGGGCATCCAGCCCGGAAGGGGCTCCGTCCGGGCCGTCCAGTCCGCCGGCGGGGCGCCAGCGGGGCTTGCCGCGAGCACGCCGCCGACGATGGCGCAGGTCGTGTCCACGTCGCCACCGGCCTGGGCCGTCACCCAGAACGCCTCTTCGAAGTCGCCGAGGCTCCGAGCCGCCGACCACAGGGCGAAGGGGACGGTGTCGTGCGCGCTGGTACGGCGCCCGTTGCCGAGGACCGCCGCGACGGTGCCCGCGTCCTTGTAGTCGAGCATGTCCCGGGCCCGCCGAAGCCCGGCGCCGACGGCGCTGCGCGGGACGAGCGCGACGACGCCGTCCAGCAGGTCCTCAGGAGTGGGCCGCCCAGCCGGTGAGGCGACGAGGGCCGCGGCCGCCGCGACGGCCATCGCGCCCACCACGGCCTCGCGGTGCTGGTGCGTGGTGTACGAGGAGATCTCCGCCTGGTGCGTGGCCTGCTCGGGATCGTCCGCGTACCAGGCGCCGAGCGGCGCGATGCGCATCGAGGAACCGTTGCCCCAGGAGCCCTGTCCGTTGAACAGGGAGGAGGCGAGTTCCCGCCAGTCGCCGCCCTCGCGGACCAGGCGCAGCATGCGGTTCACGGCCGGGCCGTACCCCCGGTCGAAGTCGTGGTGGTGCGCGAAGGACCGGGCGAGGGCGTCCTGGTCGATGCGGCCGTGCTCCTGGAGTACGGCCACGACGGAGCAGGCCATCTCCGTGTCGTCGGTCCACTGCCAGGGCCCGGCCGGCAGGGCGCGGTCCTTCAGGAGCGGATAGTGGGCGGGCACGAAGAACTGGGAGCCCAGGGCGTCTCCCACGGACAGGCCGCGCAGACTGGCCAGGGTGCGCTCGAGACGCTGGTCGGAAGCGGATTCGGTCATCGCTTCCACTCTATCCGGAGATGCCGTAGGGCTCAGGAGTACGCCAGCGCTCGAAGGGCCGGTCGAGCGTGTACCGCCCGTCCTTGCCGAGCAGGAGTGTCCGGGATTCCCCGTTCCCGGGGTTCGAAAGCGACTCGAATTCGGCCACGGACCAGTGGAACCAGCGCATGCAGAAGAGCCGCATGGTCAGACCGTGGGTGACCAGCAGGACGTTCGGCGGGTGGTCGGGGGCCTCGAAGCTGCGGTGCAGGCTCTCCAGGAAGGCGCCGACCCGGTCGTACACATCCGCCCCGGACTCGCCCTGTGCGAAGCGGTAGAAGAAGTGTCCGTAGGCGTCCCGGTAAGCCTTCTGCAGTCTGACGTCGTCGCGGTCCTGCCAGTTCCCCCAGTCCTGCTCGCGCAGCCGGGGCTCCTCGCGGACCCGTACCCGCCCGGGGTCCAGGCCGAGCGATGCGAACGTCTCGTGGGTTCGCCGGTAGGGAGAGACGTACACGCTGACCCGCTCCTCCCCGAAGAGCCCGCGCAACCGCTCCCCCGTCTCCCGGGCCTGGCGCAGGCCGGCTGGGGTGAGCCTCAGCGCGTGGTCGGGTTCGCGTTCGTACACGGTGTCGTCGGCGTTGCCCTCGGACTCGCCGTGCCGGACAAGAACGATGCGTTGCGGTCGTGCCATACAACGACACTAGTTCGAGTCATCGCCGTCCGAGCACCTGTCCGGAATTCGTCGGTGCATGTCGCCGCCGTACCCGCCGCTCGGCGCCGTCACACCGTCCAGGACGGTTCGAGCTGCACCACGTCCCCGGCGAGCGCCGCCACGTCCTCCTCCGTGCCCGCGCGCTGCGAGAGCCGGTCCACGCTTCCCGGCCGGTATTTGCCGCGTTCCGCGCTGGACTGCCACATGGACAGGACCAGGAACTCGTGCCCGGGCGCCTCGCCGAAGACCCCCCGCAGCATTCCCGGCGAGCCCGCCATCGCCGGGTTCCACACCCGCTGCTGCATCAGCGCGAAGTGTTCGACCCGGTCCTCGTGGACCCGGCTGTGGGCCACCCTGAGCACATCCGCGTCCGTGAAGCGCGGTTCGAAACCGGTCTTCACGTCGAAGCGGTACTCGAAGAGCTTGACCTGGAGGTCCTGGTACGTGCCGGACTGCGGCGCGGCCAGGGCGTCGTGGCCGCGCGCCATGAAGGAGTCGTAGAAGACGCGGTTCTCCCAGAAGGCGAAGACGTGCGCCACCTCCGGCCGGACGCGGCTCCAGCCGCCGCCCTGCCCCCTGAACCCCGGCTCACCCAGCAGCCCCGCCCACTTCCGCTGCCCCTGTTCGAAACCTCGACGGTCCGACACACTGCAGCGAATCCACTTGACCAGCACGGCGCCATCGTACGGCCGTCGGGCGTGGCGTGGGTCACGCTCCCACGGAGTCCACCGGAACCGGCCGTCTCCCGCCCGATCCTGGCCCGTTTCAGCCGCTCGTCCCCAATCCGGTTGGTTCCGGGGCACGTTGCGGCATGATCGGGGGACGGAACCGGAGCGCCGCCCCACGCGCAGGAGGGAAGTCCGATGAGCACTCCCAACAAGGATCTCGAAAAGGCCGAGGTGCGGATCAAGTGGGATCCCAGCGACCGGGGCGAGGCTCCCAACGACCTCGACATCATCGCGGCGACCTACCCGGCGGACGAGCCGTACGGCAGTCCGGCGTACCTCGTCCACTTCGACAGCCGGGCGCCCGACGGCACGATCACCCTCGACCGGGACAGCAGGACGGGCCAGGGGCTCGGCTACGACGAGGTGATGATGCTGGAGCTGGGCCGGCTGTCCGACGCCTATGCCCGGGTCGTCGTCGGCGTCGCCATCCAGCAGCGTGACGGCCGGAAGACGTTCGGCGCCATAGAGAACACCCGGGTCCAGGTCCGCGAGGGTTACACGACGCTCGCGGAGGACGACTTCGCCTCCATCGGGGGCGCCACCGCGGCAGTCGTGGCCGAATTCGTACGGGACGAGTCAGGCGGCTGGCACTTCCACGGCGCTGTCCGGGGCTTCGACGGCGACCCCGAGGAGTTCGCCGCGGCGATGGGCGGCCGCGCCTTCGGCGCGTAGGCGCCGCGTACAAGCAGTGCGGGCAGGTCTTCCGGGGAAGACCTGCCCGCACTCGCCGTTCAGCGATCAGCTGCAGCCGCTGGTGGAGCCGCAGCCCTCGCAGATGTAGCAGGAGCCGGCGCGCTGCATCTTCGTACCGCAGGAGAAGCAGAGCGGGGCGTCCGCGCTGATGCCGAGCTGCATCTCGACCAGCTCGGCCGAGGTGTGCGCCGTCCTCGGCTCGGCCTTCTCGGTCTCCTGGACCGGGGCGACCGCCTTCAGGGTCTCCGTCCGCACCGGGGCGGTCTGGGCCAGGGTCTCGGCCTCCAGCTGCTCCTCCTCGAACGTCGGCTCGTAGGAGCCGGTGTCGAGGTGGCGCTGACGCTCCTCGGCGGAGTGGATGCCGAGGGCGGAGCGGGTCTCGAAGGGCAGGAAGTCGAGCGCCAGGCGGCGGAAGATGTAGTCGACGATCGACTGCGCCATCCGCACGTCCGGGTCGTCCGTCATGCCGGCCGGCTCGAAGCGCATGTTGGTGAACTTCGAGACGTACGTCTCCAGCGGGACGCCGTACTGCAGGCCCACCGAGACCGCGATGGAGAAGGCGTCCATCATGCCGGCGAGGGTCGAGCCCTGCTTGGACATCTTCAGGAAGACCTCGCCCAGGCCGTCGTCCGGGTAGGAGTTGGCCGTCATGTACCCCTCGGCGCCGCCCACCGTGAACGAGGTGGTGATGCCGGGCCGGCCCTTGGGCAGACGCTTGCGGACCGGGCGGTACTCGACGACCTTCTCGACCGCGGTACGGATGGTGTCCTCGGCCTTGGCCGTGACGGCCTCCTTCTCCTTCTCCTTGGTCTTGGCGGAGAGGGGCTGGCCGACCTTGCAGTTGTCGCGGTAGATCGCGAGCGCCTTGACGCCCATCTTCCACGCCTCGAAGTAGACCTCCTCGACGTCCTCGACGGTGGCCGTCTCCGGCAGGTTCACCGTCTTGGAGAGCGCGCCGGAGATCCACGGCTGGATGGCCGCCATCATGCGCACGTGACCCATCGCGGAGATGGACCGCTCGCCCATCGCGCAGTCGAAGACCTCGTAGTGCTCGGTCTTCAGGCCGGGGGCGTCGATCACGTTGCCGTGCTCGGCGATGTGGGCGACGATCGCCTCGATCTGCTCCTCCTGGTAGCCCAGGCGGCGCAGGGCCTGCGGGACGGTGCCGTTGACGATCTGCATCGAGCCGCCGCCGACCAGCTTCTTGAACTTGACCAGGGCGAGGTCGGGCTCGAGACCGGTGGTGTCGCAGGACATGGCGAGGCCGATGGTGCCGGTGGGCGCGATGACCGACGCCTGCGCGTTACGGAAACCGTTCTTCGCGCCGAGCCGGATCACGTCCTGCCACGCCTCGGTCGCGGCGGCCCAGATCGGATTGTCCAGGTCGTCGGCGTGCACGGCCACGGCGTTGGCGTCGGCGTGCTGCTTCATGACGCGCTGGTGCGGCTCGGCGTTGCGGGCGTAGCCGTCGTACGGGCCGACCACGGCGGCCAGCTCGGCGGAGCGCTTGTACGAGGTGCCGGTCATCAGCGAGGTGATGGCGCCGGCGAGCGCGCGGCCGCCGTCGCTGTCGTACGCGTGGCCGGTCGCCATCAGCAGGGCGCCGAGGTTGGCGTAACCGATGCCGAGCTGGCGGAAGGCGCGGGTGTTCTCGCCGATCTTCTCCGTCGGGAAGTCGGCGAAGCAGATGGAGATGTCCATCGCGGTGATGACCAGCTCGACGACCTTGGCGAAGCGCTCGGACTCGAAGGACTGGTTGCCCTTGCCGTCGTCCTTGAGGAACTTCATCAGGTTCAGCGAGGCGAGGTTGCACGAGGTGTTGTCCAGGTGCATGTACTCGCTGCACGGGTTCGAGCCGTTGATCCGGCCGGACTCGGGGCAGGTGTGCCAGTGGTTGATCGTGTCGTCGTACTGGATGCCCGGGTCGGCACAGGCCCAGGCGGCCTCGGCCATCTTGCGGAAGAGGGACTTCGCCTCGACCTCTTCGATGACGTCGCCGGTCATCCGGGCGCGCAGCCCGAACTTGCCGCCGGACTCGACGGCCTTCATGAACTCGTCGTTCACACGGACCGAGTTGTTGGCGTTCTGGTACTGGACGGACGTGATGTCGTCGCCGCCCAGGTCCATGTCGAAGCCCGCGTCACGCAGGGCGCGGATCTTCTCCTCCTCCTTCACCTTCGTCTCGATGAAGTTCTCGATGTCGGGGTGGTCGACGTCGAGGATGACCATCTTGGCCGCGCGGCGGGTGGCGCCACCGGACTTGATGGTTCCGGCGGAGGCGTCGGCGCCCCGCATGAAGGAGACGGGACCGGAGGCGTTTCCGCCGGAGGAGAGGAGTTCCTTGGAGGAACGGATACGGGAGAGGTTCAGGCCGGCACCGGAGCCGCCCTTGAAGATCATGCCCTCTTCCTTGTACCAGTCGAGGATCGACTCCATGGAGTCGTCGACGGCCAGGATGAAGCAGGCGGAGACCTGCTGCGGCTGGGGCGTGCCGACGTTGAACCACACCGGGGAGTTGAAGCTGAAGATCTGGTGCAGGAGGGCGTACGCCAGCTCGTGCTCGAAGATCTCCGCGTCGGCGGGGGAGGCGAAGTACTGGTAGTCCTCGCCGGCCTTCCGGTACGTCTTGACGATCCGGTCGATCAGCTGCCGCAGACCGGTCTCGCGCTGCGGGGTGCCCACGGCGCCCCGGAAGTACTTGCTGGTGACGATGTTGACCGCGTTCACCGACCAGAAGTCGGGGAACTCGACGCCACGCTGCTCGAAGTTGATCGAGCCGTCGCGCCAGTTGGTCATGACGACGTCACGGCGCTCCCAGGACACCTCGTCGTACGGATGCACGCCGGGGGTGGTGTGGATGCGCTCGATACGCAGGCCCTGCTTGGACGCAGTCGACTTGGTCCCCTTGTTGCGGGAACCTCGTGCCGGGCCGCTCGCCGTCTCTGTCATGCCGCCTCCCATATGTGGGCAAAAACGCCCTGAAGTGCCGAGAACTTCCCCGGGCACAGTGTGTGTCTGATGCTTCGGCCGCCGCATTCGTCATGCGTCGCCCGGAGCAAGGTCCTGGTGCCGGTCCACGCGATCCCCGGATCGGCGCGGCCGGCGACCGCCGCTCAGTCGGCGGCGACGGCGGGGGCGGGGACCTCGATGGTCTCGCCGCTCCCGCATGATTCCGCGCGAGGCCGCCGCTCACGGAGTTCCGTGATGGCGGCCTCGAAGTCTTCGAGGCTGTCGAACGCCCGGTACACGGACGCGAAGCGCAGGTAGGCGACGAGGTCGAGTTCCTGCAGGGGACCGAGGATGGCCAGGCCCACGTCGTGCGTGGTCAGCTCGGCGCTGCCGGTCGCGCGCACCGCCTCCTCGACCCGCTGGCCCAGCTTGGCGAGGGCGTCCTCGGTGACCGGCCGCCCCTGACACGCCTTGCGCACACCCGAGATGACCTTGGTGCGGCTGAAGGGCTCGGTGACCCCGCTGCGCTTGACCACCATGAGTGAACAGGTCTCCACCGTGGTGAAGCGGCGGGAGCAGTCCGGGCACTGGCGGCGCCGGCGGATCGAGGTCCCGTCGTCGGTGGTGCGACTGTCGACGACCCGGCTGTCGGGGTGCCTGCAGAAGGGGCAGTGCATGGCTCCCAACCCTCCTTCACAGCACGACTGAATAGCCTCTTCAGGCCCGGTCGGGGGCCCTCGAAGCGGTCTCAAGCATAGGCGATGACCGCGCCCCCGATGGACGGGGGACCACTACATTCGGGGCGGCCGGAACTATCCAACCACTAGATCTTGGGTCCGGCCGCGCATTTGGCCCTAAGCGCGTGTCGCCCCGGACGGCGGCCGGAAGGCAGCGTAAGGCCGACCAAGAGGGTACGGGAAGCACCCGGACGACGGACGACCGGGCGGCCACCCCGCGACGGCCCCGCAGGGGCTGCCGCGCTACCGTCCTGGAGCGGCCGCGACCACCGCCGCAGCCCATGGCGGCACCGACGCCGGCACGCGGCCGTCGCGCACCGTAGGCAGCCTCATACACCTGGCAGCGGAGTCCCGACAGTCTTTTATTCGTTTTTCACTCGAACGTGTGTTTGGCGCAACCTTTCGAAAGCTACTACCGTTGTGCAGCCAGGGAGACCATTCGAGAGGGGCCGCCGACGTGACCACCACCGCAGACAGTGCCATCATCACTGCCCAGGACCGCTCCCAGAGCCGACTCGAGCCGGTGCATGCCATGAATGACTCAGTCACGAACACGGAGGGGCCGGAGCCCGGACGCCCAGCGCGCTCGCTCCCCGGACGACCTCCCGGAATCCGGGCGGACAGCTCGGGGCTCACGGACCGGCAGCGGCGGGTGATCGAGGTCATCCGGGATTCCGTTCAGCGACGCGGCTACCCGCCGTCGATGCGCGAGATCGGCCAGGCGGTGGGCCTCTCCAGCACCTCCTCCGTCGCCCATCAGCTGATGGCGCTGGAGCGCAAGGGCTTCCTGCGCCGCGACCCCCACCGCCCCCGGGCGTACGAGGTACGCGGCTCCGACCAGCCGAGCACGCAGCCGACGGACACCACGGGCAAGCCCGCCGCCTCGTACGTGCCGCTGGTGGGCCGGATCGCAGCCGGTGGGCCGATCCTCGCCGAGGAGTCCGTCGAGGACGTCTTCCCGCTCCCCCGCCAGCTGGTGGGCGACGGCGAGCTCTTCGTGCTCAAGGTCGTCGGTGACTCGATGATCGAGGCGGCGATCTGTGACGGCGACTGGGTCACCGTGCGCCGCCAGCCCGTCGCGGAGAACGGCGACATCGTGGCCGCCATGCTGGACGGCGAGGCCACGGTGAAGCGCTTCAAGCGCGAGGACGGCCACGTCTGGCTGCTCCCGCACAACGCCGCGTACCAGCCGATTCCCGGCGATGAGGCGACGATCCTCGGCAAGGTCGTCGCGGTGCTGCGCAGGGTCTGAGACCCGCACCTCACGCTCTCTGGGAGAAGGGGCCCCGTTCCGGCTTCGCGCCGGCGTCGGGGCCCCTTCTCGTGCACCTGTCCGTACGCCCGCGAGGGGCTACCGCCCGTCCGCCTTCGCCGCCGCGTCGATCGCGGCGAGCGAGCGCCGGGCCTGATTACGGTCGGTGGTGTACCAGAAACCGGGGAGCGAGGCCCGCAGATAGCTGCCGTAGCGTGCGTTGGCCAGGCGCGGGTCGAGCACCGCGACGACCCCCTTGTCCCCCGTGGCCCGCACGAGACGGCCGGCGCCCTGGGCCATCAGCAGCGCGGCATGCGTGGCCGCCACCGCCATGAAGCCGTTGCCCCCGGCCTCCTCGACGGCCTTCTGCCGGGCGCTCATCAGCGGATCGTCGGGGCGGGGGAACGGGATCCGGTCCATGACCACCAGCTGACAGCTGGCTCCGGGCACGTCCACGCCCTGCCACAGCGACAGCGTGCCGAAGAGGCAGGTCTCCGGATCGGCGGCGAAGTTCTTGATCAGCTCGCCCAGGGTCTCCTCGCCCTGGAGCAGGATCGGCTTGTCCAGCCGGCCGCGCAGCTCCTCGGCCGCCGCCTTGGCCGCCCGCATCGAGGAGAACAGCCCCAGCGTGCGCCCGCCGGCCGCCTCGATGAGCTCGGACAGCTCGTCCAGCATGTCCGTGCGGGAGCCCTCGCGCCCGGGGGTCGCCAGATGCCGCGCGACGTACAGGATGCCCTGCTTCGGATAGTCGAACGGCGAGCCGACGTCCAGACCCTTCCACTGCGGGACGTCCTCGCCCGCCGTACCCTCCGGGGCGAGCCCCAGGGAGGCGCCCACACCGTTGAAATCGCCGCCCAGCTTGAGCGTGGCGGAGGTGAGCACGACGGAGCGCTCGGCGAACAGCTTCTCGCGCAGCAGCCCGGAGACGGAGAGCGGGGCGACGCGCACCGAGGCGCCGAACCGGTCGTGGCGCTCGTACCAGACGACGTCGTACTCGGAGCCCTGCGTGATGCGCTCGGCGACGGCGTGGACGGACTCCACCGAGGCCAGCGCCTGCTTGCGGACCGCGTCCTCGTCCTGGACGGACTTGTCCCGCGTCGCGCCGATCGCGGAGATCACCGTGCGCGCAGCGTCCCGCAGGGCCATCAGCGCGTACCCCAGGTCCTCCGGCACCTCCTCCAGGCGGCCGGGCAGCGCCAGCTCCATGACCCGCTCGAAGCCCTCGGAGGCGGTCTGCAGCGCGTCGGCCGCCTTCTCGTTGACCAGCTTCGCGGCGCGCCGCACCGCGCGGTTGACCTGGCCGGGGGTGAGCTCGCCGGTGGCCACACCGGTGACCCGGGAGACCAGTTCGTGGGCCTCGTCCACGATCAGCACCTCGTGCTGCGGGAGCACCGGAGCACCCTCGATGGCGTCGATCGCCAGGAGCGCGTGGTTGGTGACCACCACATCGGCGAGCTTGGCCCGCTCCCTGGCCTGCTCGGCGAAGCACTCCGCCCCGTAGGCACACTTGCTCGCGCCCAGGCACTCCCGGGAGGAGACCGAGATCTGCGCCCAGGCCCGGTCCGAGACGCCGGGGGTGAGGTCGTCCCGGTCGCCCGTCTCCGTCTCGTCGGCCCAGTCGCGCATGCGCAGCAGGTCCTGGCCGAGCTTGCTGGACGGGGCCGCCGCCTCGAACTGGTCGAACAGTCCCTCCTCCTCGTCCTGCGGCACGCCCTCGTGGAGCCGGTGCAGGCAGAGGTAGTTCGACCGGCCCTTGAGCATGGCGAACTGGGGGCGGCGGCGCAGCAGCGGATGCAGCGCGTCGACCGTACGCGGCAGATCGCGCTCCACGAGCTGACGCTGGAGGGCCAGCGTCGCCGTGGCCACCACGACGCGCTCGCCGTGCGCCAGGGCCGGCACCAGGTAGCCGAGCGACTTGCCCGTCCCCGTGCCGGCCTGGACGAGCAGGTGGGATTGGTCGTCTACGGCCTCGGCGACGGCGGCGGCCATGGCGGCCTGGCCGGGCCTCTCCGTACCGCCGACGGCGGTCACGGCGGCGTGCAGGAGCTCGGGGAGGGATGGCTTCGTCATAGCCCCGCCAGCCTACGGGGCGCCACTGACATCGACGGGCACTCCCGGCCTCACGCGGAGGGGTGGAGCGGGTTGGCCACACTGCCGTGGACCGCCGCGTGCGGGCGTACGGGCCGGTCGCGGTAGCCGTCCAGATGCAGCCGGTTGCGGTTCAGACAGAGGCGGTCGATGCGCGGGGTGAGCATGTCGAACATCTCGAAGCGCTCCTTCAGCTCGGGGAAGCGGGCGTGGTGGCGCAGGATCTCCGCCCGGACGAGTGACCAGAATTCGCCCTCGGGGACGCCGAGCTGTTCCTCGCAGAGCGGGGAGAGAAACCTGAAGACCCCGGTGAAGAGCCCGGAGTGGATGAACTGGGTGAGGAAGGCCGGTTCCTCGGTGAGCAGGACGCGGCGCACGTCCGCGGGCATGGTGTCGTGCTCGGGCAGCGGCTGCGCGCTCACGTTGACGTCGTCCACGAAGTCCTTGATCGCGAGGCGCACGGGCACGTCCTGCTCGTCGAAGACCACGATCGCGTTCTCGCCGTGCGGCGAGAAGACGGTGCCGTAGCGGTAGAGGAAGTGCAGCAGCGGCGGCAGCAGTGCGGCGAAGAGCCGGGTCAGCCAGACGGTGGGAGCCAGTCCGGAGCGGGCGACCAGCTCGGCGGTGAAGGCACGTCCCTCGGGGTCGGTATGGAGCAGGGACGCGAGGGTACGGGCCCGCTCCCCCGGCGCCAGGCGGGGCTGCAGCGGCTCGCGCCAGATCGCTCCGAGGATCTCCTTGAACTGGTACGGCGCCTCGGGGAGGTGGTCGTACAGCGGGTGCTCGACGGTGACCGAGGCGACCTCGCCGAGGAGGATCACGCCGCAGGTGTCGCGCAGGAACGGGTCGTTGTCGCGGAGCCCCAGCACCCAGCCGGTGACGGCGGGCGCGGCGATGGTGCGCTCGGTGGGCAGTCCGCGCCAGACCAGGGTGTTGAGGACCGACAGCGGCAGCTTGACCGTGTGCCGGTCGGGCCGTGCGAGGTTGGCGAAGGTACGGATGGACTGCTGCGGCAGCCGTACGTCGGGGTCTGCGGGCAGCGGCACGATGTCTCGGGCGGCGATCGCCGGTGCGAACAGGGGCACGATCCACTCGTCCCACTGCCAGGGGTGGACCGGCAGGAAGTGGTAGTCGTCCGGGTCCAGGCCGCGTGCGCGCAGGCTGTCGGCGAAGGACGCGCGGACCGGGGCGTCGAGCTCCTGGGTGTAGAGCTTGTCCGGGGTGGACAGGGCGGGCACGCCCCGGTACGCGGCGATGCGGTGGGAGACGGCGAGCCAGGGAAGCCGGACGGGCTCGCGGGCCTCCGGGGTGTAGCGGGCGGCGTCGGTGGCGGAGAAGCCGAGCCGGCCCTTGTTGGCGACGATCCAGGGATGGCCGGTCTGGTGGCCCTCCAGCTCCGCGTAGCCGAGACCGGCCAGCTCGGCGGCGGTGAGCGCGGTGTGGTCGAGGCGGGCGTCCGCGGCGAGCGTGGTGGTCAGCTCGCGGAGGAGGTGGCCGAGGGTGGCGCCGTCGAGGCCGAGGAGGCGGCGGGCCCGGGTGACGAACAGCAGCGGATCGTGGAACGGGACGCTGCCCGCGGCGGGGTCGGGGCCCTCCGCGCGGATCGATCCGGGGTCCACGCGCCAGCTGCCGTACACACCGCGCCGGGCGGTGAAGGAGAGGCTGCCGCCGTCGTCAAGCGGGAGGCTGTACGTGCTGCCGCCGGCGGTTGGCGGAGCGGGCTCGATGACTTCCTCGTAGGCGAATTCACCGAGCATCTTCGCGAGCATCCGGGAGGCGGCCCGGTCCCAGGCCACCCGGTTGAGCTCCGGGGTGTCGAGCAGTGCGGGCGGCTCCGGTGCGTCGTGGTGCGCGGGGTATTTCGGCACGGGGACTCCTCGGGTGGGAACCGATGGGGTTCGAGCGGTGCGGACGGGTCGGGGATGCGTTCATGGCAGGGGGCGGTGGACTCGGTCGCGGACCATCAGCGCGGCCCGCTTCTCCGGGAGTTCGATCTCCGCGGAGAGGCGGAATCCGGCGCTCAGGAACGCGGAGACGGACGGGACGTTACGAAGGTCGGGCTCGGCCACGACCCGTGTGCAGAGGGGGACGTGGTCGAGCACGAGGCCGGCCACGGCGCGCAGCAGCGTCGTGCCGGTGCCGCGGCCCCGGTGACGGCCCTCACCGATGAGGAGGTGGACGCCCATGTCGTGGGGCCGGGCCGGGTAGTGGCGGGCGAGCGGGTCCAGGTCGGCGCGGTAGAGCTCCCAATAGCTCATCGGCCTGCCCGACAGCACCCCGATGCACGGCGTGCTGTGGCTGCCCTCGGACAGCTGCGCGGCGAGGTGCCGGGCGGTGACGCTCTCGTCGCCGGCCAGCTCCCAGAAGGCGGCCACGACGGGGTCGTTCATCCAGCGGGTGAGGGTCGGAAGATCGCGTTCCGGGCGGACGGGGACGAGTTGGAACTCCCCGGCCGGTGTGGGCACGGGGGCCCAGTCCACCCGGAGGACGGGGCCGGCGGGCGCGTCGGGGGCAGACACGGGCGGCGCTCCTCTCTCAGCTCTCGGCGATCGGCTCTTCGCCCCCGGCGCGCGGCCCGGCTCTCAGCCGTGCAGGGGGTTGGTGATGGTGACGTAGACGGACTGGGTGTCGACGGGGCCGACGAGTTCGTCGAGTCCGTGGAGGCGGGTCAGCATGTTGGCCTTGCAGCGCAGACGCGGTTTCTCGAGCAGGTGGGCGGGGAACGGGGAGCCGAGTTCACACGCCGTCTTCAGGAAGCGCCGGAAGGCGTCGATGAGCATCTGCTCGTCGGCGAGCCGCTGGGAGCCGAACGCCCCGATCAGTCCGAATACGTTGTTGATGCCGAGGTAGTAGGCGAAGCGTTCGTCGGTGACGGCGTCGGAGACGAAGGTGTCGCTGGCCGATCCGATGCCGGGGAGCCTGTGGTCGAGCGCGGTGCGGTGCGATTCCCGGAAGTAGTAGCCCTGATTGTCACGGTAACGGCCGCCGATGGGCCAGCCGTCCGCGTCGAGCAGGACCAGGGTGTTCTGCTGGTGGGCTTCGAGCGCGACCCCGGCGTGGGCGTCGAGCCAGAGCACCGGGTGGACGACGCGCTCCAGGTAGCGCAGGAACCACTCGGCGGCCACCGCGGTCGTCGTCCGCCCGGTGGCCGCGGCGAGGCGGTGGACCACGTCGGCGAGGCGCGAGTGCACTCCTGTCCGGCCCGGCCAGGGGCGTGGAGCGGTGAGCCCGGCGATGCACACGGCGTCGTCGTACCGGCTGAAGGGGTTGTGGCGCAGCATGACGTCGAGGCCGTGCACGGGCGCGCCGTCCGGGGTGTCGACGGCGAGCCAGGCGGGGTCGCGCACGATGTCGAAGCCGGGGTGCGCCGCGTGCCACTCGCGGGCGAGCCCGGTGCGGAGCAGCCGGTGGACCTCGACGCCCCGGTGGAGCTCCTTGCGGAGGTTCTCCCGGCGGGAGTTGGTGATCCGGACGCCGAGGGAGAGCTTCAGCATCAGGTCGGTCCCCGGCCGGTGCACGGTGCGCACCGAGGAGGTGGGGTGCCACGGAGCGCCGTAGGGGCCGAGGTCGTGCAGGAGGCCGGCGTCGAGCAGGGCGGCGGCCTCGGGCCTGCTCCGCAGCTCGCGGGCCTGCCAGGGGTGGAGGGGAAGGGGCGCGGTGTGTTCGGGGAAGGCGAGGCCCGGGGCGTGCCGGGCGACGAGGTCGGCGGCGGGCACGGGGCGGCCTTGGTCGGTCCACGCGGAGTCGGTGGCCAGCACGGAGCGGTCGGCGGCCACCCAGTGGAGCGGGAAGGAGCCGTACAACTCGGGTGAGTAGACCCGCGCTTCGGCGTCGGTGAGCCCTTCCCTGCTCTTGGGCGAAGGATGCAGGGGGTGGCCGAGCAGGAGTGACTGTTCCGCGGTGAGGAAGAGGTCCGCCTCCTCGGGGGCGGCGGGCCGGCGGCGCCGCTCCTCGATGAACGAGGCGGTACGCCGTACCGAGTCGGCGACCCGGCCGGCCATGTCGGCGCCGTCGTGGTGACCGGCCTCCCGGCCGAGCAGGGCGGCCACGGTGACCGCGTCGGCGGTGGGCGCGGCGGCGGGCGCCCGTTCCAGGGCGGGGGGTCCGAAGCGGTGCCAGCCGGTGGCGGACCAGTGGCGGACGGGGACGAGCAGGGCGGTGCCGCTCGCGGGAAGCGGGACGCGGAGGGCCGGCCCGGCCGGGCGGGGCAGGTCGTTCTCGCGGACCCAGCAGCGCAGCAGGTTCTCGACGCCGGCCGCGTCGGCGGCGCGGAGCGGGTCGGGATGGTCGAGGGGGTCGGCGGCCGGGTCGTCCGGGGCGGCTGCCGTCGGGGCTTCCGGGGGTACGGAGGTCTGCGGCGGGGTGGCGGGCCGCGACGCGTGCCACAGGTCGTGCGGGGTCTCCTTCTGGCGCGGCACGGTCGTCGCCTCGACGGCGAGCCGGCCGGGGGCCTCCGGCTCGGGGAGGTGGCTGGGGGGAGGGCCGTCGGCCTCGGGCGCGGGGGTGGGGTTCACGGCGGTCTTCCTGTGCTGGTGTCCGTGGTCAGCGGAGCGATCCGGTCGGCAGGCGGCGGTGCGGTGAGCGCTCCGCCGCTGCCAGGGCGTCGGCGAGGCGGTCGACCACCGCTGTCGCCTGTTCGTCGGTGAGCGTGAGGGGCGGCAGCAGGCGTACGACGGTGGAGTACCGGCCACCGAGTTCGACGATGAGCCCACGGCTCAGGCACTCCTGCTGGACGGCGGCGGCGAGGACCGGGTCCGGCGGGGGTTCGGTGCCGGTGCCCTGCGGTCGCGCTTCGGGGTCCACGATCTCGACGCCGATCATCAGCCCCCTCCCGCGGACGTCGCCGACGCACGGGTGGTCGGCGGCGAGCGACCTGAGGTTCGCCAGCATGCGGCCTCCGAGGACCCCGGCCCGTTCGGCGAGGCCGTTCTCGCGGACGTACGCGAGGGTGGCCGTGCCGGCCGCCATGGCGAGCTGGTTGCCGCGGAAGGTGCCGGCGTGGGCGCCGGGCTGCCAGGTGTCGAGCTCCGAGCGGTAGACGATCACGGCGAGCGGGAGGGAGCCGCCGATGGCCTTGGACAGCACCATGACGTCGGGCACGATTCCGCTGTGCTCGACGGCCCAGAAGGCGCCGGTCCGGCCGACCCCGGTCTGGACCTCGTCGGCGATCAGCGGGATGGACCTGGTCTCGGTGACCTCGCGCATCCGGCGCATCCAGCCGTCGGGTGCGGGGTTGACCCCGCCCTCGCCCTGGACGGGTTCGAGGATCATCCCGGCGGGGGTGGGTGTTCCGCTCTTGGGGTCGTCCAGGAGGTTCTCGGTCCAGCGGGCGGCGGTCCGCGCACCGGCCTCGCCGCCGATGCCGAAGGGGCAGCGGTAGTCCTGGGGGAAGGGCAGCCTGGTCACCCGTACGTCCTCGGCGCCGCCGGAGGCCGCGAGGGCCCCCTCCGTCATGCCGTGATAGGCGCCGGTGAAGGCCAGCAGGCCACTGCGGCCGGTGGCGGCGCGGACCAGCTTGAAAGCCGCCTCGACCGCGTCCGTACCGGCCGGGCCGCAGAACTGGACCCGTGCGTCGTCGGCGAACTGCCGCGGCAGGGTGCTGAACAGCTCCGTGACGAACGCGTCCTTGACCGGGGTGGCCAGGTCCAGCACGTGCAGCGGGGCGCCCGAGTCGAGGACCTTCTTGATCGCTTCCAGGACGACCGGGTGGTTGTGGCCGAGGGCCAGTGTCCCCGCCCCGGAGAGGCAGTCGAGATAGCGCCGCCCGTCCGCGCCTTCGATGGTCAGGCCCCGGGCGCGCACCGGCACGATCGGCAGCGATCTGGCGTAGGTGCGGGCGGCCGATTCACGCAGTGACTGGCGGCGCAGGATGCCTTCGTGGGCGGCCAGGGGTGGCGCCGGAGCTGGTTCGGTCACGGCCACGGCTCTTGATCCTCCCGCTGTAACAGTTGCGTTGCACGTCAGTACGATTTCGCAAGGACGGCCTGCGAGGGTGAACGCTGTCTCCGTGCCCCCCACGCGTACCAACGACCGAGGGGGCAAAGGATCACGGCTGAATCCGAAGATCCTTGCGGAGCGCAACCCTGCCGCGCACCGCCGACAGCGGCACCGGCATAGTGGGTGCCGCGCCGGGCTCGGGCACGCCCCGAAGACCGCGCTGCCTCCTGCCCGTTCGGCGGACCGTGCGGCGCGCCGGACACAAGTGCAGTACAGAAGCGAAGAGTTACGAAGTCCCAGGGGGATCAGCAGATGCGTCTCGTTCGACCAGGAAGCACCGCACGCCGGGGCAGGAGTGCGCGCCGCGCCTCCTCCCCCGTGCTCGTCACCGCCGCGTTCACCGCCGTCCTCGCGCTCACGGCGACCGCCTGCGGGCCGACCGAGGAAGACGCGAAGGCCGAGCCGAGCAGGAGCAGCACGGCCGGTGCGACGTCGGACCACAAGATCGCCATCCCGGACGATCTGAAGGACCGGCTCAAGGAACACGGGATCGACATCGACAAGTGGAAGAACGGCGAATGGAAGAACTGGGACAAGGACACATGGCTGCGTGAGGCCAAGGACTACATCAACCCGATCATCGCGGGCCTCTGGGACCCCGACCGCATGCAGGACGCCGACAAGCCTCCGGAGCAGCCGGTCGACAACGACATCTCGGGCGACGAGGGCGTCACGGACCCGACGCCCGCGCCGGTCCGGGCCGTGGGCGTGAAGACGCAGTACCACGACAGCGCGCCGGAGTCGGGCAAGCTGTTCTTCGACGGCCCCGAGGGCTCGATGGTCTGCTCGGCGACCGTGGTGAAGGACCCGGCGCACCCCGGCAAGTCCAACATGGTGTGGACCGCCGGCCACTGCGTCCACGCGGGCAAGAAGGGCGGCTGGTACCGCAACATCGCCTTCGTTCCCTCGTACAACAACGGCGGGCTGTCGACGGCCGAGCTGCGGAACAACCCGCCGAAGGAGAAGGTCGCCCCCTACGGCATCTGGTGGGGCACCTGGGCGCAGACCTCCCAGCAGTGGATCGACCAGGGCGCCTCGGTCGGCGGCCTCGGGGCCCCGTACGACTTCGCCGTGCTGCACGTCACGCCCGAGGAGGGTGCGGGCGGCAAGTCCCTGGAGGAGACGGTCGGTTCCGCCCTGCCGGTCGAGTTCAACGCCCCGGCGGTGCCCAAGATCACGGACATGACGGCCACCGGCTTCCCGGCCGCGGCGCCGTACGACGGCCAGAAGATGTTCCAGTGCAAGGACAAGCCGGGCCGTCTGTCGCTCGCCCAGGACGACCCGACGATGTACCGCATCGGCTGCTCGATGACCGGCGGCTCCTCCGGCGGCGGCTGGGTCGCCAAGGGCCAGGACGGCAAGCCCGCACTGGTCTCGAACACCTCCATCGGCCCGGTGACGGCGGGCTGGCTCGCCGGACCGCGCCTCGGTCCGGAGGCCAAGGGCGTCTACGACGCGGTCAGCGACAAGTACGCGGACAAGTAACAGGCAGGACCGCGCCCGCACGGGCGCGTACGACGGAAGCCCAGGGGCCTTCGGGGCGGCGCAGGCCGCTTCGGAGGCCCCTGGCACGCAGACGGCAAGTGTGCAGATTCAAGGGGGATTCCCTTACATGCGATCCATACGTCCGCTCCTCGCCGCGACCGGTCTGGTCGCCGCGCTCGCGCTGACGGCCACGGCCTGCGGCCCCACCGAGGACGAGGGCGCCGACAAGCCGGCCGCCACCGCGACCGCTTCGGCCTCCGACGGCGCCGAAAAGGGCAGCGGCCCTCCCGGCGGGCTGGCCGACGAACTCAGGAAACACGGGATCGACCCGGACAAGTGGCGCGACGGCGAGTGGAAGAACTGGGACAAGGACAAGTGGCTGCGTGAGGCCAAGGACTTCGTCAACCCGGTCATCGAGGGGCTGTGGAAACCGGCGCGGATGAAGTCGGCGAAGGACCCGGCCAAGACCATGGCCGCCGGTGACTTCTCCGGCGACCAGGGCGTCACCGACCCGGAGCCCGAGCCGGTCACCGCCGAACGCGTGAAGACGCCGTACCACGACCACGCGGCCCCGGTCGGCAAGGTCTTCTTCGACTCCCCCAAGGGCCACATGGTCTGCTCGGGCACGGTCGTCAAGGACCCGAAGCACCCGGGGAAGTCCAACCTGGTGTGGACCGCCGGCCACTGCGTGCACGCCGGATCCGCCGGCGGCTGGTACCGCAACATCGTCTTCGTGCCCGCGTACAACGACCAGGGCAAGAGCCCCGCGGCGCTGGAGAACGCGCAGCCCCAGGAGATCGCCCCGTACGGCGCGTACTGGGCCGACTGGGCCAGCACCTCCGGCGAGTGGATCAAGGACGGCGGTCCCACCGGCGGCGAGGGCGCCCCGTACGACTACGCCGTGCTGCACGTGAAGCCGGAGCACGGCACCAAGTCCCTCGAAGAGACCGTGGGCAACGCCCTTCCGGTGAACTTCGACGCCCCCGAGGTCTCGCAGATCAGCGCGATGGGCGCCTGGGGTTACCCGGCGGCCCCGCCGTACGACGGTCTGATCATGCACACGTGCGTCGACCGCCCCGGCCGGCTCTCGATCAGTCCGGCCACGCCCACCATGTACCGCATCGGCTGCACGATGACCGGCGGCTCCTCCGGCGGCGGATGGTTCAGCGAGGGCAGTGACGGGAAGCTCGCACTGGTCTCCAACACGTCCATCGGCCCGGTGACGGCCGGCTGGCTGGCCGGACCGCACCTCGGCGAGGGCGCCGAGCAGATCTTCACGATGATGAGCGAGAAGTACGGCGCCCAGTAGCGGCGCCGCCCGCAGGAAGGCCGGAAGGCCCGTCCCCCTGGCCGAGGGGGACGGGCCTTCCGGCCGTTCCGGGTGCGGTACGGCTCAGTGCACGGCGGGGATGAACGCGGCGAGCTCCGCCGCCAGCTCCTCGTTGACGCGCGCCTTGATCAGCGTGCCCTCCGAGGTGTGCTCCTCGGAGACCACTTCGCCCTCGGCGTGCACCCGGGAGACGAGTCCGCCCTGGGTGTACGGCACGAGTGCCTCGATCGCGACCGACGGGCGGGGCAGCTCGCTGTCGATCAGCGCGAGCAGCTCGTCGATGCCGGCTCCGGTGCGGGCGGAGACCGCGATGGCGTGCTTCTCGTTGCGCAGGAGGCGCTGGAGGACCAGCGGGTCCGCCGCGTCCGCCTTGTTGATCACGACGATCTCGGGCACGTCCGTCGCGCCGACCTCGCGGATCACCTCGCGCACGGCGGCGAGCTGCTCCTCCGGCACCGGGTGCGCGCCGTCCACCACGTGCAGGATGAGATCGGAGTCGCCGACCTCCTCCATGGTGGAGCGGAACGCCTCGACCAGGTGGTGCGGCAGATGCCGTACGAACCCGACGGTGTCGGCGAGGGTGTAGACCCGGCCGCTCGGCGTCTCGGCCCGGCGCACGGTCGGGTCGAGGGTGGCGAACAGGGCGTTCTCCACCAGCACTCCCGCCCCGGTCAGGCGGTTGAGCAGCGAGGACTTGCCGGCGTTGGTGTAGCCGGCGATGGCGACCGAGGGCACCTTGTTGCGTCGGCGTTCCTGGCGCTTGAGGTCACGGCCGGTCTTCATCTCCGCGATCTCCCGGCGCATCTTCGCCATCTTCTCGCGGATACGGCGCCGGTCGGTCTCGATCTTGGTCTCACCGGGACCACGGGTCGCCATGCCGCCACCGCCGCTGGTGCCGCCACCGCCCATCTGACGGGACAGCGACTGACCCCAGCCGCGGAGCCTGGGCAGCATGTACTGCATCTGCGCCAGGGAGACCTGCGCCTTGCCCTCCCGGGACTTGGCGTGCTGGGCGAAGATGTCGAGGATCAGGGCGGTCCGGTCGACCACCTTGACCTTCACGACGTCTTCGAGGTGGATCAGCTGGCCGGGGGACAGCTCACCGTCGCAGACGACGGTGTCGGCTCCGGTCTCGACCACGAGGTCACGCAGTTCCAGCGCCTTGCCGGAACCGATGTAGGTGGCCGGGTCGGGCTTGTCACGGCGCTGGAAGACGGCGTCGAGCACCTGGGCGCCCGCCGTCTCGGCGAGGGCCGCCAGCTCGGCGAGCGAATTCTCCGCGTCCTGCACGGTGCCCGAGGTCCAGACACCGACGAGCACCACGCGCTCCAGGCGCAGCTGGCGGTACTCGACCTCGGTGACGTCCTCGAGCTCGGTGGAGAGGCCGGCCACGCGTCGCAGCGCGGCGCGCTCCGAGCGGTCCAGCTGATCGCCGTCCCGCTCTCCGTCGATCTCGAAGCTCCAGGCGACGTCCTCTTCCATCAGGGCGTCGGCCCGCAGGCCCTCGGTGAGGCTCTCGGTCGCGTTCTCCGTGGCACTCTGCGCGTTGCGCGCGTCCTGGGGAAGGGAAGAAGAGGAGGTCATTGGATCCTTACGTCGATAGAAGTGGTTGCATCAGTCACAACGCGTGACCTGTGCGGAAGATTCCCGAGGGGGAAATCCTCCACTCCGGCCGCCTCGGCGACCCGTCGATAGTGGCACGGCCGGCGCGGGGCGTCACCCGGGTTTACGAGGCGGCCGGGGCTGTGCTCCGCCAGTCCGGGTGCCCCGGCATCGGCGGTGTCTTCGTCCCGTACAGCCAGCCGTCGAAGAACGCGGTCAGATCGCGCCCCGCCACCTGCGAGGCGAGCCGGACGAAGTCGGCCGTGGCCGCGTTGGAGTCGCGGTGCTTGTGCACCCAGAGCCGTTCCAGCCGGCCGAAGGCGTCGCGGCCGATCTCCTGGCGCAGCGCGTACAGGACGAGGGCGCTGCCGTCGTAGACGACGGGCCGGAACAGGCTGATCTTCTGGCCGGGCTTCGGGGCCGCGGGACGGGCGGGCGGGCCTCCGGCGGCGCGCCAGGTGTCCGAGCGGATGTAGGCGTTCCGCATGCGCGCCTCAAGTGGTGCGTCCATGTGGTCCTCGGTGTACCGCGCCTCGTACCAGGTGGCGTGCCCCTCGTTCAGCCAGAGGTCGGACCAGGACTGCGGGGAGACGCTGTCGCCGAACCACTGGTGGGCCAGTTCGTGGACCATGACCGACTCGACGTACCACTCGGGGAAGCGCGCGTCGGTGAACAGGCGCTTCTCGAAGAGGGACAGGGTCTGGGTCTCCAGCTCGAATCCGGTCTCGGTGTCGGCGACGAGGATTCCGTAGTTCTCGAAGGGGTAGCGGCCGACCTGCTCCTCCATCCACTCCAGCTGGGCGGGGGTCCTCTTCAGCCAGGGTTCCAGGCGGTCCCGGTCCGCGGTCGGTACGACGTCGCGCACGGGCAGTCCGTTCGGTCCGGTACGCCGCACGACGGTCGAGCCGCCGATGCTGACCTGGGCCAGTTCGGTCGCCATGGGGTGCTGGGTGCGGTAGGTCCAGGTGGTGCTGTCGCCGTCGCGGCTGCGCCCCGTGGGGAGGCCGTTGGCGACGACGGTCAGATCGTTCGGCGCGGTGACGTGGAAGGTGAAGTACGCCTTGTCGGCGGGGTGGTCGTTGCTCGGGAAGACCCGGTGCCCGGCGTCCGCCTGGTTGGCCAGGGCGAGTCCGTCGGAGGTGCGCACCCAGCCGCCGCTGTCCTGTTCGCCGGTGGGGTCGCTGGTGTGACGGACGGTGATGCGCAGGGGCACTCCGGCCGGGATGCGGCCCACCGGTCGTACGACGAGATCCTCGCCCGCGGTGTCGAAGCCGGTCCGCAGCCCGTTGACGGCGACGGAGCGCACGGTGCCCCGGGTGAAGTCGAGGTTGATGCGGTCCAGTGGCTCGGTCGTCCGTGCGTCGATGGTGGTGACGGCGTCCAGCGGCTCGTCGTTGCGGCCCCGGTAGACGAGTCCGATGTCGTACGCGAGCACGTCGTACCCGGGGTTGCCGAGGTGCGGGAAGAGCGGGTCACCGATGCCGAGGGGCACCGGGTCGGCGGGCAGGGCGGCGGCGACGAGGGCGGCCGACGCGGCGGCCAGCAGGGCGGCCCGCGAACGGCGGGAGAGGAACGGCATGGACTACGGCTATCAGCGCCGCCCCGCCGGACGGGCGCGGCGCGCGCCGTGCCACCCGAATGAGAACGCGGTTGACGGCCCGGTGCCCCAGAGCGCCCCGGACCTCAGAGCGCCCCGGCCGGATGCTGGGCGCGGGTCACGTCGTACACGCCGGGCACCTCGCGCATCGCGCGCATCAGCGCGGGCAGACCGGCCGCGTCCGGGAGCCGCAGCGTGTAGGTGTGCCGTACGCGCTGTTCGCTCGGGGGCTCCACGGTGGCGGAGATCACCGCGGCGTCGGCCCCGGCGATCGCCTCGGTGAGGTCCGCGAGCAGTCGGGGGCGGCCGAACGATTCGGCGATCAGCGTCACCCGGCACGCCTGCTCGTCGCCCCAGCTCACCGCGACCGGTGTCCGCCCGATCGCCTCCATGCGGGCCACGGCGGGGCACTCCAGCCGGTGCACGGTGACGGCGGCGCCGCCGCGTACCGGGAAGCCGGTGACCTCGTCGGGCGGCACGGGCGTGCAGCAGCCGGCGAGCCGTACCGCGGCGTCCGGGCGCTCCGCCACGGCGGTGGCCGTGCGGGCGCGGGCACCCCGGGGCGCCGAGGGCGGGACCGGCTGCGGGTCGGGACCGGCCGGTTCCCCGGGCTGCCCGGCCTCCGCCGCCTGCGGGTGGGCGTCGAGCCAGCCGGTGATGGCGATCCGGGCGGCGGGTGTGCGCGCGTGGTCGAGCCAGTCCGGCGAGGGGCCGGACGCGGCGTCCTCGGCCAGCAGCGGCTGCACGGTGTCACCGTCCTTCAGCACGGTGCTCAGCGTGGCCAGCCGGCCGTTCACCCGGGCCCCGATGCAGGCGTGGGCGGCGTCGCCGTGCTGGGCGTAGGCCGCGTCGACGCAGCTGGCACCGGCGGGCAGGCCGAGCGTGCCGCCGTCCGTGCGGAAGACGGTGATCTCGCGGTCCTGGGCGAGGTCGGCGCGCAGGGTGGTCCAGAAGGTGTCCGGGTCGGGCGCGGACTGCTGCCATTGGAGGAGGCGGGAGAGCCAGCCGGGGCGGGTGGGGTCGGCGCGTTCGCCGTCGGCCGGTTCGGCGGTCTGGGGGGCGCCCTCGGAGGCGTACGGATTACCGAGGGCGACCACGCCGGCCTCGGCGACCCTGTGCATGCGGTGCGTACGGATGAGGACCTCGGCCACCTCGCCGTCCGGGCCCACCACCGCGGTGTGCAGCGACTGGTACAGGTTGAACTTGGGGGCGGCGATGAAGTCCTTGAACTCGGAGATCACCGGGGTGAAGCAGGTGTGCAGCTCGCCGAGGACGGCGTAGCAGTCGGCGTCCTCACCGACGAGCACCAGGACCCGTCCGAAGTCGCTGCCGCGCAGTTCGCCGCGTTTGATGCGGACGCGGTGGACGGAGACGAAGTGGCGGGGCCTGACCAGGACCTCGGCGGAGATGCCGGCCTCGCGGAGCACTGAGGCCACGTTCCCCGCCATGGCGCCGAGCGGGTCGGCGCCGTCGGCCGCCTCGGTGATCAGCGCGTCGGTGCGCGCGTACTCCTCGGGGTGGAGGATGGCGAAGACCAGGTCTTCCAGTTCGGTCTTGAGCGCCTGGACGCCGAGCCGTTCGGCCAGGGGGATCAGCACGTCGCGGGTGACCTTGGCGATCCTGGCCTGCTTCTCGGGCCGCATCACGCCGAGGGTGCGCATGTTGTGCAGCCGGTCGGCGAGCTTGATCGACATGACGCGGACGTCGTCCCCGGTGGCGACCAGCATCTTGCGGAAGGTCTCGGGTTCGGCGGCGGCCCCGTAGTCGACCTTCTCGAGTTTGGTGACTCCGTCCACGAGGTAGCAGACCTCCTCGCCGAACTCCTCCCGCACCTGGTCGAGGGTCACGTCGGTGTCCTCGACGGTGTCGTGGAGCAGGGAGGCGGTCAGCGTGGTCGTCTCGGCGCCCAGCTCGGCGAGGATGAGGGTGACGGCGAGCGGATGGGTGATGTAGGGCTCGCCGCTCTTGCGCATCTGCCCCCGGTGCGAACTCTCGGCGAGGACGTAGGCGCGTTGCAGGACCGAGAGGTCGGCTTCGGGATGGTGGGCCCGGTGCGCTTCGACGACGTGCGCGATGGCGTCGGGGAGCCGGTCGCGGGAGACCGGGCCGAACAGCGCGGCTCTGCCGAGCCTGCGGAAGTCGATCCGGGGACGGCCCCGCCTGCGGATGGGAGCACCTGGGCTGGTGGCCTCTGCACTCATGGGGCACCTCCGGCGACGTCGACCGGCGGTGGGGAGACGGGGCGCGCCTCCGGGCCGGTGCTTGATGCTACCGAGCCCACCACGTGGCGGAGTCCCGCTCTCGCCCAGCGTGAAACGGATCACCCATTCGAGCGAAGCGTTACTCGTTCGGCGTTTCGAGCCAGGCCGGATCGATCATGCCCTCGGCGACGATGACGGCCGGTCCGGTCATGTCGATCCCGCCGTCCGGGTGCTCCGTGATGGCGAGGCTGCCGCCGGGGAGGTCGACGGTGTACGTGACGGGCTCGCCGGTCCTCGCGGGGTCGGCCTGGTCACGGCGGGCGGCCGCGACGGCCACCGCGCAGGCGCCGGTGCCGCAGGAGCGGGTCTCGCCGGAGCCGCGCTCGTGGACCCGCATGGCGACGTGGCGGGGGCCCCGGTCCACGACGAACTCGATGTTGACGCCTTCGGGGTAGACGGCGGCCGGGGCGAAGGACGGCTCGGTGAGCAGGTCGCCGGCGTGGGCCAGGTCGTCCACGAAGGCGACCGCGTGCGGGTTGCCCATATTGACGTTTCGAGCACCCCAGGCCCGGTCGCCGACGGTGACGGTGACGCCGTCGGCGGGGAGCAGGGCCCGCCCCATGGAGACGGTGACGTCACCGTTCTCGGCCAGGTGGACCTTCTTGGCCCCGCCCCGGGTCGCGACCGCGAGGTCGCCCGCCTCGACCAGGCCGGCGCGCTGGAGGTAGCGGGCGAAGACCCGCACGCCGTTGCCGCACATCTCGGCGACGGAGCCGTCGGAGTTGCGGTAGTCCATGAACCACTCGGCGTCGTCGGCCATCGCCTTCGCCTCCGGGTGCGCGCCGGAACGCACGACGTGCAGCAGTCCGTCGCCGCCGATGCCCGCGCGGCGGTCGCAGAGCCGGGCGACGACGGAGGCGGGCAGGTCGAGGGCGTTCTCCGGGTCGGGAACGATCACGAAGTCGTTCTCGGTGCCGTGGCCCTTGAGGAAGGCGATCTGCGAGGTGGTCACGGGACAACTGTACGAGGCGGCACCGACAGCCGGGTAACCGTCCGCCGCGGCGCGGAGCGCTCCCCGCCCCGCGGCCCCCGGCCGGTCAGCGCAGCCGGGCCACGCGCCAGACGGCGAGCGCGACGAGCACGGCGCAGATCCCTGCGTAGAGCGCGATCACGCGCCAGTCCGGACGCTGCGACGAACCTCTGGAGGGCAGTCCGGGCCAGGCGTAGCCGACGCGGCGGGCGGCCATCATGGACCACCCGGCGGCGCAGCAGCTGATCAGGAGGCCCAGCATGGCGACGACCGCGCCGCCGTCGCCGAACTCGAAGGCCAGCGGGAAGGCGAACATCAGCGAGCCCACCGCGGCGAGCGTGACGATGGGCGCGAGCTGCCAGATGCGCAGTCGGCGGGCGGGCCGCAGCTCGACCTCGACCTCGGGGGTCACGTCGAGCTCGTCGGGCCCGTCCGGGCTGAGGCCGTCCGCCTCACGCCCGGCACCCGGTGCGCCGTGTTCCGGTGCGCCGTGTTCCGGGGCGTCTTGTTCCGTGTCGCGAGGGCCGGCCTCCATCGCCACGCGCCCTCCCAACTCGGACTCCAGTCGATCGATGCTCGATGATGGCACGGCCGCGGTCGCCGAAATGACGAGCGGAGCGTCCCGATGCCATCACGTGATCAGGCTGTAACCGCCCGTTCGACCAACGCCAGTGCCTGGCTGGGGAGTTCCCCGCGGTGCTCCACGGCCCCGCTGAGCCATCGGACGCGCGGGTCGCGGCGGAACCAGGAGTCCTGACGGCGCGCGAAGCGTTTGGTGGCGCGCACGGTCTCGGTGCGCGCCTGGTCCTCGGTGCACTCGCCGGCCAGCGCGGACAGCACCTGCTGGTAGCCGAGGGCCCGCGAGGCGGTGCGCCCTTCGCGCAGCCCCTGCGCCTCCAGGGCACGCACCTCGTCCACGAGTCCCGCCTCCCACATGCGGTCGACGCGCAGGGCGATGCGCTCGTCGAGTTCGGGGCGCTCCACGTCGACGCCGATCTGGACGGCGTCGTAGACCGCGTCGTCGCCGGGAAGGTTCGCGGTGAACGGCTTGCCGGTGATCTCGATGACCTCCAGGGCCCGGACGATGCGCCGGCCGTTGCTCGGGAGGATCGCGCGGCCGGCCTCGGGGTCGGCGGCGGCGAGCCGGGCGTGCAGAGCTCCGGAGCCGTGCTGGTCCAGCTCCGCCTCCAGGGCGGCCCGCACATCGGGGTCCGTACCGGGGAACTCCAGGGCGTCGATCGCGCCCTTCACGTACAGTCCGGAGCCGCCGACCAGGATCGGGGTGCGGCCATCGGCCAGGAGCCGGTCGATCTCGGCGCGGGCGAGGCGCTGGTACTCGGCGACGCTGGCGGTCTCGGTGACGTCCCAGATGTCCAGCAGGCGGTGCGGTACGGCGGCGCGCTCGGCGAGCGTCAGCTTGGCGGTGCCGATGTCCATCCCCCGGTAGAGCTGCATGGAGTCGGCGTTGATCACTTCGCCGCCGAGCTGCTGGGCGAGGTACACCCCCAGGTCGGACTTTCCTGCTGCGGTGGGACCGACGACGGTGATGACCCGAGGTGCGGGAGCTGAGCTTGTCACCGGCCCAGTCTCCCTCAAACCCGCACCGCGTATCCCGAATGAGGGAAGCCCGGGCGGGGAAGGTGACGCGACGGTGCGGTCTTCCCCGTACAGTGGTTGTACATATGGGTTATTTCTCACAGTTTCCGAGCGGAGAAGGTGCCCGATGGGCTTCATGGACAGTGTGAAGGCGAAGCTGGCCCCGGCGAAGGAGAAGGTCAGCGACCTCGCGCAGCAGCACGGGGACAAGATCGACCAAGGGCTCGAGAAGGCCGCCCGGACGGTGGACGAGAAGACCAAGGGCAAGTACAGCGACAAGATCGTGACGGGCCGGCAGAAGGCCAAGGACGCGGTGGACAAGCTGGCGAACAAGGACGGCGGCGGCGCGACGCCGCCCCCGCCCCCGCCCTCAGCCTGAGCGGAGTGCGGGGAGGGCCCCGGAGCGGTGACCGCGGTGACCGCTCCGGGGCCCTCCGCGCGTCCTCAGGCGTCAGGACCAGGTGGCGACCAGGTAGCCCACCCCGTACGGCGCGTCCTCGTACAGCAGCCGGCCGGCCAGACCGGCCCCCTCGGCCGCCCCCGCCAGCACCTGCCAGGGCGCACGCCCCGCGGCCTTGAGTTCGTACGCGAGTGCCTCGTCCAGCGCGGCCAGCGCCTCCGGGTCGGCGTCGCCCAGGGCCCGCGCGGCCTCCGCGTCGAACGCTGCCGCGCGCTCGTCCAGGTAGCCCGGGGCCTTCAGGGTGCGGCAGGCACTGCCGTCGCCCATCACCAGCAGCGCCACCCGGTCCGCCCGGCGGGCGAGCTCCCGCCCGGTCTCCGTGCAGCGCGCGGTCTCCAGTGGCTCGCCCACACCGAGGCCCTCCACGGGGGCGTCGCCCCATCCCGTACGGGCGAGGAGCCAGGCTCCCACCGCGAGCGAGGGCGGGAGGGGGCGGCCGTCGCGCTCTCCCCGGTCCCGGCCGAGCCGGACCTCCAGATCGACGCCGAATTCCCGGAAGCCGCCGGCGGCCCCCTCGGGGTGGGTGCCGCGCCCGGCGGGGCCGGCCGGGCCGATCACCACGAGCAGGTCGGGCCGGGAGGCGGCGAGGGCGCCCAGGGCATCGGTGCACGCCCTTCTGGCGTCGTCCAGCTCGGGTGCGGCACCGGCGGCCACGTCGGGGACGAGCAGCGGCGGACAGGGGCAGACAGCGGCGGCGACAAGCATGGTCGGCAGCGTACTGCGGCCCCTCCCCCGGGCTCACCGGGCGGCCCGGGGGAAGCGGCTGCTTCGGGCCCGGGCGACCCCTCGCCCGTACCTCAGTCGCAGCCGCAGCCCGGGGCCGCGCTCGCGGGCAGGGGTGCCGGAGCGCCGATGCCCGGCAGGCCGAGCATGACGCCGGCCGGCCTGGCCGCCTCGGCCGCATTGCGCTTCTCCCAGGCGTCGCCCGAGCGGGTCCGGCGCACGGCGGCCGGGGTGCCCTCGGCGAGCAGGTGGTGCGGGGCGGCGTAGGTGACCTCGACGGTCACCACGTCACCGGGGCGGACGTCCTGCTCCGGCTTGGTGAAGTGGACCAGGCGGTTGTCGGGGGCGCGGCCGGACAGCCGGTGGGTGGCGCCGTCCTTGCGCCCCTCGCCCTCGGCGACCATGACCTCCAGGGTGCGGCCGACCTGCTTCTTGTTCTCTTCCCAGGAGATGTCCTCCTGGAGGGCGGAGAGGCGCATGTAGCGCTCCTGGACGACCTCCTTGGGGATCTGGTCCTCCATGTCGGCGGCGGGGGTGCCGGGCCGCTTGGAGTACTGGAAGGTGAAGGCGTTCGCGAAGCGCGCCTCGCGGACCGCGTGCATCGTCTGCTCGAAGTCCTCCTCGGTCTCGCCGGGGAAGCCGACGATGATGTCGGTGGAGATCGCGGCGTCGGGCATCGCGGCCCGCACCTTCTCGATGATCCCGAGGAAGCGTTCCTGACGGTAGGAGCGGCGCATCGCCTTGAGGACCTTGTCCGAACCGGACTGCATCGGCATGTGCAGCTGAGGCATCACGTTCGGCGTCTCGGCCATGGCGGCGATGACGTCGTCGGTGAAGTCGCGCGGGTGCGGCGAGGTGAAGCGGACGCGCTCCAGGCCCTCGATCTTCCCGCAGGCGCGCAGCAGCTTGGAGAACGCCTCGCGGTCGCCGATGTCGGAGCCGTACGCGTTGACGTTCTGGCCGAGCAGGGTGATCTCCGAGACACCCTCGGCGACCAGGGCCTCGATCTCGGCGAGGATGTCGCCGGTGCGGCGGTCCTTCTCCTTCCCGCGCAGGGCCGGAACGATGCAGAAGGTGCACGTGTTGTTGCAGCCGACGGAAATGGAGACCCACGCGGCGTACGCGGACTCGCGGCGCGTGGGCAGCGTGGAGGGGAACGCTTCCAAGGATTCGGCGATCTCGACCTGCGCCTCCTCCTGGACGCGGGCGCGCTCCAGCAGCACGGGCAGCTTGCCGATGTTGTGCGTGCCGAAGACCACGTCGACCCAGGGAGCCCGCTGGACGATGGTGTCGCGGTCCTTCTGGGCGAGGCAGCCGCCGACGGCGATCTGCATGCCGGGGCGCTTGGTCTTCATGGGGGCGAGCCGGCCGAGGTTGCCGTAGAGCTTGTTGTCGGCGTTCTCGCGGACCGCGCAGGTGTTGAAGACGACGACGTCGGCGTCGCCGTCCGAGCCCTCGGGCGCGCGGACGTAGCCGGCGTCCTCCAGGAGCCCCGACAAACGCTCGGAGTCGTGGACGTTCATCTGACACCCGTAGGTGCGCACCTCATAGCTTTTTCTGACGTCCACTGCTTCGCTCCGGTTGCCGCTGCTCATGTGACCAGGGTAGGTGGTGTCCGGGCTCTCTCCGTCTCGGGCGAGCGATCCGACGACGCCCCTGGCCACGGCCGGGAACCACCTGGCAGGATCGCCGCCATGCTCCCGGCCCTGTCCCGAACCGGCCGGCGTCGCTCCCTGCGGGCGGGCGCCGCCCTCGCCGTCGTGCTCGGGCTGCTGCTCTGGTGGCTGCTCCCGCTCCGCGACCCGGCGCCCACCGGCACCCTGTCGTTCAGCACGGGGGTGCGCAGCGGCGTCTACCAGAAGTACGGGGAGCGGCTGAAGAAAGCCCTGGCCAAGGATCTGCCCGATGTGTCGATAGAGCTCCAGACGAGCGAGGGCTCGCAGCAGAACCTGGCCAGGGTCGCGACCGGCGAGGCGGACTTCACCATCGCCACCACCGACGCCGTCGCCACCTATCTGCGTGCCCGCAGGCCCGGCTACGAGCGGCTGCGCGGCTGTGTCCGGCTGTACGACGACTACATACAGCTGATCGTGAAGCGGGACTCGGACATCGACAGCGTGGCGGATCTGCGCGGCCGTAGGGTCGCGGTGGGGCAGTCGGGCTCCGGGGTGAAGCTGGTCGCGGACCGGCTGATGACGGCCGCCGGTCTCGATCCGGTCCACGATGTGACGCCGTTGCCGGTGGGCATCGACATGATGCCGAAGCTGCTGGAGGAGGGCAGCCTCGACGCGTTCTTCTGGTCGGGCGGGCTGCCCACGACGGCGGTGACCGATCTGTCGGCCCGGCTCGCGGTCCGGCTGGTCCCCCTGGAGGAACCGCTGATCAAGGAGCTCCAGGCGGCGGGCGGTTCCACCCGCTACTACCGGTCGGCCGTGATGCCCGCCGACGCGTACCGCAACGCTCAGCAGGGCCAGGCCGTGCCCACGGTGGCGGTCGCCAACGTGCTGGTCACCACGGACCGCACGGACGCGGCGATGACCGAGGCGTTCACGAGGACCGTGATCGACAGCCGCGACCGCATCGGGCGCGAGGTGCACGCGGCGCAGCTGGTGGACCTGCGGACGGCCATTTACACCGATCCGCTCCCGCTGCACGAAGGGGCGAAGCGCTACTACCGCTCGGTCAAGCCGTAGGGCCTTCCCCGGCCGCGCGGGGCGGCTGCGGGAGTGCGGGCGCGCTCCTCAGCCCTTGGGGTCGTGGCGCGGCACGGAGACCGTCACGCTGAGCCCGGACGGTTCCCTGCGCGCGTACGAGAGCGAGCCTCCGCCCGCCGCGAGGAGCGCCTGCGAGATGGAGAGGCCGAGGCCCGAGCCCTGGACGTTCTGGTGCTGGGAGCTGCGCCAGAAGCGGTCCCCGACGCGTTCCAGCTCCTGGTCGGTGAGGCCGGGGCCGCCGTCCGCGACGACCACTGTCACGTCCTGGCTGCCGGAGGCGACGGTGACGCGGACCTCCTCGCCGGCGGGCGTGAATTTGAGGGCGTTGTCGATGATGGCGTCGAGCGCGCTGGACAGGGCGATGGGGTCCGCCCAGGCGGTGACGGCGGGCGGTCCGTCGGCCCGGAGCCGTACGCCCTTCTCCTCGGCCACCGGCCGCCAGGACGCGACCCGTTCGGCGGTGAGGGCGCCGATGTCGGTGAGCCGGAGGTCGCTCTCGGCGTGCTCGGCGAGCGCGAGGTCCAGGAGGTCGTCCAGGACCTGGCCCAGGCGGCGGCCCTCGGTGCGCACGGAGGCGATCTCCTCGTTGCCCTCCGGCAGTTCGAGGGCGAGCAGTTCGATGCGCAGCAGCAGGGCGGCCAGCGGGTTGCGCAGCTGGTGGGAGGCGTCGGCGACGAAGGCGCGCTGCTGCTCCAACACGTCCTCGACGTTGTCGGCCATCTCGTTGAACGAGCGGGCCAGCCGCCTGAGTTCCGGCGGGCCGCCGGACGCGGCGACCCGGGAGCGCATCCGGCCGCTGGCGATGTCGTGGGCCGCGGCGTCCAGGGTTTTGACAGGCAGCAGGACCCAGCCGGTGAGCCGGATCGCGGCACCGACGGCGACGAGCATCGCGACCGCCTCGCCCGCCGCGATCAGCAGCCAGCCGCGGATCGTGTCGCCGCGCATCTGGCCGGTGGGCGAGTCGATGACGACGACGGCGATGACGTCCCCGTCGCGCACGACGGGCGAGGCGACGACCACGCGGCCGTTCTGCCAGGGCCAGACCTGGGGCGGGTCGTGGCTGCGGCGGCCGAGCAGCGCCTCGCTGAACGCGGCGCGCCCCTCCCCCTCGACGGGCAGCCGCCAGGCTTCCGGGGCCTTCGCCATGGCGGAGTCGTCGCGGTAGAAGACACCGGCGCGGATCCCGTAGACCGAGTTGTACGTCTCCAACTCGGTCTGGAGGGTACGGCGCCGTTCGTCGTAGCCGCGGGTGCGCTCGGTGATGAACTGGGCGAGTGCGGCGAAGCGTGCCGTGTCGTCGATGCGGTCGATCACGACGCGCTGTTGTTCGGCGGCGGCCACACTGACGGCGAGCGGGAAGCCGAGGGCGAGCAGGACACTCGCCATCAGGACGATGAGCAGCGGGAGCAGCCGGGTACGCACCGGGGACGTACGCCTCTACGCGGACGGGGAGACGAGGCGGTAGCCGACCCCGCGCACCGTCTCGATCAGGGCGGGCAGCCGCAGTTTGGAACGGAGCGAGGCGACGTGCACCTCCAGCGTGCGGCCCGTTCCCTCCCAGCTGGTGCGCCACACCTCGCTGATGATCTGTTCGCGGCGGAAGACCACACCGGGCCGCTGGGCGAGCAGCGCGAGCAGGTCGAACTCCTTGCGGGTGAGCTGCACTTCCGTGCCGTCCACACTGACCCGGCGGGTGGGCAGCTCGATGCTGACGTGCCCCAGGCGCAGCGCCGCGACGGGCGTGGACACGGTGTCCTCGTTGCTCGCCTTGCGCCGGCTGACCGCGTGGATACGGGCCAGCAGTTCGCCGGTGTCGTACGGCTTGGTCACGTAGTCGTCGGCGCCGAGGTTGAGTCCGTGGATGCGGGAGCGTACGTCGGCACGGGCGGTGACCATGATCACCGGCACGGAACTGCGCTTGCGGATCTTCCCGCACACCTCGTAGCCGTCCTGGTCGGGAAGGCCGAGGTCGAGGAGGACGACGCCGAAGGGCTCGGTGTCCGCGGGCAGGAGCGCCTGCAGGGCCTCGTCGCCGCTGCGGGCGTGGACCACCTGGAAGCCGTGCCGGGCGAGGATCGCGGACAGGGCGGCGGCGACGTGGTTGTCGTCCTCGACGAGCAGCAGTCTCATGGCCCCCCTCTTGGCAGCGGTGCGGGTCGGCGGTCGGTCCGCATGGTCGTGTACGCCCCCGGTCACTTCCCCGTTCCGGGGTGTTTCACGTAGGGGTGTACCAGGGAATCCACGCCGATCAGGGGTGGACAGTCAAGGGCCTGTCCGGTGTATCCGGGTTTCCGTTATGCACCCGGTACGGCCGGTACGACCGGCGTGACGTCCCGTTCACGCGGAGTGTCCGGTTGCCGCCGGATCGTTATGCTCAATTTCCGCTCAGATGTAATGACGTTCGTAGCACTGCGTCACTAGGGTCCTTCCCAACCGAGGAGGACGGAGCAAGAAGCCGATGAGCGGAGTTTCAGTGACCAAGGGCGCCGAGGACGCTGCACCCGCGCCCGCCGGCGATCTGGTTGTGCTGAGCAACGTCAACAAGCACTTCGGCGCGCTGCATGTGCTCCAGGACATCGACCTGACGATCGCCCGCGGCGAGGTCGTGGTCGTCATCGGGCCGTCCGGGTCCGGTAAGTCCACGCTGTGCCGCACGATCAACCGCTTGGAGACGATCGACTCGGGCGCGATCACGATCGACGGGAAGCCGCTGCCCGCGGAGGGCAAGGAGCTGGCGCGGCTGCGGGCCGACGTCGGCATGGTCTTCCAGTCGTTCAACCTCTTCGCCCACAAGACGGTCCTGGAAAACGTGATGCTCGGCCAGCTGAAGGTCCGCAAGACGGACAAGAAGGCGGCCGAGGACAAGGCGCGTGCGCTGCTCGACCGGGTGGGCGTCGGAACCCAGGCCGACAAGTACCCCTCCCAGCTGTCCGGCGGCCAGCAGCAGCGCGTCGCGATCGCCCGGGCCCTGGCGATGGACCCGAAGGTCATGCTCTTCGACGAGCCGACCTCCGCGCTCGACCCGGAGATGATCAACGAGGTGCTGGAGGTCATGCAGCAGCTCGCCCGCGAGGGGATGACGATGGTCGTCGTCACCCACGAGATGGGCTTCGCGCGTTCCGCGGCGAACCGGGTCGTCTTCATGGCGGACGGGAAGATCGTCGAAGAGGCCACGCCCGACCAGTTCTTCAGCAACCCGCGCAGTGACCGGGCCAAGGACTTCCTGTCGAAGATCCTTCACCACTGATGGAGCCTTCAGCACCGGCTTCCGTACCTGCTGATCACTCACATCACGTCAAATCTAGGGAATCTCACCATGCAGCTTCGTAAGGTCACCGCCGCCTCGGCCGCCGTGCTCGCCCTCGCCCTCACCGCCACCGCCTGTGGTTCCGACGACAAGGACGACTCGGCCGGTTCGGGTGGCGGCAAGAAGATCACCATCGGCATCAAGATCGACCAGCCGGGTATCGGCCTGAAGACCCCGGACGGCAAGTACACCGGCTTCGACGTCGACGTCGCCACGTACGTCGCCAAGGAACTTGGCTACGACGCCAAGAACATCGAGTTCAAGGAGACGAAGAGCGCCGACCGCGAGACGGCGATCTCGCGCGGTGACGTCAAGTTCATCGTCGCTTCCTACTCGATCAACGACGAGCGCCTGCAGAAGGTCGACTTCGCCGGTCCGTACCTGCTGGCCCACCAGGACATCCTGGTCCGCGCGGACGACGACTCGATCAAGAAGCCCGAGGACCTGAACAACAAGAAGCTCTGCTCGGTCACCGGTTCGACCTCGGCGCAGAACGTCCACGACAAGCTGGCCCCGAAGGCGCAGCTGCAGGAGTACGGCGGCTACTCCGAGTGCCTGACCGGCCTGGAGAACAAGGCCGTCGACGCGCTGACCACGGACGACAGCATCCTCGCCGGCTACGCCTCGCAGGACGTCAACAAGGGCAAGTTCAAGCTGGCCGGCTTCAAGATGACCAACGAGAACTACGGCATCGGTCTGAAGAAGGGCGACGCCGACCTCAAGAAGAAGATCAACGACGCGCTGACCAAGATGGTCAAGGACGGTTCGTGGGACAAGGCGGTCGAGACCAACTTCGGGCCGGCCGGCTACAAGAACGAGCCCGCCCCGAAGATCGGCAACGTCGTCAAGTGAAGCAGGGCTGACCGGGCGCGCCGCCGCTGAACGACGGCGCGCCGCGCCCTCCTACACGTGGAAGCACGGGAGATCGTGTTCGACTTTCTTGATGGTTATGACCTGCTGGGGGCCTTCTGGGTCACGGTGAAGCTCACCGTGTTCTCCGCCCTCGGCTCCCTCATATGGGGAACGCTGCTGGCCGGCATGAGGGTCAGCCCGGTCCCCCTGATGCGCGGTTTCGCGACCGCCTATGTGAACGTGGTCCGGAACATTCCGCTGACCGTGATCATCATGTTCGCTTCGCTGGGTCTGTACTCCACGCTCAACATCGCCCTCGGCGCCACCGACATCAAGGTCGTCAACTTCCGGCTCGCGGTGCTCGCCTTCGTCGTCTACACCGCGTCGTTCGTGTGCGAGTCCCTGCGTTCGGGCATCAACACGGTGCCGGTCGGCCAGGCGGAGGCGGCCCGGGCACTCGGGCTCGGCTTCGGCCAGGTGCTGCGGCTGATCGTCCTCCCGCAGGCGTTCCGGTCGGTGGTCAACCCGCTGTCCAACGTACTCATCGCGCTGACGAAGAACACCACCGTCGCTTCGGCGATCGGTGTGGCGGAAGCCTCGTATCTGATGAAGGGGATGATCGAGAACGAGGCACAGCTGCTGCTGATCTCGGGCATCTTCGCCCTCGGCTTCATCATCCTGACCCTCCCGACCGGTCTCATCCTCGGCTGGGTCGCCAAGAAGGTGGCGGTGAAGCGATGAGTTCCGTCCTCTACGACGCGCAGGGGCCCCGCGCCAAGCGGCGCAACCTCCTGTACACCGTGCTCTTCGTGCTGGCCGCCGCGGCGGTGGTGTGGTGGGTGTACGACGGCCTCGCCGAGAAGCACCAGCTCGACTGGGTCAAGTGGAAGCCGTTCTTCGCCGGCACCCAGGCGTGGGAAACGTTCATCTGGCCGGGCTTCCAGAACACGATCAAGGCGGCATTCTTCGCCCTGATCATCGCACTGCCGCTGGGTGCGCTCTTCGGCATCGGGCGGCTCTCGGACCACCGCTGGGTGCGCGTTCCGAGCGGGGTGGTCGTGGAGTTCTTCCGCGCCATTCCCGTACTGCTGCTGATGATCATCGCCAACCAGGCGTACTCCGAGTACACCGACCTCGATCCGGACACGCGTGTGCTGTACGCCGTGGTGACGGGCCTGGTGCTCTACAACGCCTCGGTGCTCGCCGAGATCGTGCGGGCCGGCATCCTGACGCTCCCCCGCGGGCAGACGGACGCGGCCAAGGCGATCGGCATGCGCAAGGGCCAGACGATGGTCTTCGTGCTGCTGCCGCAGGCGGTCACCGCGATGCTGCCGGCCATCGTCAGCCAGCTCGTGGTGATCGTGAAGGACACCGCCCTCGGCGGCGCGGTGCTCGCCTTCCCGGAGCTGCTCGCGTCGGTCCGGCCGATGTCCGCGAACTACGGTTCCAACACCATCGCATGCTTCACGATCGTCGCGGTGGTCTACCTCGCGCTGAACTTCGCCCTGACGTCCTTCGCGAGCTGGCTGGAGCGGTGGCTCCGGCGCGGGAAGAAGAGCACGGGCGCGGTCGTGGGCACCGGCCCGGGGGGCGAACTGGAGACGATCGGTGCGCCGTCGCTCAACGTGGACGACGGACGCGCCGTCTGACGGCTCGTCGCACGACGCCCGCGAGGGGCGGTGGCACACCTGCCACCGCCCCTCGCCGCGTTCCGGCGTCGCTTGACGCAAGCACCGGCAGTAGGTTGCATACGTTCTGTGATCGCGCACCGAGTCCCCGACGCCGCAGCACTCCCTTCGACGCCCGCGCACCTTCCGTTCCGTTGCACCAGCCTCTCGACGGGGGACGCGCCGTGGACCCGGTGATCGTCGTCGGCGCCGGGCCGGTCGGCCTGGCGCTCTCGCTCGCCCTCGCC
This sequence comes from Streptomyces sp. DT224, assembly GCF_049844595.1. Classification (NCBI taxonomy): domain Bacteria; kingdom Bacillati; phylum Actinomycetota; class Actinomycetes; order Kitasatosporales; family Streptomycetaceae; genus Streptomyces; species Streptomyces sp. DT224. The sequence continues at coordinate 352,490 of NZ_JBNCLI010000010.1, forward strand.
GCGCAGGGCGTGCCGTCCGTGCTGCTCGACGAGGACCCCGACAACGACGAGACCCGCCCCGCCCGCACGGTCGTCCTGCGCGAGGACACCGCGGCCTTCCTGGAGCGGCTGGGCTGCAAGGCGCTACGGGACGAGGGGCTGCGCTGGTCCGGCTGGCGTTCGGTGCGGCGCAGGCATCTGGTGCGCGAGCTGCCCCTCGGCGAGGACCCGGTCCCGGGCAGCGGTGTGCCGGCCGCCCCCGTCCACGTACCGCAGCACGCGCTCGTACGGGGTCTGCGCGACGCGGTGGCCGCGCAGGAGCTGGTGGGGACCGCCGGGCCCAGCCGGATCGACACCCTGGAGCAGGACCCTGACGGGGTCACCGTGCACACCAGGGAGCCCGGATCGACCTGGTGGCGCGGGAGTTACCTGGTCGGCTGCGACGGGGCCCGGTCCACCGTGCGCAAACTCCTCGACATCCGGTTTCCCGGGCGTACGGCGGTGGAACGGCACGCCGTGGCCGCACTGCGCGCCGAGCTGCCCCGGCCCGGCGAGGCCGTGCTGCACCGGTCGCCCCCGTGGCGCACCGGGGGCGCCGAGGTGACGGCCAGGCCCTTGCCCGACGACGTGTGGCGGCTGGACTGGCTGCTGCCCGCGCGCGGCGAACTGGTCACGCCGGACGCGCTGGTCACCCGGGTCCGGGACACGCTGGCCGGCTGGTGCGGCGAGACTCCCCCGTACGAGCTGCTGGACACCGGGGTCTACACGCTGCACCACCGGCTGGCCCGCCGGTGGCGGGTGAAGCGGTCCTTCCTGGCCGGGGACGCCGCCCATCTGCTGGGCGCCCTGGGAACCCAAGGGCTCGACGAGGGGCTGCGGGACGCGGAGAACCTGGCCTGGAAGCTGGCCCTGGCCTGGCACCACGGGGCGTCCGACGCGCTCCTCGACAGCTATCAGGCCGAGCGACGGGCCGCCGTCGCCGCACGGCTGCGTGCCGCCGACCAGTCGCTGCCGATACTGCGGGGCGGCGGGGGTCTGCGGACGCTCGTACCGGGGAGCGCACGGGGGCACGACACCCTGCTGATGGACGGGCATCTGGGCTGCGGCCCCCTCGGTGCGCCCCCCTCCTACGCCCTGTCCCCCCTTGCGCCCGCGCGCACCGAGGCGCACACCTCGGTGGGCACGCCCCCCGGTGCGCCGGTGACCGATGTGCGGGTCACGGCGCCCGACGGCACCCCGGTGCGGCTGCGGGAGCGGCTGGGACAGGGGCAGTTGCTCGTGGTGCTGGTGGCGCCCGGCACCGGAGTGTGGGACCGGCGCCACTGGATGCGCGCCGGAGTGATGCCCCGGCTGGCGGAGGCCGTCGCGGGGCTGCCGGTGAAGGCCGAACTGCTGGTGGCGGAGAGCTATCCGGGGGCCTCCGCGCACACGGTCCTGCTGGTCAGGCCGGACGGGCATCTCGTGGAGGCGTTCGGCGGGGTGCGTCCGGCCGAGCTGTTCGCGGCAGCGGACGCGGCGCGCGGCGGCGCGGCCCGGACGTCGGTGCGTGCCGACAGGACCGCGGACGTCAATTGACCCGCACGGGCGCGCATGGTCTACTCCCGGTCATGACCGACACCGATGTGCGCCTGTGGCGGAGGGTCCATATGGACCTGCTCCGCTATGCGGGCTGCGTGTGTCGCCCTTCCTGCTGAATCGCCTTCACCTGACTTCGCCGTGCGCTGTGCCGTACGGCGGGGCGTCCGCGCGAACTCTCAGGACGGTCTCCGTGTCTGCCTCTCCCTTCCCCGCTGTCCCCGTGCCCACGCGCACGTCCGCTCCGGCTCCGACCGCGGCGGAACTGCTCGACTTCGTCCGCCGCACCGCCGAGGACACCGCACTCATCGCCTCCCTTCCCCTCGACCCCGAGGGCCGGACCTGGATCCGGCTCGACGGTCCCGGTGGCAGCGAGGCGTGGCTGATCGGCTGGCCGCCGGGTACCGGCACCGGCTGGCACGACCACGCCGACTCGGTCGGCGCCTTTCTCACCGCGGCCGGCACGCTCAGGGAGCACTCCCTCGCGGCCCGGCTGCCCACCGACGGCTGGAAGACCTTGGAACTGGCCGAGGACATCGACCGCACCCGGGAACTGACCCCCGGCCGGGGCAGGGCCTTCGGCCGCCATCACGTCCACGAGGTGCTGAACGAATCCCTCACGGACCACGCCGTCTCCGTCCACGCGTACTACCCGCCGCTGCCACGCATCCGGCGCTACAGCCGTACGGGCGCGGTGCTCCGCCTGGAGCAGACCGAGAAACCCGAGGACTGGCAGTGAGCGACGAACACCTTGGGATCGATGAGTTGCTGGAGCGAGTCAGGGCCGGTTACGAACGGCTCGGCCCGCAGGAGGCGTGGGCGGCGGCCTCCGAGGGCGCCCTGCTCGTGGACATCCGCTACGCGGAGCTGCGCGAGCGGGACGGGCTGATCCCGGGGGCGCTGGTCATCGAGCGCAACGAGCTGGAATGGCGGCTGGACCCGCGGGGAAGCCACCGTGTCCCGGAGGCGGTGGACCACGGCCTGCGGGTGGTGGTGATCTGCAACGAGGGGTACGCGTCGAGCCTGGCGGCCGAGTCGCTGCACCGCCTCGGCCTGTACCGGGCGACGGATCTGGTGGGCGGCTTCCAGGCGTGGCGCGCGGCGGGCCTTCCGGTCGAGACGTGAGACGAGGGGGGCGGCTCGGGCCACCCCCCTCATTGCCTTCTCGTCACCGGCCCGCGGCCACCTCCACCGGACGGGTCCGCAGCGCGAACCGTCCGGGCAGCGCCGTCGCGACCAGGGCGAGCAGCGCGGCGACGCCGACCACGGCCCCAGACACCAGGGGCAGGACACAGGGCGCCGCGCTCCCCGTCATGCCGATGCTGAACGCGGTCAGCACGGCTAGCGCGATACCGGTGCCGAGGGCCGCGGAAATCACCAGGACCGACAGGGTCTCGGTGCGGAGCATCCGCAGCACCTGGCGGCGGGTGGCGCCGGCGAGCCGTGGGCGGGGAGCCCGAGCGGCTGGGCGAGGAAGGTCACTTCGGGGACGACCGCGCGGACACCCGGCAGGTGGCGCAGCCGGTCGGCGGTGGCTGCGGGGAGCCAGGCCCGTTCGGCGACGGGCTGCGCCTTGTGCGTGGTCGTCGTCTTGCCGTTGCCCTTGTGCTTGACGGTCGTGCGGTGGACGTTCTGGTCGGCCGAGACGATCAGCGGGGTGGCCGCGTACCGCTCGATGGTGATCCGGCCGCGCAGGCCGGTCTCCAGCAGGGTGCCGCAGGCGGTGACGAGTGCGGCGGCACACATGAGGGCGAGGAACGCCCCGAGGAATCCCGCCTTGCGGTGCCGGATCGTCCGCAGGGCATAGCGCAGCATCATGAGGCGTCCGTCTCCGGTCGGCCGGTGAGGGTGGACGGGGCCGTGCGGTCCGGGTGCGGCCGCCTGCGGGAGCGTGGCGCAGTTGGGGGGCAGGCGTGGCTCCCTACGTGGGCGAGGTGCGGCCGCGTCGAAGACGGGGAGCGGCTCACCGCCCGGCACCGCGCTCAGGAGCGGCCGGCGGGGCTGCGGCGTACGGCTGCGCGCGGTACGCGGATGCGCGTCCGCGCAGGGCGGCGGTGCGGCTCAACGCCGGACGCCTGGGCCGGGGCAGGGCTGTGAGACCGGCGCACCGCCGGACGCCGGGGCCAGGGGGCGCGAGACCGGCGCACCGCCGGACGCGCGACTTCGCGCCAGGGGGCGGCGCCGCTCACCGCCCGGCACCGCGCTCAGGAGCGGCCGGCGGGGCTGCGGCGTACGGCTGCGCGCGGTACGCGGATGCGCGT
>NZ_JBNCLI010000010.1:356401-388374 GCF_049844595.1 Streptomyces sp. DT224
CGTCCGCGCAGGGCGGCGGTGCGGCTCAACGCCGGACGCCTGGGCCGGGGCAGGGCTGTGAGACCGGCGCACCGCCGGACGCCGGGGCCAGGGGGCGCGAGACCGGCGCGCCGCCGGACGCGCGACTTCGCGCCAGGGGGCGGCGCCGCTCACCGCCCGGCACCGCGCTCAGGAGCGGCCAGGCTCACCGTGTCCGACCGCCCTCGTCCCAGCCGTGGCTGCCACCGGAATGCCCCGTGACACACCCGTATGGCCTCGCTCAGGTGGAGCGGCCCGGATGGCGGGCGGACATTCGCCTCACGGCGGGCGCGGCCGTTCCGGCCTGCCCGCCTGCCCGCCGGAACGCCACCAGGGCGCCGGTACGCCGCTATGACGGGGAGCACGCACCGATGCCGACCACCGCCGCCGCCCTCACCCCCGACGCACTCGACGCCCAGGCCGCGCGCCTCCATGACACGGACGCCTGGCAGCAGATCGTCACCGGCTGGGACGCGACCGCGCCCGCATCCGCACCCCAGTCCCCGCCCCCCGCATCCGCCGACGTGCCAGACGCAGCGGCACCCGCTGCCGACTGGCGCGCCCTGCTCTCCGTGCCGGTGGACCGGCTGATCGCCGAGACCGTCCGGGCGCTGCCCCCCGCCGCGCCGCGCGAGCGCCCGCTCCCGGGGCGTATCGGTGCGATCCTGCCCGACCGGCTCCACGCATGGCGGCGCGTCGGACGGCCCGATGTGCGGCCGTCCGTCCATCTCGCCCATGCCCGGCGGATCCTGACCGAGTGGGGCTGGCAGAACACCCCGTACCGGCTCCGCGACATCCGGGGCGCTCGCTGCGTCTGCGGCGCCATGCTCACCGCGCACCGCTTGGGCTACGGCTCTGCGGAGACGGTCGACCGGGCCGGGGCGTGGCTCATCGCGGAGCTCCGCTCGCAGGGCTGGACCGGGCTGATCGGTCCCTGGAACCGCTACCCGGGACGCACAGCCGAGGACGCCCTCGCGCTGGTCGACGCCACCATCAGCCGCGCGGCACGCGCCGGCCAGTAGCGGCGCCGGCTCAGAAGGGCTCGTCCAGCCCTTCCGTGTCCTCCCCCTCTTCCTCCAGCGCCCGCCGCACCACGCGCAGCGCCATTCCCTCGCCGTACCCCTTGCGGGCGAGCATGCCCGCGAGGCGGCGCAGCCGTTTGTCGCGGTCCAGTCCCCGGGTGGACCAGAGCTTGCGGGCGACGAGCTCCCGCGCGGTCTCCTCCTCCTGTTCGGAGTCCAGTTGCCCGACGGCTTCATCGATCACGGCGGCGTCCACACCCTTGGTCCGCAGCTCACGGACCAGCGCCCGGCGGGCGAGCCCGCGGCCGTGGTGCCGGGACTCCACCCAGGCATCCGCGAACGCGGCGTCATCGATCAGCCCGACGTCCTCGAAACGGGACAGCACCTCTTCGGCCGCCTCGTCCGGGATCTCCCGCTTGCGCAGGGCGTCCGCGAGCTGCTTGCGGGTGCGCGGCGTGCCGGTGAGCAGGCGCAGGCAGATGTTGCGAGCCTGCTCGACCGGGTCGCGCGGTTCCCCCTTCTCGGCCCTCGACGAGGAGGGGGAACCGCTGTCACTGGACCGGGAGCGGGAACGGCGTCCCGCTCCCTCACCGGATCCGGGGGCCGCGCCGGGGTCGGCGGCGCCGGCCGGCCACTCTGTACGACGCGTCACGGATCAGCTCTTGGCCGCGGCCGCCTTGGCCGGCTTGGTCTTGCCTGCCGTCGCCGTCACCGGCTTCGCCGCAGCGTCGGCCGGAGCCGCGGCGCCCGCCGCGTCCGTCCCGGACTCGGCGGTGTCCTCGGGCCGGACCCCGACGCCCAGCTTCACCAGGATCTTCTTCTCGATCTCGTTGGCGAGGTCGGGATTGTCCTTGAGGAAGTTGCGCGCGTTCTCCTTGCCCTGGCCGAGCTGGTCGCCCTCGTACGTGTACCAGGCGCCGGCCTTGCGGACGAAGCCGTGCTCCACGCCCATGTCGATCAGGCCGCCCTCGCGGCTGATGCCCTGGCCGTAGAGGATGTCGAACTCGGCCTGCTTGAAGGGCGGCGCGACCTTGTTCTTGACGATCTTGACGCGGGTACGGTTGCCGACCGCGTCGGTGCCGTCCTTGAGCGTCTCGATCCGGCGGATGTCGAGGCGCACCGAGGCGTAGAACTTGAGCGCCCGGCCACCGGTGGTGGTCTCCGGCGAGCCGAACATCACACCGATCTTCTCGCGGAGCTGGTTGATGAAGATCGCGGTCGTCTTGGACTGGTTGAGCGCGCTGGTGATCTTCCGGAGCGCCTGGCTCATCAGACGGGCCTGGAGACCCACGTGCGAGTCGCCCATCTCGCCCTCGATCTCCGCGCGCGGCACCAGGGCCGCGACGGAGTCGATGACGATGAGGTCGAGGGCACCCGAGCGGACCAGCATGTCCACGATTTCGAGGGCCTGCTCACCGTTGTCCGGCTGGGAAAGGATGAGGTTGTCGATGTCGACGCCGAGCTTCTTCGCGTACTCCGGGTCGAGGGCGTGCTCCGCGTCGATGAAGGCCACCGAGCCGCCGAGCTTCTGCGCGTTCGCCACGGCGTGCAGCGTCAGCGTCGTCTTACCGGAGGACTCCGGTCCGTACACCTCCACCACACGGCCGCGCGGCAGACCGCCGACGCCGAGCGCGACGTCGAGCGCGGTGGACCCGGTGGGAATCACCTCGATGGGCTCGTTCGGCCGCTCGCCGAGGCGCATCACCGCGCCCTTGCCGAATTGCCGTTCAATCTGTGCGAGTGCGGCGTCCAGCGCCTTCTCGCGGTCGGTTCCTGCCATGGGTTCCACCCGATTTGCTTGAGTCGATCGCTTCACGTCAAAGACGCTAACCCCTGCCACTGACAATGGGCCTCGACGTCCTCCCGGCCTGTGGACAACTCCACGGTCGGGCCCGGGAAAACCCGGCCGGAATCCCATGAGAATGGATGTTCGATTTTAGTGTCAAGCGCACCACGCCGCCTCCGCTGGGCGGCCCGAAGAGCCGGTCCGGTCAGCTCCGGGGACCGTTGCGAGGGCTGTAGGCGAGCCTGAACTGCGGGAAGCGTTCCCGTCGGGGGTCCAGCAGATCGATCAGCGCAATCAGCGCCTCAGGTGCCGCTCGGCCCGGCAGACCCCTCCGGCCGCCTCGGCTCTTCGGACTCGCCACCGTCCGGCTGCCCGTCCGTATCCCGGCCGTCCTCGCCCGCGAAAGCGGAACGCATCCGTCTCAGGCGCGTCCACAAGGGCTCGCCCCGCACGCCGGGGCGGCTGCCGTGGACGCGCGGGTCGTCCGTGACGTCGTAGCGCTTCACGTACGCGCCGAGGAACGCCTGGAGCGTGGCCACGGCCGGGATGGCGATCAGCGCGCCGACGGCCCCCATGAGCGCCGTGCCCGCGATGACCGAGCCGAACGCCACGGCGGGGTGGATGTCCACCGTCTTCGCGGTGAGCTTGGGCTGAAGCATGTAGTTCTCGAACTGCTGGTACACCACGACGAAGCCGAGGACCCACAGCGCGTACCAGGGATCGACGGTGAAGGCGATCAGCATCGGCAGGGCGCCCGCGAGATAGGTGCCGATCGTGGGGATGAACTGGGAGACGAGTCCGACCCAGACCGCGAGCGCCGGCGCGTACGGCACTCCGAGGGCGGCCAGCAGGATGTAGTGCGCGACGCCGGAGATGAGCGCCATCAGGCCGCGCGAGTAGAGATAGCCGCCCGTCTTGGCGACGGCGATCTCCCAGGCCCGCAGCACCTCCGCCTGACGGGCGGGGGGCAGCACGGAGCACAGCCCGCGGCGCAGCCGGGGACCGTCCGCCGCGAAGTAGAAGGAGAACAGGAAGATCGTCAACAGCCGGAAGAGGCCGCCGAGCACGGTCGCCGAGACGTCGAGCACCCCGGTCGCGCTGTTCTGGACGTACTTCTGCAGCCAGTCTGAGTGCAGCAGGCTGTCCTGGACCTCCACACGGGAGAGCTCCGTGTGGAAGGTCTGGTTGACCCAGTTGATCACCGAGTCGAGGTACTTCGGGAAGTCCTCCACCATGTCGACGATCTGGCCCGCGAGCATCGAGCCGAGCAGCACGACGAAGCCGGCCCCGGCGATCAGCACGACGAGGAAGACGAGGAAGGTGGCGAGGCCCCGGCGCATGCCGCGGGCGGACATCCGGCTCACGGCCGGTTCGATGGCGAGCGCCAGGAAGAAGGAGATCAGCACATTGATCAGCAGGCCGATGAGCTGGTCGAACGCCCAGCTGCCGAGCCGGAAGCAGGCGTAGAGGGCGAGGGCGAGGACCATGGCGCGCGGCAGCCATGCGGGCATGCGGGCGGGCCCGCCGCCGGACGGCGCGGCCGGTGGGGCGGCCGGTGGTACGGGCGGCGTGCTCGGCGGCTGGATCTGAGCGGTCTCGTCTGTGGGTGCCACGGAGCAAGTCTCGCCTATGTGGGTGACAATGCCTCGCGCGCCCCGGAAGGTGGCTTTCCCTTCCCGCCCCCGTCAGCGCCTGTCGGCGGGGATGTCCATCGCGACGCAGACGCCGCGCCAGACGTCCTTCGCCTCCCAGCCGGCCGCCAGCGCCTCGTTGACCGTACGTCCGCCCAGCTCGGCCATCACATGGTCGCGTGCGAAGGAGTCCGCGTAGGCCGCGCCGAAGTGGTCCGCCATCCGTTCCCAGAAAATCGTCAACCGCATGCCTTCAGTATCCCGCTCCTGAGAGTGCAGCCGGGCCGCATCGGCCCTGCTCGGGGGCCCGAAGCCCTACGGTCGATCCATGGCTGCAACTGGAACAAGTCCCCTCGACCGGGCCGAGCGGTTCATCTGGCTCACAGCCCGTGTCCTCGAACAGCGGCGGTTCGCCCATCAATATCTGGAGGGAGGCGCGGACGCGGTGGAGACGGCTCTCACCGCGTATGCCAATGAGGACGGCGGCTACGGCCATGCGCTCGAACCCGACCTGAGGGGCCCTGTCAGTCAGCCCCTGCACACCGCCCACGCGCTCAACGTCCTCGATTCCATCGGCCGGTGCGGCGGTCTGCGGGTGGAGCGGATCTGCCGGTATCTGACGGATGTGTCCACCAAGGAGGGCGCCCTGCCCGCGTTGCTGCCCTCCCAGCGCGACTACCCGGCGGCCCCCTTCATCCCGATCGTCGACGACCCGCCGGCCGAGCTGCTGGCCACCGGCCCCGTCGTCGGGCTGCTGCACCGCAACGCGGTGTGGCACGCCTGGCTCTTCCGGGCGACCGACTTCTGCTGGTCCGCCGTGGACGCCCTTGAGGTGTCGCATCCGTACGAGATCGAGGCCGCGGTCGCCTTCCTCGACGGAGTGCCGGACCGGCCCCGGGCGGAGGCCGCCGCCGAACGGCTGGGGCACCTGGTACGCGACCAGCGGCTCGCCGTGCTCGATCCGGACCGGCGCGCGGAGTACCCGGTGGCCCCCGGGTACGCACCGGGAGAGCAGCACTTCCCGTACGACTACGCCCGTACCCCCGCTTCGCTCGCCCGGCGGTGGTTCTCCGACACCGAGATGGAGCGCTCGCTGGACCATCTGGCCGCCGCACAGGAGGCGGACGGCGGCTGGCCGGTCACCTGGCGGCAGTGGGCACCCGGGACGGCACTGGAGGGGCGCCCTCTGGTGACCCTCAGGGCGCTGGAAACACTGAGGGCGCACGGCCGCGTCCTGGCGTGAGGGGCGACGCGGCCGGCAAGGGCACGCCGGTAAGGGGCACGCTCCAGGAGACACGCCCCTTACCGGACAGGGCAATACACCTAGCCCAGTGCGCGCACCCCCGCGGTGACGGCCACCGCAGCACCCACGACCACCAGGAAAGGGGCGCGCAGGACAAGGGCCAGCGCTGCGGCCGCCAGCCCCGCACCCCTGGCGTCCAGGGCCAGGTGCTGTCCGTCGCCGAACGACTGCTGGGCGGTGAGCGCGGCCAGCAGGGCCACCGGCAGCAAGGCGGCCAGACGTTGCACCAGCGGACGTTCCAACGCCCCGGCGGGCACCAGAAGGCCGAGCAGTTTGGCCAGGTAGCAGCCGATGCAGGTCAACGCGATGGCGATCCAGACGTTCATCGGCCCTCCTCCGCCCGGGTCGCGCCGGCGTCCTCGGTCCCGGTCCTGCCCGGGCCGGGCCCCTTGGCACGCCCCAGCAGGAACAGGACGACGGGCGCGGCCAGCGCGGACAGCAGCACGGGCACCCCGGCCGGCAGCACCGGCAGGAGCCCGAGGGCGAGCAGGACGGCGAGCGCCGCCGTCACGCGCTCCGTCGTGGACTTCAGCATCGGGGCGAGCAGCGCGAGGAAGACCGCCGGGCTGGCCGCGTCGAGTCCCCAGGCGTCGGTGTCGCCGAGCGCCTCGGCGCCCAGCGCTCCTACCAGGGTGGTCAGGTTCCACAGCACGTAAAGGGTGAGCCCGGTGACGGTGAAGCCGATCCGCGCGGCCCGCCGGGTGGGCTGGGGCAGCGTCACGGCGGTGGTCTCGTCGATGACCCACTGGGCGGCGAGCGGGCGCAGGGCGCGCGGCAGGGCGAGGAGTTGGGAGAGCCGCAGGCCGTAGAAGGCGTTGCGCACGCCGAGGAAGAAGGCCCCGGCGGCCGCGGTGTACGGGTTGCCGCCGGCGGCGAGCGCTCCTACCAGGGCGAACTGGGAGGCGCCCGTGAACACGAGCAGGCTGAGCGCGCAGGTCTGGAGCAGGCTCAGGCCGGAGCCCGCCGAGGTGACGCCGAAGGCGAAGCCGGAGAGGCCGACGGCTATGCCGACGCCGAGTGCGTCGCGTACGACGGCCGAGTCCGGCTTGGTCCCGGCGGCTAGCGTGCTGCCACCGGGAGGTTCGACGGTCGCGCGGAGGGGTGCTGTCTGTTCTGCCACGTTCGGCACGCTACCGGGATCGTTCCGGGCCGGTCTTGTACGTTCTTGCACGTTCGCGCTGGTAGGCGCCGGGGGTCACTCCCACGATCCGGGTGAAGTGACGGTTGAGATGCGGCTGGTCGGTGAAGCCGACTTCCGCCGCCGCGACGGAGGGGGCCGTGCCCGCGTCGAGCATCCGCCGCGCACGCCGCACCCGGGCGTCGGTGAGCCAGGTGTGCGGGGGCATGCCGTACTGCTTCTTGAATGCGCGCAGCAGCGCGAAGGGGCTCGTGCCCAGTTCGGCGGCGAGCGCCTCCAGCGTCGGCGGCTCGGCCATCCGGGCTTCCAGGACGGCCCGGGCGCGTGCCGCGTCGCGGGCGCCGGCGGCGCGGGGGGCCGAGACGGGGAGCGAGGTGCCGTGCCGGGTGAGCAGGCGGGTGACGACGACCCGCAACACGCTGTCGGCGGCCAGGGCGTTGCCCTCCTCGGCCGCCCGGTGGACCTCGGCTATCAGCCGGGCGGCGTACGGATCGGCCACCCCGGTCTCGGCGAATCCGACGGTGCCGCGCAGGCGCGTCGTATCGGCGGCGATGTCGTTGATCACCTGCGCGGACGGGTAGAGCGTGTCGTACACCCAGCCTTCGGGGACGCCCGCGCGGGCGGTGTGCGGCACTTCCGGGTTGATCATGATGACGGTCCCGGGCCCCGCGTGCAGGGTCCCGGCGGGCGTTCCGATGTCCTCGACTCCGTGGCTCACCGTGGCGACGACGTAGCCCTCGTGGCTGTGGCGCGGGAAGGTGTGCCGGATGTAGCGGGCGCGCAGCAGGTCGAGGTCGGGCAGCTCCGCGTAGCTCCAGTGCCGCGCCCACTCCCCCGGTTGCTGTGCTCGCGCCATGGTGCGATTGTCCCAGCCCGCGGGCGGTCCGGCCGTCGGCCCCGCGGCCCGCCGGGCGGTTGTCGGGGCCGTTGTCAGTGGCGGGGTGCACGATGGGGGACATGACCGGCTCCGCACTCGATTCCTTCTCCCCCGCGACCCGCAGCTGGTTCACAGGGGCCTTCAGCGCGCCGACCGCCGCGCAGGAGGGCGCCTGGCGGGCGATCGGCGAGGGGTCGGACGTGCTGGTCGTCGCGCCGACCGGCTCGGGCAAGACGCTGGCCGCCTTCCTGGCCGCGCTGGACCGGCTGGCGGCCGTCCCTCCGCCGGCGGAGGCGAAGAAGCGCTGCCGCGTGCTGTACGTGTCGCCGCTCAAGGCGCTCGCGGTCGACGTGGAGCGCAATCTGCGCTCACCGCTGACCGGCATCCGCCAGGAGTCGGTGCGCCAGGGGCTGCCCGAGCCCGAGGTCAGGGTGGGGATCCGATCGGGCGACACCCCGGCCGCCGAGCGCCGCTCGATGGCGACCCGGCCGCCGGACATCCTGATCACGACGCCCGAGTCGCTGTTCCTGATGCTGACCTCCTCGGCCCGCGAGGCCCTGTCCGGCATCGAGACGGTGATCCTGGACGAGGTGCACGCGGTCGCGGGCACCAAGCGCGGCGCCCATCTCGCCGTATCGCTGGAGCGACTGGACGAGCTGCTGCCCCGGCCGGCCCGGCGTATCGGCCTGTCGGCCACGGTCCGGCCGGTCGACGAGGTGGCGCGCTTTCTGTCGCCCCGGCGCAAGGTGGAGATCGTCCAGCCCCCGTCCAGCAAGCAGTTCGAGCTGTCGGTGGTCGTGCCCGTCGAGGATCTGGGGGAGCTGGGCGGTTCCCCCGCCACCGACGACACCTCGGGTCAGGCCGAGAAGCCGTCGATCTGGCCGCATGTGGAGGAGCGGATCGCCGATCTCGTCCAGGCGCACCGCTCCACGATCGTCTTCGCCAATTCCCGCCGCCTCGCGGAGCGCCTGTGCAACCGGCTCAACGAGATCGCGTACGAGAGAGCCACCGGCGAGACCATGCCCGAGGCCCACTCCCCCGCCGAGATCATGGCGGAGTCCGGAGCGGCCAAGGGCGCTCCCGCCCTGCTCGCCCGGGCCCACCACGGATCGGTCTCCAAGGAGCAGCGCGCGCAGGTCGAGGAGGACCTGAAGGCGGGAAGGCTGCCCGCTGTGGTCGCCACCTCCAGCCTGGAGCTGGGCATCGACATGGGGGCGGTCGACCTGGTGATCCAGGTCGAGTCCCCGCCCTCGGTCGCCTCCGGGCTGCAGCGGGTCGGCCGCGCCGGCCACCAGGTGGGTGCGGTCTCCACCGGTGTCGTCTTCCCGAAGTACCGCGGCGACCTGGTGCAGGCGGCCGTGGTCACCGAGCGGATGCGGACGGGCTCGATCGAGGCGTTGCGCGTCCCGGCCAATCCGCTGGACGTGCTGGCCCAGCAGCTGGTCGCGATGGTCGCACTGGACAGCTGGCAGGCGGACGACCTGCTCGCGGTGGTCCGCAGGGCCGCCCCCTTCGCCTCGCTGCCGGAGTCGGCGTTCACGGCCGTCCTCGACATGCTCGCGGGCCGCTATCCGTCCGACGCCTTCGCGGAGCTGCGGCCCCGCGTCGTCTGGGACCGCGTCGCCGGTACGGTCACGGGCCGGCCCGGTGCGCAGCGCCTCGCCGTCACCTCGGGCGGGACGATCCCCGACCGGGGCCTCTTCGGGGTCTTCCTCGCCGGAGCGGACCCCAAGAAGGGCGGCGGCCGGGTCGGTGAGCTGGACGAGGAGATGGTCTACGAGTCCCGGGTCGGCGATGTCTTCACGCTGGGCACGACGTCCTGGCGGATCGAGGACATCACCCGGGACCGGGTCCTGGTGTCCCCCGCGCCCGGGGTGCCCGGGCGGCTGCCGTTCTGGAAGGGCGACCAGCTGGGGCGCCCGCTGGAGCTGGGCCGCGCCCTGGGGGCCTTCCTGCGCGAGCTCGGCGGGCTCTCGCCCGAGGACGCCCGGGATCGCCTGCTCTCCGCGGGGCTGGACACCTGGGCCGTCGACAACGTCCTGGCGTATCTGGACGAGCAGCGCCGGGCCTGCGGTCATGTCCCGGACGACCGGACGATCCTGGTCGAGCGCTTCCGGGACGAGCTGGGCGACTGGCGGGTCGTCGTGCACTCCCCGTTCGGCGCGCAGGTGCACGCCCCGTGGGCGCTGGCGCTCAGCGCCCGCCTCGCCGAGCGGTACGGGATGGACGCGCAGGTCATGCACGCCGACGACGGCATCGTGCTGCGGCTGCCCGACGCCGACATGATGGGCCTGGACCTCCTCGACTTCGACCCGGCGGCGGATCCGGTCCAGGAGCCGGGCAAGGGCGCCTCCGCGCCGCCCACCCCGGCCCCTGCCGCCTTCGACAGCGACCAGCCCCCGGTCGGCGCCGCCGATGTGGCCTTCGACAAGGGCGAGATCGAACAGATCGTCACCGACCAGGTCGGCAGCTCCGCCCTGTTCGCCTCGCGGTTCCGCGAGTGCGCCGCCAGGGCGCTGCTGCTTCCCCGCCGCAGCCCCGGCAAACGCACACCGCTCTGGCAGCAGCGCCAGCGGGCCGCGCAGCTCCTCCAGGTCGCCTCCGAGTTCGGCTCCTTCCCCATCGTTCTCGAAGCGGTCCGCGAGTGCCTCCAGGACGTCTTCGACGTACCGGGGCTCACTGAGGTGATGGGCGACCTGGAGGCCCGGCGCATCCGCCTGGTCGAGGTCACCACGTCGGAGCCCTCCCCGTTCGCCCGCTCCCTCCTCTTCGGATACGTCGCCCAGTTCCTGTACGAGGGCGACTCGCCGCTCGCCGAACGGCGCGCCGCCGCGCTCTCCCTGGACTCCCGGCTCCTCGCCGAGCTGCTGGGCAGGGCGGAGCTGCGCGAACTGCTCGACGCCGATGTGCTGACCGAGCTGGAGCGGGAGCTCCAGTGGCTGGCGGACGACCGCCGGGTCAAGGACGCCGAGGGGGTCGCGGATCTGCTGCGGGTGCTCGGCCCGCTCACCGACGAGGAGCTGGCCGAGCGCGGGGCCGGGTCCGACTGGGCGAAGGAGCTGGAGTCCGCCCGCCGCGCCATCCGCGTCCGGATCGCCGGAGCGGCCCACTGGGCGGCGGTCGAGGACGCGGGCCGGCTGCGCGACGCCCTGGGCACGGCGCTCCCGGTCGGAGTCCCCGAAGCGTTCACCGAGCCGGTGAAGGACCCTTTGGGCGACCTCCTCGCGCGGTACGCCCGCACGCACGGCCCGTTCACCTCCACCACGGCGGCCGCCCGGTTCGGCCTCGGCACGGCCGTCACCGACGGTGCGCTGCAACGGCTCGCGGCGTCCGGCCGCATCGTCCAGGGCGAGTTCCATCCCGCCGGCATCGGCCAGGAATGGTGCGACGCCACGGTGCTGCGCCGGCTGCGGCGCCGTTCGCTCGCCGCCCTCCGGCACGAGCTGGAGCCGGTCCCGCCCGCCGCCCTGGCCGGGTTCCTGCCGCAGTGGCAGCACCTCGGCGGCAACAGCCTGCGCGGCATCGACGGACTGGCCCGCGCCGTTGAGCAGCTTCAGGGAGCTCCGGTCCCCGTCTCCGCGCTGGAACGGCTCGTCCTTCCCGGCCGGGTCACCGGATACACCCCCGCGCTCCTGGACGAGCTGACCACGACCGGCGAAGTCGTCTGGGCCGGCGCGGGCGCCCTCCCCGGCAAGGACGGCTGGATCTCCCTCTACCTCGCCGACAGCGCGCCCCTGCTCCTCCCCCCGCCGCGCCCCCTGGAGCTCAGCGCACTGCACGAGTCCGTGCTGACCGCTCTCGGCGGCGGCTACGGCCTGTTCTTCCGGCAGATCGCCGACCAGGTCCGCGCCACCACCCACCCCGACTGCACCGATCCGCAACTGGCGGACGCCCTGTGGGACCTCGCCTGGTCCGGACGTCTGACCAACGACACGCTCGCGCCGCTGCGCTCCCTCCTGGGCTCGGGCCGCACGGCCGGCTCGACCGCGCACCGCGCCCGGCGGAATGTGCCGCGCGGCCGTTACGGCACCCTCACCGCTGCCGCCCGCCCGGCCTCACGCACCGGGCCGCCCACGGTCTCGGGCCGCTGGTCCCTGCTGCCGGCGCTGGAACCCGAGCCCACGCACCGCGCCCACGCCCTGGCACGCACGCTGCTCGACCGCCACGGAGTGGTGACCCGGGGCGCGGTGCAGGCCGAGGGCGTCGAGGGCGGCTTCTCGGCGGCGTACCGGGTGCTGTCCGCCTTCGAGGACAACGGGCAGGCGCGCCGGGGGTACGTCGTGGAGGGGCTGGGGGCCGCCCAGTTCGCGATGGACGGCGCGGTCGACCGGCTCCGCGCGGTGTCCACGGCCCGGGACCGTACGGAGCCGGGCGCGGACCCGCGCGCCCTCGTGCTCGCGGCGGCCGACCCGGCCAATGCCTACGGCGCCGCCCTCCCGTGGCCTGAGCCGCCGGACGGGGCCGGGCACAAGCCGGGCCGCAAGGCGGGCTCGCTCGTGGTCCTGGTCGACGGTGAGCTGACGCTGTACATGGAGCGCGGCGGCAAGACGCTGCTGGCCTGGCCGACCGATCCGGACGATCCCGCGCTCCGGGCGGCGGCCGGAGCGCTGGCCTCGGCCGCCCGCGCCGGGGCCCTCGGCACCGTGACCGTCGAGCGCACCAACGGCGCCTCGTCCCTGACGTCGCCCCTGGGGCGCACGCTGGAGGCGGCCGGCTTCCTCGCCACCCCGAGGGGCCTGCGCCTGCGCGCGACGTGACCCCGGACCGGCCGCCGGGGGCGGGCCCCCTCGTTCCCGTTCCACGCATCATGGAGGCATGCCCGAAGGAGACACCGTCCTGCAGACCGCCGCGCGGCTGCACCACGCTCTGGCCGGACAGGTCCTCACCACGTCCGACCTCCGCGTCCCCCGGATCGCCACCGCAGACCTCACGGGCCGGGCCGTCCTCGACGTCACCGCCCGGGGCAAGCACCTGCTGACCCGGATCGAGGGCGGCCTCACCCTGCACAGCCACCTGCGGATGGACGGCGCCTGGCGGATCTACGCCCCGGGCGAGCGCTGGCGCGGCGGCCCCGCCCACCAGATCCGCGCCGTCCTGGGCAACGCGGCCCGCACCGCCGTCGGCTACCGCCTTCCGGTCCTGGAGCTCATGCGCACCCAGGACGAGGAGCAGGCGGTCGGCCATCTCGGCCCCGATCTGCTCGGGCCGGACTGGGACGCCGACACGGCGCTGCGGAATCTGCTGAGCGACCCCGCCCGCCCGCTCGGCGAGGCCCTGCTCGACCAGCGCAACCTGGCCGGCATCGGGAACATCTACAAGGCCGAGCTCTGCTTCCTGGCCCGCGCCACGCCCTGGCTTCCCATCGGCGAGCTGCCCGCCCGGACGGCCGCCCTGCTGGTCAGCACGGCGCACCAGCTCCTCGACGCCAACCGCGACCGCCCGAACCGCGTCACGACGGCCGGAGGCCGTTCCCGTACCGTCGCGAGCGCCGGCGCCCGCGCGCGGAGACCGAGCGAAAACCTCTGGGTCTACGGCCGGACGCACCGTCCCTGCCTGCGCTGCGGAACCCCGATCCGCGCTGCCGAACAGGACGACCGCCCCGCCTACTGGTGCCCCAACTGCCAGACCGGTCCGGGGCCCGCCTGACGCACCCCCGCTGCCAAAGAAGGCGTGGCTACCTGCCGGAGCGGCCCTCCAGGCCCCCTACCTGACCACCCACCGCCGCCACGCTCCCGCTCTCCTCCGGGCCCACGTCGTACCGCGTCGCAGCAGGCCCGTACCCGCGTCGAAGATGCCGAGGGGTCTGGCCGTCGCGGCCACGTGCACGGGCAGGAGGCTGAGCCCCCATCCGCCCGCCGCCACCGCTCCCTCTACCACCCCGGCGTGCGCCGGGGCCAGTATCAGCCGCAGCACGGCCCACCACCACACGCCGCAGAGAACGAGCGCCGGCACCCATCGCCGTACCATGGCTGCCTCCTCCGGCTTGATCCAAACGAAGGACCCTAGTCGCGCCCGTTCCTCCGGGGCGAGAGCGCACCGTTGCACCCCCGGCGCGCACAGCGCGGGCCGCACCACCCCGCGCCGGCCCCCTCTCAGCGCGGAGCCCCCACCGCACGAGTGGGGGCTCCGCCGCAGACCGAGGGGTTCAGTCCTTGTCGTCGTTCAGGGAGTCCTTGACGCCGTCCGCCCGGTCACGGGCCCCGTCCATGGCGTCCTTGGCCTTGCCCTTGGCCTGGTCGGCCTTG
This sequence comes from Streptomyces sp. DT224, assembly GCF_049844595.1. Classification (NCBI taxonomy): domain Bacteria; kingdom Bacillati; phylum Actinomycetota; class Actinomycetes; order Kitasatosporales; family Streptomycetaceae; genus Streptomyces; species Streptomyces sp. DT224. Next base: position 370,422 of record NZ_JBNCLI010000010.1, read on the forward strand.
CCCTCGGCCTCCTTGCGACGGTCGCCGGTCATCTTGCCCATGGCTTCCTTCGCCTTGCCGGTGACCTTGTCCTTCGCGCCTTCGTTCCTCATGCTCGTACCTCCGTCGGAGAAATCCGTTGAGTGATGGTCTTCGCTCAGGCGCTCTCGGCCTGGAACATCCACGCGTGCTTCTCGAGATCGGCGGTCAGCGTGATCAGGATGTCCTGGCTGACCGGGTCCGGTGTCTCGGTCGCCTCGATGCGTTCGCGCATCCGCCCGATCACCACGCCGAGGGCGTCGACCAGGGTCTTCACCGCGTCCACGTCCTTGATCCAGCCTTCGGACACGGAGGCCATGGCCGTGCTCTTGGCGATCGTCGCGGCTCGGCCGTCCGGGTTGACGCCGAGCGCGGACGCCCGCTCCGCGACGGTGTCGGAGTGCTGGCGAGCGGTGTCCACGACGTCGTCGAGCTGGAGGTGCACGGACCTGAACCGCGGCCCGACCACGTTCCAGTGGACCTGCTTGGCCACCAGAGAAAGGTCGAGGAGATCCACCAGAGCGCCCTGGAGGGCGTCTCCGACAGTCTTGAGGTCGGTCTCGGACAGTGGGCTCTTCACCACAGACATGCACGTCTCCGATCTGGAATCCGTTCCGTTCAGCACCACCCACGATGGCACAAACGAAGCAAAACGGTCATCCGAGAAAGCGTCCGACGACTCCGACAAGTCCACTCGGAAGGCTTCCTCGGTCTCTCATCCACGCGCCTGCCCCCCATCGCCCCGCTGACACACGAGAAGCCTCACGAAATCCACCCGTAGGCACACGAAAGCCCCGGTCCTCCCCCGCAGCTGGGGAAGAACCGGGGCCTCGGCTTCACACCGAACCGAACGGTCAGGCGGCGACCACGTCCACCGCTTCCGCGGGTGCCTTGATGGTCACCCGCCCCGTCGGTACACCCGCCACCGAGGTAACGGAGACGGAGTTGAGCATGGGGCGCACCGGTACAGGTACCGGATCGCTGGCCGCTGCCGACTCGGCCAGTTCGGCCAGGGACAGCTCATCGCTCACTTCACGCATGAGCTCGGACATCCGTACGTCAAGCGCGTCGCAAATGGCGGAGAGCAGTTCGGAGGATGCCTCCTTCTGCCCCCGCTCCACCTCGGAGAGATAGCCGAGCGAAACTCGGGCGGACGAGGAGACTTCGCGCAGAGTACGGCCTTGGCGCTGGCGCTGCCGACGCAGCACGTCACCCAGCAGGCGACGGAGCAGAATCATCGGTGGCTCCCTCCTCGGACCGCGTAGCCGCATCCTTCACGCCCCACCGTACCGCCTAGCGCTGCGGCCGTGCGGGGAGCGATGTCGTGTTCACTCAGGGCTGCAAACATCAATTCCCCCCGTTCTCTTCCGTATCCTGTGCGCTCGCATTCTCATGGAGTTCGCCCGAGAGCAGGTCGAGCGCGCTTCGTACGCTCTTCTTACGGATGTCCGCCCGGTCACCGTTCAACCGCAGCGCGGCCACTTTCTCGGTGCCGTGCGGACCGCTGACCGCGACGAAGACCGTCCCGACGGGTTGGCCGTCCTGGGGTTCGGGGCCGGCGACGCCCGTGGTCGCCACTCCCCAGTCTGCGCCCAGAGCCCGCCGTACGCCTGTCGCCATCTGACGCGCGACGTCCGCGTCGACCGCTCCGCGCTCCGCCAGAAGACCGGCGTCCACCCCCAGGACTTCACTCTTGAGAGGGGTCGCGTAAGCCGTCACCGAGCCCCTGAAGGCTTGGGAGGCGCCCGGTACGGACGTGAGTTCGGCCGCGACCATGCCGCCGGTCAGCGACTCCGCGACGGCGAGGGTCTGCCCCCGCTCGACGAGCAGCCGCAGCACCCGGCCCGCCGCAGTCACCGCTCGGCCTCCGCCGGGCCCCGGGCCCCCGCCGCCCCGGCTGCCGTGCCGCTCTCCTCGGAGGCGGCACGGGACGCCTCCGAGGCCGCGCGTTCCGCCGCGAGGCCCTGGCGCCGCAGCACGACGGCCTGACGGACGTAGTCCAGACCGGTGACGACCGTCAACACGACGGCCACCGCCATCACCCAGAAGCGCAGGGTTGCCAGCGGACCGGTCAGCGCCAGGACGTACATCCCGACGGCCGTCCCCTGCGCCAGCGTCTTCATCTTGCCGCCGCGACTGGCGGGAATGACCCCGTGCCGGATCACCCAGAACCGCATCAGCGTGATGCCCAGCTCGCGGAAGAGGATCACGCCCGTGACCCACCAGGGCAGGTCGCCCAGGTACGACAGACAGATCAGCGCCGCGCCCATGATCGCCTTGTCGGCGATCGGGTCGGCGATCTTCCCGAAGTCGGTGACCAGGTTGTACGTGCGTGCCAGATGCCCGTCGAACAGGTCGGTGATCATGGCGATGGCGAAGGCGGCCCAGGCGAAGGAGCGCCAGGCAGGGTCGTATCCGCCGTCGTGGAGCAGCAGCACCACGAAGCCGGGGACGAGCACGAGCCGGGCCATCGTCAGGAGGTTGGCGATGTTCCACAGACTGGCCTGATTGACCGCAGCGGCGCCCAGCTTTCCGCCGCGGACCGGCGTCGCGCCGGAACCGCCTGCCGCGGATGCCGGGACTCCGGTCATCTGGCTACCTCCACAAGCTCGCTGCACTCGGCGATCAGGTCCACCCCTTCGGTGCCCACGACCTTTGCCTCGACCATACGGCCCGGGACCAGGCCCTCGCGTGCGGTGAAGAGCACCTGACCATCGGTTTCGGGCGCCTGGTGCGCGGCACGGCCGTAGGCGCGCGGCTCGTCCTCGGTGGGCTCGACGGACTCGACCAGCACCTGGAGCGTCTCGCCCAGGCGTTCCTCGGCGCGCTGCGAGGTCAGCTCCTCGGCGAGCTGCGAGATGTGCGCGAGGCGCTCCGCGATGACGTCGGCGTCGAGCTTGTTGTCGTAGCCGACCGCCTCGGTGCCCTCCTCGTCGGAGTAGCCGAAGACGCCGATCGCGTCGAGACGGGCGCCCGTGAGGAACCGTTCCAGCTCCGCGAGGTCGTCCTCGGTCTCGCCGGGGAAGCCGACGATGAAGTTGGACCGGGCACCGGCCTGCGGCGCCTTGCCCCGGATCGTGTCCAGCAGCTCCAGGAAGCGGTCGGTGTCGCCGAAGCGGCGCATCGCCCGGAGCACGCCGGGTGCGGAGTGCTGGAAGGAGAGGTCGAAGTAGGGCGCGACCTTCGGCGTCGAGGTGAGGACGTCGATCAGGCCGGGCCGCATCTCGGCGGGCTGCAGGTAGCTGACGCGGATCCGCTCGATCCCGTCGACCTCCGCGAGCTCGGGCAGCAGGGTCTCCAGGAGACGGATGTCACCGAGGTCCTTGCCGTACGAGGTGTTGTTCTCGGAGACCAGCATGACCTCCTTCACGCCCTGCTCGGCGAGCCAGCGCGTCTCGCCCAGCACGTCCGAGGGGCGGCGGGAGATGAAGGAGCCGCGGAAGGACGGGATGGCGCAGAAGGAGCAGCGGCGGTCGCAGCCGGAGGCCAGCTTGACCGAGGCGACGGGGCTGGTGCCCAGCCGGCGGCGCAGCGGTGCGCGCGGCCCGGAGACCGGGGCGACGCCCTCCGGCAGGTCGGCGGGGGCGGGCGCGATCTCCTGTGCGTGGCCGGGCAGGGAGACGGCGGCGTCCTGCCGCTCGGCGGGGCTGATCGGCAGCAGCTTGCGGCGGTCGCGGGGGGTGTGGGAGGCGTGGATGCCGCCGTTGAGGATGGTCTGGAGGCGGTCGGAGATGTCGGCGTAATCGTCGAAACCGAGGACGCCGTCCGCTTCCGGCAGGGCCTCGGCGAGGTCCTTGCCGTAGCGCTCGGCCATGCAGCCGACGGCGACGACGGCCTGGGTGCGGCCGTGGTCCTTCAGATCATTGGCTTCGAGGAGGGCGTCGACGGAGTCCTTCTTGGCGGCCTCGACGAACCCACAGGTGTTGACGACGGCGACATCGGCATCGGAGGCATCCTCGACGAGCTCCCAGCCGTCCGCTGCCAGGCGGCCTGCGAGCTCCTCCGAGTCCACCTCGTTACGGGCGCAGCCAAGAGTGACAAGGGCGACGGTACGGCGTTCGGGCATGGACTCAAGACTACTTTGTCCCGGCACCGGCCCCGCCGCGGAGGGTTCCGCCGTCACCCACGGTGACAAAGACGGCGAGCGCCCGGCACGGTGGCCGGGCGCTCGCCGCGCCGCGATGTCCGAGGGTGACCGGTCAGCCGACCTCGGGGTCGCCCTTGGTGTACGAGAGGCGTTCGACCTGTCCGGGCTTGAACTGGTCCTCGACCTTCTTCCCGTTCACGAAGAGCTCGATCGAGCCCGCGTTGCCGAGGATGAGGTCGACGCGCTCCTTGTCCTGGAAGGTCTTCGACTGGCCCTGCTGGAGGGTGCCGTCGAAGAGGGACCGGCCGTTGTGGTCCTTGGCGGAGATCCAGCTCTTGCCCTGGGTGGCGCTGAGCTTGACGGTCACCTTGTCCTGGGGCGCCGCGGCGATGGCGCTCTCGGACGGGGCCGGCTTGGGGTCGGCGGGCTTGCTGGCGGAGGGCTTCGGAGCGATCTTGTCGGAGGTCGGCCCCTCGGCGACGCGGCCGGCGGTCGAGGGACCGTCGTCGCCGCCCTTGAAGAAGGTGAAGCCGACGAAGCCGACCACGGCGACGATCGCCGCGACCATGGCCGCCGTCCAGTTGGGCCTGCGGGGTTCGGAGCGGATGCGTTCGGCCTCGAACAGCGGCGCCGCCGGCGTGGGCGCGGGACGCCCGCCGTGCTCGGCGTCGTACTGCGCGATCAGCCGTTCCGGGTCGGTGCCGACGGCACGGGCGAGCGTACGGATGTGGCCGCGGGCGTACACGTCGCCGCCGCAGCGGGAGAAGTCCTCCTGCTCGATCGCGTGCACGATGGGGATGCGCACCCGGGTGGACGTGCTGACCTCTTCGACCGTGAGACCTGCGGCGAGACGAGCCTGCTGGAGCACTCGGCCGATCGAAGGCCGGTCGTCTTCGGGGGAGTTGCCGATGGACACGGGGGCGCCTTTCGAGCGTGAGCCACCTGCTGGGTGTTCAGTCTAGGGGGGGTGCGAAAGGGTGGGGCAACCGGGCGGGTGGACTTTGTACGCCATCAGATTCGAACAGAGCCGGTTTCGCCGGGACGCCCCGGGGAAGGACGTTCCGCCCTTCCCTTCAACTTGACGTACGGCCCGGCGAAACGGTTGCCCGTAAAACTCTTACGAAGCGGTTTCCCCACGGATCTGTGCCAACACCCCGTCGAGCTCGTCGGGTTTCACCAGGACGTCGCGCGCCTTGGACCCCTCGCTCGGTCCGACGATGTTGCGCGACTCCATCAGGTCCATCAGCCGTCCGGCCTTGGCGAAGCCGACCCGCAGCTTGCGCTGGAGCATCGAGGTCGATCCGAACTGGGTGGAGACGACCAGCTCGGCGGCCTGGCACAGCAGGTCGAGGTCGTCGCCGATGTCCTCGTCGATCTCCTTCTTCTGCTTCGTGCCGACGACCACGTCGTCGCGGAAGACCGGGGCCATCTGGTCCTTGCAGTGCTGGACGACCGCCGCGACCTCGTCCTCGGTGACGAAGGCCCCCTGCATACGGGTCGGCTTGTTCGCGCCCATCGGCAGGAACAGACCGTCACCCTTCCCGATGAGCTTCTCGGCGCCGGGCTGGTCCAGGATGACGCGGCTGTCGGCGAGCGAGGACGTGGCGAAGGCGAGCCGTGAGGGGACGTTCGCCTTGATCAGACCGGTGACGACGTCCACCGAGGGGCGCTGCGTGGCGAGCACCAGGTGGATGCCGGCGGCACGGGCCAGCTGGGTGATGCGGACGATCGAGTCCTCGACGTCGCGCGGGGCGACCATCATCAGATCGGCCAGCTCGTCGACGATCACCAGCAGATACGGATAGGGCGTGAGCTCCCGTTCGCTGCCCTCCGGCGTCTTGAGCTTGCCGGTGCGCACGGCGTGGTTGAAGTCGTCGATGTGCCGGTAACCGAAGGCCGCGAGGTCGTCGTAGCGCAGATCCATCTCCCGTACGACCCACTGAAGCGCCTCGGCAGCCTTCTTGGGGTTGGTGATGATCGGCGTGATCAGGTGCGGAATGCCTTCGTACGCGGTGAGCTCGACCCGCTTCGGGTCGACCAGGACCATCCGGACGTCCTCCGGCGTGGCCCGCACCATGATCGAGGTGATCAGGCAGTTGATGCAGGACGACTTGCCGGATCCGGTCGCACCGGCCACCAGGACGTGCGGCATCTTCGCGAGGTTGGCCATCTCGTAGCCGCCCTCCACGTTCTTGCCGAGCGCGACGAGCATGGGGTGGTCGTCCTCGGCCGCGTCCGCCAGCCGCAGTACGTCACCGAGGTTGACCATCTCCCGGTCGGAGTTGGGGATCTCGATGCCGACCGCGGACTTGCCCGGAATCGGCGAGATGATGCGGACGTCGGGGCTGGCGACGGCGTACGCGATGTTCTTGGTGAGCGCCGTGATCCGCTCGACCTTCACGGCCGGGCCGAGCTCCACCTCGTACCGCGTCACCGTCGGCCCGCGGGTGAAGCCGGTGACGGCGGCGTCCACCTTGAACTCGGTGAACACGTTGGTCAGCGAGGCGACGATCGCGTCGTTGGCGGCGCTCCGGGTCTTGCCGGGACCGCCTCGCTCCAGCAGGTCGAGCGAGGGCAGTGAGTACGTGATGTCGCCGGAGAGCTGGAGCTGTTCGGCCCGGGCGGGCAGCGACTGGGGCTCGGAGGGCTCGGGAGCCGGCTTGGTCAGATCGGGTACACCGGCCCCGGGCGTGGCCTCCGCCCGCTTCCCGGCCGGCTCCGCCTCCCTGGCACCGGGCACCGGAGTGCCCGCCCGCTCGCGCTCGACCGAGACGCCCTGGGTCAGGTCGGCGACGACCGGCGAGGGCGGCATCCCGTTGAGCACGGCGCCGTCGAGCGCGGCGGCAGCGGCGGCCGCGACGTCCACCGCGTCCATCGTGCGGTTCATCGCGGGCTGTACGGAGGGCCTGCGCGGCCTGCGGCGCTTGGACAGCGCCTCGGACTCCGCGACGTCCGGGTCGTAGGCGTCGGGCGCCTGGGAGCGGCGGGAGCGGGGCGGCAGTGCCTCGCGCCACCGCTCGTCGTACCGCTCGTCGTCGCCCGGCTCCTCGGGGTCGTACGCCGGCTCCACGATGCCCAGCTTGACGCCGAGCAGCCGCAGCCGCTGCGGGATGGCGTTCACCGGGGTCGCCGTGACGACCAGCAGCCCGAAGACCGTGAGCAGCAGGAGCAGCGGCACGGCCAGCACCTCGCCCATGGCGAAGATCAGCGGTTTGGAGGCCGCCCAGCCGATGAGGCCGCCCGCGTCCTGCATGGCCTCGGTCCCCTCGTCGCGCCCCGGCGAACCGCACGCGATGTGGACCTGCCCGAGCACGCCGATGACCAGGGCGGAGAGACCGATGACGATGCGGCCGTTGGCCTCGGGCCGCTGGGGATAGAGGATCAGCCGCACCGCGATGACGCCCAGCAGTATCGGCACGAGCAGGTCGAGCCGGCCGAACGCCCCGGTGACGAGCATTTCCACGAGGTCGCCCACGGGGCCGCGCAGGTTCGACCAGGTGCCCGCGGCGACGATCAGCGCGAGGCCGAGCAGCAGCAGCGCGACGCCGTCCTTGCGGTGGGCGGGGTCGAGGCCCTTCGCTCCGCGCCCTATGCCGCGGAGCATCGCGCCGACGCCGTGGGCCGCGCCGAGCCAGAGCGCCCGCGCCAGCCGGTACACGCCGTTGGTGGGCGAGGGCGCCGGACGCGGCGGAGCGGCCTTCTTCGCCGCGGTCTTCTTGGCCGGCGCCTTCTTCGCGGGCGCCTTCTTCGCTGCGGTCTTCTTGGCGGGCGCGGATTTCTTCGCCGGACCCGGGCCACCGCCGACGCGCTTCGCGGTGCCCGCCGTGCCCTGGGAACCCTTGCCGGACGTACGTGAGGCCATGGTGCCGAGGTTACCGGTGTCCACGCCCGTGAACAGGTGGGCGTACCGGTTCACCCGTCCGTGTCGCCGCGCGCGGGCCGGAAACTGACGCGCCCTCACCGGCGAGCACGCCCCGAAACCCCTCAGCCGCCGCTCAGTTGCCCGGGCGCACCCGAAGGCGCCCCGCCCCCCACCCAGCGGGTACGCCGTTACGAGGGAAGAGCCGCCGAAGCCCCTCCGGCACCCGGCTCCAGCGCGTCGAGCGCGCGGCGCAGACCGGTCAGCTTCCGTTCGAGATGGGCGGCCGTCGCCACCGCGCCCGCGTCGGCGGACTCGTCGTCAAGCTGCTTCGACAGCGCCTCCGCCTGCTCTTCGACGGCCGCGAGCCGTGCGGAGAGCTCGGCCAGCAGACCGGCGGGCTCCCTGTCCTGCTGGGCGCCCGTGCGGCCGCCGCCCTCCAGCTGGAGCCGCAGCAGCGCCGCCTGCTCGCGCAGCTGGCAGTTCTTCATGTACAGCTCCACGAAGACCGAGACCTTGGCGCGCAGCACCCACGGGTCGAACGGCTTCGAGATGTAGTCCACCGCGCCGGCCGCGTAACCCCGGAAGGTGTGGTGCGGGCCGTGATTGATCGCGGTGAGGAAGATGATCGGGATGTCCCGGGTCCGTTCCCGCCGCTTGATGTGCGCGGCGGTTTCGAATCCGTCCATGCCCGGCATCTGGACGTCCAGCAGAATGACCGCGAAGTCGTCCGTGAGCAGCGCTTTGAGCGCCTCCTCCCCTGACGATGCCCGAACCAGTGTCTGATCGAGCGCAGAGAGGATGGCCTCCAGCGCCAGCAGATTCTCCGGCCGGTCATCGACCAGGAGGATCTTGGCCTTCTGCACCATGGCCCGCCCTCCTCGCCCCGGAATTGCACCGGGCGCCGCCCCGGGGGGCGACACCCTTACGCCGCCCGTCCTTGTGCCGGTCATGGTAGCCGCACCCCGGCGGTCACCACACCCTGTCACCGTGATGTCACTGTGCACATACCGGGAACGCGGCGGGGGACCAGAAGGTTCCCCGCAATCCGCGTCCCCACACTCCTGCGGACACCACCGGTCAACAAATCTTCATGGATTCTCTCAGTGAGTGCTCACTCTCCCCGCATCCACCCTTCCATGACCGAAAGAAGATGGTCGGGATCGACCGGCTTGGTGACATAGTCGGACGCACCCGATTCGAGCGCCTTCTCCTTGTCGCCCTTCATCGCCTTGGCGGTCAGCGCCACGATCGGCAGCGCGGCGAACTGCGGCATCCTGCGGATCGCCGAGGTCGTCGCGTAGCCGTCCATCTCCGGCATCATGATGTCCATCAGTACGACCGTCACATCGTCGTGCTGCTCCAGGACTTCAATGCCCTCGCGCCCGTTCTCGGCGTACAGAACCGTCAGTCCGTGCTGCTCCAGCACGCTGGTCAGCGCGAAGACGTTGCGGATGTCGTCGTCGACGATCAGCACCTTCTCGCCGCCGAACCGGAACGTCCTGCGGGTCTCCGGCTCCTCCTGACCGCCCACGGCCCATGACTCCGGCTCGGCGGCCGGAGCCGGCTGCGCGGCGGGAGCGGGCGCCGGACGCGGCGGCAGCGCGGGCTGCTGCTGCGTGCGCCCGAGCGCCTTGCGCCGGCGGCGCGGGGCGGCCTGGGCGGGGTCCGGCACGTACACCTGTCCGGCCTCCGGCGTCCGGGCGCCCTCGATCGCGCCGGTCGGGCCGTCGGCCTGCCCCGGAGCGAGTTGCGGGTAGCCCTGCGGCGGGAGTTCGCTCGGGTGCAGCGGCAGGTACAGCGTGAACGTGGAGCCGCGACCCGGCTCGCTCGCCGCGTGGATCTCGCCGCCCAGCAGCCGCGCGATCTCGCGGCTGATGGACAGGCCGAGGCCCGTGCCCCCGTACTTGCGGCTGGTCGTCCCGTCCGCCTGCTTGAACGCCTCGAAGATGACCCGCATCTTGCTGGCCGCGATCCCGATGCCGGTGTCGGTCACCGAGAAGGCGATCAGCTCACCGTCCGCGTCCCGCAGCGAACCGGCCTCCAGCAACTGCTCGCGGATGGCGTCCGGCACCTCCTGGCCCGCGTGCCTGATCACCAGCTCGACGGCCCCGCTGTCAGTGAACTTGACCGCGTTGGACAGCAGGTTGCGCAGCACCTGGAGGAGCCGCTGCTCGTCCGTGTGCAGCGTGGCCGGCAGCTCCGGCGACACCCGTACGGAGAAATCCAGCCCCTTTTCCGCGGTGAGCGGCCGGAAGGTCGCCTCCACGTAATCGACCAGCTGCACCAGGGCGATCCGCGTCGGACTCACGTCCATCTTGCCCGCCTCGACCTTCGACAGGTCGAGGATGTCGTTGATCAGCTGGAGCAGGTCGGAACCGGCTCCGTGGATCGTCTCGGCGAATTCCACCTGCTTCGGCGAGAGATTGCCCTCGGCGTTGTCCGCGAGCAGCTTGGCCAGAATGAGCAGCGAGTTGAGGGGCGTACGCAGCTCGTGCGACATGTTCGCCAGGAACTCGGACTTGTAGCGCATCGAGACGGCGAGCTGCTCGGCGCGCTCCTCCAGTACCTGCCGCGCCTCCTCGATCTCGGTGTTCTTGACCTCGATGTCGCGGTTCTGCCTGGCCAGCAGCTCGGCCTTCTCCTCCAGTTCGGCGTTGGACGCCTGGAGTGCCTTCTGCCGGTTCTCCAGTTCCTGCGAGCGGTCCCGCAATTGCTCGGTGAGCTCCTGCGACTGTTCGAGCAGCTTCTCGGTCGTCGTGTTGACGCTGATCGTGTTGACGCTCGTGGCGATCATTTCCGCGAGCTGGTTCAGGAAGTCCCGCTGAATGTGCGTGAACGGCTGGAACGAGGCCAGTTCGATGACCCCGAGAACCTTGCCCTCGAACAGCACCGGAAGCACGATCACATGCGCGGGCGGCGCCTCACCGAGCCCGGAGGAGATCTTCAGGTATCCCGGCGGCACGTTGTCCACCTGGATCGTCCGCTTCTCCTCGGCGGCCGTGCCGATGAGCGTCTCGCCCGGCCGGAAGGACGTCGGCATGGAGCCGGCGGAGTAGCCGTAGCTTCCCCGCATGCGCAGCTCGTACGCCCCCTCGGCCTCGGCGCCCAGCGCGTCGGTCTCACCGGTGGGCGTGGCGAGGAAGAACGCGCCGTGCTGTGCGGAGACCACGGGAGTCAGCTCGCTCATGATGAGCGAGGCCACGTCGTCCAGGTCGCGGCGCCCCTGCATCAGACCGGAGATGCGGGCGAGGTTGCCCTTCAGCCAGTCCTGCTCCTTGTTCGTGGCGGTGGTGTCGCGCAGGTTCGCGATCATCGTGTTGATGTTGTCCTGGAGTGCCTGGATCTCCCCCGCCGCGTCCACGTCGATCTTCAGGTTGAGGTCGCCGCGCGTCACCGCCGTCGCCACGGCGGCGATGGCCCGCACCTGACGGGTCAGGTTCCCGGCCATCTCGTTCACCGATTCGGTGAGGTCGCGCCAGGTGCCGTCCACGTCGCGCACCCGCGCCTGGCCGCCGAGCTGGCCCTCGGTGCCCACCTCGCGGGCGACCCGGGTCACCTGCTCGGCGAACGAGGAGAGCTGGTCGACCATCGTGTTGATGGTGTTCTTCAGCTCCAGGATCTCGCCGCGCGCATCGATGTCGATCTTCTTGGTCAGGTCGCCCTTGGCGATGGCCGTCGTGACGGCGGCGATCTGGCGCACCTGGCCCGTCAGGTTGGACGCCATCGAGTTCACGGACTCGGTGAGGTCCTTCCACGTACCGGAGACGCCCGGGACGCGCGCCTGGCCGCCGAGCTCGCCCTCCGTGCCGACCTCCCGGGCGACCCGGGTCACCTCGTCCGCGAACGAGGACAGCGTCGTCACCATGGTGTTGACGGTGTCGGCCAGCTCGGCGACCTCGCCGCGCGCCTCGACGGTGACCTTCTTCGTCAGATCACCGTTGGCGACGGCGGACGAGACGCGGGAGATGTTGCGCACCTGGCTGGTCAGGTTGTTGGCCATCAGGTTGACGTTGTCGCTGAGGTCCTTCCAGATGCCCGTCGCCCCGCGCACCCGCGCCTGGCCCCCGAGGATGCCCTCGGTGCCGACCTCGCGGGCCACCCGGGTCACCTCCGAGGAGAAGGACGACAGCTGGTCGACCATCGTGTTGACCGTCGTCACCAGTTCGAGGATCTCGCCCTTGGCATCGACGGTGATCTTCTTGGAGAGGTCTCCGTTGGCGACCGCGGTGGTCACCTCGGCGATGTTCCGCACCTGGATCGTGAGGTTGTTGGCCATGCCGTTGACGGACTGCGTGAGGTCCTTCCACGTGCCCGAGACCCCCTGCACCTCGGCCTGGCCGCCGAGCATTCCCTCGGTGCCCACCTCGCGGGCCACCCGCGTCACCTGCTCCGCGAAGTTCGAGAGCTGGTCGACCATCGTGTTGAGGGTGTTCTTCAGCTCCAGGATCTCGCCGCGCGCGTCCACGTCGATCTTCTGCGACAGGTCACCGCGCGCCACCGCTGTGGCGACCTGCGCGATGTTGCGGACCTGAGCGGTCAGGTTCCCCGCCATCCCGTTCACCGAATCGGTCAGGTCACGCCACACACCGGCCACGCCGGGCACCTGCGCCTGGCCGCCGAGGCGTCCGTCCGTGCCCACCTCGCGGGCGACCCTGGTCACCTGTTCGGCGAAGGCGGAGAGCTGGTCGACCATCGTGTTGATGGTGTTCTTCAGCTCCAGGATCTCGCCGCGCGCGTCCACGTCGATCTTCTGCGACAGGTCGCCCCGCGCCACCGCAGTCGTGACCTGCGCGATCTGGCGCACCTGGGAGGTGAGGTTCCCCGCCATGAAGTTGACGGAGTCGGTGAGTTCCTTCCAGGTGCCGGAGACGCCGTCGACCCGTGCCTGACCGCCGAGGCGGCCCTCGGTGCCGACGTCACGGGCCATCCGCGTGACCTGGTCGGCGAAGGAGGAGAGCTGCGCCACCATCGTGTTGACGGTGTTCTTCAGCTCCAGCATCTCGCCGGCCACGTCGACGGTGACCTTCTGCGACAGGTCACCGTTCGCGACGGCCGTCGTCACCTGGGCGATGTCACGCACCTGCCCGGTCAGGTTGTGGAAGGCCGTGTTCACGGAGTCCGTGAGGTCCTTCCAGGTCCCGGCGGCGCCCGGCACCTCGGCCTGCCCGCCGAGCCGGCCCTCGACGCCGACCTCCCGGGCCACCCGGGTCACTTCCGAACCGAAGGACTGGAGCTGGTCGACCATCGTGTTGACGGTGTTCTTCAGCTCCAGCATCTCGCCGGCCACGTCGACGGTGACCTTCTGCGTCATGTCGCCGCTGGCCACCGCCGTGGTCACCTGGGCGATGTCGCGCACCTGCGTCGTCAGGTTCCGGAAGACCGTGTTCACCGAGTCGGTGAGGTCCTTCCAGGTCCCGGCGGCGCCCGGCACCTGCGCCTGGCCGCCGAGCACACCCTGCCCGCCGACCTCGCTGGCCACGCGGGTGACCTCGTCCGCGAAGGTGCGCAGCGTCTCGGTCATCTGGTTGATCGTCTCGGCGAGCTGGGCGACCTCGCCACGCGCGCTGACCTGGACCTTCTGCGACAGGTCACCGTTGGCGACCGCTGTCGTCACCTCCGCGATGCCGCGCACCTGGGAGGTGAGGTTGCCGGCCATCGTGTTGACGGAGTCCGTCAGGTCCTTCCACACCCCGGCGACCCCGGGCACCACGGCCTGGCCGCCCAGCTCACCCTCCGTGCCCACCTCGCGGGCGACCCGGGTCACCTCGGAGGAGAACGAGGACAGCTGGTCGACCATCGTGTTGACGGTGTTCTTCAACTGGAGCATCTCGCCGGCCACATGAACGGTGACCTTCCGCGACAGATCACCCTTCGCCACCGCCGTCGTCACCAGGGCGATGTCGCGCACCTGCGCGGTCAGCCGGTACGCCATGGTGTTGACCGAGTCCGTGAGGTCCTTCCACGACCCGGACATCCCGCGCACCTGCGCCTGGCCGCCGAGCTTGCCCTCGGTCCCCACCTCGACCGCGACCCGCGTCACCTGCTCGGTGAACGCCGACAGCTGGTCGACCAGGTTGTTGACGGTGCGCGCGACCTTCAGAAACTCGCCGCGCAGCGGCCGTACCGTGTCGTCCGCCGTATGGGAGCGCAGCTCCATCCGCTGTTCGAGATCACCGTCGGCCACCGCCGACAGCACCCGCCCGACCTCGGAGACCGGGCGGGCCAGATCGTCCACCAGCTCGTTCGAGGCGTCGATCGCGGCCGCCCAGGAGCCCTCGCAGGCGCCCGTCTCCAGCCGTTCGGTGAGCTTGCCCTCCCGTCCGACCACACGCCGCACCCGTGCCAGCTCGCCGGTGAGGTGCACGTTGCGGTCGGCGACCTCGTTGAAGACCGCGGCGAGCTCCGCCATCACGCCTTCGCCGGAGACCGTCACGCGCCTGCGGAAGTTGCCGTCGCGCATGGCGACCAGACCGGCCAGCAGTCTGTGCAGCGCCGCCGCGTCCACCTCGACGGTTCCATTGCGCTGCTTCTTCACGGACCGACCGCCCTTACTGCGCGTACCCGAACCCCGCGCCGCCACGTCAGACTCCACCGTGTCCCTCCCGCAGGGGTTGACCATCTAGCTAGGACCTCGTCCGAGAGCTTGCCCAGAACTTCCATGGCTCACCGCCACAGCCCACCGTCGACGGGTGACCATGCGGACGTCAAATCGTTGAAACGTACCAGGCGGGAACCGGTCGGGGTGGAACCTCCCATGGTTGTCCCACATCCCTCCGGAGGGAAGCCCATCCTGTCCGGTCGTCCGTCCGTTCCCGCCCGGGCCTGTCCGAAGTCCGCCCTCGTGTATCCGGTGCCCGGGCGGAGCGTCTAGCCTGGCAGGCGAATCGAAGCGGCGAGAAACGGGCACGGACTCGGGGAAGCGACGAGACACCATATGGGGAGTGCTGTGATCACGGCGCGTGCGGCTGCCACCTTCGACCCGGTGGCGCGCTCCGTCGCGACGGCCCGTGCCTTTGTCCGCGACACGCTCCAGGGCTGGGGATACACCGACGTCGTCGACGACGCCGTCGTCCTGACCAGCGAGCTCGTCACCAATGCCGTGATCCACGCCGGCACCGCCGCGGACGTGCTGTGTCTGCGCACGGAGGACGGCGTCCGGGTGGAGATCGCCGACCACTACCCGGAACGGGAGATCCCCCTCCAGACGACGGGCCTCGACCTCGGCAGCCTCGACAGCGAGAACGGCCGCGGTCTGCTGCTGTGCGCGGCTCTCGCTTCCCGCTGGGGCGTCGAGTACTCCCCCACGCGCAAACATGTCTGGTTCCAACTCGACCTCCCGGACCGCCCGGTGGGCGTCCGCTCGGCCGGTCCGCTGCTGCCCGTCGGTCTGCTCCCGGTCACCGACGAACGCGTCAGGGTCGCCGTCGTCCAGATCGACAGCGAGGCCGCGGTGGCCGCGTGGAACGACGACGCCGCTTATCTCTTCGGCTACGCGGCGGACCAGGTCATCGGCAAGCAGTTCGCCGACTTCACCGCCTGGCCGCAAACCCCCGGCACCAGCACCGGCATCGCGGACGCCCTGCGCCTCTCCCGCTGGGAGGGCAGCTACGGCATCCGGGGCGCCGACGGCCGCACTATTCCGGTCTACGGCTCCCACCTGCGCGTACGGGACCCCCAGGGCGAACCGTCCACGGTCTGCCTGCTGGTGCGCGACTACGAGCGCGCGGTCCTGCAGACCCCCGCGCGCACCCCGGTCTCGGACACCGCCGAGAGCCGCAAGACGGACCCCTTCGAGATCTTCATCGGCTCCCCCGCCCCCGACGACCTCGACGGCCTGCTCCAGCGCACCGTCGAGCGGGCGCGCGACATGCTCGACGCCGACGCCGCCTTCCTCCTGCTCGCCACGGACGACGAGACCGAGCTGGAGGTGCGGGCCACGACCGGCCTGCCCTCCGCCCGTCAGCGCTTCGCCCGCGTGCCCGTCGAGGCCGGCACCGGCCGGTACGGCTCCGCCCGGATGCCCGCCGTCCATGAGGACCTGGACGCCGTCCCCGGCGCGGTCCCGCTGCTCGGCAACACCGGCATGCGCTCGGTGGTCACGGTCCCGCTGAAGGTCGAGGGGCGCCTCACGGGCTCCCTGGGCGTCGCGGCCGAGGGCGCCGGCCGCTATTCCAACGAGGAAGCGCTGCGTCTGCAGTTCGCCGCGGACCGGATCGCCCTCGCGGTCGAGTCGGCCCGCCTAGGTGAGCTGGAGCGGCTGCGCCGCGGCTCGCTGTCCTTCCTCGTCGAGGCGTCGGACCTGCTGGCGGGCACCCTGGACCGGGACCAGACGCTGGCCCTGATGGCCCAGATGACGGTCCCGACGCTGGCAACGTGGTGCGCCGTCTATACGATCGCCGACCCGGCGTCGGACCCGGAGCTCTCCTACGTGCTGCACGAGGACGAGGAGCGTATCGACGGGCTCAAGAGCCTGCTCACCAGGATCTCCCCGCCGGAGCCCGTACGGACCCCCGGGGCGCGGGTGTGGGCCGCTCCGTCTCAGGCCGCCCACGAGGCGGCGCTGCGGACCTCGATGCGGAGTATCGGCATCGGCGACCCGGGCGGCCTCGGCTCCACCACGCGTACGACGCTGGCGACCGCGGCGGCGGTGGGCGGCGAGACCGTCGTCCTCCCTCTGGTCGCCCGGAACCGTGTCATCGGCATGCTGACGCTCGGCAAACCGTCCGACGACCACTTCCGCCAGGAGATCCTGGAACTGGCCGAGGACCTGTCCCGCCGGGCCGCCCTGGCCCTGGACAACGCCCGCCTCTACTCGGAGCGCACGGCGATCAGCCAGTCCCTTCAGCGCAGCCTCCTCCCGCCGGGCCTCCCGGCCGTCCCCAACGTCGAGGTGGACGTCATCTACCGCGCGGCCGGCGAGGGCAACGAGGTCGGCGGCGACTTCTACGACGTGTTCCCGATCCGGGACGGCGCGTACGGGTTCGCCATCGGCGACGTGTGCGGTACGGGGCCGGAGGCGGCGGCCGTGACGGGCCTCGCGCGACACGCCCTGCGCCTGCTGGCCCGGGAGGGCTTCGGAGGCCCCGCGGTCCTGGAGCGGCTCAACGCCGCGATCCTCGACGAGGGGGCCCGCAGCCGCTTCCTCACTCTGCTCTACGGCGAGTTGTGGCCGCAGGAGGACGGCAGCGCGCTCCTGAAGGTCGTGTGTGCGGGACACCCGCTGCCGCTGCGCCTGCGCCAGGACGGCTCGGTGGAGCCGGCGGCGGACCCGCAGCCGTTGCTCGGCGTCATGGAGGACCTGGAGCTGTACGAGCAGACGTTCACGCTGGAGCCGGGCGATGTCCTGCTGTGCGTGACCGACGGGGTGACGGAACGCCGTGAGGGTACACGGATGCTCGGCGACGACGGCTTGGCGGACGTGCTCGCCCACTGCACAGGACTTACGGCAGGTGCGGTGGCCGCACGCATCCTCCGGGCGGTCGAGCGATTCGCCGCCGAACCGCCCTCGGACGACATGGCCATCCTGACGATGAGGGTCCCGGAACCTCACTGAGGGCTGTCCCGTGATCCCTGGCGGGCGCCACAGCTTTCGTCGTGCGCAGCCAGGGATCACAGGACAGCCCTCAGACCCCGAGCATGAAGAAAGGCCCCGCCATCCGGCGGGGCCTTTCTTTCTTCTGAGCCCCAATGCGGAATCGAACCGCAGACCTTCTCCTTACCATGGAGACGCTCTACCGACTGAGCTATTGGGGCCTTGCTGCCCTGCGGCAACGAGCTAAAGCATACCCTGATCCGGGGGATATGCAAAACCGCCCGGACCGCTCGGGCCGGCGGCTACGGGCGGGTTGGCCATCCTCACCGGAAACGCAGAAAAGCCCCGTGCCAGCGGCACGGGGCTTTCCCACAATGATTGTTCGGCGGCGTCCTACTCTCCCACAGGGTCCCCCCTGCAGTACCATCGGCGCTGAAAGGCTTAGCTTCCGGGT
>NZ_JBNCLI010000011.1:0-210756 GCF_049844595.1 Streptomyces sp. DT224
GGCCTTTCTCGGCCTCGCCGCAGCACTCTGCTGCTACAAACGACTCGCCCGACACGCCACATAGGACACGGTCTTAGCAAGGCTCAGCAGGGCGACCCGCAGTCGCTCGCCGCCTGCGGCTCCGCCAGGACGTCGAGGCCGTAGCCGAGGGCGGTGAGAGCGGCGACGGCCGCCGTCAGGGCGAGGGCGGTGCGCCACCGGCCGCGTACGGCGGCGAAGGCGGCCAGGGCCGTGAGGGTGCCGCCGAGCAGCAGGAGCGGGAGGCCGAGGAACAGGACGTCGGTGTTGCGCTCGCTCTCGAAGGCGCCGGAGAGGCTGCTCCGGCCGTACGGAAGCCAGACCGCGAGGCCCGCGAGGGCGCCGAGTGCCGCCGTGAGGAGCCCTGCGGCGCCGGTGAGGGCTTCGCGGCGGGGGTTTGTGTGTGCGGTGTCCATGTGGGGAAGGACGTCCGGTCGGGGCGGGAAGTTTCAATCCTCAACGATCGAGCCCGACAGGGCCTGGATCGCGGGGCGGAGCAGCGCGGCGATCCGGTCCGGGGACGCCTCACGGAGCACGGCCAGGCCGAGGAGCTGGTGGCCGATGGTCACGCCCAGCAGCGCGGTGACCATGAGCGCGGCGCGCAGTTCGGGGTCGTCGGCATCCGGGAGGGCGGCGCCGACGCTGTCGATCTGCCGGCCGAGGGCGGCATGTATGTGGTCGGCTGCCGCCTGGTCGGTGAGCATCGACCGCATCACCGCGAGCGTGCCCTCGGGCAGACCGCCGAGCTTGACGCCGAGCGAGGCCATCAGCTGATCGGCGAGCCCGTCGGCGTCCGTGGCGGTCAGCGGGGCGGGCAGCGCCTGCACGGCCTGCCCGAACAGTTCCCGCTTCGAGCCGAAGTACTGCATGACCAGAGCCGGATCGACGCCCGCCGACGTCGCCACCGCGCGGATGGTGGTGCGCTCGAAACCCTTCTCGGCGAACAGCTCCCGGGCGCTCCTGAGGATGCGTTCCTCGGTCGCTCGGCGGCGGTCGGCGCGGGACTGGTGGGGAGTGGTCACCCCATTCACTCTACAGCCGTTGACCGAACCTGCGGGCCGGGCCTACGGTAATCGGGTCAACAGTTGTTGAGCGAATGGAGCGTCACCGTGTCGCCTTCGGAAACGCCTGCCGCGCGCACGCCTCGCGAGGTGCTGACCCGCTACTACCAAGCCATGATCGACAAGTCGCCGGACGCTCTCGCCGACCTCTACGCCGTCGACGCGGTGCACGAGTTCCCGTTCGCCTCACCCGGTTTCCCGCCCCGCTTCGAAGGCCGCGAGGCCGTGCGCGCCGGATACCGGGCGGCCTGGGGTGCGAGCCCTGCCGAGGTGCGCGAGGTGCGGAGGGTCGCGGTGCACGAGGCCGCCGGCCCGGGGGTGATCGTCGCGGAGCATGTCGTGGTGGGCGCGCTGCCGGGCAAGGACGGCGAGTTCAGCGTTCCCGGTCTGCTGGTGCTGCACGTACGGGGCGGGTTGCTCACGCGCGTACGCGACTACATGGACGCCTCGGGGGTCGCCGACGCGCGGGGGTGAGGGGCCTGCCGTGCCGCGGTCGCTCCTCCCTTCAATTCGGTTGCACGCGGGCGCGGAATGCCGGACGTTCAGCCGTGATCCACCGATGCGCCACAGGTGCGGAGAGAGGGCAGCGGATGACTTCCGGAAGAGGGGGCGCGAGGCGGTCGGCCTCCGCGCGGAGTGTCTTGGAGCATGTGCACACCGCAGGGCGCGTCAAGGACTGCGGGGAGACGGTGCGGTTCAGCTGGCCCGGGGTGTACTTCGAGGGCCGCTTTCGCGGGACCGGGGTCGGGGTGGTGCTCGACTGCGCGGCCGCCGACTACGACGTCCAGATCGACGGGGCCACCGTTGCCACCCTGGTCACCCCCGGCGACACCACGTACTGGATCACCGGCCTGCGGGACGGTGAGCACGCGGTCCGGGTCGTCAAGCGGAACGACAGCCCAGGGGAGACCAGCGCGTTCGGCGGCTTCGTCGCCGCGCCCGGGGGTGCCGTGCTGGGCAGGCCGGCGCCCCGGGAGCGGCAGATCGAGTTCATCGGGGACTCCATCACGGTGGGCTACGGCAATATGGCGGGCACGGGCGTCTGCGACGCGGAGCACGTGAAGCGGAACACCAACAGCGACGTGGGCCACGGCGCCCTCACCGCGCGGCGACTGGACGCCGATTACCAGATCAACGGCTTCTCCGGCCTCGGCATGGTGCGCAACGTCGCGGGCATCTGCCCCGACCTCACGTACCGGACGTACTACGACCGCGCCCTGCCGGCCGTGGACGGGGATGTCTGGCAGGTCCCGGAGACGTGGAGACCCCAGATCGTGGTGGTCAACCTGGGCTCCAACGACTTCACCGACCTCACCCCCGGTGAGTCGTGGACGCCCGACGGCCTCGCGCTCGCCTACCGCACCGCCTACGACGCGTTCCTCCGGAAGCTGCGGACGCGCTACGGCCCCGGCACCAGCCTCGTGGCCGTCGGCTTCGACAGGAACGCCGAGCATGTGCGTCAGGTGGTCGACGCGCGCAACGACGCCGGCGACAGCGGAGTCCACTACTGGTCCCTCGATCTCTCGGGCCTGGACTTCCTCGGATGCGACGGGCACACCTCGGCCCGCGACGACCGTCTGATCGCCGACCGGCTCGTCCCGTTCCTCAGGGACCTGCCGACGGGATGGTAGGGAACGCGGACCGCTCTTACTGATCGTTTCAGAATGAGTTGAACCGCGGGTCTTGCATCTAGCGATCTTGGTCGGCAAGGTGTCCGGGTGCGTGCTGATCTTGTTCCGGATGACTTGTGGGAGCGGGTGGCTCCGCTCCTGCCACCCGCTCCTGAGCGGCGCCGCCGCCACCCCGGGCGACTGCGTGTTCCCGACCGGGCGGCCCTCACCGGAGTGATGTACGTACTGCGGACTGGCGTCGCCTGGCGTGATGTCCCGGCCGAAATGGTCGGCTGCTCCGGGGTGACGGCCTGGCGTCGCCTGCGTGACTGGACCGAGGCTGGCGTCCGGCCGCGCCTGCACGCAGCCCTGCTGACCGAACTGCGCCGCGCCGACCTGCTGGATCTTGAACACTGTGCTGTTGACGGCTCGCATGTCAGGGCCCTAGAAGGGGGGATCACGTCGGCCCCTCGCCAGTCGACCGCGCCCGGCCCGGCTCCAAGCACCACCTGATAGTCGACCGGCATGGAACCCCGCTCGCCGTCACGCTCACCGGCGGCAACCGCCACGACGTCACCCAGCTGCTGCCGCTGCTCGACGCGGTCCCGCCGATCCGGGGGCTACGAGGACGGCCTCGCCGCAAGCCGCGGCACCTGTATGCCGACCGGGGCTACGACTTCGACAAATACCGTCGCCTGCTGTGGAAGCGCGGCATCAAGCCGATGATCGCCCGACGCGGCGTCGTCCACGGCTCAGGGCTCGGCAAAGTCCGTTGGGTGGTGGAACGGGCCTTCGCCTGGCTGCACCAGTTCAAACGACTCCGGATGCGCTACGAACGACGCGCCGACCTTCATCAGGGCTTGCTCGAACTGGCATGCAGCCTCATGTGCCTCCTCCGCCGCCTGCGGACCGCGCGATGATATGAGCGGTCAGTTGAGGAAGATCGGATTGGTGAGTGCGGCGACGTGCCCGCTGGGATGGCGGACCTCGATGCGGACGAACGCTGACTGCTCCGCTGTCGTGTCCCACTGCACCGCTCCCGGCCCGTCATCGGGGAGGGGGGCTTGGTGGACCTTTCCTCGATCGGTGTGGAAGCTGACGGTCCCCGCCGGCACACCCTGTACTGCCGCATGCACTTCCACCTGCCCACCCTGAGTCGCGAGCCGCTCGCCCACCCCGGCAACGCGGCCGGCCGCATGGGAGGTGAACGACACGTCTACATCCGCCGACTCGGCGATCCAGCTGCGGCCGGCGCAGATCCCGGCCAGCACTGCCTCTGTGCTCAGTTCCTCAGCGAAGACCACGGTGTGAGGGATCCCGATCTGCCCTTCCAAGTGGGCATCACTGTTGCCCATCGCCGGCCGCCACGAGCCCGTGCGAAGGTCCGCCGCGAGGCTCCGCCCCCATTCGGCCAGGGCCGCCTCGTTGTCGGCATTCCAGGGCCGGTCCGAAGTCCACAGCCCGTTCCATACCTCCACCACGTCGAAGCCAAGGAAGGGGAACATGAAGTCGCCCGAGGGGTAGGGCGCATGCGGGTGTGCGGCCACGCACAGGCCCCCTGCTCGGTGGACCTGGTCCAGGCACTTGTCCACCAGTCCGTCCCTGACCTGGTGGTTCCAGTCGACGACCTCGCCTGGACCGAGGCCGAGCGCGAGCCAGTGCCCAGTCTTCGTGGTCACCTCCTCGCCGAGAAGGATCAAGAAGTCATCGGCGGCCAGATGCCCCCACACCCCCGGGGCCGCGGCTGAGTTGTGCTCCGTGGTCGCGATGAAGTCGAGCCTGGCCGCCCTCGCCCGGACGACCAACTCCTCGGGGGAGAGTTCCCCGTCCGAGTGGAGGGAGTGGACATGGCAGTCCCCGCGGTACCAGGCTGCCCCGCGTCCGACCGCCCGCCCCGACGGGAAGCTCACACTCGACAAGGTTCTCCTCCCAGAGTCCTCTCGAGCCAACGCGCCAACCGGGGCAACCCGTTCCATCGCCTGCTGAGCGCGATCTCGGTCGAGACGTCAGACCAAGATCTCATTCTGAAACGATCAGTTAGGCGGCTCTGTGCGATTCCGCTTCGCGGCAGTCGCGGCAGTGGCCCGGCTCCGGGGCGCGGAAGACGCGTTCGCAGCGGTCGCAGTCCTGGAGGGGGACCGTCCCGGGGGCCGTCTGTTCCGGTGCGGCGGGGAGCGGGGGCGGGAGGAGCGTGGTCAGGCGGGTCCGGAGGAGCCCGGCCGGGTGCCTGAGCGGCGTCGGGAGGTCGCTGGTCAGGGCGTGCTGGACGGTGGCGGGGCGTACGTCGCGGTCGAGCCAGGCGGTGACGGCGGGGGCCAGGTCGCTGATGTCCATGGCGGACAGCCTGAGTTGGGGTGCGTGACGGCGGAGCCCGGCGAGGAGGTCCGCGGCGGCCCGGTGTCGCGTCTCGACCGGGATGGGCGGTGGGGGCTCCCTGCGCGGGGCGACGGGCGGGGCTTGCGCAGGCGCGGTCGTGTGCGGCTGGTTGTACGACGTCGTACGGGTGACGACGCGGCCGTCCGGGAGCCGGAGGCGGCTGCGGTGCAGGTATCCGGCGGCCTCCAGTTCGCGCAGGGCGGCGGCGATGCGGGCCTCGCTCTCAGGGAAGCGGGCGGTGAGGCACTTGATGCCGACCCGTGCCCCGGCGGGCAGTGACTGGATGTGCGCGGCGAGCCCGATCGCGGTGAGTGAGAGCTCCGCGTGCTGGGCGAGGTGGTTGCCGATCACCGTAAAGCCGGAGACGTGACGGACGTTGACGTGCTGGACGCCTGCGGCGGGGGAGCCGGAGCGGGTGCGCGGGGGCGCGATAGCCTGCGGGGTAGCCATCAGGAAGCGTTCTCTTCCGTGTTGGTCAGGCCCTCGGTGGAGATTGGCGTCTCGCCGGGGGCTGTCACGTTGTGTGGTGTTGTCGCGGCGAGCATATGCCAGCGAACCCGTCCCGAATCCAGCCCAGTTGCCCGAGTTCACTCGCGCGAGTGATGCAGGTCAAGACGGGGTGGGGTGGGTTGGGTGAGGTTCTTTCCAGGGTTCTTGAAAAGCCTTTGATGTCGCGGACCACCGGGTCGCGGCCGGCCGCGACCCGGTGGAACCGGTCACGGTACGAGGTCGAGCTCGGCCCAGACCGTTTTGCGCGGCACCGGTCCGTCCTCGACGCCCCAGCGGTCCGCCAGCGCCTCGACGATGACCAGGCCGCGCCCGCTCTCGGCGTACGGGCCGGGGTGGTCCGGCACGGGCAGGCGGTCACTCCGCGTGTCCGTCACCTCGATGCGCAGCCGCTGTTCCGCGCTGACGGTGAGGCTCAGCCGGAAGTCCCGGCCCTGCACCCGCCCGTGCGTGGCCGCGTTCGCGGCCAGCTCGGCGACGATGTGCGCTGCGGCCTCGGTGGGGAGCCCCCAGTCGCCCAAATGCGCCGTGGTGAGCAGCCGGGCGAGGCGTGCGCCCCGGCGCGTGGGGGAGAGCAGCACGGCGAACTGCCGGGCGGGGGCGGAACGTTCGGTTCGGGTGATTTCTCGATTCACGTCACTCAGGGTGGCCGTGGGCGCCTGCCGTGAACAGTGACTCGGTGCTTACGTACGGTCATTGTCCCCAGCTTGTCCAGCGCTGTCCCCGCTGTACGGGGTGACGCCCGGGGGACGTACACGGTTGAGGAAGAACGGCACGCGCGCGGAAGCGGGGCACGGATGAGTGTGGACGAGATCGGTACGCAGTGGCAGCCCGACGCGGGAGCCGATGAGCCGGGCTGGGACGTGGACCCGGACGACGAGTCGGGCGTGGCGGTGGTCGCTGCGGTGGGACGCCAGCTCCGGGCGTGGCGGGAGGCGGCGGGGCTGACGGCGGCGGAGTTCGGGACGCGGCTGGGGTACGGGGAGAACCTGGTCTACAAGGTGGAGGGCGGGCGGCGGATTCCTCGGCCCGAGTTGTTGGACAGGGCGGATCAGGTGTGCGGGGCGGCGGGCAAGATCGCCGCGATGAAGCAGGACTTGGCGGCGGTGCGGTACCCGAAGAAGGTCCGGGACCTGGCGAAGCTGGAGGCCAAGGCGGTTGAATTGTCCTCGTACGGCAACCACAACATCCACGGCCTCTTGCAGACCAAGGCGTACACGGAGGCGCTGCTCGCCACGCGTCGGCCCGCGTACTCGCAGGAGGAGCTACGGCGATTGGTGGACGCGCGCATGGCCCGGCAGTCGATCTTCGGGCGTGACCCCGCTCCGGAGTTCAGCTTCGTCCAGGAAGAGGTGACGCTGCGCCGTCCGATCGGGGGTGCGGCCGTGATGCGCGAGCAGCTTGAACACCTGCTGGAGGTAGCGGAGTTGCCCAACGTCGAGATCCAGGTGATGCCGACGTGTCGTGGCGACCATCCTGGAACAGGAGGGCGGATCCAGGTGTTGAAGTTCGCAGACGGCTCGGCTGTAGGGCGTACGGACAACGAGTTCGGCGGTCGGCCGGTGTCCGACCCGAGGCATCTCCGTGTCCTGGACCTGCGGCATGGCATCATCCGGGCTCGGGCTCTCTCGCCAGAAGAGTCGAGGGCCTTCATCGAGCAAGTGCTGGGAGAGACATGATCCGCAAGACCGCTGCCGAGGAAGCCCCCCGGTTGAAGTGGTTCAAGAGTAGCTACAGCGACAGCAGTGACGGCCACGACTGCGTCGAGGTCGCGGCAGCGCCCGGCGCAGTGCACGTCCGCGACTCCAAGGACCTCTCCGTGCCGGAGCTCGCCTTCGGCGAGACCGCGTGGTCGGGCTTCGTGGCGTACGCCGCTGATTGCTAGGCCGGGTATCGGCAGCGCCACGCAGGGAGTCAGCCGGGCGAAGCCCCGGGCCGGCCGGGCCGGGGCTTCGCTACCTGGCACAGCGTGGCGATGGGATTCTCAGCGGTTGAGAACCGTCTCGATCGTGGCGGCCACGCGCTGGGCCTGGATGTCGCGGCCTTTCTCGTTGGGGTGCGCGTACCAGGGGATCGGTGTGCCGAAGAGGTCGAGCTTGGAGTTCTCCAGCAAGCCGCCGATGCCTCGGTTGGCGCCGTCGCAAGCGGTGTTGCTGCCTGTGTGGGCGTAGAGGTCCACGAAGTCGGCCTCGTTTTCCGTGGCGACCTTCTTCATGACGTCGTTCAACCGCTTCTCGGCCTGGTCCAGGACGGGCAGCGCGTCCTCGCGGATGTCGGCGAACGGCAGCTCGGTCTGGCCGGGGGCCGCGGTCAGGCACTTGTTGGTGTTCACCGGTACGAGCCGGGGGTAGCCGACCAGGACTGGCGCGGCGTCCGGGGCGAAGTAGTACGTGCTCTGAAGCGTCTGGTCCAGCTCCGCCTCGACCTGGTCGAGCTTGTAGTCCAGCCATTCCTTGCCGTCGCCCGACTCGAAGAACTCCTTGCACTCCCCGGCCGGCTTGTCCGCGTCCACCGGCTCTCCGGGCAGAAGGGAGGGCTCCCGGAGCTTGTCGGAGCACTGCTTGAGGATGCTGGCGAAGCCCAGGGTGTTCCCACCCAGCCCGCCCACGACCAGCCGGGTGTCCTGCTTGAGGGCGTCCTGTTGCGCCGGAACCGCACCGGCGCCGAAGGGGAGCTCCTGCGACTCCCAGAAGTGGTGGACGAGCGCGCCTCCGCAGGAGACGTCGGCCTGGACGTCGAGCGTGATGCCCTTGCCCTTGAGGCTCCGGGTGGCGACGGCAGGGTAGTTGTCGCTGGCCTGGAAGCACCAGCCCCTTTCGCTGTCCTGATTGTTCACGGGGGAGATGCCGAAGTTGGCGGTGTAGGAGTCGCCGAAGAAGACGGTCGGCACCGGGTCGGCGGGTGCCGCGCCGGCGGTGCCCGCCGGGACGGCGAGCGTCAGGCAGCTGCCCAGCGCGATGGCGGCGGCGGCCAGTCGCCGCGTCCTGGGGGTGGCCGTCGTAGACCGCATGGCCGAAGGCATGGCTGTGCCCTTTCGCAGGAGGTACGAGAAGAAGCGTGCGGGGGTGAGACGCTTCGCATTCATTCATGCGCGCACAGTGATGATCCAGCAGGCGCACGCCGCAACCGGGCGATCTTGGCCAACCTTCTCCGGCCGACTCATCTCGCCTGGCCGGGCGGCGTGTCGCCGGAGGGAGCCTCACCGCCACCCCGAACTCCTCGGCGGCCCGCCGGGCGAACGCCTCCGTGCGCTCCGGCCGGCGGGATGCCGCCGTGACCTCGTCCACCTGCCGCACCGAGCGGATCGCCCACAGCTGTGTCCATGCCTGCGTACCCGCTCCCGCAAGCCCGAGTTTGAGCGGTCCGGGATGCGCGGCCGCGTCCATGGCTACGGCTCCGATGGCACCGGCACGCCGGGGGCCCGACTCGTCGCTGTGCACGACGGCCCGGAGTCGGCCGTCGTCGGTGTCCCGTGCGGCCACCAGCTGCTCCGCCCCGACGAGGGTGTCGTAGACGCGGAAGCCGAACAGCTTCTCCGTACGCAGATGGCCTGCGGTGAACACCAGGTCGCCGTTCCCGAGGTCGGGCGCGTACCCGGGACGGCGCACGGAGCCGCCGTCATGGTGCGTCAGGAGCGCCTTTCGTACAGCGCGGACGGCTGACGGGGCGTCGAGCCGTGGCCATCAACGCCGACGGGCAAGTCCGTTGCTACGACGGCAATCACCACTGGGGCCCTGAATACTGCCCGCTGTTCGCCTACAAACCGGAGAGCTGAATCACGCCCCGGCCGACGGCGGGCCGGGGGCGGGCTCAGTCGTCGATCACGGGGGCGGGACGAGGCTGGACCGGGTGACGGGCCGGGGATCGCACGGGGTGGCGGCGCCCTTGATCGCGGAGAACCATGCGATCTCGTGGTCGTGCTCGATCACCAGGGTGTCGCCGGGGCGGAGGGTGGCCTGCCAGCCGGTATCGGAATCAGGGGCCTTCCCCTTGGGGACCGGCGGGGTCGGGACTCCGGGCGGGGCCTCCGCCGGCTTCCCGATGTCGATCTTCATCGAGGGGTCCGCGACGCCCGCCGGGGACTGGATGACCTCCCCCCTGGGCTGGGTGCAGGCGGTTCCGTCGGGCGGGGTGTCGATGCTCACCAGCACTCCCAGCTCGCGCACCCGTGCCACGAGTGCGCCCTGTTCTTCGGGGTCCGGTGTGAGGTCGTAGAGGGTGACGGTGACGCTGCCGTCCCCGTTCCGGTCCACGGCGTACGCCTCCGGCGCCCCGGGCGATCCGGGAAGCAGCACCGCTGCCACCGTCGCCGCGGTGGCCAGTCCGGCCGCGAGCGCGAACCGCGGGGCCGTGACCACGCGGCGCCGGCGCACCGGGGCGGGCTGTGGCCCGCGCGCTGCGATCTCCCGCTTCAGCTCTTCGAGCAACCGGTCCTCGAATGTCGCGTTCATGCTCGCTCCCCTGTTCCCGCGATGACGGTGTCCCCGGCGCGTACCGGTCCCGGCGCCGGTTCGTCCGTGACGCTGCCGGCCGCCCCGCGCAGCGTCTTGCGCGCCCGGTGCAGCCGCACCCGGGCGGTCACCTGACGGAGGCCGAGCGCCGAGGCGGCCTCCGGGAGGGTGAGCTGGTCCACGGTGATGAGCTCCAGCAGCGCGCGCTCGCCCTCGGGGAGGCCGGCGAGCGCGGCCAGCGCCCGGCGCCCGGCGGCCTCGGCGTCCAACTGCTCCTCCAGGCGCGCGATGTCGTCCGCCTCCAGCAGCCTGCGCCCGGCTATCCGGGCACCCAGGGCTGCCTGGCGGGCGGTGCGGCGGGCCTCGGCGCCGACCAGGTTGCGGGCGATGCCGTACAGCCAGGCCGTCTCGCTGCCCCGGCCCGGACGGTAGGAGCCCGCGGAGTCGATCGCGGCGAGGAAGACCTCCGCCGTCAGGTCGGCGACCGTGTGGGGATCGGCGACGCGCCGGGCGACGAACCGGGTGATCGCCTCGAAGTGGCGCCGGTAGAACTCCTCGAAGAGGTCCGGATCGCGTGCTGCCGCCGCTGGTCCTTCCTCGCCGCGGGTGTCGCTCGTCAAGGTCGTCTCCCCATCTCCCGGCCTGCCCGTCACCCGTACTTGGCTGCGGACGGGAAAGGCGTTACACGCGCATGACGCGACGGGGCGATCCCGGTGGGCGCGCGCCCGCCGGGGTTCGCTACGCCCCGGTTTCCGAGGAAGGCGCTTCCATCGGGAAGTGGATCGGGCTGAGAAGGTACTGAGTCCGCTCAGGGCCCGGCGCGTTGGCGAGCTTCGGGGCGATGGCCGCGCGCAGGCCGCCGATCAGCTCCTCCAGCTCCGCCGGGCTGAGCCAGAGCGCGTGCTGGCGGTAGCCCACCCGGTCGGCCACCGGATCGGCCCCGTCGCGGTCGAGGTAGGCGGTGAACTCGGCCAGCAGGGCCGTCATCGCGGTGGCGAAGACGCGCCGGTGGTCCTCCGGGGTGAGCGTGGAGACCGCCTCCGGGCTGATGGCGGCCCGGTCCCGGCGGAGCCGGTAGTGACGTTCCACCGCGCCGCGCACTCGGCGCTCCTCGGCCACTTCGAGGAGGCCGCCGGACGTCAGCAGGTCGATGTGCCGGTAGACCGTGGCTTTGGACGCCTCCGGGATGCGGGCGCAGAGCTGAGAGGTGGTCAGTGTGCGCGCGCCGCCCATCGCGAGAACGATCCGCAGCCGGATGGGATGGGCGAGCAGGTCCAAGGAGTCCACCCTCTTACCTTCTCATGGCTGATAGCTTTCTCAGCTATGAGAATGGTTGAGGGTGGGGTGCCGGAGGCGGCGCGTCGATTCGCCGCACTGCTGCGGACGGAGCGGTTCGAGGAGTCGGTGGAACTCTTCGCGCCCCCGCTGCGCGCGGCCGTGTCCGCGGAGCAGCTGAGGCTGGCGTGGGCGGCCGAGGTCGCCGGGCGGGGCGGCTGCGCGGCCGTCGAGGAGCCGGTGGCCGAGGCCGACTCGGTGCGCGTACGCATACCCGTGGTCTGCGCCGACGGCGGGTTCACCGTGGTCACGTCGGCCGGTGACGACGGGCTCCTGCAGGGACTGCGGTTCGACACGCAGGGCGGTGCCACGTGGGAGCCGCCGGGGTACGTGGACGAGGACCGGTTCACCGAGTGCGACGTCGTCGTGGGCACCGGGCCGCTCGCGGTCCCCGGCACACTCAGCCTCCCCGTGGGCGACGGCCCCTGGCCCGCCGTGGTGCTGCTCGGCGGCGGCGGCGCGTTCGACCGGGACGAGAGCAGCGGCGCGAACAAGCCGCTGAAGGACCTTGCGTGGGGCCTCGCCTCCCGGCAGGTGGCGGTGCTGCGCTTCGACAAGGTGACCTTCGCCCACCCGGACCGTCTGCGGCCGGACTTCACGATGGCCGACGAGTACGTGCCCCACGCCCTGGCCGCCGTCCGGCTGCTGCGGCAGCGGCCCGAGGTGGCCCCGGACCGGATCCACCTGCTGGGGCACAGCATGGGCGGCAAGGCGGCGCCCCGGATCGCCGCGGCCGACCCCTCGATCGCGGGCCTGGTGCTGCTCGCCGCGGACACGCAGCCGATGCACGAGGCGGCCGTCCGGGTGGCGCGCCATCTGGCGGCGTCGGCGCCGGGCCCGGGGGCCGACGCGATGGTGTCGGCCCTGGTCCGGCAGGCCGCCGTGGTGGCGGACCCGGGTCTCACGCCCGACGCGGCCCCGGAGTCGCTGCCGCTGGGGTTCTCCGCCTCGTACTGGCTCGACCTGCGCGCCTACGACCCGGCGGCCACGGCGGCCGGGCTGGAGTGCCCGATGCTGATCCTCCAGGGCGGCCGGGACTACCAGGTGACCGTCGCCGACGATCTCGGGGGCTGGCGGCGCGCCCTGGCGGGCCGGCCGGAGGTGTCCATCCGGGTCCACGAACACCTGGACCACCTCTTCTTCGCCGGGAGCGGCCCGTCCACCCCCGCCGACTATGCACGGCCCGGCCATGTGGACCCCGTGGTGGTGGACGAGATCGCGAGCTGGCTGACGCGGTACGAGACCCCGTAGTGCCTGCTCTCAGGCGCTACGGGGACGCGGCCCGGGGCGCAGCGACGCCCTCCTGATCCCGCGCAGCACCTCCGCCCCGATCTCCGCCAGCCGGTGCGGCTCCGGGGGCGTCGTGCCCAGGCCGATCGCGTAACCCGTGTGGTCGGGGGTCGTGATCGGGCGGGGCCAGACGCGGCAGTCCGGGGCGCCCGCCTCCGCCAGGGCGGCGGTCAGGGCCAGGAGGCGTCCGCGGAGGCGGCCCTCCTCGGCGGGGTCCGCCGAGGCCAGGGCCCACGCGGTGTGTTCCGTGAGCGCCGGCGGGGCGCAGAGCGCGTCCGGCTCGGCGTCCAGGACGTCCCACGCCCGGAACAGCTCCGCCGTCAGCAGGTCCCGGCCTGCGGGGGAGACCTGCGTCGTGCACGAGCGGACCGGGGGAGTCGGGGTGTACACCGTGACCGGGTCGCCCGTCGCCGGGCCCTGGCCCACCGGCTCGCGCCAGTCCCATGCCGCCCAGGTCGCGAAGAAGTCCCGGAGGCCGCCGCCCTCGTGGGCCGTGCGGGCCGCGAGGGTCGCCCACGCGATGCCCGGGAGGCCGCCGCACGGGGCGGAGTCCAGGCCCCTGGCCGCCGCCCACTCCTTGACGTCCCGCGCCAGCGCGGTGAACGCCTCCGGATGCGGCGATGCCGCCGCCAGGACCGCCTCCGCGTCGCTCACCGCGCTCAGCGCGACCGCCGCCGCCTCTCCCAGCTCCGCGCGGCGGGCGACCGCTTCGGCCGGCGGTACGGTCCCCGTCGCCACGGTGACCAGGTCGACCCGCAGGCCATCCACGTACCACCGGAGGCCGGGGACCCGGGCGCCCGCCACCTCGTGGAGGTCCCGCGTCTCCGGGAAGGCGGCCGCGAGCCGGTTCCGTACGCCCGTGACGTCGGGGAGCGCCGCCACCAGGTCCAGGTCGGCGCCTGGGCGCGCGCAGCCCATGCGCCGGGAGCCCACGAGGTGGACGCACGCCTCGGGGAGGGCGGCGGCGACGCGGGCGGTTGCGGCCTCGGCCGCCTGGGTAGAGCGGGCGGTTTCGGCGGCCGCCCTCCGGGAAGCCGTGCCGAGCCCCACCCGTACCCCGTAGTGATCCGACACATGCAGTCCACCCGGCCCGGGCTCTTCCCCGAGCAGGGTCGCCCCACACGCCCGCAGCCGGTCCGTCCGCAGCAGCACCCGGTCCAGTCGCGACACCCGCCCCGACAGGGACGAGATCGCGGCCAGCGGATTGGCCGACGGGTCGAAGGTCGGGGTGTCGTCGGCGGGGCCGTGCACCTCCGTCCACGCGTCCGTCATCGCCAGGCGGGTCTGCGGGTGGTCGCCGCCGTCGTTGAAGTCGCCGACGAGGACCAGCTCGCCCGACACCGCCGCCAAACCCGTTGCCAGGTCCGTCAGTTCGGCGTCACGGCGGGCCGCGCCCTCGGGGGAGTGGTCGCTGCTGAGATGCGTGACGGCCACCGTGACCGGGCCCTCCGCCGTCTCCACGACCGCCGCCGCGACCGCCTTGTGCGGACCCAGCACGTGCACCGCCGCCTCGCTCACCGGCAGGCGGCTGAGCAGCAGCAGGCCGTGGTCCGGCACGTCGTGGCCGGCGGGGTCGGTCGCGAGTGTGTAGTGGGCACGTACCCAGGCGCAGCCCAGCAGCAGCGTGAGCAGCGCGGGCTCCACCTCCTGGAGCGCGATCACGTCCGCGTCCGCCGCGCGCAGCGCCCCGGCCAGCAGGGGGCGGCGGCGCGCGGTGTCGATGCGGTCGCTGTCGTAGCGGTCCCAGAGGGTGTTCCAGGTGAGGACCGTCAGCGGACCCGCCGGTCCCTTCGCGCCGGTCGGCGCAGGATCCCAGGTGCCCGTCGCCGGGGAGTACGCGTGCGGGGTCCGGGCCGTGAAGTACGGGGAAGGCAGGCGGCGCGCCTCCCGTATCCGGCCGGCGTCCGTCGCGTCGATGCGGTCCGTGCCCGTGGCCCGGTCCCAGACCACCTCGCCGTCCGCCTCGAAGAACAGCACCCGGTGCCAGGGGATGTCGCCGCCCGGCGTGAACCGGTCCAGCGGCACCCGCTTCGGCTCCCGGCCGCGCTGCGCCACGCCCAGCACGAAGCGCGCCGGGTCGAAGCGGGCGTCCCAGCGGACCCGGTGGTAGATCTCCTCGCTCGTGCGCATCAGGCCCGGTCCTCCACGGTGCCGCTGGTGCCGATGTACCAGGTGCGGTGCGCCTGGCCGGGGTACGGGGGGACGAACCGGTGCAGCTGCGACGCCAGCACCGGTGGTGGTACGGGGTGCTCCCGGCGCCCGTTGCGCGCGGCCAGCTCCGCCTCGCCGATCCAGGCCACGGCGTGCGTGACCAGGGCGTCGCGGCGCCGGGCGACCGCGTGGACCAGGGAGCGCTGGTGCGGGTTGAGCGAGGTGGCGTCCCAGACCACCGTCGCGCCGGGGACGAGGGCCGCGTCCAGCCGGTCCAGGCCCTCCCGCAGCACGTCCCCGTTGGCGCTCTGGTCGGCCCGCGAGCCCCGGGCCAGGCGGAGATCGTCCAGCGAGATGTACGTGGCGACCCCCGGCAGGCCCCGGCCGAAGGTGCTCTTGCCGCTGCCCGAGGGGCCGGCCAGCTGGACCAGGCGCGGGAAGCCCCCGGACCGCCACCGCCAGGTCGCGGCGACGGCCTCCTCGGCGGTGGCGACGCGCCCGGCCGCGTACGCCTCGCGGGCCTGCGCCAGGCAGCGCGCGGCGGCCTCCGGCCCGAGGTCCGTGAACGCCCCGGCCAGCCCGTCCGGCTCCCGCACCTCCTCCGCGTGCAGGGCCGACCACTCGACCTGCTCCCGCGCCTCGGGGGAGTCCGCCAGCGCCCCGGACACCGCGTGCAGCACGGGCAGGTCGGCGGCGAGCGCCATCCGGGCCAGCCCGGCGCGCCGCTCCCCGTCGGGGTAGGGGCGGTGCAGCCCGGGGGCCAGCCCGACGAGGTCCGCGACGCGGCGGGCCTGCGGCATGCCGAGGGCGGGGGCCAGCAGCGGGGCGAGGGCGGTGCGGCGGGTGGTGTGCAGCAGGGCGGCGAGGACGCCGGTGAGGCGGTCGTCGCCGGTGCGGCCGAGGGCGTCGAGGGCGTCGGCGGCGGCGCGGGCGTGCTTCGGCCCGTCATGTGGGGGCCCGTCCGCCGGGCCGGCGCCCACCGCCGCGCGCAGCGCCCCCGCGTCCACCGGCGCTCCGCTCCGTACCGCCCACAGCGGCGCCGCAGGCCCCAGCCCGTTCTCCACGACCTCCGCGTGCATCCAGTGCGTATCGGTCACCACGTGCCCCGGCCGCACCCACTTGCCGACGACGCGCCCGAACAGCGCGGCCGGGAAGGAGGCGGCCGGCCGGACGACGTACCCCTCCTGCCGCCCCGTGTCCGGCTTCAGCGCGCGCAGCGCCTTCGCGTCGAAGACCCCGCGCCACAGCACCGGCGGCGCCGGGATGCCCAGGGAGCGCAGGAACTCCGCGGTCCGGTCCCAGCCCAGGCAGCGGTCGCCGTCCCACACGGAGAACCCGTAGAAGTGGCTCTCCAGCGCGTCGTACGCGAGGGAGTGCCGCGCGAACATGTTCTCCCCGCAGATCCGCCACCCCGCGGGGATGCGGGGGCCGACGCGGGCCTGGAGGGCCTTCACCCAGGTCCGGGACGGATGGTGCGCCGAGTCCAGCGAACGGGCGTGCAGCCCGTCCGCGTACAGCGTGGTGTTCTCGCCGTCCAGCTTCTCGGTGACGACGACCTCGGTCCCGGCCAGCGCGGCGAGGTCAGTCATCCGCACGTCGTCGGAGGTGGCGCCGGGCGACCAGGGCAGATGAGGGGTCCGTGGATAGTGCGTCCGCATGGTCTTCCGCCCCCGTACCGTCGTCGTGCCCGGCCGGAAACTTTAGGGGTGGGGGCTTTCGCGTACGAACGAATTACGCGGGTGGGTCAGTGCGGCAGCGCGGCCCCGAACGCGTCACCGTCGCTGCCCGCCGAGAAGCCGAGGTCCGCCCCCGCCGCCCCCGCCGCCGCCGTGGGCCCAGATGATCAAGGCCGTCCTGCGCGTGGTCCACGCCCGGCCGACGGGCAGCACGGACACGGACACGGAGCACCAGCGCTTCGTGGACGACGCCTTCACCCGCGCCCAGAAGGACCTCGGCCTCACCGAGGAGCAGTTGCGCGGCTACTTCAAGATGTTCCCGCGTCCCGCTGCGGGCTCGTCCTACGAGCAGGAGTTCGGCAAGTTCGTTGCGAACTGGGATGATCAGGAGAAGGACTGCACCCAGGGCGAGCAGAGCTGGATCTACTACCAGCCGCTCGATGCCAAGGACCGGGCGACCGGCGCGTTCGGCTGCCTCCAGAAGGACGCCATCAAGCTGACCGGGCGCGGAGCGAAGCCGGACAGCAAGGACACCGACCTCGTGGGCAGTGACACCCGCCGCGACGGCAAGCACGACCCGACCGGCTATCAAAAGGGCAAGGGACTCGCGCGAGGCCATCTGATCGGCCGGCAGCTCGGTGGCAGCGGTACCGAGGTGCGCAATCTCGTCCCGCAGTACACGAGGCCCAATTCCGTTATCCAGAAGGGATTCGAGGACAGAATCGCCGCACGTATCTCGGGCGGGGAACGGATTTACTACCTGGCCGTGCCTCGATATCACGGCGGTTCCCCCATCCCGTACGAGACCAGGCTGTATGCCATCGGCAGCGGGGGGACGAACGAGTCAGCTGTCGTGAAGAACACGCCCACCGGTAGGTAGCCGAAGGCCGGAGAGGAGGAACTCCTCTCCGGCCCGCGCGGCTCACCGGGTCAGAGGGAATCGGCTCCTGGCCTCCGCGAGCAGTTCACGGTGGCGTGCGATCCAGTCGGCTTCCGTGGCGACGGGCACGGTGACGAAGACCTGTGAACCCACGACGTCGTAGACACTCACCTCCGTGCACCCGCTTTCTGTCCGCTCCTGCGGCGAGACCATGAGGCGGGGGGAGCGGCCGCTCTCCAGCCAGGTCACCTTCCGGCCTGTCGCGAGAGCGTCCAGGGCCTCGCTCCAGGCATCGAGATCGTAGGAAT
Source organism: Streptomyces sp. DT224 (assembly GCF_049844595.1). Lineage (NCBI taxonomy): Bacteria > Bacillati > Actinomycetota > Actinomycetes > Kitasatosporales > Streptomycetaceae > Streptomyces > Streptomyces sp. DT224. The sequence continues at coordinate 17,664 of NZ_JBNCLI010000011.1, forward strand.
TGAGGTACGCCTCGACGCGGCCGTGCAGAAAGTTGGTGCTGACCAGTACCTCGGCGTAGAGCGCGTCATAGTCTTCGGAGCCCGAGAAGTGCATCCCCTCGATGACACGAAGGGTGACGTTCTGCTCTTCATCCGAGATTTTAATGAGATCAAAAGGAATGAAATCGGGCACGAGGTGCTGCCTTCCCGGTTCGATGACCGAATAAATCCGGCCACCAGGGTCGCACGAGAGGAAACGATGCTCGGCGCACTCGAAGAGGCCCTTCCCGACGGACCTCCGGGGGACACGGCGATCGTCGAGACCGGCTGACTAAGCCCCCGCCCCTACCAACCTCCCGCGAAAGAGCCTGCCCATGAGCACCGTCATACCCCCCGAGCACCCGGACGGCAGACCCGGCGAGGACCGGGGCGCCTCCGCCGTCGCCGACGAACAGGGGGAGACGTTCCAGTGCGAGGCCGCGGAGGGCGGCCGCGGGAAGGCGCCGGAGGAGCCGTCCGCGCGGGCGCGGAGGGCGGCCGCGGGAAGGCGCCGGAGGAGCCGTCCGCGCGGGCGCGGATGGTGACGCGCAGGCTGCGGGAGCAGGACGCGGCGGCGGCCGGCGGGCGGTGGTGGCAGCGGAAGAAGCGGGCGCCGGAGCCGGTGCTTCCGCCCGGGTGGCGCACCGGTCCCGCCTGGCAGGAGCTGAACGGGCGGCGGGGCCGGCTCCGGACGGTGCGGACGGTGTCCGTACTGGCGTTGGTGGCGGGGGTCGCCCTGGTCGTCGTACGGCCGGCGTTGCTGCTCGACCGGCTGCCCGGGCATCACGCCGACGCCTCGCCGCTGCCCGCCGAGACCGCGCGGCCGGACGCCGCCCCGGCGGCCCGGGTGGGCCTGCCCGACCGCGCGCACCCGTTCCGGGGGTCGCCCGCCGAGCGGTGGGCCTCCGGGGCCGACGCGATCGTGCTGCCGGAGGCGAAGGCGGTGGGCGGGATGAGCGAGGCGGACGTGGCGCTCGCGCTGCGCCTGACCAAGGAGTTCCTGGTCGGCACCAATCTGGACCCGGCCGTGCTGCGCGGCGAGGAGCCCACGGCCGCGATGGCTCTGCTCGACCCGAAGGACTGGGACACGCTGCCGGAGCTGCGGCGCTCCCTGCGCGACCCGGACGAGAGGCACGACCCGCTGGGCCTGGTCACCCGCTTCGACCCGGACGAGGTGGCGCCGGCCGGTGACGTGGTCCGGGTACGGGGGCGGATGACGTTCGGCGCGGGGAAGCGCGGCGAGGTGCGGGTGCACGCGGACTACACGTTCGTCTACCCGCTGGCACGGGCCGGCGGGGGCGGCTCCGTGACGCGGACGATCGTCCGCCGGGACGTGAAGGCCTCCCTGATGGACCCGGCCCGGTGGCTGGTGACCCGGGGCAGGCTCAACCTGGGCCTGTACGCCAGTGAGGTCGGGAACACCGCGTGCGAGGTGTACGACGGGTACTACCACCCGGAATTCGATGGCGACGCGGACTCCGGCGCCTCCGCCGACGGCCCCGCCGTGGACCCGTACGACCGGCATCGGTCCGTGGCGAACAGCGGTCGTTGCGGAACGACCACCCGCACCTGAGCCGAGGGCGCCGCGAGGCCTTCGATCCGTGCCCGCGTTTGAGCATCCACTCGGCCGGGGTAAGATCCTCGGCCCGATTGGCCAGGCTCACAGCCCGTATGGCACACTAGCCAGGTTGCTCGGTTGAGTGTCAATGCTGCGCGCCTCCCGCCGGGAGGACCGGAAGCGAGTCCCACAGTACTCGTCGGCCCCATGCGGGCCGGACGTACGGGAATCTTCCGGGAAGCGTAAGTGGGGCACCGGCCAGGCACCCGGTGGGGTTTCACCCCCGGCAGCGCGGTCATCGGCCCGCACCCCCTTGGTTGGGAAATCCTTCGGGACTTCTGCGTAGAGGGGATGCGACACGCCCGACCGCGTGGGTCGGAGGCGGAGGTACCGAACCCCGGGTTCCAGAGCGTTAAACGAGAGACAGGACTACTAGTAGCCATGGCGGGACAGAAGATCCGCATCCGGCTCAAGGCCTACGACCACGAGGTCATCGACTCCTCGGCGAAGAAGATCGTCGAGACGGTGACCCGCACTGGTGCGTCGGTCGCGGGCCCGGTGCCGCTGCCCACTGAGAAGAACGTGTACTGCGTCATCAAGTCGCCGCACAAGTACAAGGACTCTCGCGAGCACTTCGAGATGCGCACGCACAAGCGCCTCATCGACATCCTCGACCCCACGCCGAAGACGGTTGACTCGCTGATGCGCCTCGACCTGCCGGCGGGCGTCGACATCGAGATCAAGCTCTGAGGGGACGGCCGAGATGAGCAAGAACATCAAGGGCGTCCTGGGCGAGAAGCTCGGCATGACCCAGGTCTGGGACGAGAACAACCGGGTCGTCCCGGTGACCGTCGTCAAGGCCGGTCCGTGCGTCGTGACGCAGGTCCGTACGAACGACAGCGACGGCTACGAGTCGGTGCAGATCGCCTTCGGCGAGATCGACCCGCGCAAGGTGAACAAGCCCCTCAAGGGTCACTTCGCCAAGGCCGACGTCACCCCGCGCCGCCACCTGGTGGAGATCCGCACTCCTGACGCCAGCGAGTACACGCTCGGCCAGGAGATCAATGCCGAGGTGTTCGAGTCCGGCGTCAAGGTCGACGTCACGGGCAAGAGCAAGGGCAAGGGCTTCGCCGGTGTCATGAAGCGTCACAACTTCCGGGGCCTCGGCGCCGGTCACGGCGTGCAGCGCAAGCACCGTTCCCCCGGTTCGATCGGTGGCTGCGCCACCCCTGGGCGTGTCTTCAAGGGCATGCGCATGGCCGGTCGCATGGGTAACGAGCGCGTCACCACCCAGAACCTGACCATCCACGCGGTTGACGCGGAGAAGGGTCTGCTCCTCATCAAGGGCGCGGTCCCCGGTCCGAACGGCGGCCTCGTCCTGGTCCGTACCGCGGCCAAGGGGGCTTGAGGTAATGAGCACCATTGACATCCTTTCGCCGGCAGGCGACAAGGCCGGTACCGTCGAGCTCCCCGCGGAGATCTTCGACGCGAAGACCAGCGTTCCGCTGATCCACCAGGTCGTCGTCGCACAGCTGGCAGCTGCCCGTCAGGGCACGCACAAGACCAAGTCCCGTGGCGAGGTCCGCGGTGGTGGGCGCAAGCCGTACCGCCAGAAGGGCACCGGCCGCGCGCGCCAGGGTTCGACCCGCGCGCCGCAGTTCGTCGGCGGTGGCGTCGTCCACGGCCCGCAGCCGCGTGACTACTCGCAGCGCACCCCGAAGAAGATGAAGGCCGCCGCCCTCCGCGGTGCCCTCTCCGACCGGGCGCGTCACTCCCGCATCCACGTCGTCACCGGCGTGGTCGAGGGTGGGATCTCCACGAAGGCCGCCAAGACGCTGTTCGGCAAGATCTCGGAGCGCAAGAACCTGCTCCTGGTCGTCGACCGCAACGACGAGGCCGCGTGGCTCTCCGCACGCAACCTGCCCCAGGTGCACATCCTGGAGCCGGGCCAGCTGAACACGTACGACGTGATCGTCTCTGACGACGTGGTCTTCACCCAGGCCGCCTTCGAGTCCTTCGTGTCTGGCCCCCAGACCGCTGAGACCGAAGGGAGCGACGCCTGATGAGCGAGGCGACCGTTACCAGCAAGACCTACGACGACCCGCGCGACGTTCTCGTCAAGCCGGTTGTCTCGGAGAAGAGCTACGCGCTGCTCGACGAGAACAAGTACACGTTCATCGTCGCGCCGGGCTCCAACAAGACCCAGATCAAGCAGGCCGTCGAGGCGGTCTTCTCGGTCAAGGTCACCGGGGTCAACACGATCAACCGCCAGGGCAAGCGCAAGCGCACCCGCACCGGTTTCGGCAAGCGCGCCGACACCAAGCGCGCCATCGTGACCCTCGCTGAGGGCGACCGTATCGACATCTTCGGCGGCCCGACCTCCTAGTGAGGCCGAGTCGTCCGGAATCGGACGAGGACTGAGAAATGGGTATCCGCAAGTACAAGCCGACGACCCCGGGCCGTCGTGGCTCCAGCGTCGCCGACTTTGTCGAGATCACGCGGTCCACGCCGGAGAAGTCGCTGGTCCGCCCCCTGCACAACAAGGGCGGCCGTAACAACACCGGTCGTGTGACCGTTCGCCACCAGGGTGGTGGCCACAAGCGCGCCTACCGCGTGATCGACTTCCGTCGTCACGACAAGGACGGCGTGCCGGCCAAGGTCGCGCACATCGAGTACGACCCCAACCGCACCGCGCGCATCGCGCTCCTGCACTACGCGGACGGCGAGAAGCGCTACATCATCGCGCCGCGTGGCCTGACGCAGGGCGACCGTGTCGAGAACGGCCCGGCCGCCGACATCAAGCCCGGCAACAACCTGGCGCTGCGCAACATCCCGGTCGGTACGACCATCCACGCCATCGAGCTGCGGCCCGGCGGCGGCGCGAAGTTCGCCCGCTCCGCGGGTGCCTCCGTGCAGCTGCTGGCGAAGGAGGGCACCATGGCCCACCTTCGTATGCCGTCGGGTGAGATCCGCCTGGTCGACGCCCGCTGCCGCGCCACCATCGGCGAGGTCGGCAACGCCGAGCAGTCGAACATCAACTGGGGCAAGGCCGGCCGCATGCGGTGGAAGGGCGTCCGCCCGACCGTCCGTGGTGTCGTGATGAACCCGGTCGACCACCCGCACGGTGGTGGTGAGGGTAAGACCTCCGGTGGCCGTCACCCGGTTTCGCCGTGGGGTAAGAAGGAAGGTCGTACTCGTTCGCCCAAGAAGGCGTCGAACAAGTACATCGTCCGCCGCCGCAAGACGAACAAGAAGCGCTAGGAGCGGGTTTAGATGCCGCGCAGTCTCAAGAAGGGGCCCTTCGTCGACGGCCACCTCGCCAAGAAGGTGGACGTACAGAACGAGGCCGGCACCAAGAACGTCATCAAGACCTGGTCCCGTCGCTCGATGATCGTCCCGGCCATGCTGGGTCACACCATCGCGGTGCACAACGGCAAGATCCACGTCCCGGTGTTCGTCACCGAGTCGATGGTCGGCCACAAGCTCGGCGAGTTCTCGCCGACTCGCACCTTCCGCGGCCACGTCAAGGACGACCGGAAGTCGAAGCGCCGCTAACGCGGGGTGACTGACTATGACTTACACCGAAGGGACAACCATGGAAGCCAGGGCCCAGGCGCGGTACATCCGCGTCACGCCCATGAAGGCCCGCCGCGTGGTGGACCTCATCCGTGGCATGGACGCCACGGAGGCTCAGGCGGTCCTGCGTTTCGCCCCGCAGGCCGCGAGCGTGCCGGTCGGCAAGGTGCTGGACAGCGCCATTGCCAACGCCGCACACAACTACGACCACACCGACGCCTCTTCGCTGGTCATCAGCGAGGCGTATGTGGATGAGGGCCCGACCCTGAAGCGGTTCCGTCCGCGTGCTCAGGGCCGTGCCTACCGGATCCGTAAGCGGACCAGCCACATCACCGTGGTCGTCAGCAGCAAGGAAGGAACCCGGTAATGGGCCAGAAGGTAAACCCGCACGGGTTCCGGCTCGGCATCACCACGGACTTCAAGTCCCGCTGGTACGCCGACAAGCTGTACAAGGACTACGTCAAGGAAGACGTCGCCATTCGTCGCATGATGACGAAGGGCATGGAGCGCGCCGGCATCTCGAAGGTTGAGATCGAGCGCACCCGCGACCGCGTCCGCGTCGACATCCACACCGCTCGCCCGGGCATCGTCATCGGCCGCCGCGGCGCCGAGGCCGACCGCATCCGCGGCGAGCTGGAGAAGCTGACCGGCAAGCAGGTCCAGCTGAACATCCTCGAGGTCAAGAACCCCGAGGTGGACGCTCAGCTGGTGGCCCAGGCCGTCGCCGAGCAGCTCTCCTCCCGCGTCTCCTTCCGTCGTGCCATGCGCAAGAGCATGCAGAGCACGATGAAGGCCGGCGCCAAGGGCATCAAGGTCCAGTGCGGCGGTCGCCTCGGCGGCGCCGAGATGTCCCGCTCGGAGTTCTACCGCGAGGGCCGTGTGCCCCTGCACACGCTCCGCGCGAACGTCGACTACGGCTTCTTCGAGGCCAAGACGACCTTCGGCCGCATCGGCGTGAAGGTCTGGATCTACAAGGGCGACGTCAAGAACATCGCCGAGGTCCGCGCCGAGAACGCTGCTGCCCGTGCGGGCAACCGCCCGGCCCGTGGCGGCGCTGACCGCCCGGCCGGCCGCGGTGGCCGCGGTGGCGAGCGTGGCGGCCGCGGCCGCAAGCCGCAGCAGTCGGCTCCGGCCGCCGAGGCCCCCAAGGCCGAGGCGACCGCCGCTGCTCCGGCTGCTGAGAGCACCGGAACGGAGGCCTGACCGAAATGCTGATCCCCCGTAGGGTCAAGCACCGCAAGCAGCACCACCCGAAGCGCAGCGGCATGTCCAAGGGTGGCACGCAGGTTGCGTTCGGCGAGTACGGCATCCAGGCGCTGACCCCGGCGTACGTGACGAACCGTCAGATCGAGTCCGCTCGTATCGCCATGACGCGTCACATCAAGCGTGGCGGCAAGGTCTGGATCAACATCTACCCGGACCGTCCCCTCACCAAGAAGCCTGCCGAGACCCGCATGGGTTCCGGTAAGGGTTCCCCGGAGTGGTGGATCGCCAACGTCAAGCCCGGACGCGTCATGTTCGAGCTGTCGTACCCCAACGAGAAGATCGCCCGTGAGGCGCTGACTCGTGCGGCCCACAAGCTGCCGATGAAGTGCCGGATCGTCAAGCGCGAGGCAGGTGAAGCGTGATGTCGGCCGGTACCAAGGCGTCCGAGCTGCGCGAGCTGGGCAACGAGGAGCTCCTCAACAAGCTCCGCGAGGCCAAGGAAGAGCTGTTCAACCTCCGTTTCCAGGCGGCGACCGGGCAGCTCGAGAACCACGGTCGGCTCAAGTCCGTCCGTAAGGACATCGCCCGGATCTACACCCTGATGCGCGAGCGCGAGCTGGGCATCGAAACGGTGGAGAGCGTCTGATGAGCGAGAACACTGTGACTGAGACCAAGACCGAGCGCGGCTTCCGCAAGACCCGCGAGGGCCTCGTCGTCAGCGACAAGATGGACAAGACCGTCGTCGTCGCCGTCGAGGACCGCGTGAAGCACGCGCTGTACGGCAAGGTCATCCGCCGTACGAACAAGCTCAAGGCCCACGACGAGCAGAACTCCGCCGGTGTCGGCGACCGCGTCCTCCTGATGGAGACCCGGCCGCTGTCCGCCACCAAGCGGTGGCGCATCGTCGAGATCCTCGAGAAGGCCAAGTAATTCCTGAGGGGACTTCCCCTCAGGTCAGTTCCGCCAGGCTCGGCAGGGGCACCCGTTAGCGGGGCCCCTGCCGGGAACCGGCAGACGATCAGGAGATAGACGTGATCCAGCAGGAGTCGCGACTGCGCGTCGCCGACAACACGGGTGCGAAGGAAATTCTCACCATCCGTGTTCTCGGTGGCTCGGGTCGCCGCTACGCGGGCATCGGTGACGTCATCGTCGCCACCGTCAAGGACGCGATCCCCGGTGGCAACGTGAAGAAGGGTGACGTCGTCAAGGCGGTCATCGTTCGCACCGTCAAGGAGCGTCGTCGCCAGGATGGCTCGTACATCCGCTTCGACGAGAACGCCGCCGTCATTCTGAAGAACGACGGCGACCCCCGCGGCACCCGTATCTTCGGCCCGGTGGGCCGTGAGCTGCGCGAGAAGAAGTTCATGAAGATCATCTCGCTCGCGCCGGAGGTGCTGTAAGCATGAAGATCAAGAAGGGCGACCTGGTACAGGTCATCACCGGTAAGGACAAGGGCAAGCAGGGCAAGGTCATCGTGGCCTACCCCGCTCAGGACCGCGTCCTCGTCGAGGGTGTCAACCGGGTCAAGAAGCACACCAAGGCCGGCCAGACCGCTCGCGGTTCGCAGACCGGTGGCATTGTGACGACCGAGGCCCCGATCCACGTCAGCAACGTGCAGCTGGTTGTTGAGAAGGACGGCAACAAGGTCGTTACTCGCGTCGGCTACCGCTTTGACGACGAGGGCAACAAGATCCGTGTTGCCAAGCGCACCGGTGAGGACATCTGATGACTACCACCACCGCGCCGCGTCTCAAGACGCGCTACCGCGAGGAAATCGCCGGCAAGCTGCGTGAGGAGTTCTCCTACGAGAACGTCATGCAGATCCCCGGTCTGGTCAAGATCGTGGTCAACATGGGTGTGGGCGACGCCGCCCGCGACTCCAAGCTGATCGACGGTGCCGTCAAGGACCTCACCACGATCACCGGTCAGAAGCCGGCCGTCACCAAGGCCCGCAAGTCGATCGCGCAGTTCAAGCTGCGCGAGGGGCAGCCGATCGGCTGCCACGTCACCCTCCGCGGTGACCGCATGTGGGAGTTCCTGGACCGTACGCTGTCGCTCGCGCTGCCGCGTATCCGTGACTTCCGCGGCCTGTCGCCCAAGCAGTTCGACGGCCGTGGCAACTACACCTTCGGTCTCACGGAGCAGGTCATGTTCCACGAGATCGACCAGGACAAGATCGACCGGGTCCGGGGCATGGACATCACCGTGGTCACCACGGCGACCAATGACGACGAGGGTCGTGCCCTCCTTCGTCACCTCGGCTTCCCGTTCAAGGAGAACTGACCGTGGCGAAGAAGGCTCTGATCGCTAAGGCCGCCCGTAAGCCGAAGTTCGGCGTCCGGGGTTACACCCGGTGCCAGCGCTGCGGCCGGCCCCACTCCGTCTACCGCAAGTTCGGCCTGTGCCGCGTGTGCCTTCGTGAGATGGCTCACCGTGGCGAGCTGCCGGGCGTGACCAAGAGCTCCTGGTAATTCTCCTTCGCCCTCTGGGCGTTGGGAATCACCGGAGACTCTCGGTAAGCATCTGGTCGGCAGGAGTCCGGCCCCGCATGCCGTAGGCTTGCAGGGTTGGGCGCCTGCCGCCCATGACCGACTTACTACGCCGTAGGTCCCCGCACCGCACCCGTCCCGCCTCTGAGCGGGGAGAGGGATGGCGCATACAGGAAACCCCGGCGAGAGAGGCCGAAGGCCAACTCATGACCATGACTGATCCCATCGCAGACATGCTCACGCGTCTGCGCAACGCGAACTCGGCGTATCACGACGACGTCGTGATGCCGCACAGCAAGATCAAGTCGCACATCGCGGAGATCCTCCAGCAGGAGGGCTTCATCACCGGCTGGAAGGTCGAGGACGCCGAGGTCGGCAAGAACCTCGTCCTCCAGCTGAAGTTCGGCCCGAACCGCGAGCGCTCGATCGCCGGCATCAAGCGCATTTCGAAGCCGGGTCTGCGTGTCTACGCAAAGTCCACCAACCTGCCGAAGGTCCTCGGCGGCCTGGGCGTGGCGATCATCTCCACGTCCCACGGTCTCCTGACCGGCCAGCAGGCTCAGAAGAAGGGCGTAGGTGGGGAAGTCCTCGCCTACGTCTGGTAGTCGGGAACGGAGGAATAGCTCATGTCGCGAATCGGCAAGCTCCCCATCCAGGTTCCCGCCGGTGTGGACGTCACCATCGATGGCCGGACGGTCAACGTGAAGGGCCCCAAGGGCACCCTCACGCACACCGTTGCGGCGCCCATCGAGGTCACCAAGGGTGAGGACGGCGTCCTGAACGTCGTCCGCCCGAACGACGAGCGTCAGAACAAGGCCCTGCACGGCCTGTCCCGCACGCTGGTGGCGAACATGATCACCGGTGTGACCCAGGGGTACATCAAGGCGCTCGAGATCAGCGGTGTCGGTTACCGCGTCCAGGCGAAGGGCTCCAACCTGGAGTTCGCCCTGGGCTACAGCCACCCGATCCTGATCGAGGCCCCGGAGGGCATCACCTTCAAGGTGGAGACCCCCACGAAGTTCACCGTCGAGGGCATCGACAAGCAGAAGGTCGGCGAGACCGCGGCCAAGATCCGCAAGCTGCGGAAGCCTGACCCGTACAAGGCCAAGGGCGTCAAGTACGCCGGCGAGGTCATCCGCCGCAAGGTCGGAAAGGCTGGTAAGTAGCCATGGCATACGGCGTGAAGATCGCCAAGGGCGACGCGTACAAGCGCGCGGCTCGCAAGCGGCGCCACATCCGCGTCCGCAAGCACATCTCCGGTTCGCCGGAGCGTCCGCGCCTGGTCGTGACCCGCTCCAACCGTCACATGGTCGCCCAGATCATCGACGACATCGCGGGCCACACGCTCGCGTCGGCGTCGACCCTGGACGTCTCCATCCGTGGTGGCGAGGGCGACAAGAGCAGCCAGGCCAAGCAGGTCGGCGCCCTGGTCGCCGAGCGTGCCAAGGCCGCAGGCGTCGAGGCCGTCGTGTTTGACCGCGGTGGTAACCAGTACGCCGGGCGGATTGCCGCTCTGGCTGACGCCGCCCGTGAAGCCGGGCTGAAGTTCTAGCCCCGGTTCCTACGCACAGCGGACGTAACAGAGAGAGGTAAATCCAATGGCTGGACCCCAGCGCCGCGGAAGCGGTGCCGGTGGCGGCGAGCGGCGGGACCGGAAGGGCCGTGACGGCGGCGCTGCCGCCGCCGAGAAGACCGCGTACGTCGAGCGTGTCGTCGCGATCAACCGAGTCGCCAAGGTTGTGAAGGGTGGTCGTCGCTTCAGCTTCACCGCGCTGGTCGTGGTGGGCGATGGTGACGGCACCGTCGGTGTCGGTTACGGCAAGGCCAAGGAAGTTCCCGCGGCCATCGCCAAGGGCGTGGAAGAGGCCAAGAAGAACTTCTTCAAGGTCCCGCGTATCCAGGGCACCATCCCTCACCCGATCCAGGGTGAGAAGGCCGCGGGCGTCGTCCTGCTCAAGCCGGCTTCCCCCGGTACCGGTGTGATCGCCGGTGGCCCGGTGCGCGCCGTTCTCGAGTGCGCCGGCGTCCACGACATCCTGTCGAAGTCGCTCGGGTCCTCGAACCCGATCAACATCGTGCACGCGACCGTGGCGGCCCTCCAGGGCCTGCAGCGTCCCGAGGAGATCGCGGCCCGCCGCGGTCTGCCCCTCGAGGACGTCGCCCCCGCGGCTCTGCTTCGTGCGCGTGCGGGAGCGGGTGCGTAATGGCTCGCCTCAAGATCACGCAGACGAAGTCGTACATCGGCAGCAAGCAGAACCACCGCGACACCCTGCGTTCGCTCGGGCTCAAGCGCCTGAACGACTCGGTTGTCAAGGAGGACCGCCCCGAGTTCCGCGGCATGGTGCACACCGTCCGCCACCTCGTGACGGTTGAGGAGGTCGACTGACATGGCGGAGAACAAGCCGCTGAAGGCCCATGACCTCCGGCCTGCCCCGGGCGCCAAGACCGCCAAGACCCGTGTGGGTCGTGGTGAGGCGTCCAAGGGTAAGACCGCTGGTCGTGGCACCAAGGGCACCAAGGCCCGCTACCAGGTTCCGCAGCGCTTCGAGGGTGGGCAGATGCCCCTCCACATGCGTCTGCCGAAGCTCAAGGGCTTCAAGAACCCGTTCCGCACGGAGTACCAGGTCGTGAACCTGGACAAGCTCGCGACGCTCTACCCCGAGGGTGGAGAGGTCACGGTGGCCGACCTGGTCGCCAAGGGTGCCGTGCGCAACAACCACCTCGTCAAGGTCCTCGGACAGGGCGAGATCTCCGTGGCGCTGCAGGTTTCGGTTGACGCCGTCTCCGGCTCCGCCAAGGAGAAGATCACCGCCGCCGGCGGTACCGTCACCGAACTGGTCTGAGACAACTCGGACACTTCGGTGACCTGAACATCCGACCGGGGATGCCTCTCAAATGGGGCATCCCCGGTTGGTCGTTCCTAGGGGGGCATGTACGCCGGTAAGGTGGCGTCCGTTGCTGTGGTATCCCCTGGGCGCACGCGTCCGGGCTCCTTGGCTTTTTCGTATCCGTCGATCCTCAAGACCGTCACCTCTACGCTCTGCGCGGGGGTCGCAGGAGGCACCGTGCTCACCGGCTTCGCCCGGGCGTTCAAGACGCCCGACCTGCGCAAGAAGCTGCTCTTCACTCTCGGCATCATCGTGCTCTACCGGCTCGGGGCCCACATCCCGGTACCGGGCGTGAGCTACGAGAACGTCCAGACCTGTGTTGATCAGGCCAGCAAGGGCAACAACAGCCTCTTCGGCCTGGTGAACATGTTCAGCGGTGGTGCGCTGCTGCAGATCACGATCTTCGCGCTCGGCATCATGCCGTACATCACGGCCAGCATCATTCTCCAGCTGCTGACCGTGGTCATCCCCCGACTCGAGGCGCTCAAGAAGGAGGGGCAGTCCGGCACGGCGAAGATCACGCAGTACACGCGTTATCTGACGGTCGCGCTCGCCATCCTCCAGGGCACCGGCCTGGTCGCCACCGCCCGTAGCGGCGCCCTGTTCAGCGGCTGCCCGGTCGCCGACCAGATCGTCCCGAACGACTCGCTGTTCACGACCATCACGATGGTCATCACGATGACCGCCGGCACCGCCGCCGTCATGTGGCTCGGTGAGCTCATCACCGACCGCGGCATCGGCAACGGCATGTCGATCCTGATGTTCATCTCGATCGCCGCGACCTTCCCGTCGGCCATGTGGGCCATCAAGACGAGCGGCAAGCTGGCGGACGGCTGGATCGAGTTCGCCGCCGTCATCCTCATCGGCTTCGTCATGGTGGCCCTCGTCGTCTTCGTCGAGCAGGCCCAGCGCCGCGTCCCGGTGCAGTACGCGAAGCGCATGATCGGACGCCGCTCGTACGGTGGCACCTCCACCTACATCCCGCTGAAGGTGAACCAGGCGGGTGTGATCCCCGTCATCTTCGCTTCGTCGCTGCTCTACATCCCGGCCCTGATCGTCCAGTTCTCCAACTCCAAGGCGGGCTGGGCGATCTGGATCCAGGACAACCTGACCAAGGGCGACCACCCCATCTACATGACGGTCTACTTCCTGCTGATCGTGTTCTTCGCCTTCTTCTACGTGGCGATCTCGTTCAACCCCGAGGAAGTGGCCGACAACATGAAGAAGTATGGTGGCTTCATCCCGGGTATCCGGGCTGGTCGACCTACTGCCGAGTATCTGAGCTATGTGCTCAACAGGATCACTTGGCCGGGCTCGCTGTACCTGGGTCTGATCGCTCTGGTGCCGACGATGGCGTTGGCAAGCTTCGGCGGTGGCGCCAACCAGAACTTCCCGTTCGGCGGGACGAGCATCCTCATCATCGTGGGTGTGGGTCTGGAGACCGTGAAGCAGATCGAGAGTCAGCTCCAGCAGCGCAATTACGAAGGGTTCCTCCGCTGATGCGAATCGTCCTCGTCGGCCCGCCGGGTGCCGGCAAGGGAACGCAGGCCGCGTACCTTGCCAAGAACCTGTCGATTCCGCACATCTCCACGGGCGACCTCTTCCGCGCCAACATCAGCCAGGGCACCGACCTTGGCAAGCAGGCCCGCGCCTACATGGACGCCGGGCAGCTGGTGCCGGACGAGGTGACGAACGGGATGGCCAAGGACCGCATGTCCCAGCCGGACGCGGTCGACGGCTTCCTGCTCGACGGCTTCCCGCGCAACGTGGGCCAGGCCGAAGCCCTGGACGTGATGCTGAAGGACGAGGGCGTGAAGCTGGACGCCGTGCTCGACCTGGAGGTCCCCGAGGACGAGGTCGTGAAGCGGATCGCGGGTCGCCGCATCTGCCGCAACGACAGCGCGCACGTCTTCCACGTCACGTACAACCCGCCGAAGGCCGAGGGCGTCTGCGACGCCTGCGGCGGCGAGCTGTACCAGCGCGACGACGACACCGAGGAGACGGTGCGTACCCGGCTGGAGGTCTACCACACGCAGACCGAGCCGATCATCGACTACTACCGGGCGCAGGGCCTGGTGGTCACCATCTCCGCACTCGGGAAGGTCACCGACGTGACCGACCGGGCCATGGCGGCGCTGAAGAAGTCCGCGGAGGACTGAGCGCAGCTCCGACCCTGTCGTAAGCGCAGTACAAGCCGGCCGCGGCGTCCTCGGACGCCGCGGCCGACTGCTTGCCGCGGCGTATCGTGGAAGCCCTCCCCCCGTCACCCGTCCCACCGGAAAGGCGCCGCAGCATGGTGCAGATCAAGACCCCCGAGCAGATCGCGAAGATGCGTGAGGCGGGGCTGGTGGTCGCTGCCATCCACGCGGCCACCCGTGAGGCGGCGGTGCCCGGCGCCACCACCCGCGACCTGGACCAGGTCGCCCGCAAGGTGATCGCCGACCACGGCGCGAAGTCGAACTTCCTCGGGTACGGCGGGTTCCCCGCCACCATCTGCACCTCCGTGAACGAGGTCGTCGTCCACGGCATCCCGGACGACAAGACGGTCCTCAAGGACGGCGACATCATCTCCATCGACGCCGGGGCGATCGTGGACGGCTGGCACGGCGACGCCGCGTACACCGCCTTCGTGGGCACGGGGCACGCTCCGGAGCTGGTCGAGCTCTCCCGGGTGACCGAGGAGTCGATGTGGGCCGGCATCGCCGCGATGAAGGTCAACAACCGCCTCGTCGACATCTCGAAGGCGATCGAGTCCTACATCCGCCGCCAGCCCCGCCCGGCCACCGGCAAGTACGGGATCATCGAGGACTACGGCGGGCACGGCATCGGCACCGAGATGCACATGGACCCGCACCTGCTGAACTACGTCTCCCGCAAGCGCGGCAAGGGCATCAAGCTGGTTCCGGGCCTCTGCCTGGCCATCGAGCCCATGGTCTCGCTGGGCACCCCGCACACGGAGGTGCTGGAGGACGAGTGGACCGTCATCACCACGGACGGCACCTGGTCCTCGCACTGGGAGCACTCCATCGCCCTGACGGAGCAGGGCCCCCTGGTCCTCACCGCCCCGGACTGCGGCCGCGCGAAGCTGGCGCAGTACGGCGTGGAGGCGGCTCCCGATCCCCTGGGCTGATTGGGGTCCGCGGGGAGGTCTAAGGATCTCCCAGGCTGGGCAAACTTGACGGATTCGCATTCGGGGGTTCGCTGACGTAGACTGACTCGTCGGCTCTCGTGCATCCGTGTGCCCGCATACGAAGAACGAAAGTCGATCAAGGTAGCCGATTCGAAGGGCGAAGCGTGGCCAAGAAGCAAGGTGCCATCGAAATTGAGGGCACCGTGATCGAGTCCCTCCCGAACGCCATGTTCAAGGTGGAACTCCAGAACGGTCACAAGGTCCTCGCGCACATCAGCGGCAAGATGCGTATGCACTACATCCGCATCCTCCCGGATGACCGGGTCGTCGTGGAGCTCTCTCCGTACGACCTGACGCGTGGCCGGATCGTCTACCGCTACAAGTAGATCTTGCCGCCGTCCGCTTCCGTGCGGACGTGGGCACTGACCCGGAGAACCTGACATCCCATGAAGGTCAAGCCGAGCGTCAAGAAGATCTGCGACAAGTGCAAGGTGATCCGCCGTCACGGCCGGGTCATGGTCATCTGCGACAACCTGCGCCACAAGCAGCGCCAGGGCTGACGCACGACCCCCTGCATCTCGCAGTTCGCGCGACGCACGTAACACGTACATACGCAGAACCCGTCCAAGCCACGGCTGACGGCACCTCCGGCGGGGGCCGGGGACCCGGGCGTACCACCTCTCCCAGCGAGGGGTCGGCGGTCGGGAGTGGTTCTGCGGAAGACCCCCGACTTAACAACTGGAGCCATTGAATGGCACGCGTTTCAGGTGTTGACATCCCGCGCGAAAAGCGCGTGGAGGTTGCCCTCACCTACGTCTTCGGCATCGGGCGCACCCGGTCCAAGGAGATCCTCGCCGCCTCCGGCGTGAACCCGAACACCCGCGTTCGCGACCTGGCCGAAGAGGACCTGGTCAAGATCCGCGAGTACGTGGACGCCAACCTCCGCACCGAGGGTGACCTCCGCCGCGAGATCCAGGCCGACATCCGCCGCAAGGTCGAGATCGGCTGCTACCAGGGTCTCCGTCACCGTCGCGGTCTGCCGGTCCACGGCCAGCGCACCAGCACCAACGCCCGTACCCGCAAGGGTCCGCGTCGCGCGATCGCCGGCAAGAAGAAGCCCGGCAAGAAGTAGTCCTCAGCGGACGCACTGCGGGCGACCGGCTTCCCGGCCACCGCAGCAACCAGCGGTCTTCGCTGTAGGACCGATCACCTCCCCTCTCCATCTGGAGTCAAGACATGCCCCCCAAGGGTCGTCAGGGCGCAGCCAAGAAGGTGCGCCGCAAGGAAAAGAAGAACGTCGCTCACGGCCACGCGCACATCAAGAGCACGTTCAACAACACGATCGTCTCGATCACGGACCCCACGGGCAACGTGATCTCCTGGGCCTCCGCCGGCCACGTCGGCTTCAAGGGCTCGCGCAAGTCCACCCCCTTCGCCGCGCAGATGGCCGCCGAGTCGGCCGCCCGCCGCGCGCAGGAGCACGGCATGCGCAAGGTCGACGTCTTCGTGAAGGGTCCGGGCTCCGGCCGCGAGACCGCGATCCGCTCCCTCCAGGCCACCGGCCTCGAGGTCGGCTCGATCCAGGACGTCACCCCGACGCCGCACAACGGCTGCCGTCCGCCGAAGCGTCGCCGCGTCTGAGCCGTCACGGCCGGTGACGGCCGTGCGTCAGTAGCGCCGGGTCCGGGCGGTACACCTCTTCCGAGGCGTACCGCCCGTACCCTTGTTACATCTGTCGGGCATCAAATAGTGGGTGCCCACGACTGAAGGACTCACATCATGCTGATCGCTCAGCGTCCGTCGCTGACCGAAGAGGTCGTCGACGAGTTCCGCTCGCGGTTCGTCATCGAGCCGCTGGAGCCCGGCTTCGGCTACACGCTCGGCAACTCCCTGCGCCGCACGCTCCTCTCCTCGATCCCGGGTGCCGCTGTCACCAGCATCCGCATCGACGGTGTCCTGCACGAGTTCACCACCGTGCCGGGCGTCAAGGAGGACGTGACCGACCTCATCCTCAACATCAAGCAGCTGGTCGTCTCCTCGGAGCACGACGAGCCCGTCGTGATGTACCTGCGCAAGCAGGGCCCCGGCCTGGTCACCGCCGCGGACATCGCCCCGCCGGCCGGTGTCGAGGTGCACAACCCGGACCTCGTCCTCGCCACGCTGAACGGCAAGGGCAAGCTGGAGATGGAGCTGACCGTCGAGCGCGGTCGCGGCTACGTCTCCGCCGTCCAGAACAAGCAGGTCGGCCAGGAGATCGGCCGCATTCCGGTCGACTCCATCTACTCGCCGGTGCTCAAGGTCACGTACAAGGTCGAGGCGACCCGTGTCGAGCAGCGCACCGACTTCGACAAGCTGATCGTCGACGTCGAGACCAAGCAGGCCATGCGTCCGCGTGACGCGATGGCGTCGGCCGGTAAGACCCTGGTCGAGCTGTTCGGTCTGGCGCGCGAGCTCAACATCGACGCCGAGGGCATCGACATGGGCCCGTCGCCGACGGACGCCGCGCTCGCGGCGGACCTGGCGCTGCCGATCGAGGAGCTGGAGCTCACGGTCCGCTCGTACAACTGCCTGAAGCGCGAGGGCATCCACTCGGTGGGCGAGCTGGTGGCCCGCTCCGAGGCGGACCTGCTCGACATCCGCAACTTCGGTGCGAAGTCGATCGACGAGGTCAAGGCGAAGCTGGCCGGTATGGGCCTGGCGCTGAAGGACTCGCCTCCCGGCTTCGACCCGACCGCCGCGGCCGACGCCTTCGGCGCGGACGACGACGCGGACGCCGGTTTCGTGGAGACCGAGCAGTACTAGTACGCCTTCCGGCCGGGCGCCCGGTTCTGCTGGGTGCCCCGGTCCGGGCGAGGGCTTTTGTCCTCAATCGCCGGACGGGCTGGATTTTCGGGCTGAGGCCCGGATTTCGGGTGCCGACGCGCTCGGTCTTCGGGGTGATGCCCGGATCTCGGGTGCGGACGCCGACTCGCAGTGATGTCGGTGCGGCGACAGCACACACTTCCGCGTGACGACCGTCGCGTGGGAACTGACACCGGTACCTGATACGGCCGGTGCAGCACACAAGGAGAAACCCATGCCGAAGCCCGCCAAGGGTGCCCGTCTGGGCGGCAGCGCCGCGCACGAGAAGCTTCTTCTCAACAACCTCGCGAAGTCGCTGTTCGAGCACGGCCGCATCACCACGACCGAGGCCAAGGCCCGCCGCCTGCGTCCGGTCGCGGAGCGTTTCATCACCAAGGCGAAGAAGGGCGACATCCACAACCGTCGCCTGGTGCTGGAGTCGATCACGGACAAGGGCGTCGTCCACACGCTCTTCACCGAGATCGCCCCGCGGTACGAGAACCGCCCCGGTGGTTACACCCGCATCACCAAGATCGGCAACCGTCGTGGCGACAACGCCCCGATGGCCGTCATCGAGCTGGTCGAGGCGCTGACCGTGGCGCAGCAGGCCACCGGTGAGGCCGAGGCCGCCACCAAGCGTGCGGTCAAGGAAGACGCGGCCAAGAAGGACGAGACCCCGGTCGAGTCCGTCGAGGACGCGCAGGACGCCTGAGCGTTCCGGAACCACTGAACGGGTCCGCATCACCCTCCGGGGCGGTGCGGGCCCGTTCGGCTGTGCGGGATCTTGAGAGGATGCGCTGGTGAGTGACGAGGTGGAGCCCGGCTTCGTACGGGTACGGCTGGACCTGGCCTACGACGGCAAGGACTTCTCGGGCTGGGCGAAGCAGACCGCGCGGCGGACCGTCCAGGGCGAGATCGAGGACGCGCTGCGGACCGTGACCCGCTCCTCGCGCACGTACGACCTCACGGTGGCCGGCCGTACCGACGCCGGGGTGCACGCCCGGGGCCAGGTCGCCCATGTCGATCTGCCGGACGAGGTGTGGGCCGAGCACGAGGAGAAGCTGCTGAGGCGGCTCGCCGGGCGGATGGCCCCCGATGTGCGGGTCTGGCGGGTCAAGGAGGCGCCGCCCGGGTTCAACGCCCGGTTCTCCGCCCTGTGGCGCCGGTACGCGTACCGCGTCGCCGACCGCCCCGGCGGCGTCGACCCCCTGGTCCGGGGCCACGTGCTCTGGCACGACCGGCCGCTGGACGTGGCCGTGATGAACGCCGCCGCGGCCCGGATGACCGGGGAGCACGACTTCGCGGCGTACTGCAAGAAGCGCGAGGGCGCGACGACCATCCGGACGCTCCAGAAGCTGCACTGGGTGCGGGACCGGGAGACCGGGATCATCACCGGGACGGTGCAGGCGGACGCGTTCTGCCACAACATGGTGCGCGCCCTCGTCGGCGCGATGCTCTTCGTGGGCGACGGGCGGCGCCCCGACCCGTGGCCGGCCGAGGTGCTCGCGGCCGGGGTGCGCGACCCCGGGGTGCACGTGGTACGCCCGCACGGGCTGACGCTGGAGGAGGTCGCGTACCCGGCCGACGAGCTGCTGGCGGCGCGCGCGGTGGAGGCACGCAACGTGCGGACGCTGCCCGGGGCGGGCTGCTGTTAGTGCCGCGTCAGCCAAGGTTCGCCCCGTCGCGACGCCATGCACGCACTCTCGCCGCACCGGCCGGAAGCCCGAGTACGTCCCGTACGAGGGCTTTCGGCCGGCACGCCGAGAGCACGCACCTGACGCCGCTCCTCACCGGGCAAACCTTGGCTGACGCGGCACTACGTGGTCGTGATGTCGGCGGCGGCCGACGCCTGGACCTCGCCGCGGTGGCGGATCCGGCGGAACGTGTAGTCGGTGAGGTCGTCGCCGGTCGTGTACACGTCCTTGTCGGCCTTGGTGGCGTTGCGGCCGTCCGTGAAGCCGCCGACCGTGAAGTACGCGTAGCGGCCGTAGGAATTCGCGGTGCGGCGGCAGATCACGCCGTCGCGGCAGAAGACCGGGACGCCCGGCCCGCTCAGCGAGGCCAGGCCGCCGGTCGCCAGCCGCGCGGTGCGTTTCGCCTGGGCCTCCGTGTCGAAGACC
This sequence comes from Streptomyces sp. DT224, assembly GCF_049844595.1. Lineage (NCBI taxonomy): Bacteria > Bacillati > Actinomycetota > Actinomycetes > Kitasatosporales > Streptomycetaceae > Streptomyces > Streptomyces sp. DT224. The sequence continues at coordinate 37,490 of NZ_JBNCLI010000011.1, forward strand.
GCGATGCCGACGGTGACCGCCACGCCGTTGCGGCTGTACGTGGCCCGGATGACCTGGTCGCAGCCGTTGGCGGTGAGGATCGCGCCCAGCGCGCCCTGAGCGGTCGCCGCGCACTGCTTGGTGCGGTGGGTCGCGCCCCTGGCGTACGTACGGCCTTCGGCGGTCAGCCGGTCGCCGGGGAAGAAGGCGTCGACGTCGACCGGCAGCCGGTCCTTCTCCACATCGGCTATGTAGTCCCGGGGGTCCGGCGGGGGCGGGGGCGCCATGGAGGAGAAGGACGGTTCGGGGGCGGGGAGCTCGGTGGGCAGGTCGTCCGCCGTGGGGAGCTCACTCGCGTGCTTCCCCGTGTCGCGGCGGGAGCCGTCGCCGTTCACCGAGACCACCGCCGTCGCCACGGCCGCGGCGACGGCCGCCGTGGCGAGGGCGCCGCCGCCGATCAGCAGCCACTTCTTGCGCCTGGCGCGGGCCGCGGAGGCGTCGGCGAGCGCCTCCCAGTCGGGAGTACTGCCGTTCCCCGGCCCCTCGGGCCCCTGGAAGGGCCCCCCGTCCCCAAAGCTCATGCCGCGCATCCTAGGGCCTTTCGTTCGGGTCAGGCCGGATCAGGGAGCGGGCCTGATCCGGACGACAGGCCCTGACCGACCGTAATCCGGTTGGGCCGAGCCTTCGCCGCCCGTGACAATGCTCTGCATGGGACATCTCGAAGCGGGCCACCTTGAGTACTACCTTCCGGACGGGCGGGTGCTGCTCGGCGATGCCTCGTTCCGGGTGGCCGACGGTGCCGTCGTCGCCCTCGTCGGGGCGAACGGGGCCGGCAAGACCACCCTGCTGCGGCTGCTCGCCGGCGAGCTCCAGCCGCACGGCGGCTCGGTGTCGGTGAGCGGCGGGCTCGGCGTGATGCGCCAGTTCGTCGGCTCGGTCCGCGACGAGCGCACCGTGCGCGACCTGCTGGTCTCCGTCGCGCAGCCCCGTATCCGGGAGGCCGCGCTCGCCGTCGACCGGGCCGAGGAGCGCATCCTCAGCGTGGACGACGAGGCCGCGCAGATGGCGTACGCGCAGGCGCTGAGCGACTGGGCGGAGGCGCGCGGGTACGAGGCCGAGACGGTCTGGGACATGTGCACGATGGCCGCGCTCGGCGTCCCGTACGAGAAGGCGCAGTGGCGCGAGGTGCGCACGCTGTCCGGCGGTGAGCAGAAGCGGCTGGTCCTGGAGGCCCTGCTGCGGGGCCCCGACGAGGTGCTGCTCCTGGACGAGCCGGACAACTACCTGGACGTCCCCGGCAAGCGGTGGCTGGAGGAGCGGCTGAGGGAGACCCGTAAGACGGTGCTCTTCGTCTCCCACGACCGGGAGCTGCTGTCCCGCGCCGCGCAGAAGATCGTCAGCGTGGAGCCGGGCCCGGCCGGGAGCGACGTCTGGGTGCACGGCGGTGGCTTCGACACGTACCACCAGGCCCGCAAGGAGCGGTTCGCCCGCTTCGAGGAGCTGCTGCGGCGCTGGGAGGAGGAGCACAAGCGGCTGAAGGCGCTCGTGCACCGGCTGCGCCAGCAGGCGGCGATCAGCCCCGACATGGCGAGCCGCTACCACGCGATGCAGACCCGGTTCCGGAAGTTCGAGGAGGCGGGCCCGCCGCCGGAGCCGCCGCGCGAGCAGGACATCCGGATGCGGCTGCGCGGCGGCCGGACCGGGGTGCGGGCGGTGACCTGCGAGGGCCTGGAGCTGACGGGCCTGATGAAACCGTTCGACCTGGAGGTCTTCTACGGGGAACGGGTCGCGGTCCTCGGCTCCAACGGGTCCGGCAAGTCCCACTTCCTGCGGCTGCTGGCGGGCGAACCCGTCGCGCACACGGGGACGTGGAAGCTCGGTGCGCGGGTGGTGCCCGGCCACTTCGCGCAGACCCACGCGCACCCGGAGCTGCTGAACCGCACGCTGGTCGACATCCTGTGGACCGAGCACGCGAAGGACCGGGGCGGGGCGATGTCCGTGCTGCGCCGCTACGAGCTGGAGCGGCAGGGGGACCAGCCGTTCGAGAAGCTGTCCGGCGGGCAGCAGGCCCGGTTCCAGATCCTGCTCCTGGAGCTGTCCGGCACGACCGCGCTGCTGCTGGACGAGCCGACGGACAACCTGGACCTGGAGTCGGCGGAGGCGTTGCAGGACGGTCTGGAGGCGTACGAGGGCACGGTGCTCGCGGTGACGCACGACCGGTGGTTCGCGAAGAGCTTCGACCGCTACCTGGTCTTCGGCTCGGACGGGGTCGTTCGGGAGACGTCGGAGCCGGTGTGGGACGAGCGGCGGGTCGAGCGGGCCCGGTAGGACCTGGCGCCGGGCGCGTTTTGACCCGTCCGGGGCCGGACGGGTAGTCTCGACGTTTGTTATGCGTATGGGTTGCGTCTGCACGACGCGCAGAGCCCGTGCGCAGGTTCTCTGGAGCAGTTACCAGTGGCTCGCATACGGGCGTCGTCCCGGCATTGTGTGCCCCAGCTGCATGATCGCTTCAGAGGTGTCGTGTGTCTGGACCCCATCCACTGAAGAAGCGAAGGCTACGAAGTGCGTACGTACAGCCCCAAGCCCGGCGATGTGACTCGCCAGTGGCACATCATTGACGCGCAGGACGTCGTCCTGGGCCGTCTCGCCACCACGGCTGCGAACCTCCTGCGAGGCAAGCACAAGGCGATCTACGCCCCCCACATGGACATGGGCGACTTCGTCATCATCATCAACGCCGACAAGGTTCACCTGTCCGGCAACAAGCGGACCCAGAAGATGGCGTACCGCCACTCCGGGTTCCCGGGCGGTCTGCGCTCCGTGCGCTACGACGACCTGCTCGCGAACAACCCCGAGAAGGCCGTCGAGAAGGCCATCAAGGGCATGATCCCCAAGAACACCCTGGGCCGTCAGATGATCTCGAAGCTGAAGGTCTACGCGGGCGACCAGCACCCGCACGCTGCGCAGCAGCCGGTCCCGTACGAGATCACCCAGGTCGCGCAGTAGTTCCGGCCTCCCCCCAAAGACATAAAGAAAGATCTGAGGAGAATCGTGGCCGAGACCACTGTTGAGACCGCCGAGGGCACCGAGGGCGAGGAGACCTTCGCCGAGGTGACCACCTTCGAGTCCGAGGTCCCCGTCGAGGGTGAGTACACCTCCGAGTCGCTCGCCGGCCGCTTCGGCGACCCGCAGCCCGCCGCCGGCCTGGGCCGTCGCAAGAACGCGATCGCCCGCGTCCGGATCGTTCCGGGCACCGGCAAGTGGAAGATCAACGGTCGCACCCTCGAGAGCTACTTCCCGAACAAGGTGCACCAGCAGGAAGTCAACGAGCCCTTCAAGGTGCTCGAGCTCGACGGCCGCTACGACGTCATCGCCCGCATCGCGGGTGGCGGCGTCTCGGGTCAGGCCGGCGCCCTGCGCCTGGGCGTGGCCCGCGCGCTGAACGAGGCGGACGTGGACAACAACCGCGCGACCCTGAAGAAGGCCGGCTTCCTCTCCCGCGACGACCGTGCGGTCGAGCGCAAGAAGGCCGGTCTCAAGAAGGCCCGCAAGGCCCCGCAGTACAGCAAGCGCTAAACCGCCTGCTCATCCGCGTTACACGTTCGCCCCGGCGGCACTTCTTCGTGCTGCCGGGGCGTTCGTTTATCGACATCCTCGGGCATATAACGACATAAGGCGTTCATAGGCTTGTTGGTTGCGTGATCTGACTTTTGCGTTTCGGAGCACTTTCGGAGGACACCAGTGGGACGACTCTTCGGCACGGACGGCGTGCGCGGTGTCGCCAATGCGGACCTGACGGCCGAGCTCGCGCTCGGCCTCTCGGTGGCCGCGGCGCACGTACTGGCCGAGGCGGGCACCTTCGCGGGCCATCGGCCGACGGCCGTGGTGGGCCGCGATCCACGCGCCTCCGGAGAGTTCCTGGAGGCGGCCGTCGTGGCCGGCCTGGCGAGCGCCGGCGTCGACGTCCTGCGCGTCGGCGTGCTGCCGACCCCGGCCGTCGCCTACCTCACCGGTGCCCTGGGCGCCGACATCGGGGTCATGCTCTCCGCCAGCCACAACGCCATGCCGGACAACGGTGTCAAGTTCTTCGCCCGGGGCGGCCACAAGCTGGCCGACGAGCTGGAGGACCGCATCGAGACGGTGTACGAGCAGCACCGCACCGGTGAGCCGTGGAACCGCCCCACCGGCGCCGGCGTCGGCCGCGTCACGGACTACGTGGAGGGCTTCGACCGGTACGTCGCCCACCTCATCGGCGTCCTGCCGAACCGGCTCGACGGACTCAAGGTCGTCCTGGACGAGGCGCACGGCGCCGCCGCCCACGTCTCGCCCGAGGCGTTCGCCCGTGCCGGGGCCGAGGTCGTCACGATCGGCGCCGAGCCGGACGGGCTGAACATCAACGACGGCTGCGGCTCCACCCACCTGGCGCTGCTGCGCGCCGCCGTCGTGGAGCACGGCGCGGACCTGGGCATCGCGCACGACGGCGACGCCGACCGCTGCCTGGCCGTGGACGCGGCGGGCGAGGAGGTCGACGGCGACCAGATCCTCGCCGTGCTGGCCCTCGCCATGCGCGAGGCCGGACAGCTGCGCCGGGACACCGTGGTCGGCACCGTGATGTCGAACCTCGGCTTCAAGCTGGCCATGGAGCGCGAGGGCATCCAGCTCGTCCAGACGGCCGTCGGCGACCGCTACGTCCTGGAGTCCATGAAGGCCGAGGGCTACGCGCTGGGCGGCGAGCAGTCCGGCCACGTCATCGTCCTGGACCACGCCACGACCGGCGACGGCACCCTGACCGGCCTGATGCTCGCGGCCCGGGTCGCCGCGACGGGCCGTCCGCTCGCCGAGCTGGCCGGGGTCATGGAGCGCCTGCCGCAGGTCCTCGTCAACGTCCCGGACGTCGACAAGTCCCGCGTGCACACCGCGCAGGAGGTGGCCGCCGCCGTCGCGGAGGCCGAACGCGAGCTGGGCGCCACCGGCCGCGTGCTGCTGCGCCCCTCGGGCACGGAGCCGCTGGTACGGGTCATGGTCGAGGCGGCGGACATCGAGCAGGCCCGCACGGTGGCGGGGCAGCTGGCGGACGTCGTGAAGTCGGCGCTGGGCTGACCGGCTCGCGCTTTCAGGGAGGGCCCGGCTCGCGAGCCGGGCCCTCCTGGCGTTTCCGCGGCCGACCCGGTGTCACGGCCGGGGCGTCGCCGTGTCCGGAGCCCGCCCGCCGTCACGGCGTTCCCGCTCCAGCGCGTCGACGATCCGGGCCAGGTCCGCGGGCGCGGCGGCCAGCCGGACCGGTGCGCCGGCGTCGTCCAGCTCCGCGATGTGCCAGTCCCGGGGGACGGTGTCGCCGTCGCTGCCCCGGGCCCGGCGCACGGCCGTGACGGTGAGCCGTGCCGCGGGGATGCGGCGGGCGGCGAAGCGGCCGGGGCCCGAGTGGGGCGTCACGGCCGGCGGGCCGCCGCCGACGACCACGTGGGTGCCGAAGTGGTTCGGGTTGTACGCGGTGGCTTCCAGGAACCGGGCGGCCAGGAAGTGGTCGCGCCCGTCCGGGGCGGCGGCCCTGGTCTCGCCCGGGACACGGACGCGGGTGGCGCGCCGGGCGAGGGTGAGCCCGGCCGCGGTGACCGCCGTGCCCGCCGCCGCCCAGACGGCCCTCAGCGGCGAGCCCAGCGGGTCCGTGGAGTGCAGGTAGAGCAGGGGCAGCAGCCATCCGGCCGTCACGCCGAGCGCGCCTGCGAACGGAAGGGCGGAGGGCAGCAGCTCGTCGTCCCGCAGCCCGCGCCCGCGCCTGCGGACCAGCAGCCGGGCACCCGCGTATCCCGCGCCCAGCAGGCAGAGCGCGGAGAAGACGGCGAGTTCCCCGGGGCTGACGAGGTGGTCGTGCCAGACCCGGTGCTCGCCGGTGACCGTCCTGGCCGAGCCGTGCCAGAAGACCAGCTCCACCCTCTCCCCGGCGCGGAAGGCGGCGGCGTCGTCCCGGGAGACCCCGAGCCGGTGGACCGGGCGGTCGCCGGTGAAGTACAGCCAGCTGGTGCCCTTGCCGTGATTGACGTCGGTCCGCTCGATCACCCCGTGGAACGTGGTCAGGCAGTCGCGGCGCTCGGCGGCCGGGGTGGCGGCGGTGCAGGGCACGGCCGCCCGCCACGCCCGCTGCTCCGACGCGGCGTCCGTCACGTACGACGCGGCCACGGCCGAGGCGGTGAGCAGCACCGCGCACACGATCCAGGTGGTGACGGGCCGGCGCCCCGCCGACCGGTACGTGATGACGGGGGCCTCGCCGTCCGACGCGGGGCTCCCGTAACGGCGGTGCAGCGCGCGCAGCGCCGCCAGGTCGGCGTCGAACTCCGTGGTGCCGTCCCCGCTCACCGGCAGCGGCAGCCGCCACGCGCGCCCGTCGTCCAGCAGCACGCTGACGCGGTGGACGTCCTGGTTCCGGCCCCTCTGGATGTACCGGCGCAGATCCACGATCCGGGACCACGGCACCGTACGGCGGCGCAACAGGGTCCGGGAGCACAGTCCGTACGCCCCCGCGCTGAGCCGCGCGGTGGCCGCGTACAGGAAGAACAGCCCCACCAGGGCGACCAGCACCCCCACCGCGAACCACGGGTCGAGCGGGCCGCCGAGGTGCCCCGCGCGCAGGGCGGCCACGACCGCTCCGGCCGCGCCCACCCCGACGCCCCACCACATCGCACGCCGTGACGGAACGCGGCAGATCACTTCCCCGGTTTCGGCCATGGCCGAAGACTGCCATCAGCTCGCCGCCGGGCACGTGTGGGGGTTACGGAAGACTTGGCGGCCCTCACCCTGCCGGTCCGTCACCGGCCGTGTCCTTCGCCGCCGGGGGCTCCTGGACGCGCTGGCGGCGCTGGGCCGCGCGCCACAGCCCCTTCTGGGCGATGAGCGTCAGCGTGCCGGCGAGGACGATGCCGCCGAGGTTCTCCGCGAGCTGGCGCGCGGACCCGGACATCTGGGTGTAGTCGCTGTAGCTGAAGGCCACCGCCGCGTTGGCGGCGGCCGGGACGGTCGTCACCGAGATGGCGACGCCGATCAGCGCACCCGACTTCGCCGAAGTGAGCGAGAGCGTCCCGGCGATGCCCGCGAGGAACGCGACGACGAACGACAGCCAGTCCGGCTGCCAGACGAACGAGGTGTTGGGCCGGTCGGCCTCGATCATGCTCTCCTCGAACAGCCCGAGCAGGTCCATCAGCCAGGAGAAGCCGGCGGTCAGCACCATGGCCGCCGCGAAGCCGCCGACCAGCGCCCACAGCGAGCGCCACACCAGACGCGGGGCGCGCTGCACCAGCGCCGTCGAGATCCCGGCCAGCGGTCCGAACTCCGGTCCCACCGCCATCGCGCCCACGATGAGGATCGCGTTGTCGAGCATCACACCGCAGGCCGCGAGCATCGTGGCGACGGCGAGGAACGCCAGGTAGGTGACGCTGAACGTGGACTCCTCGTGGGTCGCCTCGGACAGCTCCTCCCACAGCACCGCGTCCGCGCCCTCGCCGGGCGCCGCCTCCTCGGCCCGCTCGGCGCGCGCGGAGAGCGTGAGGTCCACGTCGTCCACGGAGATCGCCCCGAACCGGTCGACCCCCAGCCGCCGCAGCGCCCCGATCAGCTCGTCGCCCGCCTCGCGTGCCACGTCGCACAGCACGATGTCGCCCACGGGGTCACGCGCGACCCCCGGCAGTACCGCGAGGTGGGCGGTGCCGACGGTGCGCTCCAGCAGGTCCGTCACCTCGTCCGTGCGGTCTTCGGGCACGAGCAGGCGCAGATGCAGCACGGTGCACCCTTTCCGGGATCAGAGCTTGCGCAGCGAAAGCCGCTGCACCTTGTGGTCGGGCCCCTTGCGCAGCACCAGCGTGGCACGTCCACGGGTCGGCGCCACGTTCTCCGTGAGATTCGGCCGGTTGATGGTCCGCCACATGGTGGCCGCGTACTCCATCGCCTCCGCCTCGGAGACCTGGGTGTACTTCCGGAAGTACGAGGACGGGTCCTGGAACGCCGTCTCGCGCAGCTTGCGGAAGCGGTTGAGGTACCAGGTCTCGATGTCCTCCGTGCGGGCGTCCACGTACACGCTGAAGTCGAAGTAGTCGGCGAGTCCGACCCTGGTGCGGCCGTCCTTGCCGGGCAGGGCGGGCTGGAGGACGTTCAGCCCCTCCACGATCAGGATGTCCGGACGGCGCACGGTGAGCCGTTCGCCGGGCACGATGTCGTAGATCAGGTGGGAGTAGACGGGGGCGGTGACCTCGTCCTTGCCGGCCTTGATGTCGGCGACGAAACGGGTGAGGGCGCGCCGGTCGTACGACTCCGGGAACCCCTTGCGCGACATCAGGCCGCGCGCGTGCAGCTCCTTCATCGGCAGCAGAAACCCGTCGGTGGTGACCAGTTCGACCCGGGGGTGCTCCGGCCAGCGGGCCAGCAGCGCCCGGAGGATGCGCGCGGTGGTGGACTTGCCCACGGCGACGCTGCCCGCGACGCCTATGACGAACGGGGTGCCGCGCTGCGCGCCCTGCCCGTTGCCCGCGTCCCCGAGGAAGGTGTTGAGGGCGCCGCGCAGCCCGGAGGTGGCCTGCACGTACAGGTTCAGCAACCGCGAGAGCGGCAGGTAGACGTCCCGCACCTCGTCGAGGTCGATGACGTCGCCGAGCCCGCGCAGCCGCTCGACCTCCTCGGCGGTCAGCGGCAGCGGAGTCCTGTCGCGCAGCGCGCTCCACTCCGCCCGGGAGAGGTCGACGTACGGCGTCGCCGCGTGCTCGGCGCGTCGGGGGCTCCGTGCGGGTGAAGTGATCACGTCTTCATTGTCGCGGGAGACGGCCGGGCGTGGAGGGTGGGCTCGGTCACGTGGGGGAGCGGGTGGACCGGTGCGGGCCCGGTTCCGGCGCGCTGGTAGCCTGCCCGCCTTTCTCCTACGCAGCAACGAGGTGCGCATGCAAGCAGGCAGAACCGGGGCCGTGGCCGCGCTCGCGGGGGCGCTGGCCCTCTCGGCGTTCACGGCTCCGACGGCGCGGGCCGCCGACACCGGGATCACCGTGTCGCGGGTCGTCGTCAACGGGGGGAAGCCCATCGTGGTGGGCACCACGGAGGTGAAGAGGCCCTCGGTCACGTTCCGGATCACCCTCCCCCCGGGGCAGAACACGGCCGACTACGCCTCCTACGACGCGGAACCGTTTCTCTACCACGGGACCACGCCGGCGAAGGGCGCCGACAGCGGCGGGCTCCAGATGGGGATCTACACCTGCTACGAGAAGAGCGACCTGATCGCGGACTGCGAGGGGTCCCTCTACATCGACCCGTACTACCGGCTCGACTCCAACAACGACGCGACCACCTGGAAGATCGGCTTCGTGGGGCGGCTCTTCGAGAAGGACTACCACCTCGTGGCCGAGGACTACGGCACCGCCTCGGGCGGCGTGCCGATCCGGCGCTATGCCAAGGCCACCGTCAACGCCGCGCCCGAGCCGGTGGCGAAGGGCAAGCCGGTCACGGTGACCGGCACCCTCAAGCGGGCGGACTGGGCGAAGCACGCGTACACCGGGGTGGCGGACGCGTCCGTCCGGTTGCAGTTCCGGCCCAGGGGCACGTCCTCGTACACCACCGTGAAGACCGTGCGGTCCAGCTCCACGGGCGCGCTGAAGGCGACGGTCACCGCGACCCTCGACGGCGACTGGCGGTGGAACTTCGGGGGCTGGTCCACCACGGGCGGCGCGGTGTCGTCCGGTGACTACGTCGACGTCAGCGGAGCGGGCGGGCTCGTCAGGGAGATGCACAAGCGGCCCAGGTGACCCGGACCGCTGCTCGATGGAACAGCGCCGGCCGGGCACCCCGAGGGGTGTCCGGCCGGTCGTCGTCCGTGCGGGGCGGGTCAGTCCGTGCCGGACTCCATCGCCGCGCGGTCCAGCATCTCGTCCTGGTCCGAGACCTCGCCGCGCGAGGCGATGGCCTCGGCGCCGCCCTCGGGGAGCTGGCCGATCAGGCCGGTCGCGGCGGCCTGGGCCGCGCCGATGGCCGGGTTGGCGGTGCCGATCATGCCGAGGCCCGCGTACTGCTCCAGCTTGGCGCGGGAGTCCGCGATGTCCAGGTTCCGCATGGTGAGCTGGCCGATGCGGTCCACCGGGCCGAAGGCGGAGTCCTCGGTGCGCTCCATGGACAGCTTGTCCGGGTGGTAGCTGAACGCCGGGCCCGTGGTGTCGAGGATCGAGTAGTCCTCGCCGCGCCGCAGCCGCAGGGTGACCTCGCCGGTGACGGCCGTGCCGACCCAGCGCTGGATCGACTCGCGGACCATCAGCGCCTGCGGGTCCAGCCACCGGCCCTCGTACATCAGACGGCCGAGGCGGCGGCCCTCGTTGTGGTACTGGGCGAGGGTGTCCTCGTTGTGGATGGCGTTGACCAGGCGCTCGTACGCGGCGTGCAGCAGGGCCATGCCGGGGGCCTCGTAGATGCCCCGGCTCTTGGCCTCGATGATCCGGTTCTCGATCTGGTCGGACATGCCCATGCCGTGGCGGCCGCCGATGGCGTTCGCCTTCAGGACCAGGTCGACGGCGGTGTCGAACTTCTCGCCGTTGATCGTGACCGGCCGGCCCTGGTCGAAGCCGACCGTGACGTCCTCGGTCTCGATCTCGACCGACGGGTCCCAGAACCGCACGCCCATGATCGGCTCGACGGTCTCCACGCCCGTGTTCAGGTGCTCCAGCGTCTTGGCCTCGTGGGTGGCGCCCCAGATGTTGGCGTCGGTGGAGTACGCCTTCTCGGTGCTGTCCCGGTAGGGCAGGCCGTGGGCGACCAGCCACTCCGACATCTCCTTGCGGCCGCCGAGCTCCGTGACGAACTCGGCGTCCAGCCAGGGCTTGTAGATGCGCAGGTGCGGGTTGGCCAGCAGGCCGTAGCGGTAGAACCGCTCGATGTCGTTGCCCTTGAACGTGGAGCCGTCGCCCCAGATCTGGACGTCGTCCTCCAGCATCGCCCGGACCAGGAGCGTGCCGGTGACCGCGCGGCCCAGCGGCGTCGTGTTGAAGTACGCCCGGCCGCCGGAGCGGATGTGGAACGCCCCGCACGTCAGCGCGGCCAGGCCCTCCTCGACGAGTGCGGCGCGGCAGTCGACCAGGCGGGCGAGCTCGGCGCCGTACGTCTTGGCGCGGCCCGGGACCGAGGCGATGTCGGGCTCGTCGTACTGGCCGATGTCGGCGGTGTAGGTGCACGGGACGGCACCCTTGTCGCGCATCCACGCGACCGCGACCGAGGTGTCGAGGCCGCCCGAGAAGGCGATGCCGACGCGTTCGCCGGTGGGCAGGGAGGTGAGGACCTTGGACATAGGAAGATTATGCATCATCTCGCATGATCATGCAACGCCCTTCCTCCCCGCCCGGTCCGGGCGGGCTACTTCCGCCAGAACAGGTGGTGCGTCATCCCGCTCGGGCTGGGCACGACGTCCAGGTGGAACCGGTCGCGCAGCTCGTCCGGCGAGTCCCACAGCCGCAGGCCCGACCCCAGCTTCTGCGGCGCCACCGCGATGTGCAGGGTGTCGACCAGGTCGGCGTCCAGGAACTCCCGGACGGTCGTCACCCCGCCGCCGAGGCGGACGTCCTTGCCCTGCGCTGCCTCCCGGGCCCGCGCCAGGACCTCGGCGGGCTCGCCGGCCACGAAGTGGAACGTGGTGTCGGAGAGCGTGAAGGAGGGCCGCTCGTGGTGCGTCATCACGAACACGGGCGTGTGGAACGGCGGCTCGTCGCCCCACCAGCCCTGCCACTCGTGGTCCTCCCAGGGCCCGCGCTGCGGACCGAACTTGTTGCGGCCCATGATCTCGGCGCCGATGTTGTGCGAGAAGTCCCGGGTCAGATAGTCGTCCAGGCCCCGGCTGCCGCCCGGGTCGGTCCGGTTCGGCCAGCTCGCCGTCGCCCCGGCCCAGGCGAACAGCTGCCCCGGGTCGACATGGCCGAAGGGCCGCTCCAGGGTCTGGTTCTCCCCGCAGGCGACGCCGTCGGCGGAGACGGTGAAGTTCTGGACCTTCAGCAGTTGAGCCATGGGTGCTCTTCTCCCGGTGATGGGTGACAACGCAAGGGGTGACTCCCCGGACGGCCCGGACTCATCGCCGTACACCGCCCCGACTTCTCATCACACCGTAACGACCTCACCCGCGATGGTGAGCGACGTCGCGGGTGAGGCCGTAAGCACCGCGTTCCCCCGCACCCGGCGCGCCCGGATGTCCGCGACGGTGTCCCCGGTGCGCGCCCAGTCGCGGACCGAGCCGATCTCCGGGTGCAGCCGCCCACCCGCCACCAGCCTTACCAGGGTGGCGAGTTCGGACGCGTACGTGGTGTCGGCGCGGGTGTAGTCGAAGTGGGCGATACGTGCTTGGGCGGGGCCGCCGAAGAAATCGAAGAAGTCCAGCGTGACGGGGGTGCGGCTCGCCTGGCCGAACCAGACCAGCAGGCCGCCCGGGGCCAGCCGGGCCAGCGCGGCCGGCAGCGAGTCGCCGCCCACCGACTCCAGGACCACGTCGTAGGGCCCCTCCGCGTCCTGCGGCGAGGTCACCACCGCCTCGGCCCCCAGCTCCAGCAGCCGCGCCCCGCGCTCCCGGGTCGCGCTGACCGCCGTCACCTCCGCGCCGGAGGAGGCGGCGAGCTCGGTGACGTAGTGGCCGACGCCCCCGCTCGCCCCGGTGAGCAGGACCCGCCGCCCCGCCACCGGGCCCGCCGCGCGCAGCAGGCGCAGCGCGGTGATCCCGGCCAGCGGGAGGGCCGCCGCCGTCACCGCGTCGACGCCGTCGGGGAGCGGGGCCAGGCTGTGCGCCGGGACGGCGACGCGCTCGGCCCAGCCGTACGCGGGCGGGTGGGCGACGACGCGGGTGCCGGCGGCCGGGCCGGTGCCGTCGGCCGCCGCCCGCACGACCGTGCCGGCCACGTCCTTGCCGGGCCGCCAGCCGGGCCACCGGCGGTCGAGGCGCCCGTCGAGCTGGAAGGTCTCGCCGCGGTTGACCGAGTACGCCTCGACGGCGACCAGGGCCTCGTCGTCGGCGGGGACGGGCTCGGGGGCCTCGCCGATACGGACGGTGCCGCCCGCATCGGCGACGGGGAGTTGCGCGCGCATCCCTGGGCTCCTCAGGCGAAGACGACGTTGTGGGCGTGGAGGGTGTCGAAGTGCTCCCGGACGGCGGCGATGCGGCCGCCGCGCACGGTGAACACGGCCAGGCAGTGCTGGTCGTAGCGGGCGCCCTTCCGGGTCAGCCCGCGCGTCCGCCACTCCGCGAGCACTCGCTCGCCCTCCGCGAGGACGCCGAGGAACTCGATCTCCACCGTCTCCGGCACCAGCCGGGCGGTCATCGCCGCCACGAACCGGCCGAAGATCTCGTCCGGCCCGGTCCAGGTGCCCGAGACCGGGAGGTCACCGGCGAGCGTCCAGGTGGCATCGGCGTCGAAGAACGCCCTCAGCCGGTCCGTGTCGCCCGCGGCGAGGGTCTTCATGTAGTCGAGGACGACGTCCTTGGGGGTGCTGTGCATGAGCGTGATTCCCTTCCTCCGTGTTGCCCCGACGCTACGAACACCGGGGCCGCGCAGGGAAAGACCTGTTTCCGATCGCTCCAGACCCGCCCGGCATCACCGCAGGTCATATGCTGTTCGGCATGTCGGACCTACGGCGCCTGCGCTATTTCCTGGCCGTGGCCGGGGAACGCAACTTCACCCGCGCCGCCGAGCGCCTGCACATCGCGCAGCCCGCGCTCAGCCGCCAGATACGGGAGCTGGAGCGGGAGTTGGGCGTCCGGCTCCTGGACCGCACCACCCACTCGGTCGAACCCACGGAGGCCGGGCGGCTGTTGATGGAGCGCGGCGCGGCCCTCTGCGAGGAGGCGGACCGCCTCTGGCGCGACGTGCGCGGCTTCGCCGGGGGCGAGAGCGGCACCCTGGTGCTCGGCTACAGCATGAGTACGAGTTACGAGACGGCCCCCGCGCTGCTCGCCGCCCTGGCGGACCGGCTGCCCGGCGTCACCGCCGACACCCGGCTGCTGTCCACCGCCGAGATCCTGTCCGGTGTCGCCGACGGCACCCTCGACGCGGGCCTGGTCCGCTGCCCGCCGCCGACGCCGGAGCTGGTGCGGACCCTCGTACGGCTGGAACCGCAGGGCGTCCTGATGTCCGCCGCCCACCGGCTCGCGGCGCGGCCCGCCGTGGACCCGGCCGAGCTGGCCGCCGAGACCGTCCTGATCCACCCGCGCGAGGCCAACCCGGGCCACTACGACGCGATCACCGCCCTCCTGGCCGAGGCGGGCGCCGGCCCCGAACTCCTCCTGCGGCCCCTGACGTTCGACGCCGGCCACACCCCGGTGGCCCGGGGCGAGGCGGTCTCGGTCGTCGGCGACTCCGCCGCCCCCACCCTCCCCGCCGGCCTCGTCTGGCGCCCCCTGACCGGGGGAGCGGCCATCGAACTCCACCTCCTCACCCGGGGCCGGGGCGGCCGCCCGGTGACCGCCCAACTCCTGCGTGTCGCAGGGGAGCTGGCGCGGGACCGGGGGTGGCTGCGGTCGCCGGGGGCGATGGGGTGAGCGAGGACGGGAGCTGGAGCCCGGAAGCCTCGGTGGGTTCGCCGTGCCGCTGGGTCCACGCGGTCCGGCTCGGCAGACTCGTGATCGGCAACGCAAAGATTCATGCGATGCGCAACGACTTGGTCAGGCCCGTGCGCTTACGTTTCGGCCCTCGCGCGTCAGACCAAGCCGTGCCCGGTGAGCAGCGCGGTGTAGGCACCTTCCGCTACCCGGCCGGAGGCCGTGCCCGTGGGGGCGTGGTCCAGGAAGTCGCTCGTGACGCCGTCGAACAGAATGCGGCCGCTGTGGAGAACGGAGACGTGATCGGCCTCTTCGGCCAGATCGGCTACGTCGTGAGTGGAGAGCAAGACCTGCACATCCTGCGTCAGGCTGTTCAGGATGTCGCGGAATACCCGGCGTTGATGAGGGTCCATCCCCGCCGTGGGCTCGTCGAGAAGGAGTACGCGGGCATCGTGGACCAGTGCGCCCGCGACACCGACCCGGCGAAGCCGGCCCCCGGAAAGTTGGCTGGTCTTCACGTCGGACTGGTCGGACAGATGGACACGGTTCAACGCCCGGCGGGCCTCACGCCAGGCATCCGAACGGTTCATCCCCTTGAGCCAGCCGAGATAGGCGACGTACTCACGTGCGGTGAGAGACGGCATGCGGACGATATCTTGCGGCATCCATGCCACAGACCGCCGGTAGAGCTTCGAACCCGCTGCGGTTCCGCCCAGTGCGACAGTGCCGGAGCGGGGCTTGATGACGGAGGCGGCGAGTTTGAGCAGCGTCGACTCCCCGCCCCGTTGGGAGTTGGGGCCGTGTGTAGGGCTGGCGTGGCAGGCGACCTTCTCCTCGCTGCGGTGCTCAGCGCCACGCCGCGATGACGTCCTCCGGGCCCCAGTGCGCGGCCAGGCCATCCGCCGCTGTGTCCGTCGGGGGCACGCGGCTCACCGCGACGAGGGGGGCGTCCTGGGCGCCGGGCACCTGCTGGGCGGAGGCGGCGAGTTCCGCGAGGTCGCGGGCGCCGAACGGGGTCTCGTCGCGCCACTTCACCGAGCCGACGAAGCAGACACGACCCGCCACCGGTGCGGCGTCGGCGCCGATGAGGTCGACCTCCGGGTTGTTCTGCCGGTTCCACCAGCCGCCGGTCTCCACGGCCTCGGGGAAGAGGCCGTCCGGAACCCGGCGGGCCAGGGACTCCCGGATCACCGGCTCCACCGCGCGGCCCCGCCACGAGGACCAGGACCGTTGGATGCGCGCGGCCGAGAACTCGCCCCTGCCCCTCTCCGCCTGGGCGACGGCGTTCTCCAGGTGGGCGAGCCAGAAGCGCAGGTACGTGTCGGCGATGCGGTAGCGCTTGAGCTTGTGGGCGGGCCGTGTGGAGAGCGGGACGTCGGCGGCCACGATCCGCTTGGCCTCCGTGAGTTCGGTCAGTATCGGGGCGAGCGTGCCGTGCGCCAGGGGGCTGCCGTCGGCGCCCCCCGTGCTCGCGGCGATGCCGGAGAACGTGCGCTCGCCGGAGCCGATCGCCCGGAGCACCCGGCCCGCCTGGAGACGCGCGGGGAACTCCGCCGCGAGGGACCGCTCGCCCGTCGTGAGCAGGACCGACGACGGGTCCTCCACCTGGCGGTCGAGATACGCGGCGACCGGCTCGCCGGTACGCCAGCCGGTGACCACCTCGGGGAAGCCCCCGGTGACGAGGTAGGCGTCGAGTGCCGCTGCCGCGCCCAGACCGGTGGAGTCCTGTACGTCGGCCGGGCTGAGCGGCCCCACGGTGTACTGGCCCGCCCGCCCGTAGAACGGGTGGTCGTACGAGGTCAGCCGGTCCATCATCGCCAGGTCGGAGCCGAGCAGCAGCAGGAGCACCGGCTTGGCGGACAGGTGCATGTCCCAGGCCGTCTTCAGCGCCGCGTCGAAGCCCTGGTCCGCCTCCGAGAGCCAGGGGACTTCGTCCAGGACGAGGATCACCGGCTCGTCGGACGGCAGGGCGGCGCCGACGGCGGCCAGCGTCCGCACCCAGTCCTCGGGGGCGGCGGCGTGCTCCAGCGCCGCGCCGTGGTCCCGCATCCCCTGAGCACCGGCGACCGCGTCGAACAGAGCTCTCCGGGCGAGCGGTGCCGGCTGGCTGCGGGTCGCCTGGAAGAACACGTAGGGCCGGCCCGACCGGGCGCAGAACTCCTGTACCAGCCGCGTCTTGCCGATCCGCCGCCGACCCTTGATCACCAGCGCCTGCCCGGTACCGCCGCCGGAGCCCGCGACGACCCGCTCCAGCCATGACCCGAGGATGCGCAGTTCGCGGCCGCGTCCGGTGAAGGCCACTGGTCCTCCGTAAAGTAGGAACGGATCAAAGTATGAGCCGTTCCGAGTTTAGCGGCTGCGGGCCCCGCTACCCCCTGAACGGCCCGTACGTCAGCTGCTTCACCCGGCGCAGCAGCGGCATCGACTCCACGTGCTCGACGCCGTCCAGGCCGCCCAGGCGTTCGCTGAGGTAGCGGTACAAGTGGGCCGAGTCGCGGGTGATCACGACCGCGACGAGGTTGGACGGGCCCGTGGTGGCCGCCGCGTACGCCACCTCCCGGTCCGTGGCCAGCGCCGTGCCCACCGCGTGCAGGGCGCGGGGCGCGGCGGTGACGTACAGCATGCTCGCGTCGCGGTAGCCGATGTGGTCGGAGTCGAACTCCACGTCGACGTACAGCGCCCCCGAGGCCACCAGCCGGGCCAGCCGGCGCCGGACCGCCGATTCGGAGAGGCCGGTCGCCCGCCGGAGCTCCGGGTACGTGGCCCGGCCGTCCCGTTCCAGCGCGGCGACCAGGGGCTCGTCGTCGGCGGTGATGACGGCGGGGCCGGGCGGGGCGGGGGCGGGCGTCGGGGTGAGGGCGGCGGCCTCTTCCGGGGTCAGCGCCCCGCTCTTGTGGAGCCAGCCGGCGGGGCCCCCGTAGAACCGGTGGGGCAGCTGGTGCGCGCGGATGTCCACGAGGTGCGGGGTGCGCGGCAGCTTGCCGATGAGCAGGTCGTCCGCGTCGTTCCGGCTGCGCACGTTGACCGTGCACGTCACCTCCGTGCCGCCCGACGTCAGCCCGATCCACGACGTGTCGGGCCGCTTCGCCAGGGCCTCCGCGATCGGCATCGCGCCCTCCGGCGCGCACCGCACCCGCAGCAGCCAGTGCTCGAACGACTCCTCGGAGGCCGCGCACCGCACCCCCACCACCCGCAGCCCCGCCTCCGCGCGCAGCGAGCGGAAGCGGCGCGCGACCGTCTGGTCGGAGACGCCGAGGACGGCCGCGATCCGGCTGAAGGGCGCACGGGCGTCCAGCTCCAGCGCGTGCAGGACGCGCAGGTCCAGGGCGTCGCCCCGGGTGGGTGATTCCACTGAGGAAGGCCCCTTCCGTGTCGGATTCCGGCGCCGGGCCGTCACTGGCTGGGGATTCCGGACGCGGTCGTCCGATCGTACGTACGGGGGTGGCCGCCGGTCACCTCGCCGAAGCCGTACGGGAGAAGGATCAAGGACATGCGTAAGTGGGGGCCGCTCACCGCGGTCTGTCTGGGGACGTTCATGCTGCTGCTGGACGTCACGATCGTCATCGTGGCACTGCCCGACATGGCGAAGGCGCTCGACGCCTCGCTCTCCGATCTGCAATGGGTCATCGACGGCTACGCCCTGGCGCTGGCCGCCCTGCTCCTCGGCACCGGCGCGGCGGCCGACCGGCTCGGCCGGCGCCGGGTCCACGTCGTCGGCGTCGTGCTCTTCGCCGCCGCCTCGCTGGCCTGCGGGCTCGCCTCCTCGCCGGGGCTGCTGGTGGCGGCGCGCGGGGCGCAGGGCGTGGGTGCGGCCGCGATGTTCGCGACGACGCTGCCGCTGCTCGCCTCGGTGTACCGGGGCAAGGACCGGTCCGTGGCGCTCGGGCTCTGGGGCGCGGTGGCCGGGGGAGCCGCCGCGATCGGGCCCGTGGTCGGCGGGCTGCTCGCCGAGGGGCCCGGCTGGCGGTGGATCTTCTACGTCAACCTCCCCGTGAGCGTCGCCGCGGTCTGGCTGACCCTGCGGACCGTGCCCGAGTCGCACGGGGCGCGGGACCGGCGCACCGACTGGGCGGGGACCGTCGCCTTCGCGGTGTTCGCGGGGGCGGCGACGTACGCCGTCGTACGGGCGGGCACCGTCGGCTGGGCGTCCGGGCAGACGCTCGCCACGTTCGCCGTCGCCGCGCTCGCCCTGGTCTGCTTCGTCGTCGTGGAACTGCGCGTCGCGCACCCGCTGCTCGACCTGTCGCTGTTCCGCACCTCCGCGTTCACCGGGGTGATGGCCGGGTCGCTCGCCTTCAACATGGCGGCCTTCGGTGTGCTGCCGTACACCTCGATCTGGCTGCAGACGGTCCTCGGACTCAGCCCGGTCCAGGCCGGCCTGGCGGTCCTGCCGCTGGCCGCGACCTCCTTCGTGGTCGCCGCCGCCGGCGGCCGGCTGCTGCACGGGGTGCGGCCGCGCTTCACCATCGGCGTCGGGCTCGCGCTCATCGGCGCCGGCACCCTCGCCCAGGCGGTCCTGGGCGCGGGCTCCTCCTGGCCCGCCCTGATCCCGGGACTGGTGCTCGCGGGCATCGGTACGGGCCTGGTCTCGCCGGCCATCGCGGGCGCGGCGCTCGCGGCGGTCCCGCCGGAGCGGGCCGGCATGGCGGGCGGTGCGGTCAACACCTTCCGCCAGCTCGGATACGCCTTCGGGGTCGCCGTGCTGGGGACGGTGCTGACCTCCCGGATGGCGGAGAACCTGGGCGACGGGGAGTCCCACGCCCTGGCGGGCGGCGGCGCGGCGGGGCTGCGGGCCGCGGGGGTGCCGGAGCACGCGCTGCGGACGGCGTTCGCCTCGGGGCTGAACACGGCCGCAGTGGTGGCCGGTGCGGTGGGGATCGTCGCGGGCGCGGCTGTGCTGCTGCTGGTGAAGGGGGAGCGGAAGGCGCCCGGGGCGCCGAAGGCCGCGGGGAACGGCGCCGTGCCGGAGGCCGTACGGGCGGGGTGAGGGCGCGGCGGCGCGTGGTTCTCAATCGGCTGGTGGACCCGGTTTTCTGCGATTATGCGAAGAACAGGGGCTGGTGACCAGGAAGGGACCACTATGTGCGGAATCGTGGGTTACGTCGGCGGGCAGTCGGCGCAGGACGTCGTCGTCGCGGGCCTCAAGCGGCTGGAGTACCGGGGCTACGACTCCGCCGGCATCGCCGTCCTCGCCGACGGCGGGCTCGCCGCCGCCAAGAAGGCCGGGAAGCTGGTCAACCTGGAGAAGTCGCTGAGCGAGCAACCGCTCCCGGCCGGCACCGCCGGGATCGGCCACACCCGCTGGGCCACCCACGGCGGCCCCACGGACGCCAACGCCCACCCGCACCTGGACAACGCCGGCCGCGTCGCCGTCGTCCACAACGGGATCATCGAGAACTTCGCCGCCCTGCGCGCCGAACTCGGCGAGCGCGGCCACGCCCTGCTCTCCGAGACCGACACCGAGACCGTCGCCCACCTCCTCGCCGAGGCGTACAGCCAGAGCGGCGAGCCGGCCGAGGCCATGCGCCAGGTGTGCCGCCGCCTCGAAGGGGCGTTCACCCTGGTCGCGGTCTTCGCGGACGCGCCGGACGTGGTGGTCGGCGCCCGGCGCAACTCCCCGCTCGTCGTGGGGCTCGGCGACGACGAGTCCTTCCTCGCCTCCGACGTCGCCGCGTTCATCGAGCACACCAGGTCCGCGATCGAGCTCGGCCAGGACCAGGTCGTGGAGCTGCGCCGGGACGGCGTCCTCGTCACGGGCTTCGACGGCCGGCCCGCCGAGGTGCGCGAGTACCACGTGGACTGGGACGCCTCGGCCGCCGAGAAGGGCGGGTACGCCTCCTTCATGCTCAAGGAGATCGCCGAACAGCCGAAGGCGGTCACCGACACGCTCCTCGGCCGCATCGACCCGGAGGGCACCCTCCACCTGGACGAGGTCCGCATCACGCGCGGCGAGCTGCGCGAGGTCGACAAGGTGGTGATCATCGCCTGCGGCACCGCGTACCACGCCGGGATGATCGCCAAGTACGCCATCGAGCACTGGACCCGCATCCCCTGCGAGACCGAGCTGGCCAGCGAGTTCCGCTACCGCGACCCGATCCTGGACCCGCACACCCTGGTCGTCGCCATCTCGCAGTCCGGCGAGACCATGGACACCCTGATGGCCCTGCGGCACGCCCGCGAGCAGGGCGCGAAGGTGCTCGCCATCTGCAACACCAACGGCTCCACCATCCCCCGCGAGTCCGACGCCGTCCTCTACACCCACGCCGGGCCCGAGGTCGCCGTCGCCTCCACCAAGGCGTTCCTCACCCAGCTCGTCGCCTGCTACCTCGTGGCCCTCTACCTCGGCCAGGTGCGCGGCACCAAGTGGGGCGACGAGATCCGGACGGTCATCCGGCAGCTCTCCGAGATCAGCGGCTCGGTCGAACGGGTCCTGGAGACCATGGAGCCGGTCCGGGAGCTGGCCCGGTCACTCGCCTCCCACGACACCGTGCTCTTCCTCGGCCGCCACGTCGGCTTCCCGGTCGCCCTGGAAGGCGCGTTGAAGCTCAAGGAACTCGCGTACATGCACGCCGAGGGGTTCGCCGCCGGCGAGCTGAAGCACGGGCCGATCGCGCTCATCGAGGACGGGGTGCCCGTCGTCGTCGTGGTCCCGTCCCCGGCCGGGCGGTCCGTGCTGCACGGCAAGATCGTGTCGAACATCCAGGAGATCCGGGCCCGGGGCGCCCGCACCGTCGTCATCGCCGAGGAGGGCGACGACGAGGTCGTCCCGTACGCCGACCACCTCATCCGCATCCCCGCAACGCCTACGCTGCTTCAGCCGCTGGTCGCCACCGTGCCCCTGCAGGTCTTCGCCTGCGAACTCGCGACGGCCCGCGGCAACGAGGTGGACCAGCCGCGCAACCTGGCGAAGTCCGTCACCGTGGAGTGAGCCGAGACGAGCAGTGAGGGTGGGTACGTGATCATCGGGGTCGGGATCGACGTGGCGGAGATCGAGCGGTTCGACGCGGCGCTGGAGCGTACGCCGCAGCTCGCGGCGCGGCTCTTCGTCGACGGGGAACTGCTGCTGCCGGGCGGTGAGCGGCGCGGCATCGCCTCGCTGGCCGCCCGGTTCGCGGCCAAGGAGGCCCTGGCCAAGGCGCTCGGCGCCCCCGCCGGGCTGCTGTGGACGGACGCCGAGGTGTACGTGGAGGAGAGCGGGCAGCCGCGGCTGCGGGTGCGCGGCACGGTGGCGGCTCGCGCCGCCGCGTTGGGGGTGAAGAGCTGGCACGTGTCGCTCAGCCACGACGCGGGGGTCGCGTCCGCGGTGGTGATCGCGGAGGGGTGACCGGGGCGCGGGCCCCTGTGGCCTCGGGTGGTCCGGCGGGCCGGTTCCGTCCTCGATCGCCGGACGGGCTCGATGGGTACGGGTGAAGCCTGCGCGGGGCGCCCGACGTGCGTACGTTGGAAGGCATGCGTACCGCCTACAGCGTCGAATCCGTACGGGCCGCCGAAGCGGCTCTCATGGCCCGGCTCCCCGAAGGTGCGCTGATGCAGCGCGCTGCCGCCGGGCTCGCCGCCGCCTGCGCCGATCTGCTGCGCCGGGGCGGCCGGGTCTACGGCTCCCGCGTCGTCCTCCTCGTCGGCACCGGCGCCAACGGCGGCGACGCCCTGTACGCCGGAGCCCGGCTCGCCCGGCGCGGCGCGGGCGTGGTCGCCGTGCGGGTCACCCCGGGCCGGGCCCACGAGGGCGGCAGCGCGGCCCTGCTCGCCGCGGGCGGACGCGTGGTGGACGGTGCGCAGAGCACCGCCCACGCGGACTGGGCCGGGCGCATCGACCTCGTGGTGGACGCCGTCACCGGCATCGGCGGGCGCGGCGGACTGCGCCCCGAGGCCGCCGAGCTGGTCCGGAAGTACACCGCGCACGGCGCGCCCGTCGTCGCCGTCGACCTGCCCAGCGGGGTCGAGGCGGACACCGGAGAGGTGACCGGCGACGCGGTGCGCGCGGACGCCACCGTCACCTTCGGCGCGTACAAGCCGGCGCTGCTCGTGGACCCGGCCGCCGAACGGGCCGGGGCGCTGCGCCTCGTGGACATCGGCCTCGGGCCCGAACTCCCCGAGGTGCCCGACCTGGAAGCCCTCCAGTACGCGGACGTGGCCGCGCTGCTGCCCGTGCCGGCCGCCGAGAGCGACAAGTACCGGCGCGGGGTCGTCGGCATCGCCGCCGGATCGACGCGCTACCCGGGCGCCGCCGTGCTCGCCGTCTCCGGGGCGCTGCGCGCCGGGGCGGGGGCCGTGCGCTACGCGGGCCCCGGCGGTGAGGCGGTCATCGCCCGGCATCCGGAGACCCTGGTCCACGCGGGCCGCCCCTCGGAGGCCGGGCGGGTGCAGGCGTGGGTCGTCGGCCCCGGGCTCGGCGACGGCACCGAGGCCGTGGCGGCCGTCTCCGACGTGCTGGCCGCCGAGGTGCCGGTGCTGGTCGACGCGGACGGGCTGCGGCTCCTCGACCCGGCCGTGGTGCGGGCCCGCAGTGCGCCCACCGTCCTCACCCCGCACGCCGGGGAGGCCGCCGCGCTGCTCGGCGTGGCGCGCGAGGAGGTCGAGGCGGGGCGGCTCGCCGCCGTCCGGGAGCTGGCCGGGCGGTTCGGCGCGACGGTGCTGCTCAAGGGCTCGACCACCCTCGTCGCCACGGACACCCCGCACACCCCGGTCCGGGTCAACCCGACCGGCACCCCGTGGCTGGCCACCGCCGGCAGCGGCGACGTGCTCTCCGGCCTCACCGGGTCCCTGCTCGCCGCCGGGCTCGCCCCGCTCGACGCCGCGTCCGCCGGGGCCTATCTGCACGGGCTCGCCGCCCGCCGCGCGGCCGACGGTTCCCCGCTCGCCGCGATGGACGTCGCCGACGCGATCCCCGGGGCGTGGCGGGACGTCCGGGCCTGAGCGAAGCTGGGGAGAACGACCGCCGAGGAGAGGTGACCGGCCGTGGGCAGCAGCGGTGACGTGCGCGTACGCCGGGTGTACGACGGGGTGGACGAGGGCGACGGCACCCGCGTCCTGGTGGACCGGCTGTGGCCGCGCGGGGTGTCCAGGGAGAAGGCGGCGATCGACCGCTGGCTCAAGGACCTGACCCCGTCGGACGAGTTGCGCTCCTGGTACCACGAGGACCGCTCCGCCACCCGCTACGACACCTTCGTCGAGCGCTACCGGGCCGAACTCGCCGGTCCGGCGGAGTCGGCGGCCGTGGACGAACTGGCCGGGCTGGTCCGCGACGGCGGCCCGGTGACGCTCGTGACGGCCGTCAAGGACGTCGAGCACAGTCACGTACCGGTCCTCGCCGACCACCTGGAACACCAGCTGCGCCACCGCTGACGCGCCCCGCCGGACCGGCCCGCACGGGCGGCAATGAGAAACTGGGCGCGATATGAACGAGACAGCGTCCTTGCGAGCCCGTGCCGAGATCGACCTCGACGCACTCCGCGCCAACGTGCGCGTCCTGCGTGCCCGGGCGGCCGGGGCGCACCTCATGGCCGTGGTCAAGGCCGACGCCTACGGGCACGGCGCGGTCCCCTGCGCGCGGGCCGCACGGGAGGCGGGCGCCGCCTGGCTGGGCACCGCGACCCCGCAGGAGGCCCTGGCCCTGCGCGCCGCCGGGCTCGACGGACGGATGCTGTGCTGGCTCTGGACGCCGGGCGGGCCCTGGCGCGAGGCGATCGAGGCCGACATCGACGTGTCGGTCAGCGGTATGTGGGCGCTGCGTGAGGTCACCGAGGCCGCCGCGGCGGCCGGGCGGCCCGCCCGTATCCACCTCAAGGCCGACACCGGCCTCGGCCGCGCCGGCTGCCAGCCCGCCGACTGGCCCGAGCTGGTCGCCGCCGCCCGCACCGCCGAGCGCGCGGGCACCGTCCGCGTCACCGGCCTCTGGTCCCACTTCGCCTGCGCCGACGAGCCGGGCCACCCCTCGATCACCGCCCAGCTGGACACCTTCCGCGACATGGTGGCGTACGCCGAGAAGGCCGGTGTCGAGCCCGAGGTGCGGCACATCGCCAACTCCCCGGCGACCCTGACCGTCCCCGAGTCCCACTTCGACCTGGTGCGGACCGGGATCGCCATGTACGGCATCTCGCCCAGCCCGGAGCTGGGCACCTCCGCGGACTTCGGGCTGCGCCCGGTGATGACGCTCGCCGCGTCCGTCGCCCTGGTCAAGCAGGTCCCGGCCGGCCACGGCATCAGCTACGGCCACCACTACACGACGCCCCGCGAGACCACGCTCGCCCTGGTGCCCCTCGGTTACGCCGACGGCATCCCGCGCCACGCGTCGGGCCGGGGGCCGGTCCTGGTCGGCGGGGTGCGGCGGACCGTCGCGGGCCGGGTCGCCATGGACCAGTTCGTCGTGGACCTGGACGGCGACGAGGTGGCGGCGGGCAGCGAGGCGGTGCTCTTCGGCCCGGGCGACCGGGGCGAGCCGAGCGCCGAGGACTGGGCGGAGGCCGCCGGCACCATCGCGTACGAGATCGTCACCCGGATCGGCGCCCGGGTACCGCGCGTCCACCTGGGCGCCACGACCGACTGACACGACCCACGAGGAGCGGGGCACGGGTGAGCGACATCAGCACGGGGGACGTGGTGGCGACGGCGGCCGCTTCGGGGGCCGGCTGGCGCCGGGCGGGCATCGCCGGCGCCGCCATAGGCGTGCTCGCCGCCGGGGCCGCGGCCGGGGTCGCGGTGGAGCGGCTGACCGTCGGCCGGGGCATGCGTAAGCGCGCCCGCCTCGCCCTGGACGCCACCGGCCCCTACGGCACCCTGCGCGGGACGCCCGGCCGGGCCGCCGCCGACGACGGCACCGAGCTGTACTACGAGGTGGACGAGGTCGACCCCCCGGAGAACCCCGGACCCCCGTCCGCCGGTGCGGGCTCCCGCCGGCGGCGGCTCTTCGGGCGCAAGGAACCCGCCCCCGTCACCGTCGTCTTCAGCCACGGCTACTGCCTCGGCCAGGACTCCTGGCACTTCCAGCGCGCCGCCCTGCGCGGCATCGTGCGCACCGTCCACTGGGACCAGCGCAGCCACGGCCGCTCCGAGCGCGGTCGCGCCCAGGCCCGCGCCGGAGGCGGGGTGCCCGTCGGCATCGACCAGCTCGGCCGCGACCTCAAGGCCGTCATCGACGCCGCGGCGCCCGAAGGCCCGCTCGTCCTCGTCGGCCACTCCATGGGCGGCATGACGATCATGGCGCTCGCCGAGCAGTACCCGGAGCTGATCCGCGACCGGGTCGCCGCCGTCGCCTTCGTCGGTACGTCGAGCGGCCGGCTGAACGAGGTCAGCTTCGGGCTGCCCGTGATGGGCGTCAACGCCGTGCGGCGCGTGCTCCCCGGGGTGCTGCGGGCGCTCGGCTCGCAGGCGGAGCTGGTGGAGCGGGGGCGCCGGGCGACCGCCGACCTGTTCGCCGGACTGGTCAAGCGGTACTCCTTCGGCTCCCGGGACGTGGACCCGGCCGTCGCGCGGTTCGCGGAACGGCTCATCGAGTCCACCCCGATCGACGTGGTCGCCGAGTTCTACCCCGCCTTCGCGGAGCACGACAAGAGCGCGACCCTGCCCCTCTTCCGCGACCTCCCGGTCCTCATCCTGGCCGGTGACAAGGACCTCGTGACGCCCAGCTCGCACAGCGAGGCCATCGCGGACCTGCTGCCCGACGCGGAACTGGTCATCGTCCCGGACGCCGGGCACCTGGTGATGCTGGAGCACCCCGAGACGGTGACCGACCGGCTCGCGGACCTGCTGGTGCGGGCCGGAGCCGTACCGGAGTCCTCTAACGTTGGCGGGCATGGAACCGCAGAACAGCCCGGCGGCCACTGAGGCCGCCGCGTACGGACACGTCCCCGGCGCCGTCAGCGTGCGCCTCGCCGTCGACTCCCCCGAACAGATGGGGGCCCTGGGCCGCCGGCTCGCCGCCGCGCTGCGCCCCGGCGACCTCGTGATGCTCACCGGCGAGCTGGGGGCCGGCAAGACGACCCTGACCCGGGGGCTCGGCGAGGGGCTGGGGGTACGGGGCGCGGTGACGTCCCCCACCTTCGTGATCGCCCGCGTCCACCCGCCGCTGTCCGGCGGGCCCGCGCTGGTCCACGTCGACGCGTACCGGCTGGGCGGCGGGCTCGACGAGATGGAGGACCTGGACCTCGACGTGTCGCTGCCGGAGTCCGTGGTGGTCGTGGAGTGGGGCGACGGCAAGGTCGAGGAGCTGTCGGACGACCGGCTCCAGGTGTTCATCGACCGCGCGGTGGGGGACACGGACGACGAGCGGCGCACGGTGACGCTGGTGGGCGTGGGGGCGCGCTGGGCGGGGCTGCGGAACGAGTCCTGGGCGCCCTGGGGCTGAGCGGACCGCGGTTTCCGACGCGCTGTCGGCAAAATGTTGCGCGGGACGGGGCGGGCGTGGTGACATGGAGGACGAGAGCGGGTTAGGTCTACCTAACCACGCCCCACCGGAGCCGGAGCCTCAGGAGGCGTCCATGCCGACATCCGACCGCGACCCGGGACCGCCGAGCACGGCGGTCCCCATGAGCACGCTGCTGGCCGCGACGGCAGCGGCGACCGCGGTGTCCACGCCACCCCAGCCACGCAACCAGCCCCACCCGGCGGGCCCGGCCGGCCCCGCCCACGCCGCGAGTCCCGCTCACGCGGCAAAGTCCGCCCGCACGGCGACATCCGGACGGGCGGCACGATCAAGCCCGTCCGGCGAGTGAGGACATCTGTGACACGGGCCGACGACGGCCCGCAGAAAAACAGCCCGTCCGGCAAGTGAGGACAACGGCCGGTCCGGGCTACGGGACCACCACGACGGTCGCCCCCACCGTGGCGAACCGCCACACCGCGTCCCCGTCGGCCCGGGACATCCGCACGCCCCCCGCCTTCACCGTGGGATCCGGCTCCTCCATCGACCCGTCCTGCGCGGCGCTGAAGCCGATCGTCACGTCGTCCACCGTGGCGAACCGCACCACGTGCTCGATCGGCACACCGTCGGAGCCCTTCACGCTGCCCGTGCGCGACGTCACGTGGTACGTGCCCGGCACCGCGTGCACCGGGCTCGGCATCACCTTGAACGTCCGCGACGCCTTCCCCTTCGCGTCCACCAGCCACACCCGGCGGTCGTGCAGCGCGTAGACGACCCGCGCCCCGGTGCCGGAGCCGGCGGGGACGGCGAGCGGGTCCTTCTTCGGCCTGGCCTTGCCCTGCCCGCCGGCCGGGGCGGACGCCGAGGCGCTGATCGACGCCTTCGGCTTCGCGCTCAGATCGTCCGGCACATTCGCGGAAGCCTGGTAGGCCAGGAAGCCGACCGCCGCGACGGCCGCCGCGGTGAGCGCGGCCACGATTCCCGAGCTGCCCCTTGCCACCGTGCGTGCCTCTTTCGCTGTCGTGTGCCGGAAGGCGCGAACCGTACGCCGTACGCGAACCGTAAGTCGTACAAGCGTTTACACGTACTCCGCGTATACCCGGTGACGGTAGCAGCCGGGACCGCCCGGGCCGGGATGCCGTACGGGGCGCGGGGCGGGCCGCGCCGGAGCCGTAGGCTGTTTGCGTGCTCTTGCTCGCAATGGATACCGCCACCCCCGCCGTCACCGTCGCCCTGCACGACGGGACCCGCGTCGTCGCCGAGTCCGCGCAGGTCGACGCCCGCAGGCACGGGGAGCTGCTGCTGCCCGCCGTCGACCGGGTCCTCGCGGACGCCGGGGTGGAACTCGACGCCGTGACGGACGTCGTCGTGGGCGTCGGCCCCGGCCCGTACACCGGACTGCGCGTCGGCCTGGTGACGGCCGCCACCTTCGGCTCGGTGCTCTCCGTGCCCGTGCACGGCCTGTGCACCCTGGACGGCCTCGCGTACGCCGCCGGGCTCGACGGCCCCTTCGCCGTCGCCACGGACGCCCGCCGCAAGGAGGTCTACTGGGCGCGGTACGAGGACGCCCGCACCCGGACCGCCGGGCCGTCCGTCGACCGGCCCGCCGACATCGCGGACCGGCTCGCGGGCCTGCCGGTCGTCGGGGCGGGCGCGGTGCTCTACCCCGAGGCGTTCCCGGACGCGCGCGGCCCCGAGCACCTGGCGGCGGGCGCCCTCGCGGGCCTGGCCGCCGAACGCCTCGCGGCGGGCGAGGAGCTGCTGCCGCCGCAGCCGCTCTACCTGCGCCGGCCCGACGCGCAGGTCCCGAAGAACTACAAGGTGGTCACCCCGAAGTGACCGTCACGACCGCGGTGCTGCGCGAGATGCGCTGGTGGGACATCGACCCCGTGCTCGCCCTGGAGCACGAGCTGTTCCCGGAGGACGCCTGGTCGGCGGGCATGTTCTGGTCCGAGCTGGCGTACGCGCGCGGCCCGGCGGCCACCCGGCGCTACGTCGTCGCCGAGGAGCCCGGCACCGGCCGGATCGTCGGATACGCGGGCCTCGCCGCCGCCGGTGACCTCGCCGACGTGCAGACGATCGCCGTCGCCCGCGACCACTGGGGCGGCGGGCTCGGCTCCGAGCTGCTGACCGACCTGCTCAGGCACGCCACGGCCTTCGAGTGCGCCGAGGTGCTGCTCGAAGTCCGCGTCGACAACACGCGCGCCCAGAAGCTCTACGAGCGCTTCGGCTTCGAACCGATCGGCTTCCGCCGCGGCTACTACCAGCCGGGCAACGTCGACGCGCTCGTCATGCGCCTCCACGTACACGAAGAAGCAGAAGAAAACGGGACCCACTGATGGCTGACGAACCGCTCGTACTCGGCATCGAGACCTCCTGCGACGAAACCGGGGTCGGCATCGTCCGGGGGACCACGCTCCTCGCGGACGCCGTCGCGTCCAGCGTCGACACGCACGCCCGCTTCGGCGGCGTCGTCCCGGAGATCGCCTCCCGCGCCCACCTGGAGGCGATGGTCCCCACCATCGAGCGCGCCCTGAAGGAGGCCGGGGTCAGCGGCCGCGACCTGGACGGCATCGCCGTCACCGCCGGGCCCGGCCTCGCGGGCGCCCTGCTCGTCGGCGTCTCCGCCGCCAAGGCGTACGCGTACGCGCTGAACAAGCCGCTGTACGGGGTCAACCACCTGGCGTCCCACATCTGCGTCGACCAGCTGGAGCACGGCCCGCTGCCCGAGCCCACCATGGCGCTCCTGGTCAGCGGCGGGCACTCCTCCCTGCTGCTCGCGCCGGACATCACCAACGACGTACGGCCGCTCGGCGCGACCATCGACGACGCGGCCGGCGAGGCGTTCGACAAGATCGCCCGGGTCCTGGACCTCGGCTTCCCCGGCGGCCCGGTCATCGACCGGCTCGCCAGGGAGGGCGACCCGGCCGCCATCGCCTTCCCGCGCGGCCTCACCGGCCCGCGCGACCCCGCGTACGACTTCTCCTTCTCCGGCCTGAAGACCTCCGTCGCCCGCTGGATCGAGGCCAAGCGGGCGGCCGGCGAGGACGTGCCGGTCCGGGACGTGGCCGCGTCCTTCCAGGAGGCCGTGGTGGACGTGCTCACCCGCAAGGCCGTCCGCGCCTGCAAGGACGAGGGCGTCGACCACCTGATGATCGGCGGCGGCGTCGCGGCCAACTCGCGGCTGCGCGCGCTCGCCGAGGAGCGGTGCGAGCGGGCCGGCATCCGGCTGCGCGTGCCCCGCCCCAAGCTGTGCACCGACAACGGGGCGATGGTCGCCGCGCTCGGCGCCGAGATGGTCGCCCGCAACCGGCCCGCCTCCGACCTGGAGCTGTCCGCCGACTCCTCGCTGCCCGTCACCGAGACCCACGTCCCGGGCGCCCACACGCACGACCACGACCACGTGCACGAGATCAGCAAGGACAACCTGTACTCATGAGCGCCCCGGTGACCGCCCTGATGTGGGAGGCCCGCGCCGCCGAGGGCCGGGGCGGCGAGCTGGCGGAATGGGCCCGCGCCCGCGCCGCCGGGCTGCCCCGCCCCCCGCTCCGCAGCGAGCTGCTGCGCGCCCCGCAGGACCGGGTCCTCGTCATCACCTGGTGGCAGGCGGCATACGCCGACGAGCTGCCGGAGCTGCCCGACCCCGACCCGGACCTCGTCACCCGGCCGGTCCACCGCTGGCGCTTCGCGTCGCTGGGAGCGGGGTAGCCCCGGCACGTCGATGAGTCCGGGAGGTCCGCGCGGTCTACCCTTCACGGCACTTTGCCCCTGTACGTGAGGAGAGGACCATGCAGAAGGTCACCACGTTCCTGTGGTTCCCGAAGAATTTGATCGAGGAGGCGGCCGACTACTACGTCTCCGTCATCGGCGGCGACTCGCGCGTCCTGGAGACCACCCGCTGGACCGCCGCCGGCCACGGCGAGGAGGGCACGGCGATGACCGTCCGGTTCCAGCTGGACGGCGCGGAGTACATCGCGTTCGACGGCGGGCCCGAGTTCACCTTCACCGAGGCCGCCTCGCTCTCCGTGGAGTGCGACTCGCAGGAGGAGGCGGACCGCCTGTGGAACGAGCTCACCTCCGGCGGCGGGCAGGAGAGCCAGTGCGGCTGGCTCAAGGACAGGTACGGCCTCTCCTGGCAGATCGTCCCGCCGGGCCTCGTCGAGGCCCTGACCGACCCGGACCCGGAGAAGGCCGCCCGCGCGATGAAGGCGATGCTCGGCATGAAGCGCCTTGACGTCGAGGCCATCCGCAACGCCTGAGCCCCGCGCGGGACTTGGGGCCACGGGCGCTCGATAGGGTCGGCCCCATGTCCCCTCGATTCGTGCTGCCGCCGCCCCCGCCGCCCGTGGAGATACGCGCCTGGCCCGACCGGGAAGCGCTGCTCGCCGACCGGTCCTTCCTGCTCGGCGTCCTGGTCAGGGCGCACATCGGACCCGGCCGGCTCGGACTGCTGTGGCTGTGGGGGGTGGTCGGCGCGATCGGCTGGTCGTTCATCGGGACGGCGATCGTCACCTTCGAGGAGTCGTACGACGCCATCAGCGCGATCGTCGGCGTGGTGATGCTCGCGGTGGGCGCCGCCGCCCTCGTCCCGGCGGTGATCCTGGTCGTCGTCGGGCTGCGCCGGGACGTGGCGGTGCGCCGGCTGCTCACGCAGTGGGGCGGGCTGGACCGCGACCCCGTCCGCGACGCCGGACTCCGGCTGCCCGGCACGACGCTGGGGTGGCTGCTGCCCTCCTTCGTGCTCGGCGCGCTGGGGCTCTACCTCTGCGTCGTCGTGCCGGCGGGAGCGGTCCGGGGCGAGGACACGTACGGGCTGATGGCGCTGATCATGGGGCTCGGGCTGCTGGCCTGGCTCGTCGGGCTCGTCGGCGTCCTCAAGGCGTTCTGGCACCGGCGCTGGATCGTACGGACGCTGGCCGGGTCCGCCGCGCGGCCCGCGCCGGTCGCGCAGGGCGGCGGCGTCCACCGCTGAAGCCCCTTCGGCCGCCTCCGTGTGAGCCACCCGGGGGACCGTGCGTGCCCGGCGGCGGTGTCGGAGCCGATGCCCCGTCACGTACTGGCAGGATCCGGCGCCATGCAGCCAGTACGACAAAAGGACAAATTGGCCATGAATGGGCGCGAACAGGGTGCGGTGGTGGGCGGGCGGCAGCGGGTGCGGGGCCGCCTGCGGCGCGGGCCGGGTTACGCGGTCCTCGCCGCGCTCCTGGTCGCCGCCGCCGCGTCCGGCTGCGCGGCCGGGGACGAGGACCCGGGCGCCGCCCGGAGCGCGAAGCTCCAGGCCGGCCAGGCGGGCCCGCAGGCGGAACCGGCCGCCGGGGCGCTCGGCACCCGTGCGGCGCAGGCGGAGCGGGCCAGGCTCGCCCAGGCCGCCCGCGCGGTCGCCGCCAAGAAGTGGGGCCTGGCGGCAACGCCGCTCGCGGCGCCCCTACCGCCCGCGAAGAAGCCGCACCTCACCACCCGCAAGGGCTTCGAGGTCGAGGGCCAGGACGACTCGCTGCCGCCGGTCTTCACCCGGGTCCCCACCACGGACAAGGTCGTCTTCCTGACGATGGACGACGGGGACGACAAGGACCCCGAGCTGCTGAAGATGATGTCGGAGCTGAACATCCCGTACAGCGCCTTCCTCAGCGACTACCTGGTGCGCGACGACTACACGTACTTCAAGGACGCCCAGTCCCGGGGGACCGTGCTCGGCAACCACACGCTCAACCACCGCTACCTGCCGGGCCTCTCCCACGACGAGCAGAAGCGCGAGATCTGCGGCCAGCAGGACATCATCGAGGAGCAGTTCGGCAAGCGGCCCCGGCTCTTCCGGCCGCCGTACGGCAACTACAACGCCGACACGCTCACGGTCGCCAAGTCCTGCGGCATCACCGCCGTGCCGCTGTGGGAGGCGGAGGCGTTCCCCGACCACATGGAGTGGCGCGGGGAGGACCGGAAGCTGCACCCCGGCGACATCATCCTCACCCACTTCCGGGGCAAGGAGGACTGGAAGGGGAGCATGCCCGACCTGGTCCGGTCCGTCATGAAGACCGTCACGGACCAGGGGTACGCCGTGGCCCGCCTGGAGGACTACGTGTAGGAGGCGGCGTACGCGCGGTCGGGCCCGCGCTCCGGGTGCGCCTCCTCGTAGGCGTCGTGCCAGGCCGTCAGCGTGAGGACCAGCAGCAGGCATACGCCGATCAGCTGGACGACGCCCGCGACCGGCAGCCCGAAGCGCAGCAGCACCACCGCGATCACACAGGCCACCGCGGTGACGGTGGCGAGGACGAGAGTGCCGGACCAGTCCATCCCGGGCGGTCCGGCCTCCGCCGTGTCCGGGTTCGGCGGGCGGGGGTCGGAGCCCGTGTACGCGTAGAAGAAGACCGCGCCGATCACCCCCTCCAGTGCGATGAGGAGCAGGCCGAGCACCACGTCGAGGCAGCCGGTCGCCACAGGCCCCGGGCGGGTGGCGGCCGGGCGGTCCCGGCCGGCGGGTCGTATGCGCATGCCGCCACCGTCCACCGGAACGGTCCGGACGTCCCCCGCGTTGTCCCTACGGTGTCCGGAACGTTGCCGGGTCGCAGCCGCACGGTGGGGCGGACGGCTCCCGGGTACGCCACGGGGGGCGTGAATTGGCACTCCGCTTGACCGAGTGCTAATCGCGGCCATAGTCTCAGTGCTGGCACTCCCCACTGGAGAGTGCCAGCAGTACTGTGCGACCGGCAGGTCCGGCACCCGCGACGACGGGCCCACCTGGTCGCCACCCCAAAGACTGTTAAACCCCGTGAGATCTCCGAAGGGGGAGACCGGATCGTGTCGACCGCCAGCTCCAAGGTTGCGATCAAGCCGCTCGAGGACCGCATTGTGGTCCAGCCGCTCGACGCCGAGCAGACCACGGCCTCCGGCCTGGTTATCCCGGACACCGCCAAGGAGAAGCCCCAGGAGGGCGTCGTCCTGGCCGTGGGCCCGGGCCGCTTCGAGAACGGCGAGCGCCTGCCGCTCGACGTCAAGACCGGCGATGTCGTGCTGTACAGCAAGTACGGCGGCACCGAGGTGAAGTACAACGGCGAGGAGTACCTCGTCCTCTCGGCGCGCGACGTCCTCGCGATCATCGAGAAGTAATTCACCCACGTTTGCTTCTGTTCTGCGCCCCTGGCCCCCTGCGAACCAACAGCCGGGCGGCAGGGGCGCAGTTCTTGTTTTGAGAGGAACAGTTCAGCTCCATGGCGAAGATCCTGAAGTTCGACGAGGACGCCCGTCGCGCCCTTGAGCGCGGCGTCAACAAGCTTGCCGACACGGTGAAGGTGACGATCGGCCCCAAGGGCCGCAACGTCGTCATCGACAAGAAGTTCGGTGCCCCCACCATCACCAACGACGGTGTCACCATCGCGCGCGAGGTCGAGCTGGACGACCCGTACGAGAACCTGGGCGCCCAGCTGGTGAAGGAGGTGGCGACCAAGACCAACGACGTCGCGGGTGACGGCACCACCACCGCCACCGTCCTCGCCCAGGCGCTCGTCCGCGAGGGCCTGCGCAACGTCGCCGCCGGCGCCTCCCCGGCCGCCCTGAAGAAGGGCATCGACGCCGCGGTCAAGGCCGTGTCCGAGGAGCTCCTCGCGACCGCCCGCCCGATCGACGACAAGTCCGACATCGCCGCCGTGGCCGCGCTCTCCGCGCAGGACCCGCAGGTCGGCGAGCTCATCGCGGACGCGATGGACAAGGTCGGCAAGGACGGCGTCATCACCGTCGAGGAGTCCAACACCTTCGGCCTGGACCTCGACTTCACCGAGGGCATGGCCTTCGACAAGGGCTACCTGTCCCCGTACATGGTGACCGACCAGGAGCGTATGGAGGCCGTCCTCGACGACCCGTACATCCTGATCCACCAGGGCAAGATCGGTTCGATCCAGGAGCTGCTGCCGCTCCTGGAGAAGGTCATCCAGGCCGGTGGCTCCAAGCCGCTCCTGATCATCGCCGAGGACGTCGAGGGCGAGGCCCTGTCGACCCTGGTCGTGAACAAGATCCGCGGCACGTTCAACGCCGTCGCCGTCAAGGCGCCGGGCTTCGGTGACCGCCGCAAGGCCATGCTCGGCGACATCGCCACCCTCACCGGTGCGACCGTCATCGCCGAGGAGGTCGGCCTCAAGCTCGACCAGGCCGGTCTGGACGTGCTGGGCACCGCCCGCCGCGTGACCGTCACCAAGGACGACACCACCATCGTCGACGGCGGCGGCAAGGCCGACGAGGTCGCCGGCCGCGTCAACCAGATCAAGGCCGAGATCGAGGCCACGGACTCCGACTGGGACCGCGAGAAGCTCCAGGAGCGCCTGGCGAAGCTGGCCGGCGGGGTCTGCGTGATCCGCGTCGGTGCCGCCACCGAGGTCGAGCTCAAGGAGAAGAAGCACCGTCTGGAGGACGCCATCTCCGCGACCCGCGCCGCGGTCGAGGAGGGCATCGTCTCCGGTGGTGGCTCCTCCCTCGTCCACGCCGTCAAGGTCCTGGAGGGCAACCTCGGCAAGACCGGCGACGAGGCCACCGGTGTCGCGGTCGTCCGCCGCGCCGCCGTCGAGCCGCTGCGCTGGATCGCCGAGAACGCCGGCCTCGAGGGCTACGTCATCACCTCGAAGGTCGCCGAGCTCGACAAGGGCCAGGGCTTCAACGCCGCCACCGGCGAGTACGGCGACCTGGTGAAGGCCGGCGTCATCGACCCGGTCAAGGTCACCCGCTCCGCCCTGGAGAACGCCGCGTCCATCGCGTCGCTGCTGCTCACGACCGAGACCCTGGTCGTCGAGAAGCCGGCCGAGGACGAGCCGGAGGCCGCGGGCCACGGCCACGGTCACTCCCACTAGCGTGTAGCCGAGAGGCCCGGTCTCCCTTGGGCGGTTTCTAGGGGTCGTTGCAACACGTGGTTGTGTTGGTCAGGCCGCGAGTAGTTTATGCAGGCGCTCGGCTGGGGTTTCCCAGCCGAGCGTTTTGCGTGGGCGGCCGTTGAGTTCGGCGGCGACGGTGGCCAGGTGTTCGCGGGGATGGACGGCGAGGTCGGTGCCCTTGGGGAAGTACTGCCGTAGCAGGCCGTTGGTGTTCTCGTTCGAGCCGCGCTGCCAGGGGCTGGCCGGGTCGCAGAAGTAGACCGGGACATCGGTGGCGATGCTGAAGCTCTTGCGGCCGGACGCGCCTCGTCCGTTCCGCCAGCGTCTGCCGGTCTTCGGGTTGATCCCGACAATCCGGCACGCTTCCTCGTTGCTCAGGCCCTGCCCCATGAGCCGGGAGTATGCCGCCCGCTCAGCGGACAGCTTTCTGCGCCCCTGAGGCTTCCGGTCCCCTCGGATCTCGAAATCCATCGCACCCCTTGAACTGGGGTGTTGCAACGATCCCTAGAACCCAAGTTGCGGGGACCGGGCCTTTTTGCGCTGGGGGGCTGGGCCCCGGCCCCTCCCGCTGCTCGAACGCCGGAGGGGCCGGCTCTCACGCCGACCGGTCCAGCGCCGCCGGACGCACCGGGTCCGCGAACGGCCGCCCCTGTGCGTAGCGTTCCAGCTCGTCCAGCGCGTGATCGGTCATCCGGTGCAGCTCGTTGCCGAGGGAGCCCGCCACGTGCGGGGTCAGGAGGACGTTCGGGAGGTCGTACAGCGGGGAGTCGGCCGGGGGCGGTTCGGGCTCCGTCACGTCGAGTACGGCGTGCAGCCGGCCCGGGACCAGTTCGCGCAGCAGGGCCGCCTCGTCGATCAGGGAGCCCCGGGCCGTGTTGATCAGCGTCGAGCCCGTCCGCATCAGCGCCAGCTGGCCGGCGCCGATCATGTGGTGGGTATCGGGGAGCTGCGGGGCGTGCACGGAGACGACGTCGGCGCGGGCGCACAGCTCGTCCAGGGCGGCCGGTTCGACGCCGAGGCGCGCCGCCTCCTCCGCGGTGACGAACGGGTCGTACAGCAGGACCGCCAGGTCGAAGGGGCGGAGCAGCTCGATGACGCGGCGGCCGATGCGGGAGGCGCCGACGATGCCCACCGTGCGGCGGTAGTTGCCGGCCCCGTCCAGCTCGGCGCGCCAGTCGTGGTCGGCGCGGACCTGGCGGTAGACGTGGGCCGAGTGCGGGACGCGCTTGTTGGCCAGCAGGATCGTGGCCAGGGTGTACTCCGCCACCGGCAGCGCGTTGGCCCCGGCCGCCGAGGAGACGGCGAGGCCGCGCTCCCAGCACGCGTCGGTGATGTGGTGCTTGACGGAGCCGGCCGCGTGGATCACCGCCTTCAGGCGGGGCGCGGCGGCGAGGACCCGTTTGGTGAGCGGGGTGGCGCCCCAGCACGTGAACAGGACCTCGGCCTCGGCGAGGGCGGCGGCGACGCGGGGGTCCGGGTCGGCCAGGTCGTGGGCGACGAGGTCCGGGTCCGTACGGGCGAGGGCGGCGAGCCGGTCGCGGTGGCGCGGCTCGAAGAGGCGCTCGTGGATGTCCGGGCCCATGGCGAGCAGAACCGAGGGCCGGGGGCTTCGTGTTGTCGTGGGTTGCGTGTGCATGAGTGAGTTGTAGTACCCGGGGCGTGGTGGCGGGAGGGGGATGCGGGAACCGCTTCCGGGCGGGGGAGGCAGGTGGGGGACCCGGCGGCGCCGTTCGTGAGGTCCGGACCGTCAGGGGTGGCGGTGCGCGACCGGCTCGGGGACCTCACCGAGCAGGACGAGCGGGTACGCGGCGCCCGGCCTCGGCGCCTGCGCGGCGGCGGCGTGCAGTGGTCGCGCCGCTCCCTACTGCGGCCCGTACTTGCGGCCCGTACGCGAGGTCAGCCCGCCGAGCAGGCCGCGCGGGGCCAGCTTCACCGCGCCCATCAGCACCTTGTAACGCGGGTCCGGGATCGACACCGACTTCCCGCGCGCCAGGTCCGCCAGCGCCGCGCTCACCAACTTGTCCGCGTCGAGCCACATCCAGCCCGGGATGTTGCCCGTGCCCATCCCGGCCCGCTGGTGGAACTCCGTACGCACGAAGCCCGGACACAGCGCCATCAGCCGCACCCCGGACCCGGCCAGGTCCTTCGCCGCGCCCTGGCTGAACTGCACGACCCACGCCTTCGAAGCCCCGTACGTGCCGCGCGGCACGAACGCGGCGACCGACGCCACATTGACGATGCCGCCCCGGCCGCGCTCCCGCATCGAGGCCGCCGCGGCGGAGGTCAGCCGCAGCACCGCCTCGCAGTGCACCTTCAGCATCGACAGCTCGTCGGCCATCGGGACCTCCAGATAGCGCCCCTTGTTGCCGAAGCCCGCGTTGTTCACCAGCAGGTCGACCGGGTTCCGGGCGTCCCCGAGGCGTTCCTCGACGGCGCGGATGCCCTGGTCGTCGGACAGGTCGGCCCGCAGTACCTCGGCCTCGATGCCGTGCCGGTCGTGCAGCTCGGTCGCCTGCTCGCGCAGCCGCTCCGCGTCCCGGGCCACCAGGACCAGGTCGTACCCGTCGGCGGCGAGCCGCCGTGCGAAGGCGGCACCGATGCCCGCCGTCGCGCCCGTGATCAGTGCAGTCGTCATACGCGGCACGGTAGAGCATCCGCGAGCGGCGCCTCCGGGCGCTCCCGCACGCTCAGGAAGCGGTGAGCTCCGCCGCGTACGCGCGTGCCGTGCGCAGCGTCGACGGAGTCAGCGCGCCGCCGGCCGGAAGCAGCAGCGGCAGCAGGTCGCGCCGGGTCGTCACGGCCCGGAACTGCAGCTCCACCGTCACCTCGTGGTCCGGCCGGTGCACGACCTCGACCGGGTCGCCCGCCCGGACCGAGCCCGGCGTGATCACCCGCAGGTACGCCCCCGGGGCCGCCGCCCGCGTGAACCGCTTCACCCAGCGGGCCTCGCCGAGGTGGCCCTGGAACGTACGGCACGGGATGCGGCCGGAGGCGACCTCCAGGACCAGCTCCCCGCCGATCCGCCAGCGCTCGCCGATCAGGGCCTCGCCGACCCGCAGCCCCGCCGTGGTCAGGTTCTCGCCGAACGTGCCGTTGGGCAGCGCGCGACCCAGCTCCCGTTCCCAGACGTCCAGGTCCTCGCGGGCGAAGGCGTACACCGCCTGGTCCGAGCCGCCGTGGTGGCGCAGGTCGCACACCGCGTCCCCGGCGAGACCGCTGCCGCCCGCACCCCTGGGGCCGGGGTCGGAGACCAGGACGGGCCCCTCCACCGGCCGCTTGTCGATCCCGGTCCTGCCGCCCGGGGCGTCGGTGTAGGACGCCGGCGTGGGACGCCCCGCGTTCACGGTCAGCACAGTCATCGCGGTCATACCGGAACGGTATCCAAGACCATCCCAAAGTCACGCGCGAATATCTCGCGATCACTCCAAGCGTTGCTTATGCTGGAAGGGTGATCGAAGCCCGCCACCTCCGCGTCCTGCGCGCCGTCGCCTCCACCGGCTCCTTCTCCGCCGCCGCCCGGGAGCTGGGCTGCACCCAGCCCGCGGTCAGCCAGCAGATGAAGGCCCTGGAGTCCTCCGCCGGGACCACGCTGCTCATCCGGACCGGGCGCGAGATGCGGCTGACGGAGGCGGGCGAGGCGCTGGTGCGGCACGCCTCCGGCATCCTCGCCGGGCTCACCGCCGCCGAGGAGGAGGTCGCCGCGATCGCCGGACTGCGGGCCGGCCGGGTCCGGCTCGTCTCGTTCCCGAGCGGCAGCTCGTCGCTGGTCCCGGGAGCCCTCGCCGCCCTGCGCGCCGCCCACCCCGGCACGCGGGTCTCCCTCGTGGAGGCCGAGCCGCCGCGGTCGGTGGAGATGCTGCGGGACGGCGACTGCGACATCGCGCTCGCCTTCCGGTACGGCGAACCGGGCGCCGAATGGGACGACCTGGTGGTCCGTCCGCTGCTCACGGACCGGCTCACGGGGCTCGTGCCCGAGGGGCACGCGCTGGCGGACCGGGACGAGGTCGGCATCGCGGAGCTGGCCGGGGAGTCCTGGATCGCCGGGTGCCCCCGGTGCCGCGGGCAGCTGGTGGAGGTGTGCGAGGGGTCCGGGTTCACCCCGCGCATCGACTTCGCCACCGACGACTACCCGGCGGTGATCGGCCTGGTCGGCGCGGGCCTGGGGGTCGCCGTGCTGCCGGCGCTGGCCATCGAATCGGTACGCCCCCGAGGGGCCAGGACCGTCACGGTGGTGCCGGCCATCGAACGCGAGATCGTCGCGCTGACCCTGCCCGACCTGGCGCGGGTCCCTGCGGTGGCGGCCACCCTGGATCACCTGGCGCTGGCCTCTTCCGGCCCGGCCGCACTGTCCGGCCCCGCCGAGGTGTCCAGCCCCTCCGGCGTTTGAGGGGCGGAGTCCCGGGTCCGGGAACGGGTGGGGTGAAGAAACGTTTCTCCCCTGATGCGCGCAGCGGCGGTCACCCATGCCCCGGGGGAGACGCCGGCGCCGCCGCCGTGATCAGCCGGTTCCGCGCACGCCCCATCAGCTCCTCGCGCTCGTCCTCGGTGAGCCCGCCCCACACTCCGTAGGGCTCGCGAACGGCCAGCGCGTGCGCCGCGCACTCCGCGCGGACCGGGCACCGCATGCAGACCTCCTTCGCGGAGGTCTCGCGGGCGCTGCGGGCGGCGCCGCGTTCCCCCTCGGGGTGGAAGAAGAGCGAGCTGTCGACCCCGCGGCAGGCCGCCAGCAGCTGCCAGTCCCACAGGTCGGCATTGGGTCCGGGAAGTCGGGAGAAATCGGCCATTGCTTGTCCCCTCGAAACCGTGCTGAGTCGGAAGCGTCGTGTGTGTCGTGGGTGGGTGCTCGTCGATGATCGCGTACAAAACCGTACATCTACGGTGTTAGTAGATGTAAATATGACTGATTGCGAATCTAGTCGTAGACACCACCTAAAGGGAAGAAATCCCGCTAAATGGGGCACGGTCCTGCCGAATATTTCGGTTGACGCCTGGACGACCCGTGGTGCTCTCCTCCGTGAGCGCTCACTCACGTAGAGTGCCGAACTCGGTCTTCCGACCCGTAACTCTTTCGAGTGACCATCGTTGAGAGTGCGGAGGCGGTTGGCAGAAAGAGCGATCGGGCAGATGTCCGAGAGCGTCAACCGCACAGGTGACGACTTGTAACAGCCTGGAGGCTCAAGGTGACGCGCATCAGCTGCGGAGGGCGGTCATGACTTCCGTCCTCGTCTGCGACGACTCCCCGCTTGCCCGAGAAGCGCTCCGTCGCGCGGTCGCGACCGTACCCGGCGTCGAGCGTGTGACGACGGCCGCCA
The DNA here is from genome assembly GCF_049844595.1 of Streptomyces sp. DT224. Lineage (NCBI taxonomy): Bacteria > Bacillati > Actinomycetota > Actinomycetes > Kitasatosporales > Streptomycetaceae > Streptomyces > Streptomyces sp. DT224. The sequence continues at coordinate 78,515 of NZ_JBNCLI010000011.1, forward strand.
ACGGCGAGGAAGTCCTCCGCCGCTGGGGTGCCGACCGTTCGGATCTGATTCTCATGGACGTACGCATGCCCGGGCTCGGGGGGGTGGAGACGGTCCGCCGGCTGCTCTCCGCCGACCCCGGCGCCCGGATCATCATGCTGACCGTCGCCGAGGACCTGGACGGCGTCGCGCTCGCGGTCGCCGCCGGTGCCCGCGGCTATCTGCACAAGGACGCCTCCCGGGCAGAGCTCCGGGCGACCGTCACCCAGGCGCTGGCCGACCCGACGTGGCGGCTCGCCCCGCGCCGGCTGCGGTCGGCCGAGATGGGTGCGGCGCCCACGCTCACGGCGCGCGAGATCCAGGTGCTGGAGGGGATGAGCCACGGCCGCTCCAACGCGGAGATCGGCCGCGAGCTGTTCCTCTCCGAGGACACGGTGAAGACGCACGCCCGGCGGCTCTTCAAGAAGCTCGGTGCCTCGGACCGCGCCCACGCGGTGGCCCTGGGCTTCCGGTGGGGTCTGGTGCGCTGACAGTCGGCCCGGGCCCGCGCGGCCCGGGCGGCAGGGGGTGCGGCGCGAGCCGTACCCCGCCGATCCGGCGGTATGTGACGCTTCCCGGCCGATGCCGCATCCTTGAGACGTGGAGTTCCTCGGGAACGATTCGGTCGAGCGGAAGGGGAGGGCGCAGGACATGACTTCCGGCGCACCCGCTCATAACGCTTCGGTGCACAACTACGGACGCGGTGCCGCGGATGAAGCGGGGCCGGGGCACCATGGTTCGATGCGCGACGACGGGACGACGGTGATCGGTGGCCTGGTGCACCGTGCCGTCGAGGGCGACGCGCAGGCCACCCACGACCTGCTGGCCCATGTACACCCGCTCGCCCTGCGCTACTGCCGGTCCCGGCTGAACCGGCTGCCCGGTGACGCCCGCCACTTCGTGGAGGACCTGGCGCAGGAGGTGTGCGTCGCCGTGCTCATGGCGCTGCCGCGCTACAAGGACACGGGCAGACCCTTCGAAGCGTTCGTCTTCGCCATCGCCGGTCACAAGGTGGCCGACCTCCAGCGCGCCGCGATGCGGCACCCCGGCTCGACCGCGGTGCCCTCCGACGAGATGCCGGAGCGCCCCGACGACTCGCTCGGGCCCGAGGAGCGCGCGCTGCTCAGCAGCGACGCCGCCTGGGCCAAGAAGCTCCTGGCCAACCTCCCGGAGAACCAGCGCGAACTGCTCGTGCTGCGCGTCGCCGTCGGGCTGACCGCCGAGGAGACCGGGCAGATGCTCGGCATGTCGCCGGGCGCCGTCCGGGTCGCCCAGCACCGGGCGCTGAGCCGGCTGCGGGCCCTCGCCGAACAGTGAGGGCCGGGCCCCGCGCGCGTACCGGTGCACCACGCGGCAGGCCCCGTAGAAAGCTACAGAACTTCTTGGCGATCTTGCTCGTGGAATGAGACGCCTCCCGAGCCCGTTAGCATGGACATCCGCACCGATCAAGGCCATTTGGGGAAGGTGTCATGACTGCAAACGTCGACGGAGTGCCCGAGAAATTCGCGACGCTCGGGCTGACATACGACGACGTGCTGCTGCTGCCGGGCGCATCCGAAGTGCTGCCCAACGCGGTCGACACCTCGACGCTCATCTCGCGCAACGTCCGCGTCAACATCCCGCTGCTGTCCGCCGCCATGGACAAGGTCACCGAGGCCCGCATGGCCATCGCGATGGCCCGGCAGGGCGGCGTCGGCGTGCTGCACCGCAACCTCTCGGTCGAGGACCAGGTCAACCAGGTCGACCTGGTCAAGCGGTCCGAGTCCGGCATGGTCAGCGACCCGATCACGGTCGGCCCGGACGCCACGCTCGCCGAGGCGGACGCGCTCTGCGCCAAGTTCCGGATCAGCGGTGTCCCGGTCACCGACCAGGCGGGCAAGCTGCTCGGCATCGTCACCAACCGCGACATGGCGTTCGAGTCGGACCGCTCGCGCCAGGTGCGCGAGGTCATGACGCCGATGCCGCTGGTCACCGGCAAGGTCGGCATCTCCGGTGTGGACGCCATGGAGCTGCTGCGCCGCCACAAGATCGAGAAGCTGCCGCTGGTGGACGAGGCGGGCCTCCTCAAGGGCCTCATCACGGTCAAGGACTTCAAGAAGGCCGAGCAGTACCCGAACGCGGCCAAGGACGCCGACGGCCGGCTGCTCGTCGGCGCCGCCGTGGGCGCCAGCCCCGAGGCGCTGGACCGCGCCCAGGCGCTGGCCGAGGCGGGCGTCGACTTCCTGATCGTCGACACCTCGCACGGCCACAACAGCAACGCGCTGAACTGGATGTCCAAGATCAAGTCGGCCGTCTCCGTCGACGTCATCGGCGGCAACGTCGCAACCCGCGACGGCGCCCAGGCCCTGATCGACGCCGGCGTGGACGGCGTCAAGGTCGGCGTCGGCCCCGGCTCCATCTGTACGACCCGCGTCGTCGCCGGCATCGGCGTCCCGCAGGTCACCGCGATCTACGAGGCCGCGCTGGCCGCCCGCGCCGCGGGCGTCCCGGTCATCGGCGACGGCGGCCTCCAGTACTCCGGCGACATCGGCAAGGCGCTCGCCGCCGGCGCCGACAGCGTGATGCTGGGCTCGCTCCTCGCGGGCTGCGAGGAGTCCCCGGGCGAGCTGCTGTTCATCAACGGCAAGCAGTTCAAGTCGTACCGGGGCATGGGCTCGCTGGGCGCGATGCAGTCCCGCGGCCAGGGCCGCTCCTACTCCAAGGACCGGTACTTCCAGGGCGAGGTGGCGTCCGACGAAAAGCTGATCGCCGAGGGTATCGAGGGCCAGGTGCCCTACCGCGGCCCCCTCGCCAACGTGCTGTACCAGCTCGTCGGCGGTCTCCGCCAGACGATGGGCTACGTGGGCGCGGCCTCCATCGGCGAGATGGAGAGCAAGGGCCGCTTCGTCCGGATCACCTCGGCGGGTCTCAAGGAGAGTCACCCGCACGACATCCAGATGACGGCCGAGGCGCCGAACTACAGCAAGAAGTAACGCGACAGCGCAGGTGAGGGGCGGTCCGAGGTTCCCGGGACCGCCCCTCTCCCATGTGTCGGGGATACTGGACACGCAGACGCAGAGGGAAAGGCCACATCATCGTGACTGAGATCGAGATCGGGCGCGGCAAGCGCGGCCGCCGGGCATACGCATTCGACGACATCGCCGTCGTCCCGAGCCGCCGGACCCGCGACCCGAAGGAGGTCTCGATCGCCTGGCAGATCGACGCCTACCGCTTCGAGCTGCCGTTCCTGGCCGCCCCCATGGACTCCGTGGTGTCCCCGCAGCACGCCATCCGCATCGGCGAGCTCGGCGGCCTCGGCGTCCTCAACCTGGAAGGGCTGTGGACGCGGCACGAGGACCCGCAGCCGCTCCTGGACGAGATCGCCCAGATGCCCGTCGAGTCCGCGACCCGTCGGCTCCAGGAGATCTACTCCGCGCCGATCCGGGAGGAGCTGATCGGGCAGCGCATCAAGGAGGTGCGCGACTCCGGCGTCGTCACCGCCGCCGCGCTCTCCCCGCAGCGCACCGCGCAGTTCTCCAAGGCCGTGGTCGACGCGGGCGTGGACATCTTCGTCATCCGCGGCACCACGGTCTCCGCCGAGCACGTCTCGGGCGCGGCCGAGCCGCTGAACCTGAAGCAGTTCATCTACGAGCTGGACGTCCCGGTGATCGTCGGCGGCTGCGCCACGTACACCGCGGCCCTGCACCTGATGCGTACCGGCGCGGCCGGTGTCCTCGTCGGCTTCGGCGGTGGCGCCGCGCACACCACGCGCAACGTGTTCGGCATCCAGGTCCCGATGGCGACCGCCGTCGCCGACGTGGCCGGTGCCCGCCGCGACTACATGGACGAGTCCGGCGGCCGCTACGTGCACGTCATCGCGGACGGCGGCGTCGGCTGGTCCGGCGACCTGCCGAAGGCCATCGCCTGCGGCGCGGACGCCGTGATGATGGGCTCCCCGCTGGCCCGCGCGACGGACGCGCCGGGCCGGGGCCGGCACTGGGGCATGGAGGCCGTCCACGAGGACGTGCCGCGCGGCAAGCTGGTGGACCTGGGCTCGGTCGGCACGACCGAGGAGGTCCTGACCGGCCCCTCGCACACCCCGGACGGCTCGATGAACATCTTCGGCGCGCTGCGCCGGGCGATGGCCACCACGGGCTACAGCGACCTCAAGGAGTTCCAGCGCGTCGAGGTGACGGTGGCGGACTCGCAGCACCGCCGCTGAGTTTCCCCGTACGTACGCCGGAGGGCCCGGACCGCGGCCGCGGTCCGGGCCCTCCGGTCTTCGTTACGCGCCCTTCCTCGCACCGGCGACGGCGCCGACGGCGCCGAGGGCCAGGAAGAGGTAGTCCTTGAAGTCGGCCGCCTCGCTGTACGCGTCCGTGAGGACGCCGAAGTGGTCGAAGAAGATGCTGGTCGCCGACTCGTGCGCGAGGTCGGAGAGGGCGATCGAGATGCCCACGAGCTGGCCGATGTACACGGCGCCGATGGAGAGCAGCGCGCTGACGACGGTCACGGCGGGGTTGGCGCCGCCAAGCTTGCTCGCCGCGAAACCGACGAGGAGGCCGACGCCGACCGCGATGTAGCCGATCTGGTGATCGGACTTGCCGAGGATGAAGCCGTAGATGAGCGCGCCGACGACGGCCGCCACCACGGCCGCGCCCAGGCCGAGCGCGATGTTGTTGCGCGCCGGCGGGGCCGGGGGGCCGAACGGGGCGGGGCCGCCGAACGGGGCGCCGGGCTGCTGGCCCGCGAACGGGTTGCCGCCCTGGGGCTGGCCGTAGGGCTGGTTCGGCGGTGGTACGGGCTGGCTCATGCTGGGTTCTCCCCCTGGGGACGTCTACGCAACTCTGTGCGAGGAGTGACGCCGCAGGCTAGCAGTCGGTTCCGACATCGGCCCACCGAAATCCTTGGGGGAACTGGGCTGAGGGCCCGTCATCAGAGCCGGTGGGCGGCTCCGGCGGGGGTGGCGCCGCGGGTGTCCAGGAGGAGTTGCGCCTTCACCGCGAGGCCCTGGAGGTCGTACGTACGGTGGTGCTGGAGCAGCACCGTGAGGTCCGCGCCGGCGGCCGCCTCGTAGAGCGAGTCGGCGCGGGGGACGGGGAGTTGGCGGACGCGCCAGTCCAGGACGTGCGGGTCGTGGAAGCCGATCTGGGCGCCCATGTCCATCAGCCGGGTGGCGATCTCGCGCGCGGGCGAGGCCTCCTGGTCGGCGAGGTCCGGCTTGTAGGTGACGCCGAGCAGGAGGATCCGCGCGCCGCGGACCGCCTTTCCGTGTTCGTTGAGGAGGGTGGCGCAGCGCTGGATCACGTACTGCGGCATCCGCTCGTTGATCTCCTGCGCCAGCGAGACCATCCGCAGCGGAGGACCGGGGGTGCGGTGGTGGTACGGGAGATGGCCCGGGTCGACCGGGGCGCCGTGGCCGCCGACGCCGGGGCCCGGGCGGAAGGGCTGGAAGCCGAAGGGTTTGGTCTCGGCGCACCGGATGACGTCCCAGAGGTCGACGCCCAGATCGTGGCAGAGCACCGCCATCTCGTTGACCAGGGCGATGTTGACGTACCGGAAGTTGGTCTCCAGGACCTTCGTCATCTCGGCCTCGCGGGTGCCCCGGGCCCGGACCACCTTGTCGGTGAGGCGGCCGTAGAAGGCGGCGGCGGACTCGGTGCAGGCAGGGGTGAGGCCGCCGATGACCTTCGGGATGTTGGCGTAGACGTGGGTGCGGTTGCCGGGGTCGAGCCGGCTGGGGGAGTGCGCGAGGTGGAAGTCGCGCCCGCCGCGCAGCCCGGAGCCCTCCTCCAGGATGGGGAGCAGCAAGCCCTCCGTGGTGCCGGGGGGCACGGCCGATTCGAGGAGCACGGTGGTGTGCGGGCGCAGCCGGGCGGCCAGGGCGCGGGCCGCGTCGGCGACGGCGCTCAGGTCGAGGGTGCGGTCGGGGCCGAGCGGGGTGGGCGCGCAGATCACGGCGGTGCGGACCCGGCCCAGCTCGGCCTGGTCGGTGGTGGGCCGGAAACCCAGCGAGAGCATGCGGCGGATGTCGGACGCCGGCAGCGATCCCTCGACCGGCGCACGGCCCGCGGCGACCTCCGCGAAGGCCCGGGGGTCGGTGTCGTAGCCGATGGTGTGGATACCGGCGTGGACGGCGGCCTGGGCCAGGGGCAGGCCGAGGTGACCGAGTCCGATGACGGCGAGGTCTGCAGGCACGGGGTGGGCCGTCCTTCCCTTAAGACCAGGAGGCAGAAAGCGCAACCGCTGTGGACAGCGCTATGTCAGGTTAGGCGTAAATATGACCGATATGCCGCATTGTGTGGCCCTTGTCGTCCGGGTGTTGTCCACAGGCGGTGGCTGAAGTCGCGCGGCGCGGACAGAATCGATCTGTGGGCACGGGCACCGAACGCATGGTCGGGGCCGCGATCCGTGCCGGACCCCGAGCAACCGGGAGGCAGCGGTGAGGACAGCGACACTGGGACCCGCGGAGCGCGCCGAGGCGCTCGCCGCCATGGCCGAGCGCGAACTGGACGTGCTGGTCGTGGGAGCGGGCGTGGTCGGCGCCGGAACGGCGCTGGACGCGGTCACCAGAGGGCTCTCGACCGGTCTGGTCGAGGCGCGCGACTGGGCGTCCGGCACGTCGAGCAGGTCGAGCAAGCTGATCCACGGCGGCCTGCGCTATCTGGAGATGCTCGACTTCGCCCTCGTACGGGAGGCGCTGAAGGAGCGCGGGCTGCTGCTCGAGCGGCTCGCCCCGCACCTGGTGAAGCCGGTGCCCTTCTTGTACCCCTTGCAGCACAAGGGGTGGGAGCGGCTGTACGCCGGTTCCGGCGTCGCGCTGTACGACGCGATGTCGGTCTCCTCCGGGCACGGCCGGGGCCTGCCCATGCACCGCCACCTCTCCCGCCGCCGGGCCCTGCGCGTCGCGCCGGCCCTGAAGCGGGACGCCCTGGTGGGGGCCCTGCAGTACTACGACGCCCAGATGGACGACGCCCGCTATGTCGCCACGCTGGTGCGCACCGCTTCCGCGTACGGCGCGCAGGTGGCGAACCGGGCCCGGGTGACCGGCTTCCTCCGGGAGGGGGAGCGTGTCGTCGGCGCCCGGGTGGAGGACGTCGAGGCGGGCGGCGCGTACGAGGTCAGGGCCAAACAGGTGGTCAACGCGACCGGGGTGTGGACGGACGACACCCAGTCGCTGATCGGCGAGCGCGGCCAGTTCCACGTACGGGCCTCCAAGGGCATCCACCTGGTCGTCCCCAAGGACCGCATCCACTCCTCGACCGGCCTGATCCTGCGCACCGAGAAGTCCGTGCTCTTCGTCATCCCCTGGGGCCGGCACTGGATCGTCGGCACCACGGACACCGACTGGGACCTGGACAAGGCGCACCCGGCCGCCTCCAGCGCCGACATCGACTACCTGCTGGAACACGTCAACGCGGTCCTGTCGACGCCCCTGACCAGGGACGACGTGGAGGGCGTCTATGCCGGCCTGCGGCCCCTGCTGGCCGGTGAGTCGGACGCCACCAGCAAGCTGTCGCGCGAGCACACCGTCGCGCATCCGGTGCCGGGCCTCGTCGTCGTAGCGGGCGGCAAGTACACGACGTACCGGGTGATGGCCAAGGACGCCGTGGACGAGGCGGTGCACGGCCTCGACCAGCGCGTCGCCGACTGCGTCACCGAGGACATCCCGCTGCTGGGCGCCGAGGGCTACCGCGCCCTGTGGAACGCACGCGCCAGGATCGCCGCCCGCACCGGCCTCCACGTCGCCCGGGTGGAGCACCTGCTCAACCGCTACGGCTCGATGACCGAGGAGATCCTGGAGCTGATCGTCGCCGACCCCGCGCTGGGCGATCCGCTGCCGGCCGCCGACGACTATCTGAGGGCCGAGATCGTGTACGCCGCCTCGCACGAGGGGGCGCGTCACCTGGACGACGTCCTGACCCGGCGCACCCGGATCTCCATCGAGACCTTCGACCGGGGCACCCGCTCCGCCCGCCTCTGCGCCGAGCTGATGGCGCCGGTCCTCGGCTGGGACGCCGGCCGGACCGACCGCGAGGTCGAGCACTACGAGAAGCGGGTGGAGGCGGAACGCGAGTCGCAGCGCCAGCCGGACGACCTGACGGCGGACGCGGCGAGGCTGGGGGCACCGGACATCGTGCCGCTGCTGTGACGCCGCCTCGGCCCGGCCCCGGCGGAACTCCGCCTCCGGGAGCCCCGGTTCCCGCGTGTCGGGGGCGGCACCAGGACCCGGCACCGGGGCCGGTCCCGGGGTGAGGGACAATGAACGCTCTGCCAGGGCGGGTTGATCGCAGAGGGGACGCATGTCGGAGGCGGAGCAGGCACGGGAGCCCCAAGGGGACACGGACGGACGTCTCCTGGCGGGGCGGTACCGGCTGGGGGAGGTGCTCGGCCGGGGCGGTATGGGTACGGTCTGGCGCGCCGTCGACGAAACCCTGGGCCGGACGGTGGCGGTCAAGGAACTGCGGTTCCCGTCGGCCATCGACGAGGACGAGAAACGCCGCCTCATCACGCGGACGCTGCGCGAGGCCAAGGCGATCGCGCGCATCCGGAACAACGGCGCGGTCACGGTCTACGACGTGGTGGACGAGGACGACCGGCCGTGGATCGTCATGGAGCTCATCGAGGGCAAGTCGCTGGCCGAGGCGGTCCGCGAGGACGGTGTCCTGGAGCCGAAACGGGCCGCCGAGATCGGCCTCGCCCTCCTCGACGTGCTGCGCTCCGCGCACCGCGAGGGCATCCTGCACCGCGACGTGAAGCCGTCCAACGTGCTGATCGCCGAGGACGGCCGGGTCGTGCTGACCGACTTCGGGATCGCCCAGGTCGAGGGCGACCCGTCGGTCACCTCCACCGGCATGCTCGTCGGCGCCCCCTCCTACATCTCGCCGGAGCGGGCGCGCGGTCACAAGCCGGGACCGCCCGCCGACCTGTGGTCGCTCGGCGGCCTGCTGTACGCGAGCGTCGAGGGCTCCCCGCCGTACGACAAGGGCTCCGCCATCGCGACCCTGACCGCCGTGATGACCGAGCCGCTGGACCCGCCGAAGAACGCGGGCCCGCTGGAGGAGGTCATCTACGGGCTGCTCACCCGCGACCCCGAACAGCGGCTGGACGACGCCGGGGCGCGCGCCCTGCTCAACGACGTCATCAGCTCCTTCGAGCAGCCGGAGCGCCCCGCCCCGGCACCCGCCGACGCCACGCAGGTGATGGCGCTGCCCAAGGGCGCCGCCGACACCAAGACCGGGTCCGGCGACGCGGGCGAGGGCGCCCGCGACCGGCTGCGCGGCGCGCTGCGCTCCGTGCGCAACGCCCGGACCACGCCCCCCGCCGGTGCGGCCGCCGCCCCCGTCACCGCACCGCCCGTCCCGGCCCGGCCGGCCTCCGCCCCCGGCGCCGCGTCCCCCTCCGGGGCCGTGCCGCCGCAGCGCCCGGCCTCCTCTCCGGTCACCCCGCCCCGCGCGTCCCTCACGGACGTGGTCCCGCGCCGCACGCTCGCGATCATCGCGGCCGTCATCGTGCTCGCGGTCCTCGGTACGGTGCTGGCCCTCACCCTCGGCGGGGGCGACGACAAGCCCGACGACTCCGGCGGGAAGAACGCCGGCGCCTCCGCACCCGCCGGGACGTCGAGCGCCGGCGCCCCGTCCGGCTCCTCCGACGCCGCACAGGGCGACAGCGGCAAGGAGCAGGACGCCGGCCAGGACAAGGGCAAGGACAAGGGCAAGGGGCGGGACGACGACGCGGCCGGTGAACAGGGCGAGGACGGGAAGAAGGGCGGCAAGGCCCAGGACGCCGTGCCCGCCGGCTACCGCACGGTGACCAACAAGCGGTTCCACTTCTCCATCGCGATGCCCAAGGGCTTCCGCTTCGACACCACATCCGGCCAGGGCGCCGGCGCGATCTACAACGCCGACGGCGGCTTTCCCCGCCTCCAGGTCGACTTCACCTCCTCGCCGGGCAACGACGCCGCCGCCTCCTGGAACTCCGCCCGGGGCGGGGTCGCCGCCTCCAGCACGGACTACCACCACCTGGGCATTCAGAAGGTGCAGTACAACGGCTATCCGACCGTCGCGGACTGGCAGTTCGAGCGCACGCAGCACGGGCAGCGGGTCCGGGTGCTCAACCGGGGCTTCAAGGCCGACAGCGACCACGGCTACGCGATCATGATCAGCTGTAAGGCCGACGAGTGGGACGGCAAGGAGTGCCGGGCGCTGCGGAAGGCGGCGTTCGCCTCGTTCAAGCCGGTCGACTGAGGCGGGAGGCGGCGGGATTCGGCGCGGCGGCGCGGCTGGTTGGGCCGACCTGCCGCGTGGTCGCCGCTTGCCACGTATGGTGAGAGCCTGGAGACCGTACGCAGCCGAAACGCGCAGTCAATTGCACCGCAACCGACTGTGATTGACCGATTCGGTGCGGTCTCCGTGGCCGGGGGACAGCGCGCTCTGGGGAGGCGTCGTGGACGACTACGCGGGTCGGGTGCTCGCCGACCGCTACCGCCTTCCGCTGCCCCCGTCCGACGCGTACGAGTTCGCCGAGACGCGGGCCTTCGACACCTACAGCGGGCAGGAGGTCCTGGTCCGTCAGGTGCCGCTGCCCGAAGTGGTGGACGCCGAGTTCGTGGAGGGCGACGGCCGGACGTCCGCCGGGCCGCACACCGCCCGGCGGCCCGCCGACCCGGCCGTGCGGCGCGCCATCGAGGCCGCCCAGGCGGCGGCCCAGGTGCCCGACCACCCGCGCCTGGACCAGGTCTTCGACGTGTTCGCGGAGGCGGGCTCGCTCTGGATTGTGAGCGAGCTCGTCGCGTCCCGCCCGCTGGCCGCGCTGCTCGCGGAGCGCCCGCTGAATCCGTACCGGGCCGCCGAGATCGGCTCCGACGTGCTCACCGCGCTGCGCGTGCTGCACGCGCACGGCTGGACCCACCGCAACATCACCGTACGCACGGTGCTCGTCTGCGACGACGGACGCGTCGTCCTGACCGGTCTCGCCGCCGGGGCGGCCGAGGAGGCGCTGTGCGGCTACAGCCCGGTGCCGCGCCCCGACGACGAGGAGCCGGACGAGGACGGCTTCGGCGGTCCCGCCGTCGAGACCGGCCCCACCGGCCCGTACGTGCCGCCCGCCGGCCTGCTCCCCGCCTCCCGGGGCCCGGCAGCGATCGAGCCGGGCCCGTACGGCTCCGAGGAGGACCCCGCGCCCCGGCCGGTGCCGCCCGCCGGGCTGCCCGTGCCCGCCGCCGGGGCGGACACCGCCGCGCGCGCCCGGGCCGGAGCGATCGCCGCGTACCGTGCGGGCACCCGCGCCGCCGCCCGCCGGGGCGAGGAGGAGCGCCGGGGGGCGGCGCTGCCGCCGGACCGGGACGAATGGGCGCGCGACACCGCGCCGTCGGGCCCCGCCGCACCGGGACGGCCCGAAGAGGACGCGTACGACGACGCGTACGACGACGCGTATGACGGCGACGCGGGCGAGGCGTCCTGGAGCGCCCTGCCGCCTGCCCGGGACGACGCGTACGACGACGACGCGTACGACGACGACGCGTACGACGACGACGCGTACGGCGACGGCCCGGAGGGGCCGCGCCCCGGCATCCCGCCGCGCCCCCGCCCCGACCTGCCGCAGCTGCCCGGCGGCTGGGTGCGCGACCCGGACGCGCCGGGGCCGTACGACGCCCGCTTCTACGACGACGATGAGGACGACGAGGACGAGGACGACGGTCCGCCGCCCCGCCGCCTCCACCTCGCCGGCACCTGGGACGACGGGCCCGCCGCCGGGCGCCCCGTGCCCGCGGGCGGCTCCCGCGAGGACGCGCTCCGCGCCGACGCCGCGCGCCGCGGGCACGGGGCGCCCGGCGACCGCGGCTCGTACGGCCCCGCGACGCCCGGCCGCGACGCGTACGAGGCCGACGCCCCGGGTCCCGACGCCCCCTCCGGCCGCTGGAACGACGAGGACGCCGAGGGCCCCGGCGCGGGCGGGTATCGCGGGCCCGCCACCGCGCTCGCCGCCGAGCGGGCGCGGCAGGCGCGGATCGCCGTGGTCGGCGCGGTCACCGAGCGGTGGGCACCCGAGCAGGCCGGACCCGTGCACGGCAACTGGCAGCTGGCGCCGCCCATCGGGCCCGCCACCGACCTGTGGGCCCTCGGCGCGCTGCTCTTCCGCGCCGTCCAGGGGCACGCGCCCTACCCCGAGGACAGTGCGGCCGAGCTGGTCCAGATGGTGTGCGGCGAACCGCCCGCGTTCGCCGAGGAGTGCGGGCCGCTGCGCCCGGTCGTGGAGTCGCTGCTGCGGCAGGACCCCACCGAGCGGCCGGACGTCGAGGAGCTGAGCGGCTGGCTGCGCTCCCTCGTGCGGTCGGCGCCGGAACCGGAGGCCGGGTTCGACGTCGTTCCGCTGCCCGCGGAGGACGCCACCCGGCTCCCCGTCGTCCGCAGGCGCGGCGAACTCGTCCGCAAGCGGCGCTCCCGGCGCGGCGGGGGGACGCACGCCCGCGGCCGGCTCCCCCGCGAGGCCGTGGACCGCACCGCCGTCACCCACCGCGAGCCACGCCTGAAGCCGCCCCGCGAGCCACGGGAACCCCGCGCGCTGCGGGAGGGCGGCCAGCCGCGCCGGCTGGGCCGGACGCTGCTCGTCCTCATCATGCTGGCGCTCGTCGCGGCGATCGCGTACGCGGTGCTGTTCATGCCCAAGTCCGGCGAGGAGGACGGCAAGGGGACCGGCGCCGCCCCTTCCCGTACCGCCTCCGCACCACCCGCGTCCACGACGCCCGAGCCCCCGTCCGGCACGTCCGGGAAGCCGTCCGCGCCCGCCTCGTCCGGGGCGCAGAAGCCGCAGACCAGCCGGTCCGCCGCCGCGCTCGCGCCCGGTTACACCCTCCGCAAGGACGCCGAGGGCTTCGAGGTCGGGCTGCCCAAGGGATGGCAGCGCAGCCCCGCCAACGCGGAGCGTCAGATCCGCTACGGCAGCGACGGGTTCAGTGTGCTCATCGTCCCCGGCCGCGACACCGCCAAGGCCAACGGCAGCGATCCGCTCGACTACCAGCGGGACAAGGAGCCGGAGCTGAAGCCGTTCCGCGACTCCAGCTGGTCGTCGGCGAGCGGTCTGCGGCGTACGGACGTCGGCCGACAGGCCATGGCCGAGGGCCAGTTCACCTGGCAGGACGCCAACGGTCGTGAGGTGTACGTCCGCAACCTCGTCATGCTCGTCGGCGGCCGGTACCACATCCTCCAGGTCATCGGCCCCGAGGACGAGCGCGACCGGATCACCGAGATCTACCAACAGGCCAGCGTCTCCTACCGCGTGACGGCCTGAAGCACGGGATCTGAGTCACAGTGCGGTCTCGTGGGCGATGCGAGGTTCCGTGGCCGCGCGTCCGCTCCGTAACCTGTCTTCCGGACCAACGGGGGCGGGAACACAGGTGGATCGATCACAGGGCACGGAAGCGGGGCTGTTGCTGGCCGGGAGGTACCGGCTGGGCGACGTCCTCGGACGCGGCGGCATGGGGAAGGTGTGGCGCGCCCACGACGAGGTGCTGCACCGCACGGTGGCCGTCAAGGAGCTGACCGCCGGGCTGTACGTCGCCGAGTCGGACCGGATCGTGCTGCACCAGCGCACGCAGAAGGAGGCCCGCGCGGCGGCCCGGATCACCCACCCCGGCGTCGTCACCGTCCATGACGTGGTCGAGTACGACAACCGGCCGTGGATCGTCATGCAGTACGTGGACGGGCCGTCGCTCGCCGACCGGGCGAAGGAGTCCGGCGGCGAGATCGAGGCCCGCGAGGCCGCCCGCATAGGACTGCACGTGCTGGGCGCGCTGCGCGCCGCACACGCGGCCGGGGTGCTGCACCGGGACGTGAAGCCGGGCAACGTGCTGCTCGCCCCGGACGGCCGGGTCCTGCTCACCGACTTCGGGATCGCCGCGATCGAGGGCGACTCCACCATCACCAGGACCGGTGAACTCGTCGGCTCCATCGACTATCTGGCGCCCGAGCGGGTGCGCGGCGGCGACCCCGGACCCGCCTCCGACCTGTGGTCCCTCGGCGCCACGCTGTACACGGCCGTCGAGGGGCGTTCGCCGTTCCGCCGGACGTCCCCCATATCGACCATGCAGGCCGTCGTCACCGAGGAGCCGCCGCCGCCCGCCAGGGCCGGGGCGCTCGCCCCCGTCATCACCGCGCTGCTGCGCAAGGAGCCGGAGGACCGCCCGTCGGCGGCGGAGACCGAGCGGATGCTCCTGGAGGCCATGGAGGGCCGTGCGCCCCGGGCCGCCCAGGCGTTCGTCCCGACGCAGCAGGTCTCCGAGGAGATGCTGCGCGGGGGCACCGCGGTGTTGCCCCACCCCGGGCCCGTCGCGCAGCCCGGACCGGCCCCGGCCCCCCGCGCCCCGGCTCCCCGCCGCAGCCGCTGGCGTACCAGGGTCCTGGTCATCGCCCTGGCCGCGGTGCTCGGCGGCGGCGCGGGGATCGCCGCGATGCTGTACGCGCACCGCACGGAGGCGGCCGGGAGCACGGACGGCGGTACGACCGCGCACGGCTCCCGCAGCCCGGGGCCGGTCACGCCGAAGCCCACGCCGACGCCCACGCCCTCGCCGAGCGCTTCGGGCACCGTGACGCAGGACGTGCCGGACGGCTGGCGGCGCGTCGTGGACCCGTCCGGATTCAGCGTGCTGCTGCCGGAGGGCTGGAAACGCGTGGTCAACGAGAACAACATCGACTACACCCCCGACGGCGGCGTGCACTACCTCCGGGTCAGCGCCGATCCGGCGCCCGACTACGACCACCCCTACGACCACATGATCGGGCTGGAGAAGCAGCTGAGCACCCGGCTGCCCGACTACAAGCGGATCGAGCTGAACAGCAACGTCTACCGCGACTTCGTCGGTTCCGTGTGGGAGTTCACCTGGACCGAGAAGAACGGCGAGGCGCGGCACGCGATCGACCAGATGTACCTCGCGGAGGACGGTGGCCCGGAGTACGCGCTGTACATGACGGGCCCGGCGGACGACTGGGACGAGACCCGCGACCGGTTCAACGCGATCCTCCGCAGCTGGCGCCCCCCGGCCGAGCAGTAGCCCGCCGGGTGATAGCCGCTGATCAGGGCTTATGTCGCCAGTGATCACTGGCTGAGTCGGCGGGGGTGTGGCGGGTCTCCGGGAGAGACGGTGAAAAGGTGTTACCCACGGGTACCCAAAGGCTTCCCACCGACGTACTCTCGCCCTCATGACGGACTCGCAGGCCCCCACGTCCTCCGCCGCCGCCACGGCCGGCACCAACCCCGTGGCCGCCGCCCCCGCGGGCGTGCGCACGGCCGCCGATGTCGTGACGCCCGAGGTGGTCGCCCGGCTGACGCGCGGAGTCTGCGGCTCCGGCCGCACCGCCAACCACACGCCGTTCACCGGCGAGAAGCTGGCCGACCTGCCGGAGTCCACCCCCGAGGACGTGGCCGCCGCCTTCGAGCGGGCCCGCGCCGCCCGGCCCGCCTGGGCCGCCCTGCCGGTCCGGGACAGGGCCGCCGTACTCCTGCGCTTCCACGACCTGGTCATCGGGCGCCAGTCCGAGGTCCTCGACCTCATCCAGCTGGAGACCGGGAAGGCCCGGCTGCACGCCCACGAGGAGGTCCAGGCGGTCGCCGTCGCCGCCCGGCACTACGGCCGCAGGGCCGCCGCCTATCTGAAGCCGAAGCGGCACACCGGGGTCGTGCCGACGCTCACCAAGGTCACCGAGCTGCGTCAGCCGCGCGGTGTCGTCGGCCAGATCGCCCCCTGGAACTACCCGTTGGAGCTGTCCGTCGGCGACGCGCTGCCCGCCTTCGTCTCCGGCAACGCGGTGGTGATGAAGCCCGACACCGAGACCGCGCTCACCGCCCTGTGGGCGCGTGACCTGCTGATCGAGGCGGGCCTCCCGGCCGAGGTCTTCCAGGTCGTCCTCGGCGACGGACCGGTCGTCGGCCCGGAGGTCGTCAAGCACGCCGACTACGTCTCGTTCACCGGCTCCACCCGCACAGGCCGCGAGGTCGCCCAGGGCGCGGCCGCCCGACTCGTCGGCGTCTCGCTGGAGCTCGGCGGCAAGAACGCGATGCTGGTCCTGGCGGACGCCGACGTGGAGAAGGCCGCCGCCGGCGCCGTCCGCGCCTGCTTCTCCTCGGCCGGGCAGCTCTGCATCTCCATCGAGCGGCTGTACGTCCACGAGTCGGTGGCCGACGACTTCGTGGAGCGGTTCGCCGCCCGGACGAAGGCGATGCGGCTCGGCAGCGCCCTCGCCTACGGCGCCGACATGGGCTCGCTGGTCGGCGAACGGCAGCTGGAGACCGTCGGCCGGCATGTCACCGAGGCCGTCGAGAAGGGCGCCAGGCTGGTCGCCGGCGGGGTCGCCCGCCCGGACATCGGCCCGCTCTTCTACGAGCCGACGATCCTGGACGGCGTCGAGGCGCCCATGGCCGTCTGCACCGAGGAGACCTTCGGCCCGGTCGTCTCGATCTACCGCTTCCGCGACGAGGACGAGGTGGTGGAGCTGGCCAACGCCACCCCGTACGGCCTGAACTCCAGTGTCTGGACCAAGGACTCCGAGCGCGGCCACCGGATCGCCGCCCGGCTGCGCACCGGCACCGTCAACATCAACGAGGGGTACGCCCCCGCGTACGGCAGCGTGCAGTCCCCGATGGGCGGCATGAAGGACTCCGGCCTCGGCCGGCGCCATGGCTCCGAGGGCATCCTCAAGTACACGGAGGCCCAGACCGTCGCCCAGCAGCGGCTGATCCCGCTCGCCCCGTCCTTCGGGATGGACGACGAGAAGTACGCGGCGTTCATGACCCGCAGCCTGAAGGTGATGAAGGCGTTCCGCCTGCGCTGAGCCCTCCTGGGGGCGCCGTCCGCGCTGAGCCCTCCTGGGGGCGCCCCCGCACCACTTCTGTCCTTTTCGTACCGAGGAGTGCCATGTCCCAGGACAGCCCTGCCCAGAATCAGGAACGGCCGGCCGGTGCGGCCGACGACGACGCCGCGTACGACTACGACGTGATCGTCGTCGGGTCCGGCTTCGGCGGCGCGGTCTCGGCGCTGCGGCTGACCGAGAAGGGGTACCGGGTCGGCGTCCTGGAGGCGGGGCGCCGCTTCACCCCGGGCACCCTGCCGAAGAACTCCTGGGACCTGAAGAACTACCTCTGGGCACCCGCCCTCGGCCTCTTCGGCATCCAGCGCGTGCACCTGCTCGGCAAGGTGATGGTGCTGGCCGGTGCCGGGGTGGGCGGGGGCTCGCTGAACTACGCCAACACGCTGTACGTGCCGCCCGCGCCGTTCTTCGAGGACCGGCAGTGGGCGCACATCACCGACTGGCAGGACGAGCTGAAGCCGTACTACGACCAGGCCAAGCGGATGCTCGGGGTCCGGCTCAACCCCACGACGACCCCCTCCGACGTCCACCTCAAGGCGGCCGCCGAGGCCATGGGCGTCGGCGACACCTTCCACCTGGCCCCGGTCGGCGTCTTCTTCGGCGACGGCCAGGACGCGGACGGCACCGCGCGCGCGAAGCCCGGCGGCACGGTCGCGGACCCGTACTTCGGCGGCGCGGGCCCGGCGCGCAAGGCGTGCACCGAGTGCGGCGAGTGCATGACGGGCTGCCGCCACGGCGCGAAGAACACCCTCAACGAGAACTACCTCCACCTCGCCGAGAAGGCCGGCGCGGTCATCCACCCCATGACCTCGGTCGTCGCCGTCACCGAGCACCCCGAAGGCGGCTACCGCGTCGCCACCGTGCCCACCGACCGCCGGAAGAAGGCGAAGCCCACGGCCCTGCGCGCCCGCGAGGTGGTCGTCGCGGCGGGCACGTACGGCACCCAGACGCTGCTGCACACGATGAAGGACAAGGGGCTGCTGCCCCGGCTCTCCGCGAGGCTCGGCGAGCTGACCCGTACCAACTCCGAGGGCCTGGTCGGCGCCCAGACCTCCGACCGGCGCTACCGCAGGAAGCACGGTACGAAGCCCGACTTCACCAAGGGCGTCGCCATCACCTCGTCCATCCACCCCGACGAGAACACCCACATCGAGCCCGTCCGCTACGGCAAGGGCTCCAACGCCATGGGCGGCCTCACCATCGTCCAGGTCCCCTACAGCGCCCACCGGGTCCTCGCCTGGCTCGGCAACGTGGTCAGGCATCCCACGATCGCCGCCCGCTCGCTCTCCAACCGGCGCTGGTCGGAGCGGGTCATCATCGGGCTCGTCATGCAGTCGCTCGACAACTCCCTGACCGCTTACCGCAAACCGCGCGGCATCGGCAAGGGCCTGCTCACCGCCCGCCAGGGCCACGGCGCGCCCAACCCCACGCAGATCGCCGAGGCGACCCGGAGCGCGACCCTGCTCGCCGAGGAGATCAACGGCTTCCCCGGGTCCAACATCGGCGAGCTGATGGGCACCCCGCTCACCGCCCACTTCCTCGGCGGCTGCCCGATCGGCGCCACCGCGGACGAGGGCGTCATCGACCCGTACCACCGGCTGTTCGGGCACCCGGGCATCTCGGTGGTCGACGGCTCGGCGGTCTCCGCGAACCTCGGCGTCAACCCGTCGCTGACGATCACCGCCCAGGCGGAGCGCGCCATGTCGTTCTGGCCGAACAAGGGCGAGCCGGACCCGCGTCCGGCGCAGGGCGAGGCGTACGAGCGGCTGGCGGCGGTGGAGCCGCAGGCACCGGCGGTTGCGAAGGAGGCGTTCGGCGCGCTCAGGCTGCCGTTCCTGGGGATGCCCGCGGTGCCGCCGAAGAAGCCGGAGACGGCCTGAGCACAGCAGAAGGGGCTGCACCCCCCTCCCAGTGCAGCCCCTCACGCTGTAACCGGTCCGTCGTACGACAACCGACAACCGGTGTTCCGCATGCATGACCTGCCGGGCCCCCCGATGGTTGTCCTCCCACTGATGAAATCCTTATGTGAGGTGGGTCACTCTCGGAGTGCCCCGCTTGTCGTACCCGATCCGTGATCTGATTCCGGGCAACTTTTCCCCGGCGCCCCCGGTCGTACCCCCTGTCGCCGCCACAGCGATCACACAGCTCCCGACGACCCCGAGGGCCCGAGATGAGAAGCACGCCTCCGTTCCGCCGTGCGGCGGGCATCGTCGCCTCGGCCGGCCTGCTGGCGGGCGGTCTGCTCACGCTGAGCAGCCCCGCGCGGGCGGCCGACCCCGAGTTCACGATCGGCGGCCCGGCCGAGACGGCCCTGCACCCTTATCCGGCCACGGGCACCCCGCGGAGGGCGAGCCTCGACGTCACGGTGACCAACCCCTCGGAGGACGAGGAGAACGGCGCCTTCCAGGGCGAGTACACGGTGCGCTTCGACTTCGGGACGCTGGCGGGCGTCGCGGACGTCTCCTTCGACGGGGAAGGCGGCCTGGACTGCGAGCGGACCGGGACCACCGCCGTCTGCCACGACTACGGGATCCGGCCCGGCCTGAGCAGCCTCGCCGGACTCCGGATCAGCGCCGCCCAGGGCAGCGAGGAGGGCGACTCCGGCACCATCGAGGTCACCGCCGGGGCGGAGGGCGCCACCTTCCGGCCGTTCACCGCGCACGTGTCGGTCGGCGGGCCCGACCTGTCGATGAAGCGGCTGCCGCTCAGGACGGAGCTGAAGCCCGGCGACAGCCAGCCGGTGCCCATCACCTTCACCAACAACGGCACCCGCGCCGCCCGGGGCGTCCTGCTCACCCTGCGCAACACGCGCGGCCTGGAATTCACCGAGCGCTACCAGAACTGCGAGTACAGCGAGGAGGACCTGGGAATGGGCCCGGGCGCGTGGTCCACCGCGCTCTGCACCTTCCCCGGCAGCTTCGAGCCCGGCGCCACGTACACGCTGGACGTGCCGCCCGTGCTGCGGGCCACCGAGCGCGCGCTCTACGACACCTTCCTCTACCGGATCGAGGAGGACGGCACCGATGCCCGCGCGGCGCTGCGCTCCGGCGCCCGCTTCAGCCCCGGCACGGGCGCGAAGCCGGCCCTGCGCATGGCCCCGGCCGTCCGCCCGGCCGACCTGGACCCTTCGGACAACCAGCAGGACGCCGACTTCCGGACCACGAACACCGCCGACTTCGCGGCCTACGGCGACCGGGCCGCGGGCGAGGCGGGCGACACCGTCGACGTGACCCTGGGCTTCCGTAACAAGGGCCCCGCCTGGATCGGCTACATCCGCTCCGGCGAGGACGTCGCCACCGTGGACTTCACCGTGCCCCACGGCAGCCACGTCGTCTCCAAGCCGGACGCCTGCCGGGGCGTGACCGCGTCCGGCGAGTACCGCGAGAACCAGGAGAAGGCCCCGCGCTACTTCTGCTCCACGCCCATGTCCGTCCTGGAGGACGCCGACCTCGCCCTGCCCTTCCGGCTGAAGCTCGTCTCGGCGGACCCCGGCAGCAACGGCGCGGTCGTCGTCCGCAACACCCACCTCCAGGCGCCCGCGCTGCCCTTCGACCCGAAGCCCGCCAACAACAAGGCATGGGTGGAGCTCAACGGCGAGGACGGGCACGCCACGACGGGCGGCTCCGGCAGCGGCGGCTCGACGGCCACGGGCGGCTCGTCCTCGGCGGGCACGAGCGGCACCAACGGCGGAACCGGCGGCTCGGGCAGCGCGGGCGGCTCCGGCGGCAACGGCACCTCCGGCACGACGGGCTCCGGCTCCGGTGACACGGGCGGCTCGCTCGCCTCCACCGGCACCACCGCCCTCGCCGCGTCCGGCGCGGCCCTCGTCGCGCTGCTCGCGGGCGGCGTCCTGCTCACCGTGTCGAGGCGGCGCGCCACGCGCTGATCCCGCACACGGAGAAACGGCCGGCCCCGGGCGTCCCCGGAGCCGGCCGTTTCCCTGGAGAGACCTGGCGGTCCCTCCGAGTGACCGGGCTGCTGTCCCCTGCCGACCGGTCACGCACGCCGGTGCGCGGTCCCACGGCGTACACGTACGCCACGCACCCCGGCGGAGCCACGTGTGGTTCCCCTGAAGATCCGCCCCTGGCCGACGCGGACACCGGGACCAACGAAGCCGCGCAGGGCCCGGTCACGCGCCGTACGGGTGAGACTCCGCCCGAACTGGGATACGGCGGGGGAGCGCCGCTCAGACCCGGCCCCGGCACAGCTCCAGGAGCGTCATCGCCAGCGAGGTCCCCGGCTTGCCCAGCGCCTCGCGGTACCGGACCAGGATCTCCGTCTCGCGGGACAGGTTGACCCGGCGGCCGCCCGACGTCATCCGGGCCTCCTGGATCACCGCCGAGACCGCCATCCGCTCCTGGACGAGCCCGATGATCCGGTCGTCGAGGGCGTCGATACGGGTGCGGGCGTCGCCGATCAGGGACGCCGCCTCATCGGTGCGGGCGCCGGTCGCCTCGGCGGCGGTCGTCGCGGCGGGGGTGGTGGTGCTGCTCATGACGGTCTCCCGGTGGGATGCGGCACCCCGGGGCCGGACGGGCCCGGAACGCAGAACGCCCCGGGCCTGTCGGCCCGGGGCGCCTGGAACGTTGCTTGTCAGTTGCTCAAGCAGCACGACCATGGCAGCCGGCGGGCCGGATGCCATAGGTAAAGACGAAGATCGTGTGCTGACGCATGGGGTCAGTATGGACCCTCGTGCCCGCCGGGCCCACGCCCGGCCCGGATCGTGAGACGCCGCACGCCCCGGGGCCCTGGCCCGGACCGGGGCAGGTCACTTCCGGCCGCCGGTAGAATTGGAGGACCGACCCCTCTCCACCGCCGGAAGGCCGCCCGTGCCAGCAGCACCCCCCGCCGCCCCCGACACCACCACCGACGTGGTCCTGGTAGTCGACTTCGGCGCGCAGTACGCCCAGCTCATCGCCCGCCGCGTCCGTGAGGCCCGGGTCTACAGCGAGATCGTGCCGTCCACGATGCCGGTGGCCGAGATGCTGGCCAAGAACCCCCGCGCGATCATCCTCTCCGGCGGCCCCTCCTCCGTCTACGCCGAGGGCGCGCCCTCGCTGGACCGCGCGCTCTTCGAGGCCGGGGTCCCCGTCTTCGGCATGTGCTACGGCTTCCAGCTGATGGCGACCACGCTCGGCGGCACCGTGGACGACAACGGCGCCCGCGAGTACGGCCGCACCCCGCTCACCGTCTCCAAGTCCGGCTCCACCCTCTTCGAGGGCACCCCGGACGAGCAGTCGGTGTGGATGTCGCACGGCGACGCCTGCTCCGCCGCCCCCGAGGGCTTCACCGTCACCGCGTCCACGGACGTCGTCCCGGTCGCCGCCTTCGAGAACGACGAGAAGAAGCTCTACGGCGTCCAGTACCACCCCGAGGTCATGCACTCCACGCACGGCCAGCAGGTCCTGGAGCACTTCCTGTACCGGGGCGCGGGCATCGAGCCCAGCTGGACCACGGGCAACGTGATCGAGGAGCAGGTCGCCGCGATCCGCGCCCAGGTCGGCGACAAGCGCGCCATCTGCGGCCTGTCCGGCGGCGTGGACTCCGCCGTCGCCGCCGCCCTCGTCCAGAAGGCCATCGGCTCCCAGCTCACCTGCGTGTACGTCGACCACGGCCTGATGCGCAAGGGCGAGACCGAGCAGGTCGAGAAGGACTTCGTCGCCGCGACCGGCGCGAAGCTCAAGGTGGTCGACGCCGAGAAGCGCTTCCTCGACGCCCTGGCCGGCGTGTCCGACCCGGAGCAGAAGCGGAAGATCATCGGCCGCGAGTTCATCCGGGTCTTCGAGCAGGCCCAGCTGGAGATCCTCCAGGAGGACGGCCCCGAGGTCGCCTTCCTCGTGCAGGGCACGCTCTACCCGGACGTCGTGGAGTCCGGCGGCGGCACCGGCACCGCCAACATCAAGTCCCACCACAACGTGGGCGGCCTGCCCGAGGACATCGAGTTCGAGCTGGTCGAGCCGCTGCGCCAGCTGTTCAAGGACGAGGTCCGCATGGTCGGCCAGGAGCTCGGCCTGCCGGACGAGATCGTCCAGCGCCAGCCCTTCCCCGGCCCGGGCCTCGGCATCCGCATCGTCGGCGAGGTCACCAAGGACCGGCTCGACCTGCTGCGCGAGGCCGACGCCATCGCCCGCGAGGAGCTGACCGCCGCCGGCCTGGACCGCGACATCTGGCAGTGCCCGGTGGTCCTGCTCGCGGACGTCCGCAGCGTCGGCGTCCAGGGCGACGGCCGCACCTACGGCCACCCGATCGTGCTGCGCCCGGTCTCCTCCGAGGACGCCATGACCGCCGACTGGTCCCGGCTGCCGTACGAGACCCTGGCGAAGATCTCCACCCGCATCACCAACGAGGTCGCCGACGTCAACCGCGTGGTGCTCGATGTGACGAGCAAGCCGCCGGGGACCATCGAGTGGGAGTGACCGTCCCCGCAGGACCCTGACGATGCCGCCACCCGGCGTACCGGGCGGCGGCATCGCCGTTTCCGGGGTGCGCGAAAACGCGTGGCGGGCACCGGGGCGCCCGTGGCAGGCTCCCGCCCCATGTCCGCCGATGAGATCCGCGCCCTGATGTCCGCCGCCCACAACGACCGCCTGACCTGGAACACCCCGCTCTCCGACGAGCACGCCGCCCAGCTGGTCGCCGCCTGCGCCCCCGCGCCCGGTGCGCGCGTCGTGGACCTCGGCAGCGGCTGGGGCGAGCTGCTGATGCGCCTGGTGGAGTCCGCGCCCGGGAGCACCGGGGACGGCGTCGAGACCGACCCGGAGGCCGTCGCACGCGGGCGGGCGCTCGTCGGGGAGCGGGGGCTCGCGGAGCGCGTACGGTTCCACGAGGTGCCCGCCGCCGAGTGGCCGGAGCGGGGATACGACCTGGCCGTGTCCATCGGCGCCTCGCACGCCTGGCCCGGCGGGACCGCCGAGGCCCTGGCCGCGCTGCGGGCGTCCGTACGGCCCGGCGGACGGGTCCTGTTCGGCGAGGGGTTCTGGGAGCGGGAGCCGGACGAGGCGGCGCTGGCCGGACTCGGCGCCGAACCCGGCGACTTCGGCTCGCTGCTCGACCTGATCCGGCAGGCCGAGGCGGCGGGGCTGCGGGCGCTCCAGGTGACCGCCGCCGACCGGCGCGAGTGGGACCTCTTCGAGTCGAACGCCAACATCGGCCGGGGCGAGCGCTGGGCCCTGGCCCACCCGGACCATCCCCTGCGCGACGGGGTCGTCGCCGCCGTGGACGAGCGGCGCACCGGCTACTACGGCGGCTACCGGGGCACGCTCGGCCTGGCCTACCTCGTGCTCAGCGCCTGAGCGGGTATCGAACACGCTGGCGAAGGTGCCCCTCCGGTGCGCCCCGATGCGGCGGACCGCCGCCCCGTACGGCACAATTCGCTGCGTTCACAGACGAGTTGGCTGCCCCGGGGTGGCGACAGGGGCGGGAAAGGGCGGCGTTCTCCGTGGCGTTGGACGAGGCACGACAGGGCGCGCACGGCGGCGGCTGCACCTGCGGGGACTGCCCGCACGGGGCGCGCCAGGGACACCGGCGCGCGGTGGCCGCCTTCCTGGCCAAGCGCGACGGGTTCGCCGCCGGACAGGGACTGCCCGCCGGGGTCGCCCAGTCGGCGTCCGCGACCCGGCAGTGGGTCTCCGACGAGCTGACCGAGTCCGCGCGCGAGGTGGCCGACCGGGGCCGCGAGGCCGGGGACGCCTGGCTGTACCGGGTGTGGCAGCGCACCCTGGTCGTCGTCTGGGGCGGCCTCGCCGTCCTCGCCCTCGCCGAGGCCGCCACCGCGATCGGGGCGGGCTGGACGCACGCCCGTACCGCCGGACTCGTCGCCGGACTGGTCACCGCCGCACTGCTGACCGCCGCCGCCCACGTCCACCGGGCCCGCGGCGGCCTCCTCGCCCCGCTGATCGGCGAGGACAACCGGCTCTCCACCTCCCGCGCGGTCGCCGCGTCCTGGGTGCTGCTCGCCGTGTTCTCCGTGCTCGTCCTCGCCCTGGAACTGGCCGCCGCCTCCGGGCACGCCCGGCGCGACGAGCTGATCGAGGGGCTGGACCTGGCGCGCGGCGCCGGAATCGTGGCCGTGCTGGCGCTGGTGTGCGCCGTGGCGGTGGCCGTGCGCCGGGTGGTGAGCGTACGGGTGCTGTCGGGGCGGCTCCAGAAGCTGCGCGCCGACCGGCCGCGCGCGGCGGACCTGCTCACCGACGACTCGGGGCGCGGTGGCTTCACGGACGTGCAGTACGTGCTGGTGTCCACGGTCGCCGTGGTCTTCGCCGCGGTCCGCCTGGCCCGCAGGCCCGAGCAACTGCCCGACCTGCCGTGGGGCCTCGCCCTCCTGGTGGCGGTCTCGGCGGCCGTCTACTTCACCGGCAAGTACGGCGAGGGCGGCCGGCCCGTCGTGCTCTCCGTCGTCCGGTCCCGGGAGGCGGGCGACCTGGACGCGCCGATCCGGACCGGGGACGACATCGAGATCCGGGGCGCCGGATTCGTGCCGCCGGGCGCGGGGGCCCCGGACCGGCTGGCCCGGGTCGTGGTGCGGATCGGGACCGTGCACGTCCACGTCCCGCTGGTGCCGGTCGCCGGAGGCTTCGCGAACCCCTCCGACACGCTGCTGACCGTGCCGGTGCCGGTCGAGGTGGAGCCGGGCGTGGTCGAGGTGCAGGTCGTGACGGCCGCGGGCACGGAGACCGCCCCGGTCACCATCGACGTCACCGACTGATCCGGTCCCTTTCCGCGAACCCGGACCGCGCTGAACGCTTTCGCCGCGTTCGTACGTAAGGTCGGGTGACGGACCGCACGGTCCGGTGGCTGCGACCGGGCGGCCGCAGCGACGGCACGGCCGCGGAAGGCGGGAGCAGCATGTACGGGTACGGCGGTAACGGGCGGGGCCTGGGACGGGTCCAGGGCGAGGGCAGCAGCCTGCGGGACCTGGCGCGGGAGCACGCCCTGCTGCCGCTGCGGATCTTCCTCGGCGTCACCTTCGTGTACGCGGGGCTCGACAAACTCACCGACAGCGCGTTCTTCCACGCCAGCGGCCCCGGGGCGATCGGCGAGCAGATGCACGCCGTGCGCGACTCCGCCGCGATCCCCGGCCTGGTCGACCTGGCGCTGCACAGCCCGTCCGGCTTCGGATACGCGATCGCGATCGGCGAGCTGGCCGTGGGCATCGGCACCCTCCTCGGCCTGTGGACGAGGATCGCCGCACTCGGCGGCGCCCTCATCTCGCTGAGCCTGTGGCTGACCGTCAGCTGGCAGGTCTCCCCGTACTACCTCGGCAACGACCTGATCTACCTCATGGCGTGGCTGCCGCTGCTGCTGGGCGGGGCCCCGTCGCTCTCGCTGGACGCGCTCTTCGCGGCGCGCCGGCGGCGGATGCGGTAGCCGATCAGGGTGACCCAGGCGGCCGTCCACAGCCCGCCGCCGAACAGCGCGATGAAGAACTGCGGCGGGGCGTCCCAGGCGCCCGCCGCGTCCGCCGCGTATCCGGCGGCCAGGGCCAGCATCACCAGGCCCGTGACGGCCCGGCCCGGCCGGAACTCATGACGCGGCACGATTGACCTCCAGCTGTCCGTAGTCCACTTCCAGATCCAGGTCGACGGTGCCGCCCGGGGTGCTGCCCTCGGCCGGCGACAGCGTCCTGCGCTGGTCCTGCGTGGCCCGGATGTCCAGATCGCCCTTGTGCCGCCCGTCCACCACCACGAGCGCGCCGAACCGGGTCCGCGCGTGCACCCGGACGGTGACCTCCGGCGGGACGTGCACCAGCACCCGGCCGGCCCGGGCCGCCACCCGGGTCCGCACTGTGTCGCCCCTGGGCACCGTGATCCGGGTCAGGTCCAGCTCGGCCTGGCCCGCGCCGATCGCGTACAACGGCTGGACGGCGGCGACGGACGCCGGGCGCCACTTCTCGCGCACCCAGTCCGTGCCGATGTCCTTGGGCAGCGACGCGGCACCCACCAGCAGCCCGGACGTGATCATCGCCAGCAGCAGGGTGCCGAAGCCGGTCCGCCCGACGAACGCGCTGACCAGCATCGCCAGGCCGAACACCCCGAGCGCGGCGGCGAGGCCGATCTCCAGGCTCGTGCCCAGCGGCTGGGACTCCCAGGTCAGCCCCGTACCGAGACCGCCCGCGAGCAGTGCGCCGAGGAACGCCGGGCCGGCGATCGAGCGCGGCCCCCGCACCTCCCGCGACCGGGGCGGCGGCGGGCGGAACGGGGCGTCGGGCGTCGCCCCGCGCGGCTCCCCGGCGACGGCGGTGTCGTGCGGCCCCCACAGATAGCCGATCGCCACCTTTCCCGTCGACCCGTCCTTGACTATGGGGTCGCGCCACCAGGACGGCCAGGACAGCGTGGGCGGCGCCATGACCTCGGGCGGCGCGTCCGACGCCGCCTGCGCGGCCGCCTGGTGCAGCGGGTCCTGCGGGTCGGCCGTCTTGCGCGCCTGCGTCCACATGGAGAAGCCGAGGACCGCGATCGACAGCATCGCCGAGAACGCCAGCGTGCCGCCGTTCCCCAGCATCGACAGGAAGAGACCGCAGCCGATCAGCGCGCACAGCACCGCGCTCAGCGCAGCCAGCTCGACCCGCCCCGACAGCAGCCGCCGCGCCTCGTTCTCGTCCTCGCCCTCCGCCGGGATCAGCAGCCAGGCGAAGCCGTAGAAGATCAGCCCGAAGCCACCGGTCACCGACAGCACCCCGAGCACGATCCGGAAGATCACCGGATCGACGTCGCAGTACCGGCCCAGCCCGCCGCACACCCCCGCCACCACCTTGTGCCGCGGGCTGCGGTGCAGGCGCGGAGCGGGCTCGGGAGTCGGCGGTGCGGCGCCGGGCGGCGCGTCCTGGGGAACGGTCATGGCTCCATGGTGACGGCCCCCGGGCCGCACCGGCACCCGCCCCGACCCTGGCCGGTCCCTGATATTGCCCCGCCCGGCTCTCAGGGATGCCGGGCCCCGTCCCGCCCTCGCGTCCCCGCGGTCTCAGGGTGGAACCGGGGGCCGACCCTGATGCCCTCGCCCGCACGGGCATGTGACGATCGGACCATGCCAGCCGCCACCACCCGAGCCGCAAGCTCCCACGCCCCCGACCCGGAGGAGCCCCCGCTGCGCAAGCTGTACCGCAGCGCCGACGGCCGGCTCCTCGGGGGAGTGGCGCGCGGGCTCGCCGGACACCTCGGACTCCCGGTCGCCTGGCTCCGGTTCGTCTTCCTCGGGCTGTTCTTCGCGGACGGCCTCGGCGCCCTGCTGTACGCGGTGTTCTGGATCGTGGTCCCGCTCGGCGTCGGCGGCGTGGAAGGACCCAAGTCCCTCTTCGAGACCGCCCCCGACGGCACCCGCCGCCTCCGCAAACCCGACAAGGGCCAGGTCTTCGCCCTCATCGCGCTGCTCTTCGGCGCCGCCGTCTTCGTCGGCAACGTCGACATGGGCAGCAAGGCCGACCGCTACATCTGGCCGAGCCTCCTCATCGGCGCCGGCTCCGTCCTGGTGTGGCGCCAGGCGGACAACGCCCGCCGCGCACGCTGGATGGAGGTCGGCCGCCGCCGCCGCGTCCTGCACGTGGCCCGTGCCCTCGCCGGAGTCGCCCTCGTCGGCCTGGGGCTCGCCGTCTTCATGGTCGTACGGGGCTCCGCCGCCCAGCTCGGCAACGTCATCACCGCCGCCATCGCCGTGCTCACCGGCATCGCCCTCCTCGCCGGCCCCTACCTCGTCCGCATGACCCAGGACCTCTCCGAGGAACGCCTCATGCGCATCCGGGCCCAGGAGCGCGCCGAGGTCGCCGCCCATGTCCACGACTCCGTGCTGCACACCCTCACCCTGATCCAGCGCAACGCCGACGACGCCGGCGAGGTCCGCCGGCTGGCCCGCTCCCAGGAACGCGAGCTGCGCAACTGGCTGTACAACCCCGAGGGCACCGGCAAGGACGAGGACGACGAGCCGGAGACGCTGGCCGAGGCCGTCAAACGGGCCGCCGCCGAGGTCGAGGACAAGCACGGTGTCCCGCTGGAGGTCGTCGTCGTCGGCGACTGCCCACTGGACGAGAAGCTGGCCGCACAGATGCAGGCCGCACGCGAGGCGATGGTCAACGCCGCCAAGTACGGTGGCGAGGGCGGTGCCGTCCAGGTCTACGCGGAGGTCGAGGGCCGCACGGTCTTCGTCTCCGTGCGCGACCGGGGCCCGGGATTCGACCTGGACTCCGTACCGGGGGACAGAATGGGCGTACGAGAATCGATCATCGGCCGGATGCAGCGCAACGGCGGCACGGCCCGGCTGCGTTCGGTGCCCGGCGGGGGCACCGAGGTCGAGCTTGAGATGGAGAGGACGAGCGATGAACGGGACCAGTGAGGCGGCCGGGGGCCAGGAGAACCCGGAGCGCCGGGTACGAGTCGTGCTCGTCGACGACCACCGGATGTTCCGCACCGGCGTACGGGCCGAGATCGGCCGCACCGAGGAGACCGGGGTCGAGGTCGTCGGCGAGGCGGCCGACGTCGACCAGGCGGTCACCGTCATCACGGCGACCCGCCCCGAGGTCGTCCTCCTCGACGTCCACCTCCCCGGTGGCGGCGGCGTCGAGGTGCTGCGCCGCTGCGCGCCGCTGATGGGCGCCGCCGAGAACCCGGTGCGCTTCCTCGCGCTCTCCGTCTCGGACGCCGCCGAGGACGTCATCGGCGTCATCCGGGGCGGTGCCCGGGGCTACGTCACCAAGACGATCACCGGCACCGACCTGGTCGACTCGGTCTTCCGGGTCCAGGACGGCGACGCCGTCTTCTCGCCCCGCCTGGCCGGCTTCGTCCTCGACGCCTTCGCTTCCACGGACGCGCCCCCGGTCGACGAGGACCTGGACCGGCTCACCCAGCGCGAACGCGAGGTCCTGCGCCTGATCGCCCGGGGATACGCGTACAAGGAGATCGCGAAGCAGCTGTTCATCTCGGTGAAGACGGTCGAGTCCCACGTCTCGGCGGTGCTGCGCAAGCTCCAGCTCTCCAACCGCCACGAGCTGACCCGCTGGGCGACGGCGCGACGGCTCGTCTAGGGCCTGTCCGGGTCCAGCGAGATGTTCAGCTTCTCGCCGATCCTGCGGTAGCCGATGGAGACGTAGATCCGCTCCACATCGGCGTCGCCCGGCTCCAGCCACACCACCCGGCAGCCCCGGTCGAACGCGGTGCGCGTCAGGTGCGCGGAGAGCGCGGCGCCGATGCCCCGGCGGCGGAACTCCGCGCCGACCGCCAGGCCCGCCAGCTCGCTGAGGCCGTCCACCGGGACCGAGCAGCCGCCCGCGCCCGCCGGGGCGCCGCCGGCCGTCGCGAGGGCGGCGACCCCGCCGCCCGCCACCGCGTCGCGCAGCCACTGCGCCGTGCCGTCCTCGGGCTCGCCCTCGCCGCCGTAGCCCAGGTGCTGGACGAGCGCGGCGGCGGCGAACTCCGCTTCGGTGGCGGGCTCCGCCACGACCAGGTCCGCGACCGGCTTCGGCTCCACCAGGCCGCCGGGGGCGCAGGCGAGGATGGGGGCCCGGTTCTCGACGGTGAACCCGGCCGCGAGGAGCGCCGGTTCGACGGCGGGTGCCCAGCCGGGCAGGAACTCCAGGCGGGGCATCCGGTCCCGCTCGCGGAACGCCGCTATGAGCGCGTCGAGTTCGCCGGACGTCGGCTCGGCGTCCTGGTCCGGGATCGCGTAGTTGGCGTACTTCAGCGACCAGTTCGGGTTGTAGCGGATCACGAACGGCCCGACGCGGACATGGTCCGGGGAGCGCAGCGTGAGCGTACGGGCGTGGGTCTGGACGTCGGCGTCCATCGGCATGTTCGGTTGTCCTTCGGGCCGTTGAGGTCGGGCGCGCCGGAGCCTATGCCACCCGGGTCGCCCCCGCGAAGGGCATTTCGTCGATGGGCGCGATCCGGACCGGGGCCCCGGGGCGCGGCGCGTGGATCATCCGGCCGTTCCCGATGTACAGGCCGACATGGCTGACGCCCGAGTAGAAGAACACCAAGTCCCCGGGGGCCAGCTGGGAGCGCGGGATGCGTTGCCCGGCGTTGATCTGGGTGTACGTGGTCCGGGGCAGCGAGACCCCGGCGGCGCGCCAGGCGGCCTGGGTGAGCCCGGAACAGTCGAAGGAGTGGGGCCCGGTCGCTCCCCACACGTACGGCTTGCCCAGCGCGCTGTACGCGAAGGCGACCGCCTGGGCGGCGCGGGCGTTGGGCGCGGCGACGGCACCGCGCGGTGCGCTCCGGTCCGCGTGGCCGGCCCCGCGCCCCTTCTCGGAGGTGTCGTAGGCGGCGCGCTCGGCCGGGGTGAGGCGGGCGAGCAGGCGGCGGGCCTCGGCCAGCTTGGCGCGGACGGTCGCCCGGTGCTCCTTCAGGGCGGCCTGCCGGGAGGCGAGCTCGGTGAGCTTCCCGGCCGCTTCGGCGCGTACCTGGGCGATCTCCGCGACCTGGCGGCGCACCGAGCGCACCTCGGCGGCCCGGCGCTCGCCGGCCCGCTCCGCGTAGGTGGCGCGGCGCAGGTACTGGTCGGGGTCGGAGGAGAGCGCCAGCTGCACGGAGGGGTCGATCCCGGCGGACCGGTACTGCGCGGCGGCGTACGCGCCGAGCACGTCGCGGGCGCTGTTGAGGCGGGCGGTCCGGCGGGCGGCCTCGTCGCGCAGGGCGTCGACCGACTTGGCGGCGGCGGTCGCCTCGGACTTCGCGCCGTTGTACTTCTCGGTGGCGACCTCCGCCTCCCGGTACAGCCGGTCCACCTGGGCCTTGACCTGCCGGGCGGTGGGCGCGGGGTCCGCGTGCGCGGCTCCCGGCAGCACGGCGGCCGTCGCGGCTCCGGCGACGGCGAGGGTCGCCGCGGTGCGGGCCGCGGAGGCGGTGGTGAGGCGCTGCCTGGGTTTGCGATGCGCTGCCACGGGGGCGGGCGTCCTTCCGTGCGACGGCCCGGCGGGGTGTACCGGCGGGGTTCCTCCGGTGGCCGGCGAGAACGGTCCTGGTCCACGGCCACCGTGAAGGGACGCTAATCCGAGGTCACGGGAAGGTGTCGTTATGACTGCTATTGCCCACTCTTGGCGTGGCATTGTCGCCGGATGGCCGGCTGTGAAACATCAGTGACCGGGAAAAGGGTCACAGAAGCAGGCAAAAAGTGCATTCATCATTCAAGCGGCCCGTAGGCCCCACCCTGCCCGGAGTGATCCGAGGGGAGGGCTCTAGGGTGCGGAACCATGCGCGTACTCATCGATTTCGTCGTCGCCCTGCACATCATCGGCATCGCCGCCCTGCTCGGCGGCTTCCTCGGTCAGATGAAGGCGATGAAGGCCGGCACCGCCCGTTTCGTCCCCGGCATGCTGCACGGCGCGCTGACCATGCTCGTCACCGGCGTCGCCCTCGTCGGCCTGGACCAGGCCGACGACCACCCCGTGAACAACGTCAAGATCGGGATCAAGCTGCTGTTCCTCGTCGTGATCCTGGGGCTCGTCTACGTCAAGCGGGACGAGGAGAAGGTCGAGAACGGCATCTTCGCGGCGGTCGGCGCGCTGACCCTGGCGAACATCTTCATCGCCACGCTCTGGACCTGAGCCGCACTTTGGACCTGAGCCGCACTTTGGACCTGAGTCACGCTCCGGACCTGGGCCACGCTCCGGACCTGAGCTGCCGCAAGAGGGCCGGCCCGTGTGCGGGCCGGCCCTCTTCTGCGGTCTGCGGTCAGGCGGGGCGCACACTCCCGTAGATCGGCATGTAGTAGATCGACTCCTCGCGCACGTTCGCCCCGGGCTTCGGTGCGTGGATCATCATCCCGTCGCCCTTGTAGATCCCGACGTGGCTGATGTCGTCGTAGAAGAACACCAGGTCACCCGGTTGCAGGTCGGCCGTGGCGATCCGCGTGCCGACGTTCACCTGGTCCCAGGTGGTGCGCGGGATGTCGACGCCCGCCGCCTTCCAGGCCGCCTGCGTCAGCCCCGAGCAGTCGTACGAGGAGGGGCCGGTCGCCCCCCAGACGTACGGCTTGCCGATCTGGGCGCGGGCGAACGCGAGCACCTTCTCCGCCTTCGTGGACGCGCTGGTGCCGGAGCCGGAGCCGGAGCCGGAGCCGGAGCCGGAGCCGGCCTCTGAGCCTGAGCCCGAGCCCGTCTGCGTTCCGCCGCCGCCCGATGCCTCGGCCTTCCGCTCGGCGTCCTTCCTGGCGGCGGCCTGCTTCTTCGCCAGCTCCGCCGCCTTCCGCTTCGCCTCCGCCTCCTTCTTGCGCTCCAGCTCCGCCAGGCGCGCCTTCTCCTCGGCGGTCAGCTTCGACAGCAGCGTCCGGGCCTCGGTCAGCTTCGTCCGGACGTTCTGCTTGCTGGTGCGCAGCGCGGCCTGCGACTCGGTCAGCGTCTCCAGGCTCTCCACGGCCGCGGCGCGCTGCTCGGACGCCTTCGTCTGCTGCGTACGGAACTCCGTGACCGCCTGCTGCTGGCGCTCGGCCATGCGGTCCATGAGGTGGGTCTGGTCGAAGAACGACTGCGGGTCGTCGGCCAGGAAGAAGGTGGCGGTCGGCGCGAGGCCGCCGTTGCGGTACTGGGCGGCCGCGTAGTTGCCCAGCGTCCTGCGGGCGTCGTTCAGCTTCTCGGTGCGCTTGGCCACGTCGTCGAGCAGCGTGTCGACCTTGGCCTTCTGCTTGTCCGTGGCTTCCTTGGCCTGGTTGTACTTCTGGGTCGCGTTGCCGGCCTGCCGGTAGAGGTCGTCCACCTTCTTCTGGACTTCCTCGATGCTCGGCTTCGGCGTGGGCGCGGCCATCGCGCTCTGCGAGGACAGCAGGGTCACCGAGGCCAGCGCGGCCGAGGTCAGCCCGACGGCGGGGACGGTGGAGCGCATCCGGGTGCGCGGTTTGCGATGCGACGCCAAGGCCGGCATCTCCTTCCGTGGACCGCCTACCGGGTTAGCTGTCGGGTTCGGGCGGAACGGAAGGCTGCCCTACGGTCCGGTGGGGAAGGACCGATTCACCCCGGTACTGCGTGTGGGTCCCCGGTTCCGGGCGGGCCCGGATTCGGCGTGGTGGCCCGCTCGGCGTGGGTCGCCTCTGGGGGTACGGGCCGTCCGAACGTGCACGCTAGCCAACTCATGGGGCCGCTGTGAAGGTTGGTGTTCGATATGCCCGATACATTTCCGTGACCTTTTCGGAGCGGGGTCGAGTGTCGGTGGGGAGCTTTAGACTCGGACAGCGATGAGCAGCCTCTTTGACGACAGTTTCCTGGCCGGCCTCCAGCAGGAGGAGGACGCGCCCCCGCCGCCCCCCGAGGACCCCGCACCCGAAGCGGTGCCGGAGGACCTGTTCGCGGGCGTGTTCGACGGGCCCCCGCCGGCCCGTGACGCGTACTACCGCGACGGCGCGCACCGCCCGGTCATCGATCCCGAGGCGCTGCTCGACGGACTGAACACCGAGCAGCGCGCCGCCGTCGTGCACGCCGGATCGCCTCTGCTCATCGTGGCCGGCGCCGGCTCCGGCAAGACCAGGGTGCTCACCCACCGCATCGCTCACCTGCTGGCCGAGCGGGGCGTCCATCCCGGCCAGATCCTGGCGATCACCTTCACCAACAAGGCCGCCGGCGAGATGAAGGAGCGCGTCGAGCAGCTGGTCGGTCCCCGGGCCAACGCCATGTGGGTCATGACCTTCCACAGTGCGTGCGTCCGCATCCTGCGCCGCGAGTCCAAGAAGCTCGGCTTCACGTCCTCGTTCTCGATCTACGACGCGGCCGACTCCAAGCGGCTCATGGCCCTGGTCTGCCGCGACCTGGAGCTGGACCCGAAGCGCTACCCGCCGAAGTCCTTCACCGCCAAGGTCTCCAACCTCAAGAACGAGCTCATCGACGAGGAGACCTTCGCAGGGCAGGCAGCCGACGGCTTCGAGAAGACCCTGGCCCAGGCGTACGCGATGTACCAGGCCCGGCTGCGCGAGGCCAACGCGCTGGACTTCGACGACATCATCATGACGACGGTCCACCTGCTCCAGGCGTTCCCCGATGTCGCCGAGCACTACCGCCGCCGCTTCCGGCACGTCCTCGTGGACGAGTACCAGGACACCAACCACGCCCAGTACACGCTGGTACGCGAGCTGGTCGGCCCGGCCGGTCCGGAGAGCGCCCCCGCCGAGCTGTGCGTCGTGGGTGACGCGGACCAGTCGATCTACGCCTTCCGGGGCGCGACCATCCGCAACATCCTCCAGTTCGAGGAGGACTACCCGGACGCGACGACGATCCTGCTGGAGCAGAACTACCGCTCCACCCAGACGATCCTGTCCGCCGCCAATGCCGTCATCGAGCGCAACGAGAGCCGCCGCCCCAAGAACCTCTGGACCAAGGCCGGCACCGGCGCCCGCATCACGGGCTACGTCGCGGACACCGAGCACGACGAGGCGCAGTTCGTCGCCGAGGAGATCGACCGCCTCACCGACGCGGGCGACGCGAAGGCCGGCGACGTCGCCGTCTTCTACCGGACGAACGCGCAGTCCCGTGTCTTCGAGGAGATCTTCATCCGCGTCGGCCTGCCCTACAAGGTCGTCGGCGGCGTCCGCTTCTACGAGCGCAAGGAGGTCCGGGACGTCCTGGCCTACCTGCGGGTCCTCGCCAACCCCGAGGACACCGTCCCGCTCCGCCGCATCCTCAACGTCCCCAAGCGCGGCATCGGCGAGCGCGCCGAGGCCATGATCGACGCGCTCTCGCTGCGCGAGAAGATCACCTTCCCGCAGGCGCTGCGCCGCGTGGACGAGGCGTACGGCATGGCCGCCCGCTCGGCCAACGCCGTGAAGCGGTTCAACACGCTGATGGAGGAGCTGCGCACGGTCGTGGAGTCCGGCGCCGGACCCGCCGTGGTGCTGGAAGCGGTCCTGGAGCGTACGGGTTATCTCGCCGAGCTCCAGGCGTCCACCGATCCGCAGGACGAGACCCGCATCGAGAACCTCCAGGAGCTCGCCGCCGTCGCCCTCGAATTCGAGCAGGACCGGGGCGAGGAGGAGGGCGCGGGCACGCTCGCGGAGTTCCTGGAGAAGGTGGCGCTCGTCGCCGACTCCGACCAGATCCCCGACGAGGACACCGACGGTTCCGGCGTCATCACGCTGATGACCCTGCACACCGCGAAGGGCCTCGAATTCCCGGTCGTCTTCCTGACCGGCATGGAGGACGGCGTCTTCCCGCACATGCGGGCGCTCGGCCAGGTCAAGGAGCTGGAGGAGGAGCGCCGCCTCGCGTACGTCGGCATCACCCGCGCCCGCGAGCGGCTGTATCTGACCCGGGCCGCCATGCGCAGCGCCTGGGGCCAGCCCTCGTACAACCCTCCGTCGCGGTTCCTGGAGGAGATCCCGGACCAGCACCTGGACTGGAAGCGGAAGGGCCCGATGGCCGCCCCGGCGGGCCCCACCTCGGGGATCACCTCGTCGCTCTCCGCCTCCCGCGCCCGCTCCGGCCCCTCCGGCTTCGCGACCCGGCGGACCTCGGACAAGCCGACGATCACGCTGGTCGCGGGCGACCGCGTCACGCACGACCAGTTCGGCCTGGGCACGGTGACGGCGGTCGAGGGAGTCGGCGACCAGGCGAAGGCCACGGTCGACTTCGGCGACGACCGCCCCAAGAAGCTGCTCCTGCGGTACGCGCCGGTGCAGAAGCTCTGAGAAACCAGCGGCGGCCGGAGCCTCCGAGGCCCCGGCCGCCGCAGTCGTCCGTCCCGCTCAGTTCGGGTTGATCCCGTGGCCGCGCAGCCACGGCAGCGGGTCGATCGCCGCACCGCCGCCCGGCCGTACCTCGAAGTGCATGTGCGGGCCGGTCGAGTTCCCGGAGTTCCCGGAGTACGCGATGACGTCGCCGGCCTTGACGGGGCCCGAGCGGATACGGGTGCTGCTGAGGTGGCAGTACCAGGTCTCCGTGCCGTCGGCCATGGTCACGATGGCCATGTTCCCGTAGGCGCTGTTGTACTGCGTACGGACCGTGCCGTCGGTCGCCGCCATCACCGGGGTGCCGTACTGGACGGGGAAGTCGATGCCCGTGTGCACGGACATCCAGTTGACTCCCGCCTGCCCGAAGTAGGCGCTCAGACCGTGCTGCTTGACCGGCAGCACGAATTTGGGGCGCAGGGCCTCCTTGCGGGCGGCCTCCGCCTCGCGCCTCTTCCTCTCGGCGGCCTGCCGCTGCTTCAGGTCGATGCGTTCCTGGGTCCGGCTGGCGCGGTCCGCGAAGTTCTCGGCGTCGGCGCTGAGGTTGGCGAGCTGGGTGTCCAGCTTGTTGTTGGCCGCGACCGGCTTGACCGTGCCCGGGTCGGCGGCGGCCATGGTGGTGGGCGCGTCCTTCTTCGTGTCGTCCCCGCCCATCCCGCTCACCGAGGCGGCGGCGATCCCGGCCACGCTCATCACGCAGGCGGAGGGAACGGCGACGGTGAGGAGCGCGGAACGCTTCGCGGGGGAACGCCTGCGGCTGCGGTTACTGCCGCGGCGGGGCTCGGCGGGGGCGAGATCGGGGTGCGGCTCGGCGGCGACGTCCGGCGCGTCGTCGGCGCGGTGGTGGGGCTCGTACGGGTCCGCGTCGTGAGAGCCGGGCTCCTCGTACGACGCGTAGGTCTCGTACGGCTCCGGGGGGCCGGCCTGTTCGGCTTCGTTCGAGGCGGCCGGGCTTTGCCCATTTTGCTCTTCGTGCCCGGGCGTGGCGCCGGTGTTCCAGGCGGTGGCGTCGTACACGCCGGTGTCGTACGTCCCCGTGTCGTCGGAGGGCCACGCGGTCGCGGCGGCGGTCCAGGTGCTGGTGTCCCACGGGCCGGAGGAGTCCGGGGCGCCGCCCTGGGACGGGATGCCGGGGGCGTAGCCCTCCGTCGGCAGCCAGCTGGTGGCGGTGTCGTACTGCGGCGTTCCGTCGTACGGGGTGGTGTCGTACCGCGGGTGCTGCGGGGCCTGGTAGGCGTGGTGCGCGCCCGTGTCCCAGGGGGTGGTGCCGTACGCGCCGCCGTATCCGGTCCCGCCATCGGTGTACGGGATGCCGTAGCCCTGCGAGGTGTCGTACGAGGCGTCATAGGCGCCGTCGTAGGCGACGCCGGTGCCGGGGAGGGAGCCGAAGAGCGGGTCCGTCTCGAAGCTGCCCGTGGAGCAGTCGTCGTATCCGGCATACCCGGCGTGGGGGTGCTGGTCGTTCACCAACTTCTCTCTCGCCTCGGCAGCAGGACCAGGTTCCGGGGCCGTGGGGTACCCCGGGAGAACTGGCGGCGACTGTACCCGGCGGTATCCGCCGCCGACAATCTTCGACGGCTCGGAGGCGCACGGGAAAACGGGCAATCGGCCGTCATTCGGCGGCGAGAGCACAGAGCCTTGGCTCTAGGTTCGAAGTTTGTTCGATTTAAGCGGCGGGGGTGGACGAGGTGGTCCCCGGGGCGGTCCCGGGGGTCTGCCGGGTGGACTCCGCTTCGTCCAGCGCCTCACGCACGGCAGCCGCCACGGCCGGGTGCACCGGCAGCGCGAGGTGGCCGATGCCGGTGACGCGTATGTTGACCGCGGCCAGGTCCGGGTGGTCGACGCAGGCCGCTTCGGCGGGGACGATCACCCGGTCCAGTTCACTCCAGAAACTGACGAACCGGGTGCGGCAGCCGGGTGCGGGCAGCCGCAGCTCCTCTACGGGGGCCGAGCCCTGGCGCATCTGCCGCACGATGGGCAGCGCCCCGGCCAGCGGGGCGACGGCGGTCCCGGCGTGCGGCGTGCCCAGCGTGACGAGGGTGCGCACCCGGCGGTCACCGGCCAGCCGCTGTACGTAGTAGCGCGCGATGAGGCCGCCGAGGCTGTGGCCCACGATGTCCACCCGGTGGTGGCCGGTGCGGGCGCAGATCTCCTCGATGTGCCGGCCCAGCAGCTCGGCGGCCGTGCGGATGTCGCTGGTCAGCGGGGAGTAGTTGAGCGACTCCAGACGGGTCCAGCCGTGCCGGGCCAGGGAGCGGCGCAGCAGGACGAAGACGGAGCGGTTGTCGATGAAACCGTGAAGAAGGACGACGGGTGGCCGGTCGGTGGGTGCGATGTCCGCGTGGGCGGGGTCGGCGCCGTCATCAGCCGGATTCCGGCCCGGGCGGCGTTCACCGGCGATCCCGGTGGGATACAGCAGGGCGTGCCCGGCGAGCACGACGAACTCCAGGGCCGTCGCTCTCAGCAGTGCGGTCGGCGGGGCGGGGAACGGCAGGCTGGGGGGCTTCATGGTCGGCCTCCTGCTCCGGACGGGCGCCGCGCCGGCGGAGCCCGGACGGGACGCCCTGTCGGAGGCGGCCCGTGCGGACGGAGACCCGTACCACCG
Organism: Streptomyces sp. DT224; assembly: GCF_049844595.1. Classification (NCBI taxonomy): domain Bacteria; kingdom Bacillati; phylum Actinomycetota; class Actinomycetes; order Kitasatosporales; family Streptomycetaceae; genus Streptomyces; species Streptomyces sp. DT224. The sequence goes on from NZ_JBNCLI010000011.1 coordinate 117,605, forward strand.
TGCCGTGCGGCTGACGGCGCGGTGATACGGCGACCCGATGCGGCTCGCCGGGCTTTCGGTTCCCCACGGCGAAACCGCCGCGGGCCCTGGAACCGGTGCCCGTGAACAATGTCCCATGTGTGATTTCCCCCTCCCGGCCCACCGTGAAACGGCGGCTTGCGGGATGCTGTGGATAACGTTCGTTCACATCCCCGGCCCTTCAGGCACGGGAGACGCATGTGGAGGCAGTGATGGGTGTGACCGGTCCGATCCGTGTGGTGGTGGCCAAGCCGGGCCTCGACGGCCATGACCGCGGGGCGAAGGTGATCGCGCGGGCGCTGCGCGACGCGGGTATGGAGGTCATCTACACGGGCCTGCACCAGACGCCCGAGCAGATCGTGGACACGGCGATCCAGGAGGACGCCGACGCGATCGGCCTCTCGATCCTCTCCGGCGCGCACAACACGCTCTTCGCCAAGGTGATCGAACTCCTGAAGGACCGCGACGCGGCGGACATCAAGGTCTTCGGCGGCGGCATCATCCCGGAGGCGGACATCGCCCCCCTGAAGGACCAGGGCGTCGCGGAGATCTTCACCCCGGGCGCGACGACGACGGCGATCGTCGACTGGGTCAACGCGAACGTCCGCCACCCGGCGGAGGCGTAGGGCGCCGGACGCGCCGGGCAACGGGGGCGCTGCGGTCCGGAGTGGCCGGACGCGCCGCGGGGGCCGGTCCGGGCCCGCCGAGCGTCGGCTCCGCGTCGCCGGGCCGGGGCGTCGGCGCCGCGTGACGGGGCGGACAGGCCGGGCCAGGGCCTGCCCGGCGGATCATGGCCGGGGTCGCGACGCCGCGCGAAGGGCGCCCGGTGCCGACCGGCCCGGGGCCGACGTGAGACGTCGGGACGCCGGGCCCGTGGCGCACGTCGGGCCGGCCCCGGGCGCCCCGGGCCGTGGCTCAGGCGTACGGCGGTGCGGCTGGGCCCAGTCGGCTCGCCCCGGGCGCCCCGGGCCGCACCCCCGCGCCCCCCCGCGCCCCCCCCGCGCCGCGCGGGCCGTCCGCGCCGGCTCCGCGCCCCCCGCGCCGCGCGGGCGGTCCGCATCGGCTCCGCGCCCGGGCGGAGCCGGTGCGGGAGTGGCCGCCCGGGAGGCGGTGGCGAGCGGGGCGGGGCCCGGGGGGCCGCGGGATCACCGCACCGGGGACCCGGACAGCTCGCTGTCCATCGTGGCGCGCAGGCGCAGCGTGGAGACCAGGCGCTGGAACGCCTCCGTCCAGTAGCCGTTCGCGCCGGGGGAGGCGTCCGCCGGTTCGGCGGGGGTCGTCGTCAGGACCTCCAGGCGGGCCGCCTCCGCAGGATCGAGGCAGCGCTCGGCCAGGCCCATGACGCCGCTGAAGCTCCACGGATAACTGCCCGCGTCCCTCGCGATGTCGAGCGCGTCGACCACGGCCCGGCCGAGCGGCGGCGCCCACGGGACCGGGCAGACCCCCAGCAGCTGGAACGCCTCCGACAAACCGTGCGCGGCGACGAAGTCCGCCACCCAGGCGGCCCGTTCCCCCGGGGGCAGCACCGCCAGGAGCTTGGACCGCTCGGCGAGCGACGCCGTACCGGGGCCGTTGGACGGGGGCGTCGACGGCGGACCCAGCAACGCCCGCGCCCACGCGGCATCGCGCTGCCGCACGGCGGCCCGGCACCAGGCCGCGTGCAGCTCCTCGCCCCAGCCGTCCGCCACGGGCAGGTCCACGATCTCCTCCGCGCCACGCCCACCGAACCGCGCCGGCCAGACGGAGAGCGGGGTCGCCTCCACCAACTGGCCCAGCCACCACGACCGTTCGCCCCGGCCGGACGGCGGGAGCGGCACGACCCCGTCACGCTGCATCGCCTCGTCGCACTCGTGCGGCGCCTCCACCGCGACGAACGGCTCGTCGCCGGTCAGTCCCGGGTTCACGCAGGACAGCGCCCGGTCCGCCATCCGCCGGGACAGCGCCGAACCGGGCAGTGCGGACAGCAACTCGGCCGCCGTCGCCCGGACGTTGCGGCTGCGGTCGGCGAGCGCCCGTTCCAGGAACTCCTCGTCCGCGGCGGACAGCCCGGTACGCAGCGAGTCCACGAACATCAGCCGGTCCTCGGCCCGTTCGGTCTTCCACGTGGTGGCCAGCAGCGCGCGGGCCGCCTCCGCGTCGTGCGCCCGTACGGCCCCGAGCAACGCGACCCGCTCCGCGAACAGGCCCTCCTCCCACAGCCGCCGCACCGCCTCCGCGTCGTCCGGCGGGGGCAGCAGCGCACTGCCGGACGCGCCGCGCAGCGCGAACTTCCACTCCGGATTCAGCCCGGCCAGCCACAGGCCGCGCGGCCCGGCGAACTCCAGGGTCTGCGGGCGCAGATCGGTGCGGGCCCTGGCCGCGTCCAGCAGCGCGGGCAGGGCGGAGTCCGGCGCCCGGTACCCGTGCAGGTTGGCGGTGGCCAGCCATTGCGGGATCAGCTCCGTCAGGTCCGGGGCCGCGCCCCGCCTGCCGCCTGAGCCCGCCGCCCGGTCCGCCAGGAGCTGGGCCAGCCGGCCACGGGCCGCTTCCGGCAGCGGCGGCCGGGGGTCGTCGGGCGCCACGGCGGGGCGCGGCGACGCGGCGGCGGGCAGCAGCCCCGCCCGCCGCCGCACGGTGTGCAGCGCGGCGGCGTCCAGCAGTGCGGCGGCCGCGCCGTCCGGGCCGGTGCCGGAGGCGCCCTCGGGGGGCCGGCGGTCCGTGCCGAGCAGGGCCGAGGTGACCAGCTCCTCCCACGGCACGGAGACGAGCGCGCCGGGCGCGGGGGCCCCGCTCGCTGTCGGGGTGGCGGCTGGTGCGGTCGTACGGGACATCGCCCCTCCTCAGGAGCCGGACTACGGAGTCAGATGAGCGTGACGGTCTCGACGGGATCGCCCGTCCGGCCCGCGGCCCATGCCGCCAGCGGGTCGAAGCCCCGGTGGCCGCACTCGCCGAAGACCGTGAGCGGAACCCCGCCCGAGACCGCGACGAGCTTCCAGAGCGACGGGCGGTTCACCGCGGCAGGTGTCACGGGCAGGGCCTCCCGGCCCTCCGCGTCCACCAGTTGCCAGCCGTCCGGGGACGGCACCGGTATGACGTCGCGCAGGGTCACCGGCCGGGACTCCGCCCACGGGTCGTCGCCCAGGGCCCGCCCGTACGCGGCGATCGCCTCGGTGACCGTGACACCCGGCGGGGGCGTGACGGCGGGTCCGGGCATGCCGAAGCGCTCGCCCAGCTCGGCGCGGAGCTGCCCGGAGCCCGGATGGGGCGTCAACTCGGCGTCGATCGTGACGCCCACGGGCAGGGCCTGGGCGGGGGAGCGGCCGGCCGCCCCGAAGGACAGCAGCAGCGCCGTGCGCCCCGACTCCTCGCCGTACAGCCAGATGCGGCGGGTGACGATCTTGCCCTCGGGGGTGTCGTACTGGGCGAGGACCAGCCAGCGGTCGCGGACCGGCGGGCCCTCCGGGGAGGCCGGCAGCCCCACCCGCGTACGGACCGTGGCCGCGAGCGCGGGCGGCAGCCGGTCGCGGCCCAGCCACGCCGAGTCCAGCAGGTGCAGCAGCGCGCACTCCTCCAGGAGCCGCACCGGCCAGCCCGGACCGGACGCCGGAACGGCGCCCAGCTCCCGCACCCGGCTCGCGAGACCGGGTGCCTGCGCGTCGACCATGCGGGCCGCGGTCTCCTCCCACAGCCCGTACCCCGCCTGCTCGGCCGCCGCGAGCCCCCCGCGCAGCAGGTCGGTGAGGCGCTGCTCCAACTCCCGCGCACCGCCGCCGATCCGCTCGGCGCGCTTCTCCGCCCGCTTGCGCGCGGCCTCCGGATCGGCGGGACCCGCCGCACCCTCACCCCCGGCGGGCCGCGCCTTCGCCTCCGCACGGGCACGGCGGCCGTCCAGCCACTCCCGCGCCCAGTCCGGCGGCGACCCGGCGGGCACCGCCGCGTCGTCGGACGCGTGGAGCAGCAGCAGCCCCAACGCGTGCTTGCACGGGAACTTGCGACTGGGGCAACTGCACTTGTACGCGGGGCCGGTGGTGTCGGCGACCGTCCGGTACGGCTTGCTCCCGCTGCCCTTGCACAGCCCCCACACTCCACCCGTCACATCCCACCCGGTGTCCGACCAGGAGCCGGCCGCACCGAGCTTGTTCCCCGCCTTGCGTGAGGCGTCGTCAGGAGCCAGGGCCAGTACCTGCTCCACCGTCCGGCGCGCGGCCGAGGCAGCGGCGCCCAAGGGTTCTCCCCCGTCAGTCAGCAGCATGCCAACGACGTTAGGCGGCCCCACTGACAATGATCCTGACCTGCGCAAACGGCGATTGTCAGTGCCATGGTGCACGGTGGAACCACATCCGGCCGACCGACTCGGCGACCGATCCGGAGGGGGATCCATGACCGTGTCCGAAACCACCCAGGCAAGCACAGGCGAGGCACTGCGCCCGCATGCCGAGGACGCCTTCGCCGACGAGCTGAAGGCGCTCGCGGCGGCCGACGACCGCCCCAGGCCCGAGCGCTGGCGCCTGTCCCCCTGGGCCGTCGCGACGTACCTGCTGGGCGGCACCCTGACCGACGGCACCGTCATCACACCCAAGTACGTGGGACCGCGCCGCCTGGTCGAGGTCGCCGTCACCACGCTCGCCACCGACCGCGCCCTGCTGCTCCTCGGCGTCCCCGGCACCGCCAAGACGTGGGTCTCCGAGCATCTGGCGGCCGCCGTCAGCGGTGACTCGACGCTGCTCGTCCAGGGCACGGCGGGCACCCCGGAGGAAGCCGTCCGCTACGGGTGGAACTACGCGCAGCTGCTCGCCCACGGTCCCAGCCGCGACGCGCTCGTGCCCAGCCCGCTGATGCGCGCCATGGCCCAGGGCATGACCGCCCGCATCGAGGAACTGACCCGCATCCCCGCCGATGTGCAGGACTCGCTGATCACGATCCTCTCCGAGAAGACGCTGCCCCTGCCCGAGCTGGGCCAGGAGGTCCAGGCGGTGCGCGGGTTCAACGTCATCGCGACCGCCAACGACCGCGACCGGGGCGTCAACGAGCTGTCCAGCGCGCTGCGCCGCCGTTTCAACACCGTGGTCCTGCCGCTGCCCGCGACCCCGGAGGCGGAGGTCGACATCGTCTCCCGCCGCGTCGACCAGGTCGGCCGCTCGCTCGACCTGCCGCCCGCCCCCGACGGCCTCGCCGAGATCCGCCGCGTCGTCACGGTCTTCCGCGAACTGCGCGACGGTGTCACCACCGACGGCCGCACCAAGCTCAAGTCCCCCTCGGGGACGCTGTCCACGGCCGAGGCCATCTCCGTCGTCACCAACGGCCTCGCGCTCGCCGCCCACTTCGGCGACGGGGTGCTGCGCCCGGGCGACGTCGCGGCCGGCATCCTCGGCGCGGTCGTCCGCGACCCGGCGGCGGACCGGGTGATCTGGCAGGAGTACCTGGAGACCGTGGTCCGCGAGCGGGACGGCTGGAAGGACTTCTACCGCGCCTGCCGGGAGGCGTCCGCATGACCGGCACCCCTGGACCGGGGCCGCTGCTGCTGGGGGTGCGGCACCACGGCCCCGGCTCGGCCCGCGCCGTCCGAGCCGCCCTCGACACCGCGAACCCCCGGGCCGTCCTCATCGAGGGCCCGCCCGAGGGCGACGCGCTGCTGCCGCTCGCGGCCGACGAGGAGATGCGGCCCCCGGTCGCCCTGCTCGCCCACGCGGTGGACGACCCCGGCCGGGCGGCGTTCTGGCCGTTCGCCGAGTTCTCCCCCGAGTGGGTCGCCATCCGCTGGGCGCTGGCCCGGGACGTGCCGGTCCGCTTCATCGACCTGCCCGCCGCGCACTCGCTGGCCATGGAGGCCGGCGCGGAGACGGACCGGGACGACACCGCCGAGGAACAGCCCGTCCCCGTCGACCCCATCCGGGTGCTCGCCGAGACCGCCGGGTACGACGACCCCGAGCGCTGGTGGGAGGACGTGGTCGAGCACCGCGTGCCCGGCAGCGGCGAGGCGGCCGGCCCGCTCGCCGCGTTCGCCGCGCTCGGCGAGGCGATGACCGCGCTCCGCGAGGCGTACGGGGACGGCGGGCATCCCCGGGACGCGGTGCGCGAGGCGTACATGCGCATCCAACTGCGTACGGCAGCGAAGGAGTTCGGCGACGAGTTCGCCGTGGTCTGCGGCGCCTGGCACGTCCCCGCCCTGCGTACGCGCACGACGCTCACCGCCGACCGGGCCCTCCTCAAGGGCCTGCCCAAGGCCAGGGCCGAAGTGACCTGGGTGCCCTGGACCCACCGCAGACTCGCCCGGCACAGCGGATACGGGGCGGGCATCGAGTCGCCCGGCTGGTACGAGCACCTCTTCGCCGCCCCGGACCGCCCCATCGAGCGCTGGATGACGAAGGTCGCCGGACTCCTGCGCGACGAGGACCGGTTCGTCTCGTCCGCCCACGTCATCGAGGCCGTCCGGCTCGCCGGGACGCTCGCCGCGATGCGCGGCCGGCCGCTCGCCGGGCTGAGCGAGACGACCGACGCGATCCGGGCCGTCATGTGCGAGGGCTCCGACATCCCGCTCGCGCTCGTCCACGACCGCCTCGTCGTCGGCACCACGCTCGGCGAGGTCCCCGACACCGCCCCCGCCGTCCCCCTCCAGCGCGACCTGACCCGGCGGCAGCGCACCCTGCGGCTCAAGCCGGAGGCTGACGAGCGGGACATCGAGCTCGACCTGCGCAAGGACACCGACGCCTCCCGCAGCCGGCTGCTGCACCGGCTCCGCCTCCTCGGCATCGGCTGGGGCGAACCGGCCGCCGGGCGGGGGAGCACCGGCACCTTCCGGGAGAGCTGGCGGCTGCGCTGGGAGCCCGAGCTGTACGTGCGCGTCGCCGAGGCGGGCGTCTGGGGCACCACCGTGCTCTCCGCCGCCACCGCCCGCGCCGAGTCGGACGCCCTGGCCGCGACCGCGCTCGCCGAGGTCACCGGGCTGGCCGAGCGCTGCCTGCTCGCCGATCTGCCGGACGCCCTGCCGGTCGTGATGCGGGCCCTCGCCGACCGCGCCGCGCTCGACGCCGACGTCGGCCACCTCGCGGACGCCCTCCCGGCCCTGGCCCGCACCCTGCGCTACGGGGACGTCCGCGCCACGGACACCACCGCACTCGGCGAGGTCGCGGCCGGCCTCGCGGAGCGGATCTGCGTCGGCCTGCCCCCCGCCTGCACCGGGCTCGACGCCGAGGGCGCCGAAGCGCTGCGCCGCCAGGTGGACGGCGTCCACACCGCGATCGGACTCCTCGCCGGCGCCGTGCCCTCGAGCGCGGACGGGCTGCGGACGCGCTGGCGCGCGGTGCTGCACAAGCTGACCGTCCGGGACACGGTCGCGGGCGTCATCCGGGGCCGGGCCGCCCGGCTGCTCCTGGACGACGGCCACCTCGACCAGGACGCAGCCGCCCGGCTGATGGGCCTCGCCCTCTCGCCGGGCACCCCGCCGGCCGACGCCGCCGCCTGGATCGAGGGCTTCGTCGGCGGGGCGGCGGGCGGCGGCATGCTCCTCGTCCACGACGAACGGCTGCTCGCCCTGGTCGACTCCTGGCTCACCGCAGTCCCCGCCGACACGTTCACCGACGTGCTGCCCCTGCTGCGGCGCACGTTCTCCGCGTACGAACCGGGCGTCCGGCGCACCCTGGGTGACCTCGTCCGGCGCGGCCCGGCCCCCGCCGGGGCGACGGGGGCCGGGTCCCCGGCGGGCGCGGGCGCCACGGCTCCGGGCTTCGGCCCGGTCCTTGACGCGGCCCGCGCGGACGCCGTGGTCCCGGTCCTGCGCCTGCTCCTCGGCCTGGACGAGGGCCCGGCGCCCACGGCTCCCGCCCACCACGACGACACACCACTGGGGGAGACGGCATGACCACGGACGACAACGCCCACGACGAGCGGCTGCGCCGCTGGCGCCTGGTGCTGGGCGCCGACAGCGAGGAGAGCACCGGGCGCGGGCTCACCGGGCGCGACGCCGCGATGGACCAGGCGCTCACCGCGCTCTACGGGAGCGGGGGACGGCCCGGCGGCCGGAGCGGCGGCGGGCGCTCCGCCGGGCTCGGCGCCTCCGCGCCCTCCGTGGCCCGCTGGCTCGGTGACATCCGGACGTACTTCCCCAGCTCCGTCGTCCAGGTCATGCAGCGCGACGCGATCGACCGCCTCGGCCTCTCCGCGCTCCTGCTCGAACCGGAGATGCTGGAGGCCGTCGAGGCCGACGTACACCTCGTCGGCACCCTGCTCTCGCTCAACAAGGCCATGCCCGAGACGACGAAGGAGACCGCCCGGGCCGTGGTCCGCAAGGTGGTCGAGCAGCTGGAGAAGCGGCTCACGACCCGCACCCGGGCCACGCTCACCGGCGCGCTCGACCGGTCGGCGAAGATCACCCGCCCCCGCCACCACGACATCGACTGGGACCGCACCATCCGGGCCAACCTCAAGAACTACCTGGAGCTGCCCGGCCGGGACGGGGCCGGCACGGTCGTCCCCGAACGGCTCATCGGGTACGGGCGGGCCGCGCAGTCCGTGAAGAAGGACGTCATCCTCTGCATCGACCAGTCGGGCTCGATGGCCGCCTCCGTGGTCTACGCGTCGGTGTTCGGCGCCGTGCTCGCCTCGATGCGCGCCCTGCGCACCCGGCTCGTCGTCTTCGACACGGCCGTGGTCGACCTCACCGACCAGCTGGACGACCCCGTCGACGTCCTGTTCGGCACCCAGCTCGGCGGCGGCACCGACATCAACCGCGCCCTGGCCTACTGCCAGTCCCGGATCACCCGGCCGGCCGACACCGTCGTCGTGCTCATCAGCGACCTGTACGAGGGCGGCATCCGGAACGAGATGCTGAAGAGGGTCGCCGCGATGAAGGCGTCCGGGGTGCAGTTCGTCACTCTGCTCGCCCTCTCCGACGAGGGCGCCCCGGCCTACGACCGCGACCACGCGGCGGCCCTGTCCGCCCTGGGAGCCCCCGCCTTCGCCTGCACTCCCGACCTCTTTCCCGACGTCATGGCCGCCGCGATCGAGAAGCGCCCGCTGCCGGTACCGGATCCGGAGACCGCCCCCACCAGGGGGATTCTGTGACCGTAATCACCGCCCGGGCGCGATCTGCGATTTAGGGTCACGCGGGGCGCGGGGATAACCTGCGAGATGGACATGCCGCGTATCCGGTCACCGTGTGCGCCTTCCTAGTGACACCGCAGTCACGTTGCCCCTCGCGGCACGCCCACGCAGAAAACCAACCGCGAGACCATTGATAAGGGACGGACGCGCGTGGACCTGTTCGAGTACCAGGCGAGGGACCTCTTCGCCAAGCACGGTGTACCGGTGCTGGCCGGTGAAGTCATCGACACGCCTGAGGCAGCCCGCGAGGCGACCGAGCGGCTGGGCGGCAAGTCGGTCGTCAAGGCGCAGGTGAAGGTCGGCGGCCGCGGCAAGGCCGGCGGCGTCAAGCTGGCGGCGAACGCCGACGAGGCGGTCGCCCGCGCGACCGACATCCTCGGCATGGACATCAAGGGCCACACGGTCCACAAGGTGATGATCGCCGAGCTGTCGCCGGAGATCGAGGCGGAGTACTACGTCTCGTACCTGCTCGACCGCACCAACCGCACCTTCCTGGCCATGGCCTCGGTGCAGGGTGGCATGGACATCGAGGAGGTCGCGGAGAAGACTCCCGAGGCCCTCGCGAAGGTCCCGGTCAACGCCGTCGACGGCGTCGACATCGCCAAGGCCCGCGAGATCGTGGCCCAGGCGAAGTTCCCGGCCGACGTGGCCGAGGGCGTCGCCGAGGCCCTGGTCACCCTGTGGGACACCTTCGTCGCCGAGGACGCGCTCCTCGTCGAGGTCAACCCGCTGGTGAAGACCAAGGACGGCCGCATCCTGGCCCTGGACGGCAAGGTCTCGCTCGACGAGAACGCCGACTTCCGTCAGCCGGAGCACGAGGCCCTCGAGGACAAGGCCGCGGCCAACCCGCTCGAGGCCGCCGCCAAGGCCAAGAACCTCAACTACGTCAAGCTCGACGGCGAGGTCGGCATCATCGGCAACGGTGCCGGTCTGGTCATGTCGACCCTGGACGTCGTCGCGTACGCCGGTGAGAAGCACGGCAACGTGAAGCCCGCCAACTTCCTCGACATCGGTGGCGGCGCCTCCGCCGAGGTCATGGCGAACGGCCTGGAGATCATCCTCGGCGACTCGGACGTCAAGTCCGTCTTCGTCAACGTCTTCGGTGGCATCACCGCCTGCGACGAGGTCGCCAACGGCATCGTCCAGGCCCTGGAGCTGCTCAAGTCGAAGGGCGAGGACGTCACCAAGCCCCTCGTCGTGCGTCTCGACGGCAACAACGCGGAGCTGGGTCGCAAGATCCTCTCCGACGCCAACCACCCGCTGGTCCAGCGCGTGGACACCATGGACGGCGCGGCCGACAAGGCCGCCGAGCTCGCCGCGGCTGCGAAGTAAGGAAGAGGGACTCAGACCACCATGGCTATCTTCCTCACCAAGGACAGCAAGGTCATCGTCCAGGGGATGACCGGCGCCACGGGCATGAAGCACACCAAGCTCATGCTGGGCGACGGCACCAACATCGTCGGCGGCGTCAACCCGCGCAAGGCCGGCACGACCGTCGACTTCGACGGCACCGAGGTGCCCGTGTTCGGCTCCGTCGCCGAGGCGATGGAGAAGACCGGCGCCGACGTGTCCGTCCTCTTCGTGCCGCCGGCCTTCGCGAAGGCCGCCGTCATCGAGGCGATCGACGCCGAGATCCCGCTCGCCGTCGTGATCACCGAGGGCATCGCCGTCCACGACTCGGCCGCCTTCTGGGCGTACGCCGGCTCGAAGGGCAACAAGACCCGGATCATCGGCCCGAACTGCCCCGGCCTGATCACCCCCGGCCAGTCCAACGCCGGCATCATCCCGGGCGACATCACCAAGCCCGGCCGCATCGGTCTCGTGTCCAAGTCCGGCACGCTGACCTACCAGATGATGTACGAGCTCCGCGACATCGGCTTCTCGTCCGCCGTCGGCATCGGTGGCGACCCGGTCATCGGTACGACGCACATCGACGCCCTCGCGGCGTTCGAGGCGGACCCCGAGACCGACCTGATCGTCATGATCGGCGAGATCGGCGGCGACGCCGAGGAGCGCGCGGCCGACTTCATCAAGGCCAACGTGACCAAGCCGGTCGTCGGTTACGTCGCGGGCTTCACCGCCCCCGAGGGCAAGACCATGGGCCACGCCGGCGCCATCGTCTCCGGCTCCTCCGGCACCGCGCAGGCCAAGAAGGAGGCCCTCGAGGCCGCCGGCGTGAAGGTCGGCAAGACGCCGACCGAGACCGCCAAGCTGGCGCGCGAGATCCTCGGCGCCTGACGCCGCCGCCGCGCTCGCGCGGCAGGGTGTCACCGTACGTACGACGCGGGCCCGTCCCCCTCACCGGGGGACGGGCCCGCGTCGTCGTGTGCGCCGGACCGGTTCAGCCGGCCTCGGGCACCAGCCGGGCCGGGCCGTGGAACAGCTCGTCGCCGAGCTTCTTCCGCAGCTCGACGTCCTGCGGCGTCAGCTTCTGCGGGCCCCCGACCGGCGGCACCCCGCCGACCTTCTGGGCGGGCGCCGGTGGCGTCTCGTACTTCCGGGGAGCCGTCGCCAGGGTGATCAGCGTGAGCCCGACGATCAGCACGGTGAACGCGATGGCCGTCCGGGCCCACAGCTGAGCCTTGCGTTCGCTGCCGGTACGGATCAGCTCCGGCACCGGCAGCGAGGAGGCGGAGCGGCTGCGCGCGAGCGTGCCCAGGTGCTCGTGGATCAGCGCGGACTGCTCGGCCGGTGTGTCCGGCTCGGCGATCTCGGGCAGCCGCTCGGCGACGGCCGCCCGCGCGGTCACCAGCCGCCCGGCCGCCGCCCGGGTACTCGCCTCGGTCTCCGCCGCGGTCTCCGGCAGCCCAAGCCCCACCCCGTCGTGGAGCACCAGCGTGCGGCGGTACGAGGGGGGCAGGGACAGCAGCGCTTCGAGCAGCGCCCACGAGGCCGGCGCCTCGGGCGGCGGGTCGGGGCGGCGGTGCTCCCGGTTCAGCCGGCGCCAGGGGGACATCGCGTACTCGTACGCGGCGGCCCGCACCCAGCCGACCGGATCCCGGTCCACCGCGACCTCCGGCCACCGCTCCCAGGCCAGCTCGAAGGCCTTGGCCACGGCCGCGCGGGACAGGGCGCGCTGCCCGGTCAGCAGATACGTCTGCTGGAAGAGGGCCGAGGCGGCGTACCGGTACAACGCGTCGAACGCGGCGGCGGGCGCGTCCTCCCCGTGGTCGCCGTCCGGCCCGCCGGGCGGCGACCCGGGCCCGCCGGGCGGCACCTCGGGCACCTCCTCAGGCACCTGGGGCGCTGCTTCGGACGCCTCGGACACGACAGCCTCAGGCGCCTCGGGCGCGGCAGCCTCGGGCGCCTCGGCGGCAGCCTGGTCCGGTTCGCCGGCGTCCACGGCGACGCTCCCGGGGGCTTCGGCGGGAACCGGTGGAGGGGGCGGGGCAGCCGCACCCGCCGTGCCCGTCCCGAGCAGCCGGGCGTACGTCTCCCGCTTGCGGCCGCGCGGGGTGCTGCGGCCCGTCTCCCAGGCCCGCACCGTCGCCCGTGTCACGCCGACGGCCGACGCGACCTGCTCCTCCGTCAGCGCCAGGGCCTCCCGCAGCCTGCGCCGCTCCTTCGGCGAGGGCAGCGGAGGGGCGGCGGCCGTCTCGGACGTGCTCTGCGTCATGAGGGCCGCCCGTACGGCCTGCACCGGGTGAAAAAGTACATAAACGTATATTGATCGACACCCCGGCTGTTCGCCCGTTACACGAAATAAGCGCGTGTCGTTGGCAGCATGACCGCGTGACCCAAGTGACCGAACGCAGCTCCTTGTTGTCGCAGGACGAGCGGGGGCGGCCCGCCGTACTGGCCTCCGCGGTGCTGCGCGGGGCGATCGCAGCCGGGCTCGGCCTGGGATCCGTCGCCGTCCTCGTCGCCGCGCTCTGGATCAGCTCACCGGCCCCGGACAGCGGTCCGGGCGAGGCGTTCCACGCGGCGGCCGCCCTCTGGCTCCTCGCGCACGGTGCCGAACTGATCAGGACCGAGACGCTGACCGGGGCCCCGGCACCGATGGGCGTCGTCCCGCTGCTGCTCTCCGCGCTGCCGGTCTGCCTGGTGCACCGGGCGGCCAGGGATGTGCTGGAGCCCGAGGAGGGGCACGGGGCCCCGTCGCCCGGCGGCGCGTTCGCCCTGGTGACGGGCGGATACCTGCTGGTCGTCGGGGCGGTCGCCCTCTACGCGCGCGGCGCGTCGCTGTCCGCGCGCCCGCTCTCCCTGTTCTTTCCCTGCGCCCTCGTCGTGGCGGGCGCGGCGGCGGCCGGGGTGTGGACGGCCTGCGGGCGCCCGCTCGGGCCGCCGCCCTCCTGGGCGCCGGTGCGGCTGCACGAGGCGATGGCGCGCACCCGGTTCCTGCGGCGGGCCGACGCGGTGGGCCGGTCGGCGCTGGCGGGGACGGCGGTGCTCCTGGGCGGCGGCGCGCTGGTCGTCGCGTCGGCCCTGGTGTGGCACGGCGCACCGGTCCAGGAATCGTTCCTCCGGCTCTCCACCGACTGGGGCGGCCTCATCGCCGTCCTCCTGCTGGCGCTGGGACTCGTGCCGAACGCGGCGGTGTGGGGTGCGGCGTACGGGCTGGGGCCCGGGTTCGCCCTCGGCACGGCGTCGACGGTCACCCCGCTGGCCTTCACCGGGTCCCCGGCCGTCCCCGACTTCCCGCTGCTGGCCGCGATGCCCGCCCACGGTCCGGGCGCACCGCTGAACTGGGCGGCCGGGGCGGTTCCGGTGGCGGCGGCCCTGACGGTCGCCTGGTTCACCGCACGGAGGGCGGTGCCCGCCCGGGGCGAACGCGAGGAGGCGTGGAGCCCGGGGGAGACCGCGCTCACCACCACGCTCGGGGCGGCGGGCTGCGGGCTCGGCGCGGCGGTGCTGGCGGCGGCCGCCGGGGGACCGCTGGGCAGGCACGCCCTGGCGGACTTCGGCCCGGTGTGGTGGCTCACCGGGGCGGCGGCGCTGACGTGGACGGCGCTGATCGGCGTCCCCGCGGCCCTGCTGCTGCGGGCCTGGCGGCTGCGCGGGCGCACGAAGGAGGAGGACGACGCGCCGGCCGCGGGGACCAGCCGGAAGGCCGCCGCGCCCGTACTTCCGCCCCCGCCCGCACCCGGACCCGACGCGCCGGCGGGCCCCGGTTCGCCGGCCGCCCCCCGCCGCCGCTGGTGGTCCCGCGCTGCCGGGGAGACCGTGCCGCGGCCCGAGGAGACGCCGGCACCCGCCGCCGTTCCCGTACCGCCGTCCGGTGGCGCCGACGAGGCGGACCTCGACGCGTACGACTTCCTGCCGATCGACCCCTGGCACGCGCGGACGCCGGCCGACGGGCCCCCGGCCCCGCACCCGGCGGACGGCGACGCCTCCGGTGAGCCGGGTCCGGCCTGATCCCCGGGCGGAGCCCCGGCCCCGGCGGCAGGCGGCCGTCGGCGGCCCGGTCGTCAGGGCGTCATCGGCGCGCCCACGGCGACGCCCGGGTCGCGGGGGCGGAGGAAGGCGGTACGGGGCAGTGAGCCGTCATTCCCCCGCAGGCCCTGCGCCCCGTGCGGGTCCTTCGAGCCGAGGTCGCTCAGGGACACATCCGGTCCCGCCGCGTCCCAGGTGTTGCCCACCGAGTGGACGGCCGGGCCGGGCGCCGTCTCACGGCCGTCGTCCCAGGCGGCGTTCCTTCTGGCGGTGCCCGTGGTGTCGGAGAGCCGGAAGCCGGCGATGCCGTTGTGGTAGGTGCTGTTGCGCTCCAGGGTCAGGGCCCCCGCGTTCCCCAGGTCGGTGAAGCCGTAGCCCTCGTTGTCCCAGGCGGCGTTGAACCGGGCGGTGTGCGAGGCGGTGACCGTGGTGTGGCCGCCGCCGAACGCGAAGCCGTTCCCGTTCCCGTAGGCCCAGTTGCGTTCCAGCAGTACCGCGCCGGTGAATCCGCCCAGATCGACGCCGTCGCCCTCGTTGCCCCAGGCGCGGCACCGTCGGACGGTGTTGCCGTCACCCGTTCCGAAGACGATCGCCAGGCCCGTGCTGTGCCCGTTCGCCTTGCGGTTGTCGTGGAAGTCGCTGTCGACGACCGTGTTGCCGACGGTGTCCTCGCCCCGCAGGGTGAGTCCGGACCCGCCGTTGTGATGCACGTTCAGGCCGTCGAAGACGTCGTGCGCGCACCCGTCGCACACCCACGCGTGGTCGCGGGCCCCCCGCACCTCCAGATTCCGTACGGCCCAGTGGTCGGCGCGCTGGACGACGGCCCCCTCCCCGGCGGTCACCCCGGAGAGATCGAGCACCGGTCGTTCCCCGTGGCGCGCGGTCAGCGTGATGGGCTCGGCGGCGCTGCCGTCGGTGTCGAGGACGAGGGGTTCGGCGGGCCGGTAGGTGCCGCCGCGCAGCACGATGCTCTGCCCCGGACGTACCAGTCCGGCTGCCTTGGCGACCGTGGCGTACGGGTGCGCGAGGCTGCCGTCGCCCCGTGCGTCCGAGCCGTCGGGCGCCACGTACAGCTCGGCCGCTCCGGCCGGGGAGGGGGACGACGAAGGACGGCCGATGCCCGCGTCGGGGGCCGGAGCCGCCCTCGGCGCCACCTGGGGCGGGCCGGCCGGACTCGTGTGCCGCCCCCAGGGCAGTATGAGCGCACCGAGTACCACCACCGTCGCCGCCACCGCACCGGCCACCAGCCGGGGCCGGCTGCTCCGGACCGTGTGGGAGGCGAGTTCCGCGGCGGAGCCGGTGGGCGCGGCCCCGCCCGTCTTCAGGAGATCTCCGAGCCAGGCCAGCAGTGTCACGGGCACGGGCAGTACGGCGATGCCGGGCAGCAGCCGCTCGGGGGGGATCAGCCCGTCGCGCCGGGAGCCACAGGCCGGGCAGTCGCGGACGTGCCGGGCCAGCCGCTTGCGCCACAGCCCGCTGGGCTGTCCGTTCCAGCCTCGGGCGGCGGCGACGAGTCCGGGGCAGGGCGGCGCGGCGGAGAGCCCGCCCACAATGAGCCGGGATATCTGCAGCCGCTCCTTCATCCGCTGCACCCGGACCGCGGCATGGGTGCGCGGCAGCCGCAGCGCCGCCGCCAGCTCGCCTCGGGTCAGTACCCCGGCGGTCTCCTCCCACCACAGTGCGAGCAGGTGGCGGTCGGCGGCATCCAGCCAGCGGGCGGCGTGGACGACGTCGCGGCGCTGGTCGGCGAGGACCAGCTCGGTGACGCTCCGCTCCGCGAAGTCGGCCCGAGGGTCAGCTGGCTCCGTGGCCTCCTGCTCCAGGCCGGGCCGTACGCGGGCGAGCCGATGGCGGCGTCGGTACTGCTGGATCTGCCGGTAGACGATGGCCACGGCCCAGGAGTGGAAGCGGTCGGGTTCCCGGAGCGCCGGCAGCCCTCGCACGATGTGCAGCATCACCTCCTGCACCTGGTCGTCCGCGTCGGCGTGACCGTCGAGGGCGCGGGCGACGATCCGGTGGACCAGCGGCAGGCAGCCGGCGAGCAGCGCCTCCAGCGCGGACCGGTCGCCGCCCTGGGCGGCCCGGACCAGTGACATCTCGTACGGCGTGGTGCCTCGGGGGTGGGGCTCGCCGCCGGCGTGGGTGCCTCCTGGCGGAGGGTGGTCCATGAGTTCCGCTCCCTCGCACGTGTCCCTGCTGAACCGGTGTACGAAGTGGCCCCCCGGAACCGCGGCTGACGATCACTCACATCGAACGCGCGCCCTTCGGTCGTGGATTCTGACATGGCCGCAGCCGTGGGTAAAGCAAGGGCTTTCTGAGATTTCTGTTATCCGTCACCCCCTCGCAGCACCTATCCCTTCGCCGCGGTTCTCCCCGGCCGCAGGCACCTTCAGGTACCGCTCCGAGGAAGGGACGACAACTCATGAGATCCGAACCTCCACGTATGACCGCTCCCGGCAGCGCCATCGCCGCAGTGGTGTCCGCTCTGGCCGTGGTGGCCGGTGGGCTGGCCGTGTCGGTGTCGACGGCGGGCGGTGCTGCCGCGGCCTCGGTGCCGGCGGTGGATTCGGCGTATCAGCTGGTGGTGGCGAAGTCGGGCAAGTGCGTTGATGTGCCGGGTGCTTCGCAGGTCGCGGGCGCGGAGCTTCAGCAGTGGGGCTGTACGGCGGATTCGCCGTGGCAGCAGTTCCGGCTGAAGTCGGCAGGCAGTGGTGTGTACACGCTGGTGAGTGAGAGCAGTGGGCAGTGCGTCGATGTGCCCGGTGGTTCCACGGTCAGTGGTGTGCGTGTCGTGCAGTGGGGGTGTGGTGCGGGCAAGACGAATCAGCAGTGGACGCTGACGCCCAGTGGTTCCGGTACGTGGCAGATCGTCAATGTGAAGTCGGGTCTGTGCCTGTCAGACGAGCTGGCGTCGACCAGCAACGGGACGGCGATCATCCAGGAGACCTGCACCCAGAACACCAACAAGCAGTGGACCTTCAAGCCCGTCGGGGAGCGGCCCACCGTCGCGGCCGACGGCTCGGGCACCTACCGCACCGTGCAGGCGGCGGTCGACGCCGTCCCCGCGAACAACGCCCGGCCCGTCGACATCACCATCGCTCCCGGCACCTACCGGGAGATCGTCCGCATCCCCGGTGACAAGCCCTACATCACGCTGCGCGGGCTGGGATCGGGGCCGTCCTCGACGGTCGTCGTCAACAACCACTCGGCCGGTGAGTACGGCACATCGGGCAGCGCCACCATGTTCGTGGACGGGCACGACTTCAGGGCCGTCAACCTGACCGTGTCGAACGACTTCGACGAGAGCTCCGCCTCATCGGGTCACCAGGCCCTGGCCATGAGTCTGAACTCGGACCGTTCCGTGCTCGACAACGTACGGCTCCTCGGTGACCAGGACACTCTCCTGGTCAACAACTCGGCGCGGAGCTACGCGGTGAACTCCTACGTGGAGGGCACCGTGGACTTCATCTTCGGCGGCGGCACGATCGTGTTCGACCGCTGCGACATCTACGAGAAGCGGTCCACCGGCGGCCCGATCACCGCAGCCAGCACGGATGCCGGGAAGAAGTACGGCTTCCTCTTCTACAAGTCGAGCATCACCGGCGCGTCCGCCAACCGGACCCAGCTCGGGCGCCCGTGGCGCCAGGACGCCCAGGTCCTCTACCGCGAGTCGACGCTCAGCTCCACCGTCGCCGCGGCCCAGCCGTGGATCGACATGTCGTCCAACAGCTGGAAGAACGCCCGGTTCGGCGAATACCGGAACACCGGTTCCGGAGCGGGCGTCAACAGCAACCGGCCGCAGCTGGGCGACGGCGCCGCCGCCGACTACACCCCGCAGAAGTACCTCGCCGGCAACGACGGCTGGAACCCCGTCCGCTGAACCCGGCTCCCCACCCTCTCGCTTCACTCGTACAGGAAAGAAGGCAGACATGACACAACGCAGCATCCGTCGTCGCGGGTCCCACAGGCGCGGTTCGGGCAAGGTCGTGGCCGGGGTGGTTTCCGCTCTGGCCGTGGTGGCCGGCGGGACGGCTGTGTCACTGGCGGGTTCCGCTGAGGCGGCGGTGCTTCCGGCGGTGGACACGGCGTATCAGTTGGTGGTGGCGAAGTCCGGTAAGTGTGTGGATGTGCCGGGTGCTTCGCAGGTCAGTGGTGTGGGGCTTCAGCAGTGGAGCTGTACGGCGGGTTCGCCGTGGCAGCAGTTCCGTCTGAAGTCGGCGGGTGGTGGTGTGTACACGCTGGTGAGTGAGAGCAGTGGGCAGTGTGTGGATGTGCCCGGTGGTTCCACGGTCAGTGGGGTGCGGGTGGTGCAGTGGGGCTGTGGTGCGGGTAAGGCCAATCAGCAGTGGAAGCTGGCGCCCAGTGGTTCCGGTACGTGGCAGATCGTCAATGTGAAGTCGGGTCTGTGTCTGTCCGACGAGCTGGCGTCGACCGGCAACGGCACGGCGATCATCCAGGAGACCTGCACCGACAACACCAACAAGCAGTGGGCCTTCACCCCCGTCGCCGGCAGTGGCGGACGCTCCTGGTCGACCACGGCCGACGGCTTCGCCTCCACCGGCGGCGGCACCACGGGCGGCGCGGCGGGCGCGACGGTCACCGTCAAGACCTACGCGGACCTGGTGAAGTACGCGGGCGCGGCCGAGCCGTACACCATCAAGGTGGCCGGTGCGATCACCGTCACCCCGTACGGCCGGGAGATCCCGGTCAAGTCGAACAAGACGCTGGTCGGCGTCGGCACATCCGGCCAGATCGTCAACGGCGGGTTCTTCCTCGGTGAGGGCACCCACAACGTCATCATTCGGAACCTCACCATCCGGGACACCCGGATGACCGAGGACGACCCGGACGACAAGGACTACGACTACGACGGCATCCAGATGGACACCGCGGACCACATCTGGATCGACCACAACCGCATCCAGCGGATGAACGACGGGCTCATCGACAGCCGCAAGGACACCAGCTACCTCACCGTGTCCTGGAACGAGCTCGGCGAGGTCAACAAGGCCTTCGGCATCGGCTGGACGGAGAACGTCACCGCCCGCATGACGATCCACCACAACTGGATCCACGACACCAACCAGCGCAACCCCAGCGTCGACAACGTGGCGCTGGCGCACCTCTACAACAACTACATGCAGAACATCACGTCGTACGGCAACCTCTCGCGCGGCAAGTCGAAGACCGTGATCGAGAACAGCTACTACGACCACGTGGCCAACCCGTACTACCCCGACACCTCGGCCGCGTCCCTGACCCAGTCCGGTTCCCTCGTGGTCGACTCCAGCGGTAAGCAGCAGACCAACGGAACGACCTTCGACCCGCACAGCTACTACAGCTACTCCCTGGACGCCGCCAAGGACGTCCCGGGCCTGCTGAAGCGGTACACCGGTCCGCAGAGCAACATCGGCTAGAACGGGCACTGCGCCGGGCCCCCGTCCGCGGGGTCCGGCGCGGCTCTCAGCGCTTGACGCCGAAGAAGGGCTCCAGCGGCTTCGGGAGCAGGTCGTTGCAGGCCAGCTGGCCCGACTTGGTCAGGGCGTCGTTCACACAGGTGTAGTAGTCGCGGTAGACCATCTGCACCGTGAACGTCGTCGCGACGATCGCCAGCGCGACCACACCCGTCACCAGACCGCTCACCGCCGCCGTGGTCTGCTGCCGGCCCCCGCGCTGCGAGGCGAGCGTGTCCGGCGCCGGAACGCTCCCGTCCGCCGTACCGGGCGCGGCGGGTCCCTCCGCCGCGCCACCGGCCACCGGCGGCTTCGGCTTGGCGCGCAACGCGCTGACCGCCCAGTACGTGGCGAGCGCGCCGAGCAGCAGGGCGATCTCCGAGAAGTCGAAGATCGCGAAGAAGAAGGCCCACATACCGGAGAGCAGCGCGTAGCGGGCGCGGCGCTGGACGGGGTCGGTCGGGTCCCAGCGCGGGCCGGCCGGGGGTCTCTCCTGACCGGCGGGACCGGAGGGGCGCCCCCCGAAGGAGCCGCTCTGGCGGCCGGGCTGCTGACTGCTCCACTGGCTGCCCCACACGGGCCGGTCGTCCGACGGCTGCCCGTCGGACCCGTTGTCGCCATCGCCCCCGCCGGACGGGTGGCGCGGCTGCCAGGGCTGGTCGGGGCGGCCCTCGGGCGGCGGCGCGAAGGGGTTGTCGTCGTTCGGGCTCCCGGAGGAACCGGAGGAGCCGGAGGGAGAGGACGAGGAGGAGCGCTCGCGCATCAGCACGGCGGCCCGCTCGGGCAGCGGCTGGCGGAAGGCGGTGCGGCGTCGGTCCGGCATGTGGTGAACGTCTTCCCCATCTCGTCGTTTCCGCCCGGCGGACGGTTCGCTGCCCCTGACGCTACCTTCCGGCGAGGAGGGGCCGAAAGCGGGGAGCGCGGGGTCCGTCACCCCCCGGGGACCTCCCCTCCGTCACCCCCGTCAGGCAGGGGCGCGGCGCGGTGCCGGTATCGTTGCTGACGGTCGGCCCGTTCGTAGAGTTCCCCGTATGGGGGAGCGCGCTTCTTTCGTACGACCGTACAAATCGCTGGCCGCCGCCCCGGTGCCGTGGTGGCGGGCCGGCCGCTTCGAACCGCTCGCACGCGAGAAAGGGCCCAGCCGTGGCCTCCCCGCTTCCCTCCGCCGCCCCGGCCCGTGTGGTCGTCCTGGTCTCCGGTTCCGGTACGAACCTCCAGGCCCTGCTCGACGCGATCGGTGACGATCCCGAGGGCTTCGGCGCCCGGATCGTCGCGGTCGGCGCCGACCGCGACGGCATCGCCGGCCTGGAACGGGCCGAGCGCGCCGGGCTCCCCACCTTCACGTGCCGCGTCAAGGACCACGCCACCCGCGAGGAGTGGGACGCCGCGCTCGCCGGGGCCACCGCCGCGCACCGGCCGGACCTCGTGGTCTCCGCCGGGTTCATGAAGATCGTGGGCAAGGAGTTCCTGGCCCGGTTCGGCGGCCGGTTCATCAACACCCACCCCGCCCTGCTCCCCAGCTTTCCCGGTGCCCACGGCGTGCGTGACGCGCTCGCGTACGGCGTGAAGGTCACCGGGTGCACCGTCCACTTCGTCGACGACGGCGTCGACACCGGTCCGATCATCGCGCAGGGCGTGGTCGAGGTGACCGAAGAGGACACCCCGGAGGGCGAAGCGGCCCTCCATGAACGCATCAAGGAAGTCGAGCGCAAGCTGCTCGTCGAGGCCGTGGGGCGGCTCGCCCGCGACGGCTATCGCATTGAGGGACGAAAGGTTCATCTCGGTCATGTCGGAGAATAAGCCCATCCGCCGCGCCCTGGTCAGCGTCTACGACAAGACGGGCCTCGAAGACCTCGCCCGCGGCCTGCACGAGGCGGGTGTCGAACTGGTCTCCACCGGGTCCACCGCCGGAAAGATCGCCGCCGCCGGTGTCCCGGTCACCAAGGTCGAGGAGCTGACCGGCTTCCCCGAGTGCCTCGACGGCCGCGTCAAGACGCTGCACCCGCGCGTCCACGCCGGCATCCTCGCCGACCTGCGCCTCGACGCGCACCGCGAGCAGCTGGCCGAGCTGGGCGTCGAGCCGTTCGACCTGGTGGTCGTCAACCTGTACCCGTTCAAGGAGACCGTCGCCTCCGGCGCCACCGCCGACGAGTGCGTCGAGCAGATCGACATCGGCGGCCCGTCCATGGTCCGCGCCGCCGCCAAGAACCACCCCTCCGTGGCCGTCGTCACCAGCCCGGAGCGTTACGCCGACGTGCTCGCCGCCGTCGAGGCGGGCGGCTTCGACCTGACCGCCCGCAAGCGGCTCGCCGCCGAGGCGTTCCAGCACACCGCCGCCTACGACGTGGCCGTCGCCGGCTGGTTCGCCGCCGACTACGCCGCCGCCGACGACTCCGGCTTCCCGGACTTCTTCGGCACCACGTACGAGCGCCAGGACGTCCTGCGCTACGGCGAGAACCCGCACCAGCCCGCCGCGCTCTACACCTCGGGCACCGGCGGTCTGGCCGGTGCCGAGCAGCTGCACGGCAAGGCGATGTCGTACAACAACTACACGGACACCGACGCCGCCCGGCGCGCCGCGTACGACCACGCCGAGCCGTGCGTCGCGATCATCAAGCACGCCAACCCGTGCGGCATCGCCATCGCCGACGACATCGCCGAGGCGCACCGCAACGCCCACGCCTGCGACCCGCTGTCGGCGTACGGCGGTGTCATCGCCGTCAACCGACCGGTGACCGTCGCCATGGCCGAGCAGGTCGCGGAGATCTTCACCGAGGTCATCGTCGCCCCGGCGTACGAGGACGGCGCGGTCGAGATCCTGTCCCGCAAGAAGAACATCCGCGTGCTCCGCTGCCCCGAGGCCCCGTCCGCCGAGGTCGAGGTCAAGCCGATCGACGGCGGCGCGCTGCTCCAGGTCACCGACCGCCTCCAGGCCGAGGGCGACGACCCGGCCAACTGGACGCTCGCCGCGGGCGACGCGCTCTCCGCCGACGAGCTGCAGGAGCTCGCCTTCGCGTGGAAGGCGTGCCGGGCGGTCAAGTCCAACGCCATCCTGCTCGCCAAGGGCGGCGCCTCGGTCGGCGTCGGCATGGGCCAGGTCAACCGGGTCGACTCCGCGAAGCTGGCCGTCGAGCGCGCGGGCGAGGAGCGGGCCGCCGGTTCCTACGCGGCGTCCGACGCCTTCTTCCCCTTCCCGGACGGGCTGGAGATCCTGACCGCCGCCGGCGTCAAGGCCGTGGCCCAGCCGGGCGGTTCGGTCCGCGACGAGCTGGTGGTCGAGGCCGCGAAGAAGGCCGGCGTGACGATGTACTTCACGGGCACCCGGCACTTCTTCCACTGAGCCGCCCCGTCCCCGTACGCCCGAGGGCCGTAACCCCGCGCGATCCGCGTGCGGTTACGGCCCTCGGGCCTGCTTGAGGGGCGGTCAGCCGACGCGCACCACGACGGTGGAGCAGACCTTGTCCGCGAAGGTCTGGTTCTTGGAGTCCCAGAGCGGCCACAGGAAGCCGATGTAGCAGGCTATGCCGTCCAGGAAGTGGGCGAGGTAGCGGACGAAGGTCATTCCGAAGCCGAGCGGGCGGCCGTCCTGCTCGCGCAGGAGGCTGATGCCGAGGGCCTTCTTGCCGACGAACTGGCCGGTCGTGCCTTCCTTGTACAGCTTGAAGAGACCGAGCCCGATGGCGACGACGACACCGAGCGCCATCACTCCGGCGCCCGCGCCGCCGCCTATGCCCCCGCCGACGGCCAGGATGACGCCGTAGGGGACGCCGACCACCAGGTAGTCGATCAGGACCGCGCCGACGCGCCGCCACCAGCCGGCCAGCGGCGGGCGGGCACCGTAACCGGGCTGCTGGCCGTAGTCGCCACCCGGCACCGGCGGGGCCGTCGGATAGCCGTACCCCTGCTGCGGCACGCCCTGCGGGGCCTGCGGGTAGCCGTAGCCCGGCTGCTGCGGCTGACCGGGCTGCTGCCCGTAAGGGTTGTTCGGGTTCGGGTCGCCGAAGCTCATGGGCGTTCCTCCAACAGATGTACGGGGACGGTGCGGCCGCACGGAGGAAGAGAAAACGTCAGCGGTCCAGCCCCCCGGTTACTGCTGCGGCACAGCGGCCTTCATCGTGATAAGCGGTTAGTACGTTTGTCCAGCCGCGGTTCGAGAAGTTGTCCAAGTGCAACCTTGCGTCCACGCCTGGTACCTGATTGGTCCGAGGGCGGGGTCATCCGGGAGTATGGGGACCATGACTGCCCAGATTCTCGATGGCAAGGCCACCGCAGCCGCGATCAAGTCCGATCTGACCGCCCGCGTGGCGGCCCTCAAGGCCCGGGGCGTCACGCCCGGCCTTGGAACCCTGCTGGTCGGGGACGACCCGGGCAGCAGGTGGTACGTGAACGGCAAGCACAAGGACTGCGCGCAGGTCGGCATCGGCTCCATCCAGCGCGAACTCCCCGACACCGCCACGCAGGAGGAGATCGAGGCCGTCGTCCGCGAGCTCAACGCCGATCCCGCCTGCACGGGCTACATCGTGCAGCTGCCCCTGCCCAAGGGCATCGACACCAACCGCGTCCTGGAACTGATGGATCCGGCCAAGGACGCGGACGGCCTCCACCCGATGAACCTCGGCCGCCTCGTGCTCAACGAGACCGGCCCGCTGCCGTGCACCCCGCAGGGCGTCGTCCAGCTCCTGCGCCACCACGGCGTCGAGATCAACGGTGCCCACGTCGTGGTCGTCGGACGCGGTGTCACCATCGGGCGGTCCATCCCGCTGCTGCTCACCCGCAAGTCGGAGAACGCCACGGTGACCCAGTGCCACACCGGCACCCGGGACCTGGCCGCCCACCTGAAGCAGGCCGACATCATCGTCGCCGCCGCGGGGGTGCCGCACATCATCAAGCCCGAGCACGTGAAGCCGGGCGCCGCCGTCCTGGACGTCGGCGTCAGCCGCGACGAGAACGGCAAGATCGTCGGCGACGTCCACCCCGGCGTGGCCGAGGTCGCCGCCTGGATCTCGCCGAACCCGGGCGGTGTCGGCCCGATGACCCGCGCCCAGCTGCTCGTCAACGTGGTCGAGGCCGCCGAGCGCGACGCGGCTGCCGTCTCCGCCGGCTGACCCCGTGGGTGCTGGTACGAGCCCGGACACCGGCTCCACGGAGGAGACCGGCGCGACCGGGGCCACGGCGGACTCCTCCGAGCCGTCCGACGCCGGCGCCGCCGCCACCCGGCGGTCGCGGCGGTTCTCGCTGACCCGGGACACCGCGCGGCCCGAGGGCGGCGGGCGGGCGGCCGGCGGGGACGCGCCGGCACCGGCCCGGCAGTGGCCGCTGCTCGCGGTGCTCTGCACGGCCGGCGCCGGACTGCTGATCGTGGCGGCCGATCCCTTCGAGGAAGCCTTCCGCGTCGGCACGATACTGATCGGCATCGGCCTCGTCCTCGGGGCGGTCCTGCGCGTGACCGTCCGGTCGGTGGGCATGCTCGCGGTGCGGTCCCGCTTCACCGATCTGGTGACGTACGGCCTGCTCGGCGTCCTCATCGTGCTGCTCGCGCTGGTCGCGCAGCCGGAGCCGTGGCTCGACATCCCCTTCCTGGAGGACGCGGTCCACTTCACGGTCCGCTGACCCGCGCTCCGCCGAACGGAGAACCGGTGGCCGTCCCCTCCCCCGAGAAGGGACGGACACCGGAGGCGGGGCAACCCGGAGCGCGAAGCTCCCGAAACGGCGGTCGAGCGGCCTTGCCCCGTCCTGCGTCCAGCCTTGTCGAGAGCCCTCACCCGTTCAAGGGATGGCTGATCCCTGTGGCACGGAAGTGACCATTCCGCCATGGTGTGATCGACAGGCAACGGGGGCCGGGCGGCCGTGGGGTTCCGGGTCGGATAGCCTGGCCGACGGATATCTCTTCACATCAAGATTCAGGGAGATGTCCCGCACCAGGGGCCAGGAGCCCGGACCGCCAGCTGTCTAACGGAGATCGCCATGACCCGCACTCCCGTGAATGTCACCGTGACCGGCGCAGCCGGCCAGATCGGCTACGCGCTGCTCTTCCGCATCGCCTCCGGCCACCTGCTCGGCCCGGACGTGCCGGTCAACCTGCGTCTCCTGGAGATCCCCCAGGGGCTGAAGGCCGCCGAGGGCACCGCGATGGAGCTCGACGACTGCGCCTTCCCGCTGCTGCGCGGCATCGAGATCACCGACGACGCGAACGTCGGCTTCGACGGTGCGAACGTCGCCCTGCTCGTCGGCGCCCGCCCCCGCACCAAGGGCATGGAGCGCGGCGACCTGCTCTCCGCCAACGGCGGCATCTTCAAGCCGCAGGGCAAGGCGATCAACGACAACGCCGCGGACGACATCAAGGTCCTCGTCGTCGGCAACCCGGCCAACACCAACGCGCTCATCGCGCAGGCCGCCGCCCCGGACGTCCCGGCCGAGCGGTTCACCGCGATGACCCGCCTCGACCACAACCGCGCGATCTCGCAGCTGGCCGCCAAGACCGGTGCCGCCGTCTCCGACATCAAGAAGCTGACGATCTGGGGCAACCACTCGGCCACCCAGTACCCGGACATCTTCCACGCCGAGGTCGCCGGCAAGAACGCCGCCGAGCTCGTCGACGACGAGGCGTGGCTGGCCGACACCTTCATCCCGACCGTCGCCAAGCGCGGCGCCGCGATCATCGAGGCCCGTGGCGCCTCCTCCGCCGCCTCCGCCGCCAACGCCGCCATCGACCACGTGTACACCTGGGTCAACGGCACCGCCGAGGGCGACTGGACCTCGATGGGCATCCCGTCGGACGGCTCCTACGGCGTGCCCGAGGGCATCATCTCGTCGTTCCCGGTCACCACGAAGAACGGCACGTACGAGATCGTCCAGGGCCTGGACATCAACGAGTTCTCCCGTGCGCGCATCGACGCCTCGGTGAAGGAGCTCACCGAGGAGCGCGACGCGGTCCGCGAGCTCGGCCTCATCTGATCCACCAGACACCACGCCCCCGGCAGCCGCAGCGCTGCCGGGGGCGTGGTGTGTGCTACGTCAGCGGAGCCGGTCCGCGATCTCCCGCACCGCGGCCATCGCCCGGCGCTGGAGCCCTGGCCCGAAGGTGATCCGGGTCGCGCCCAGCTCACCGAGGCGGCCCGGGCCCGGCCCGTCCGGGCGGGCCAGCGCGTTCAGCGGCAGCCCGGGCAGGGCTCCGGCCAGCGGCCCGAACACCTCGGGCGGGGCCATGATCGGGTACAGGCAGTCCGCGCCCGCCGCCGCGTAGAGCCGCGCCCGGCGCAGGGTCTCCGCCGCCGGGTCCACCCCGTCCGGGACGCCCGTGACGTACGTGTCGATCCGGGCGTTCACGAAGAGCGCGTCCCCGGCCGCCGCCCGCACCGCGGCCAGCCGGTCCGCCTGCGCTCCGGCGTCCAGCAGGACCCCGTCCACCGTGTCCTCCAGGTTGCAGCCGACCGCCCCGGTCGCGAGCAGCCGCTCCACCAGCTCGGCGGGCGCCAGCCCGTACCCGGCCTCGATGTCGGCGGAGACCGGTACGGAGACGGCCCGGGCGATCCGCGCCACCGCCGCGAACATCTCGGCGGCGGGCGTCGAGCCGTCCTCGTAACCCAGGGACGCGGCGACCCCCGCGCTCGGCGTGGCGAGCGCGGGGAATCCGGCGTCCGCGAAGACCAGGGCGCTCGCGGCGTCCCACGGGCCGGGGAGGACCAGCGGGTCACCGGGGGCACGGCCGTGGTGCAGGGCCCGCAGGCCCGACGCGGTCACCGGGCCGCTCAGCCGTGGTCGCCGGGCGTGTAGTGGCCCGGCACCATGCGGGTGGTCACGGCGAACCGGTTCCACGAGTTGATCGTGATGATCGAGGCGATGAGGTGGGCCAGCTCCTCCTCGCCGAAGTGCTTCGCGGCCCGCGCGTACACCTCGTCCGGCACGAAGCCGTCGGTCAGCACGGTCACCGCCTCGGTCAGTTCGATCGCGGCGATCTCCTTCGGGGTGAAGAAGTGCTGCGACTCCTCCCAGGCGCTGAGCTGGATGATCCGCTCCACGGACTCGCCCGCCGCGAGCGCGTCCTTGGTGTGCATGTCCAGGCAGAACGCGCAGTGGTTGAGCTGCGAGGCGCGGATCTTCACCAGCTCGCCGATCACCGGGTCGATGCCCTTGCGGGAGACGGCGTCCAGGCGGGCCATCGCCTTGTAGACGTCAGGGGCGTGCTGCGCCCAGGCCAGGCGGGGGGTGTGTTCGGGACAGTAGCCGGAGGTGCTTTCGCTGTTCTCGTTCGTCGTCATGCCCCTCACGCTACGGGGAGAGTGGCGCAGCGGTATGGTCCATTTCCATGACAGATGCCTGGGCCACTTTCGGCGCCGACCTCCATCTCGACCCGACCGGCTCGACCGGTCTGCGGGCCGGCCTGATGGACGCCCTGCGCGAGGCCGTCCGCACCGGCCGCCTGGCGCCCGGGACCCGCCTGCCGTCCTCCCGCACCCTCGCCGCCGACCTGGGCGTCGCCCGCAACACCGTCGCCGACGCCTACGCGGAGCTCGTCGCCGAGGGCTGGCTCACCGCCCGCCAGGGCTCCGGCACCCGGGTGGCACGCCGCGCCGACCCCCGGCCCCCGGCGGCACCGGAGGCCCCCCGCGCCAGGCCGCCGCGCGGCGCACCCGCGTACAGCCTGAAGCCGGGCACCCCGGATCTGGCCACCTTTCCGCGCGCCGAGTGGCTGAAGGCCGCCCGGCGCGCCCTGTCCGCCGCGCCGAACGACGCCTTCGGCTACGGCGACCCGCGCGGCCGGATCGAGCTGCGCACCGTCCTCGCCGAATATCTGGCCCGGGCGCGCGGGGTGTACGCCGACCCGGACCGGATCATCGTCTGCTCCGGATTCGTGCACGGCCTGATGCTGCTCGGCAAGGTGCTGCGCGGGCGCCGGGTGCGGGAGGTGGCCGTCGAGTCGTACGGTCTCGGCGTCCACACCCGTCTGCTCACCGAGGCCGGGCTGCGCATCCCCTGCCTGCCGCTCGACGAGCTCGGCACCCGGACCGGCGAGCTGCACACCCTGCGCCACGCGGGCGCGGTCCTGCTGACCCCCGCGCACCAGTTCCCCACGGGCGTTCCGCTCCACCCGGACCGGCGGGCGGCGGCCGTCGACTGGGCCCGGGCCACCGGCGGGCTGATCCTGGAGGACGACTACGACGGCGAGTTCCGGTACGACCGCCAGCCGGTCGGAGCCCTCCAGGGCCTGGACCCGGAACGCGTCGTCTACCTGGGCACCGCCAGCAAGTCCCTGGCACCGGGGCTGCGGCTCGGCTGGATGGTGGTGCCGCGCGCCCTGGCGCCCGCGGTCGCCGAGGCGAAGGGGGCGAGCGACTGGGCACCGGGCGCGCTGGACCAGCTGACGCTCGCGGAGTTCATGGCCTCGGGGGCGTACGACCGGCACGTGCGGTCCATGCGGCTGCGCTACCGCAACCGGCGCGACCAGCTCGTCGCGGCGCTGGCCGAGCGCGCCCCGCGGATCCGGGTCAGCGGGATCGCCGCCGGGCTGCACGCCGTCCTCGAACTCCCGGAGGGCGGCGAGGCCGAGGTGATCCGGGCGGCGGCCTGGCAGGGCCTCGCGGTCGAGGGCCTGGCCTTCTACCGCCACCCGGACGCCGCACTGAAACGCGAGGCGCTGGTCATCGGCTACGGCACCCCGGCGGACAGCGCGTGGACGGGGGCGCTGGAGGCGCTGCTGCGGGTGCTGAGCTGAGGGGGCGGGCTCACCCGGGCCGTGCTCCCGGCCCGCGCCCGCCCCGGTTCAGCCCCGCAGCACCTCCCGCAGCTGGTCGAGCCCCCAGTCCAGGTCCTCCTTGCCGATCACCAGCGGCGGCGCGATCCGGATCGTGGAGCCGTGGGTGTCCTTCACCAGGACCCGGCGCTCCATCAGCCGTTCGGAGATCTCGCGGCCCGTGCCCAGCTCCGGCTCGACGTCCACGCCCGCCCACAGCCCGCGTCCCCGTACGGCCCGCACCGCGCCCCCGCCCGCCAGCAGCCCCAGCTCGTGGTGGAGGTGGTCGCCCAGTTCGGCGGCGCGCTGCTGGTACTCGCCGGTGTTCAGCATCGCGATGACCTCCAGCGCCACCGCGCAGGCCAGCGGGTTGCCGCCGAACGTCGAGCCGTGCTCCCCGGGGCGGAACACGCCGAGCACCGCCGCCGACGACACCACGGCCGACACCGGCACGACGCCGCCGCCGAGCGCCTTGCCGAGGAGGTACATGTCGGGGACGACGCCCTCGTGCTCGCAGGCGAAGGTCTTCCCGGTCCGGCCCAGACCGGACTGGATCTCGTCCGCGACGAACAGCACGTTCCGCTCGCGGGTCAGCTCCCGCACCCCGGCGAGATAGCCGGGCGGCGGCACCAGCACGCCCGCCTCGCCCTGGATCGGCTCGATCAGCACGGCCACGGTGTTCTCCGTCATGGCCTCGCGCATCGCGGTGAGATCCCCGTACGGCACGATCTCGAAACCGGGGGTGTACGGGCCGAAGTCGGCACGGGCCTCCGGGTCCGTGGAGAAACTGATGACGGTGGTCGTGCGGCCGTGGAAGTTGTCGGCGGCGACGATGATCTTCGCCATGCCGTCCGGGACGCCCTTGACCCGGTAGCCCCACTTGCGGGCGGTCTTCACCGCCGTCTCGACGGCCTCCGCCCCGGTGTTCATCGGGAGCACCATCTCCATGCCGCACAGCTCCGCCAGGCGCGTACAGAAGTCCGCGAAGCGGTCGTGGTGGAAGGCCCGGGAGGTGAGCGTCACCCGCTCCAGCTGCGCCCGCGCCGCGTCGATCAGCCGGCGGTTGGTGTGGCCGAAATTGAGTGCCGAGTATCCGGCGAGCATGTCGAGGTAGCGGCGCCCCTCGACATCGGTCATCCAGGCCCCGTCCGCCGTGGCGACGACGACGGGCAGCGGGTGGTAGTTGTGCGCGCTGTGCGCCTCGGCGGAGGCGAGGGCGTTTTCCGTGGTCGACACGGGATCTCCGATCGTCGTGCGGCGTAAGCCGGGGTTGGGCCCACTTTGTATCGTCGGTCGGTTCTCCCGCGAGGAAACCTTCACTTCACGGCGCGCCCGCGATTTCCGCCGCGCGGGCCCGCCGGGCGATTCCTCCACCGGCTGCCCGGGAAGGGCCGCACACCTGAGACAATGAGCCCATGGCCTCTGAACGTCCCCGCGTGCTATCCGGAATCCAGCCCACCTCCGGCTCGTTCCACCTCGGCAACTACCTCGGCGCGGTCCGCCAGTGGGTGGCCCTGCAGGAGTCCCACGACGCCTTCTACATGGTCGTCGACCTGCACGCCATCACCGTCGCGCAGGACCCGGCGCAGCTGCGGGCCAACACCCGGCTCGCCGTCGCCCAGCTGCTGGCCGCCGGGGTCGACCCCGAGCGCTGCACGGTGTTCGTCCAGAGCCACGTGCCCGAACACGCCCAGCTGGGCTGGGTGATGAACTGCCTGGCCGGGTTCGGCGAGGCGTCCCGCATGACGCAGTTCAAGGACAAGTCCGCCCGGCACAGCGCCGACCGCACCTCGGTCGGCCTGTTCACCTACCCGATGCTGATGGTCGCCGACATCCTGCTCTACCAGGCCGACGAGGTCCCGGTGGGCGGGGACCAGCGCCAGCACCTGGAGCTGACCCGTGATCTCGCCGAGCGGTTCAACGGCACCTACGGCGACACCTTCACGATCCCGGAGCCGTACATCCTCAAGGAGACGGCGAAGATCTACGACCTCCAGGACCCGTCCTCGAAGATGAGCAAGTCGACGGCGAACCCGAAGGGGCTGATCAACCTCCTGGACGAGCCGAAGACCACCGCCAAGAAGGTGAAGAGCGCCGTCACCGACACCGACACGGTGATCCGCTTCGACCTGGCCGAGAAGCCCGGCGTCAGCAACCTGCTCGCCATCTACTCGGCGCTCACCGACGCCTCGGTGCCGGAGCTGGAGCAGAAGTACGAGGGCAAGGGCTACGGCGCGCTGAAGACGGACCTGGCCGAGGTCGTGGTCGACTTCGTCACACCGTTCCGCACGCGTACGCAGGAATACCTGGACGACCCCGAGACGCTGGACTCCATCCTGGCCGAGGGTGCCGAGAAGGCGCGGGCCGTGGCCGCCGAGACCCTGGCGCTCACCTACGACCGGATGGGCCTTCTGCCCGCCAAGCACTGAGTCCAAGGACCCTGGCGGCACAGGGCTCGCAGGCGGCACACTTGCGGCGTGAAGTCTGCGGCCGCCCGTGGCTGAAAACAGACCACCGAGGATTGAGGAGAACGACGTGGGGACCGTAACGCTCGGCGTTTCGATCGCGGTCCCGGAGCCCTACGGCAGCCTGCTCCAGGAACGCCGCGCGAGCTTCGGGGACCCTGCCGCACACGGCATTCCCACCCACGTCACCCTCCTGCCGCCGACCGAGGCCGAGGCCGCCGACCTGCCCGCGATCGAGGCGCACCTCGCCTCGATCGCGACCGGCGGCCGCCCCTTCCCGATGCGGCTGGCCGGCACGGGCACCTTCCGCCCGCTGTCCCCGGTCGTCTTCGTCCAGGTGGTCGAGGGCGCCTCGGCCTGCGCCTGGCTCCAGAAGCGGGTCCGGGACGCCTCCGGGCCCCTGGTGCGCGAGCTCCAGTTCCCGTACCACCCGCATGTGACCGTCGCCCACGACATCTCCGAAGCGGCGATGGACCGGGCGTACGAGGAGCTCGCCGACTACGAGGCGTCCTGGATCTGCGGCTCCTTCGCGCTGTACGAGCAGGGCCGGCTGGACCGCGTCTGGCGCAAGATCAACGAGTTCCCGTTCGGCGCGGGCGGCACCGGCCCCGCGGTCCCCGCGCAGAGCGGCAGCACCCTGGACGCGCCCTCGCTGCACCCGTAGCGCCCGTCACACCGGCAGCCGCCGGAACAGCGGCCGGGGTACGTGCCGCAGCGCGGACATCACCGCGCGCAGCGCCCCCGGCACCCACACCGTCTCCGAACGCCTCCGCAGCCCCGCCACGATCGCGTCCGCCACCGCACCCGGCGTCGTCACCAGCGGCGTCCGGGTGAACGGGATCGTCGCCAGCGGCCCCCCGGCTCCCCGGACCGCCGCCGCGTCCGGGACCACGAGCCCGGGCCGCACCACCATCACGTGCACCCCCGTGCCGTGCAGCGCGTCGCCGAGGCCCTGCGCGAACACGTCCAGGCCCGCCTTGCTCGACCCGTAGATGAAGTCCGCCCGCCGGGCCCGCTCGCCGGCCACCGAGGACAGCACCACCAGGGAGCCGTGCCCCTGCGCCTGGAGCGCGCCCGCGCACACCAGACCGGCGGAGACCGCGCCGGTGTAGTTCGTCTGCGCCACCCGGACCGCCGCGAGCGGTTCCTCCTCGTCGCGCCCCTGGTCGCCCGGGATGCCGAAGGCGAGCAGCACCATGTCGATGTCGCCCTCGGCGAAGACCTTGCCGAGGACCGTCTCGTGGGACTCGGTGTCCAGCGCGTCGAACGCCACGGTCTGCACGTACGCCCCCCGGTGGCGCAGGTCCTCCGCCGCGGCCTCCAGGGCGGGCGAGGGCCGGCCGGCCAGCCACACCGTGCGGGTGCGGTGGGCGATCAGGCGGCGTGCGGTGGCGAGCCCGATCTCCGACGTGCCGCCGAGGACGAGCAGGGACTGCGGGGCACCGAAGGCATCCTTCACGGGAACGCTCCTTGCAGGGGAAGAGGGGTCTACAGCGACAGCCGGCGGGACAGGTCCGAGCGGAACGCCCCGTTCGGGTCCAGTTCGGCCCGCAGCGCCCGGAAGTCGGGCAGCCGCGGGTACATCGCGGCGAGCGCGCCGGGGCGCAGCCGGGCGTCCTCGGTGAGGGAGACCCGGCCGCCCGCCGCCGCCACCTCCTCGTCCAGCGAGTCGAGGAAGCGGGCGAGCCCCGGCAGGCCGGCCGGCAGATCGAGGGAGAGGTGCCAGCCGGGCGCGGGGAACGACAGCCAGCCGGGGCCGCCCTCGCCGCACCGCCTGAGCACCGCCCGGAAGGACGGGCAGCGGCTGCGGGCGATGCGTCCGACGATCCGCCGCAGCGTCTCCTCCTGTCCGTGCCCGACCAGGAACGCGTAGTGGATGCGGCCGCCGGTGGGGGAGACGCGGTTGCTGTGGGGCCGGGCGTCCAGGGCGCGGAAGAAGGCGCCGAGCGGCTGGAGCTCCCCGGTGCGCGACCGGGGAGCGGAGCGGTAGCCGATCTCGTTGAGCGCGGCGGCGGAGAGCCGGGCGAAGAGGCGGGGCAGCAGCGGCAGGGCGGCGGGGCGGCGCGCCGGGCCGAGCGCGAGCGCGGTGCGCCGGGCGTGCGCCGGGAGCGCCTGCACCGGTACGTGGTCCGCGCGGACCAGGACGCCGCGACCGGTGGCCCGGCCCCGGGCGGTGAGGTCGATCCGGGCGTACTCGTAGGGGCGGTGGCCGCGCGCCATCCGGGCCAGCAGGTCGTCCAGGCCGCCCGCCCGCTCGGTGTCCACCGACATCAGGGCCGTGGTGACGGGCCGGAACCGGAGCGTGGCCGAGAGGATGACGCCGGTCAGTCCGAGGCCGCCGGCGGTCGCGTCGAAGAGCGGGGTGCCCGGACGCACCGTACGCGCCTCGCCGTCGGCGGTGAGCAGCGTGAACTCCGTGACGTGGCGGGAGAAGGAGCCGGCCGCGCGGTGGTTGTCGCCGTGCGCGTCCGAGCCGATCGCGCCCCCCACCGTGACGTATCGCCCGCCGGGCACCACCGGCGGGAACCAGCCGAGCGGAAGCATCACCTCGCGCAGCCGGTGCAGTGTCGTGCCGGCGTCGCAGACCACCAGGCCGGCCGCCGCGTCGATCGCCCGGACGCGGTCGAGTGCCGTCATGTCGAGGACCGAACCCCCGGCGTTCTGCGCCGCGTCGCCGTGCGTCCGGCCCAGGCCCCGGGCGATCGAGCCGCGCGGCCCGCAGCCCAGCACGGTCGCCGCGGCCTCCTCGTGGCTACGGGGGCGGAAACGCAGCGCGGTCGTCGGGGCGGTGCGGCCCCAGCCGGTCAGGGACACGGTGTCGACAGACATGGGGGTGACCGTATCGCCCGGGATAACACCTTTGAGGGATTTGTTACAACACTCACCGAAATGGGTGATTGAGTGGCCGCCATCCCCCGCACCCCGCACCGGGCTTCGGTTTTGGCGCTCCGGAGGGGTAGTCGTGATCCATGGACTGGCTGAAGAAACTCCCCGTCATCGGGCCACTCGTCTCCCGGCTGATGGAGACGCACGCCTGGCGCAGTTACGAGACGCTGGTGCGGGTCCACTGGGCCCGGCTGGCCGCGGCCATCACGTTCATCAGCTTCCTCGCGCTCTTCCCGCTGATCGCGGTCGGCGCGGCGATCGGTGCCGCGCTGCTGACCGACAAGCAGCTGGACACGATCGAGGACAAGATCGCCGAGCAGGTGCCCGGCATCTCCGACCAGCTCGGCATCGACAACCTGGTCGCCCACGCGGGCACGGTGGGTCTGGTGGCCGGTGCGCTGCTGCTCTTCACCGGCATCGGCTGGATCGGCTCGATGCGGGACTGCCTGCGCGCGGTCTGGGAGAGGGACGACCTGGACGAGGGCAATCCGGTCCTGCGGAAGCTCCAGGACGCCGGGGTGCTGTTCGGCCTGGGCGGTGCGGCGCTGGTGACGCTCGCGATCTCCTCGGTCGGCTCGGTGGCCGTCGGCTGGGTCGCCGACCTGCTCCACATCCCCGAGGACGGGGCGGGCGGGGTGCTGCTGCGGATCGCCGCCCTGCTGGTGGCCGTCGCCGCCGACTTCCTGCTGCTGCTCTATCTGCTGACGCTGCTGCCCGGCGTCGAACCGCCGCGCCGCCGGCTGATGGTGGCCGCGCTGATCGGCGCGGTCGGCTTCGAACTGCTCAAGCTGCTCCTCGGCAGCTATATGAAGGGCGTCGCGTCCAAGAGCATGTACGGCGCCTTCGGAGTGCCGATCGCCCTGCTGCTGTGGATCAACTTCACGGCGAAGCTGCTGCTGTTCTGCGCCGCCTGGACGGCGACCCCGGGCAAGGAGGCCGAGCGGGCGGCGGACGCGGAGGGGGGCTCCACGCCCGCCGCCCGGCGCGTCACGGGCGAGGACGGCGACGCATCAGGTCCGGCAGCGGCCAGCGCCGGTTGACCAGGAAGACCCCGCCCGCCACGAGGACCAGCACCCCGCCGACGATGCCCAGCGCGATGCCGACCCCGCTGGAGCCGTCGGTGGCGGCCGCAGCCCGCGCGGCCTTGTCCGGCCCGTGGCCGCCCTTGTCCGTGGCCGCCGTGTCCGCCTCGGCGCCCTTGCCCGCCCCGGCGGTGTCCGCGCCGTCGCCGGTGACCGCGGACTTCGGCGCGACCAGCTCACCGACCGGGGTGACCTTGCCGGTCGCGGCGAACCCCCAGTCCAGGAGCCGGGCCGCCTCCTTGTACACCGCGTGCGTCTCGTCGTCGGCCGGGTGCATGACGGTGACCAGGAGGACCTTGCCGCCCTGCTCCGCGACGCCGGTGAAGGTGTTGCCGGCGTGCGTGGTGTAGCCGTTCTTGACGCCCGCGATGCCCTTGTACGCGGTGACGCCGTCGGCCCCGGTGAGCAGCCGGTTGGTGTTCTGGATGCCGAAGGTCTCGCGCTTCTCGCCCTTCTTCTTCTCGCCGGGGAACTGCGCGGTGGCGGTCGAGCAGTACTCCCGGAAGTCCGCGTTCTGGAGCCCGTCGCGGGCGAAGAGCGAGAGGTCGTACGCGCTGGAGACCTGCTCGGGCGCGTCGTACCCGTCGGGCGACACCACGTTCGTGTCCAGCGCCTGGAGCTCCACCGCGCGGTCCTGCATGGCCCGGACGGTCTTCGGCACACCGCCGTACATCGAGGCCAGTACGTGCACCGCGTCGTTCCCCGAGCGCAGGAAGACCCCGAGCCACAGGTCGTGCACCGTGTAGCTGAGGTCCTCCTTGATGCCGACGAGGCTGCTGCCCTCGCCCATGCCGGCGAGGTCCTCGTCCTTCACCGTGTACTCCCGCGTCTTCGGCAGGAGCGCCGGATCGTCGAGCAGGGTGTCCGCGAAGAGCATCTTCAGCGTGGACGCCGGGGGCAGCCGCCAGTGCGCGTTGTGCGCGGCGAGCACCTCGCCGGTCTCCGCGTCCGAGACCATCCACGACCGGCCCGTCAGCTTCTTGGGCAGCACCGGGGCGCCGGGCCCGAGGTTGACCTGGGTGCCGGTCCGCCCCAGCTGCGCGCCGCCCACCTGCGACATGGTCGCGGGAGGCTTGGGGGCGTCGTCGTCCCCGTCGGCCGCGGAGGCGGGCGTGACGGCGAAAGCGGACAGCAGGGCGGCAGAGGTGACCGCCAACGCGGCCTTCTTGAGAGCTGGCACGGTCGAAAACGTACATGCAGTTGATGTGAATATATGTACTGGCAGCATGACCCGCCGGGCGGACCGCCGGTACGGACCACCCCGCCCGAGCCCCCCGGAGCGCGGCGGCGATACTGAATCCATGAAGCTCAGCCGCCCGGTCTCCTGGTTCCTGCTCGCCTTCGGGGCGTGGTCGTGGGTCATCTGGGTCACCTTCGCTAAAAACTTGTGGAAGGACGGCAGCGGCCTCGCCTTCGACGACGCCGGTGACCCGACCGCGTACTTCTGGGTGCATCTGCTGCTCGCCATCACGTCCTTTCTCCTGGGGACGGCCGTGGGCTGGATCGGGTTCCGGGGCGTCAGGGCCCTGCGTACCGAAAAGGCTTGAAATCACTGGTCCCGACCGGGGCCTGAATCAGGCGGTACCGGGACGAACGGGGCGGGGGAGCGGGACATGCGGGTCGTGGGGGCCGTGCTGGCGGCGGTCGTGGTGCTCGCCTTGCTGGCGGCTGTGCACCGCTATCTGTGGCGCCGGTTCGTCGGTGACACGACGGCCCAGGGCAGCCCCTGGCGCAGGGCCGGCACGATCGCCGCGTACGTGCTGCCGCTGCTCAGCGTCGGAGCCCTGGCCGCCGGACCGGCGGGCGCGCCCTTCCCGCTCCAGCGGGCGCTGGCCTGGCCCGGCTACCTCTGGCTCGCCGCGCTGCTCTACCTGACGCTCGCCCTGCTCGTCGGCGAGGCCGTACGCCCCCTGCTGCGCCGGTGGCTCGCGCGCCGGGCGGCGGCGGTCCGGCCCCCGTACGGGAATCCGCGCCCGTCCCCGTACCGGCGCCGGCGCCGCGGGCCGCGCCCGGGCCGGAGCCCGTCGCGCCCGCCCTCCACGCCCCGTCGCGGCGGCTGTTCGTGGCGCGGGCGGTCGGGGGTGCCGCCGCCGTGGCCGGCCTGGGCACCGTGGGCTACGGGACGTACGGCGTGCTGCGCGGGCCCCGGGTGAAGCGGGTCACCGTGCCGCTCGCCCGGCTGCCGAGGTCCGCCCACGGTTTCCGGGTCGCCGTCGTCAGCGATATTCACCTGGGTCCGATCCTGGGCCGCTCCCATACGCAGCGGATCGTGGACGCGGTCAACCGGACGCAGCCCGATCTCATCGCGGTCGTCGGTGATCTGGTGGACGGTTCGGTCGCCGATCTCGGTCCGGCCGCCGAACCGCTTGCCGGCCTCCGCGCCCGGCACGGCGCGTTCTTTGTCACCGGCAATCACGAGTACTACTCCGGCGCCGCCCAATGGGTTGATCATGTAAGGGAATTGGGGCTGCACCCGCTGGAGAACGCCCGGGTGGAGACCGGCGGTTTCGATCTGGCCGGGGTCAATGACATCGCGGGCGAGAGCGAAGGACAGGGCCCGGATTTCGCCCGCGCCCTCGGGGACCGCGACCCCGCCCGCGCGGTCGTGCTCATGGCCCACCAGCCCGTGGTGATCGACGAGGCCGTCGAGCACGGCGTGGACCTGCAGCTGTCCGGGCACACCCACGGCGGCCAGCTGTGGCCGGGCAACTACGTGGCGGAGCTGTCCAACCCGACGGTCGCCGGACTCGAACGCTACGGCGACACCCAGCTCTACGTCACCCGGGGCGCCGGTGCCTGGGGTCCTCCCGTGCGGGTCGGCGCGCCGTCCGACATCACCGTGGTCGAGCTCGCCTCCCGGCAGGCGTAATCACCCTCGTACGCACGCGAAATGGCGGAACCGGTGACCGTTCGGGAACCCTCTGTATTCGGCTTCAGTGTCAAAGGTTTCGACTGACAAACAATTGGCTATGAGCCTCTGTTCTCCCCTTCCAGATGTGAAAATCGTGTGATTTGCTGGGCGCGAACGTGCGGTGATCTGCGTATCTGAGCGCGACACCGAGGTGGGGCTGTTAAGGGAGAGCACGTCAATGCGGTCGATCCGGCTACGGATTCTCGCGATTTTCGCGGTATTGGTCATCGCAGGCGTGGTCGCCTGGCAACTCCTTCCCTCGGACGAGGGGAACTCCGATCCGATCGTCGTCGGTACGACCGACGCGGTGACGTCGCTCGACCCGGCGGGCGCCTACGACGCGGGTTCCTGGGCGATGTACAGCAACGTCTACCAGTCCCTGATGACGTTCAAGTCCGGCGGGATCGTCCCCGAGCCGGACGCGGCCGAGAGCTGCGGCTTCATCGGCGGCAAGCTCCAGACGTACCAGTGCAAGCTCCGTGACGACCTGACGTTCTCCAACGGTGACGAGGTCACCGCCGAGGACGTCAAGTACTCGTTCGACCGGATGCTGGAGATGAAGGTGGACGCCGGTCCCTCGGTCCTGTTCCCCAGCCTGAAGAACGTGGTCACCGAGGGCCGGACCATCACCTTCAACCTCTCCGCGCGTGACGCGACCTTCCCGCAGAAGATCGCCACGGGCGCCGGCGCGATCGTGGAGAAGGACTCCTACGCGGAGCACAAGCTGCGCAACGACGGCAACGTGATGGGCTCGGGGCCGTACGTCCTGAAGTCCTACGAGGACGGTGTGAAGGCCGAACTCGTGCCGAACTCGCGGTACAAGGGGGCGATCTCCAGGACCGGCGAGCCGGTCACCGTGCGGTACTACAAGGAGTCCGACGACCTCCTCTCGGCCTGGAAGTCCGGCCAGGTCGATGTGACGCACCGTCAGCTGCCGCCGTCGGCGCTCGCCGAGCTGAATCCGGGCGACACCGACAAGCGCGTCACCGAGGCGGACAGCGCCGAGATCCGCAACCTCGTCTTCAACGTCCGCAAGGACGCCCCGCTCGCCGACCGCAGGGTCCGCCAGGCCATCGCGGCGGTCATCGACCGCGGCCCGCTGGTGAGCAAGGTCTACAAGGGCACCGTCGAACCGCTCTACTCGCTGATCCCGCAGGGCACCATCGGGCACAGCACCCCGTTCTTCGACGCCTACCCCTCGCCGGACTCCAAGCGGGCGAAGGCGCTCATGGACGAGGTCGGCGTCCAGACGCCGCTGGCCCTGACCTTCGGCTACCGCGAGGGTGACCAGTACGTCGACGAGACCAAGGAGATCCAGCGTCAGCTGAACTCCACCGGACTCTTCAAGGTGTCGATCAAGGCCGTCGAGTGGACCCAGTTCCAGAAGGACTACGCGGCGGGTAAGTACGACATGTACACCGTCGGCTGGCTCCCCGACTACCCGGACCCCGACACCTTCAGCCAGCCGCTCGTCGGCCGCGACAACACCCTCCACAACGGCTACACCAGCAAGAAGATGGACGACCTGATCGGCGCCACGCTGCAGTACAGCGACCGCAGCCGGGCCTCGGGGGACTTCAAGGATCTCCAGAAGCTGGTCGGCGAGGACGTGCCGCTGGTGCCGCTGTGGCAGAAGAAGGACTACGTCATCGCCAAGTCGGACGTCTCCGGCTCGCAGTACCTCTCCGACGGCACGGGCGTCTGGCGCCTGTGGGAGCTCGGCTGGATCTGATCCACCCCTGCGACGACGCGCGGGCGGCTAGGACTTCAGCGGTCCGGCCGCCCGCGCCGTCGTTTCCGGCAGGAACTCCTCCAGCACCTCGTGCACCTGCCGCACCAGCGGCCGCAGCACCCGGAACCGGGACACCGCCAGGGCGCGCGCGGCGATCGGGACCGTACGCGTGACCAGCCGGCGGCTGCGGGCGGCGCCGGCCGTCCGGTCGTACACCCAGAACAGCACCAGGCCCATGTGCGCGAGCCACATCAACCGCGGGAGCAGCGGGGTCAGTTCGGGGTCCGTCCGGGTGGTGGAGCCGTTCAGGCAGCGCGCGTGGATCGCGATGACCGCCTCGCGCGCGGTGGCCGACTCCGGTGAGAACGGGCTGAGCGGGCTCTCCGGATCGGCGGCGTTCTTGAAGAACTGTGTGGCGAAGGGGCGGTACGGCTCCGCCACGTCCAGCCAGGCCAGCAGCACCCCGCGCAGCCGGGCCGCGAGCTCCTTCTCGCCGTCCAGGACCGGCCGCACCGCCTCCGCGTGCTCGGCGGCGAGCCGGTCGTAGAACCCCTGGACCAGGTGCTCCTTGGACGAGAAGTAGTAGTAGGCGTTCCCCACGGAGACGCCCGCCTCCTGGGCGATGGCCCGCATGGTGGTCCGGTCGTAACCGCGTTCCTGGAAGAGCCGGAGCGCCGTTTCGAGGATCAGCGCGCGGGTCTGCTCGCTCCGGGGGGCCTTGGCGGCCTTCGCGTTCTTCTCTTCCTTCACCACGGCCCGAGCGTATCCGGGCCGCGCCCGCTACCTCGCCGCGGGCGTCGTCCCCGCCGGCGCCCCGGTCTCCCGCGCCGCGCCGGCGGCGGGTGCCCCGAAGCGCCGTACGCCCGGCACCGCGGCGGTGGCCGCGCAGGCGGCGCCCGCCAGCAGCCCGGCCGCGGCGAGCGGGACCTCCGTGTTCCAGGCGGAGGCGGCGAGCGGGGCGAGGGTGTAGCCGAGGGGCATCGCGGCCAGCGAGAGCAGCCAGTCGTACGAGGTGACCCTGGCCAGGGCCTGCGGCGGCACCGCGGACTGGACGGCGGTCTCCCAGACCGGGTTGAGGAAGCCGAGACCGGCCATGGCGATCCCGTACGCGGTGAGCGAGACGGCCACCGGGGCGTGCGCGGCCAGCAGGCAGAGCGGCAGCACGTACAGCGCGCCGGCGAGGTTGGCGGCCAGGACCGCCCGGCGGGGCCGGATGCGGGCGGCCACCAGCGAGCCGGCCAGCAGGCCCACCGCCCCGGTCTGGAGGAGCACGACCCAGGCCCCCTTGCCGCCCGGGCCGTGCAGGAAGAGGGCCGGGCCGAGCGTGGTCAGCACGGCCGCCGCCCCGTTCCAGACGGCGTGCGCGATCAGGCTCGTCCAGTACCAGTCACGGCCGCGGACCTCGGTCCAGCCGGCCTTGAGGTCGCCGAGCAGGGAGCGCCGGGGGATCGGGACGTGGCGGACCCGGATCACGTACAGCAGGGCGGCGCTGACCGCGAAGCTGGCGCCGTCCAGCACGAAGGCCCAGCCCGGCCCGGCCGTGAGGATCAGGGCCCCGGCGACGGCCGGCCCGCCGATCCGCGCGGTCCCGGAGGCCACCGCCATCAGCGTGTTGGCGCGCAGCAGCGCCGACTCGTCCACGGTGCCCCGGACCAGCGGCGACGAGGTCGGCATCGCGAAGGCCCCGGCGGCGCCGCCGACCGCCTCGGCCAGGGCGATCTGCCAGAGGGCCGGGGTGCCGGAGAGCAGTTCGGCACCGACGAAGAGCTGCGTCGCGCACCGCACGAGATCGGTGGTCAGGGCCACCGTGCGGGCGTTGAAGCGGTCACCGACGACACCGCCCAGCGGGAGCAGCAGCAGCTTGGGCACCATCGCGCACCCCAGCACCAGGGCGAGGGCGCTGTTCGAACCGGTGGCCAGATAGACGGCGAGGGTGAGCGCGGCCGGGATCGCGGAGTCGCCCAGCATCGACAGGGAGCGGCCGATGAAGAGCAGCCGGAACGAGCGCGTCCTCAAGGGGTGGGTCATGGGCGGCAATCTATTTCGGTACCGAAGTACCCGTCAACAAGAATTTCGCTTCCGAAAGACTTCCCCGCCGTCCTCGAAGGCGCCCGCGTAGGCTGAGCGCCATGGAGCGACGCGACTGGACCGACGGGCACGTGGAGCGCTGGAGACCCGTGCTTCCCGAGCTCGACCCGGATGTCGAGGGCGCGGTGACCCGGATGAAGAAGCTCTCCGTCCACCTGCGCCGGGTGCGCGAGCAGTCCCTCATCGATTTCGACCTGGACCGGCAGGAGTTCGAGACCCTGCACAAGCTGGCCGGACGCGGCGGCACGGCGGCCCCGTCCGAACTGGCCGCCGACCTCGACCTCGCCCCCGCGTCCGTCACCGGCCGGCTGGACGCGGTCGAGCGCCGCGGCTTCGTCCGGCGCACCCCGTCCACCACGGACCGGCGCCGCGTCGACGTGGTCTTGACGGACGAGGGCCGGTCGACCTGGCTCGGCGCGATGGCCTTCCTCGGGCACGAGGAGGAACGGCTCCTCGGGGTCCTGGACGCGGACGAGCGGGCCCTGCTCAACGACATGCTGCGGCGCATCATGGTGGTCGCGGAGGACCGGGGCGGGGCGGCCTGGGACTGACGCAGCCCTTCGACCCGGTCTCGTACAGTGCCCCGGTCCGCAGGTGACGCCCCTTCACCAGCCGCAGGTCCTCGACGGACCGCCCGTC
Organism: Streptomyces sp. DT224; assembly: GCF_049844595.1. Classification (NCBI taxonomy): domain Bacteria; kingdom Bacillati; phylum Actinomycetota; class Actinomycetes; order Kitasatosporales; family Streptomycetaceae; genus Streptomyces; species Streptomyces sp. DT224. The sequence goes on from NZ_JBNCLI010000011.1 coordinate 161,060, forward strand.
CGGTGTGCGGACGGTCGCGCCGTTCGGCCCGGGCCGACTCGGCCAGGCCCCGGACGAGCGGGGCGAGTTCGGCGACGAGGCCGCGCTCCACGGCCAGGACGGTGCCGGAGGGTGGTCATCCGGACGGCCGTACCGCCCGGGCCCCCGGACACGGCAAGAGGCCCGGTCCCCTCGCGGGGGACCGGGCCTCTTCACATACTCGGGGGATCAGAAGCGACGCGTGATCAGCGCGCGCTTGACCTCCTGGATCGCCTTGGTGACCTCGATGCCACGCGGGCAGGCGTCCGTGCAGTTGAAGGTGGTGCGGCAACGCCACACACCGTCACGGTCGTTGAGGATCTCCAGGCGCTGCTCGCCGCCCTCGTCGCGCGAGTCGAAGATGAAGCGGTGCGCGTTGACGATCGCCGCCGGGCCGAAGTACTGGCCGTCGTTCCAGAACACCGGGCACGAGGACGTGCACGCGGCGCACAGGATGCACTTGGTGGTGTCGTCGAAGCGCTCGCGGTCCTCGGGGGACTGCAGACGCTCGCGGGTCGGCTCGTTCCCCTTGGTGATGAGGAAGGGCATGACGTCGCGGTACGCCTGGAAGAACGGGTCCATGTCGACCACGAGGTCCTTGAGGACCGTGAGGCCCTTGATGGCCTCGATCGTGATCGGCTTCTCCGGGCTCAGGTCCTTGATCAACGTCTTGCAGGCGAGCCTGTTCTTGCCGTTGATCCGCATGGCGTCCGAACCGCAGATGCCGTGCGCGCAGGACCGGCGGAACGTGAGCGTCCCGTCCTGGTTCCACTTGATCTTGTGAAGGGCGTCGAGGACACGCTCCTTCGGGTCGATCTCGATCTGGAAGTCCTGCCACTGGGCCTCGTCGGAGACCTCTGGGTTGAACCGACGGATGCGGAACGTGGCCGTGATGTACGGCGAGTCGGCGAAGCCGGGCTCGGGCTCGGGAGCCTTGTCGGCCTTGTCCAGGGTGGGTGTAGCCATCAGTACTTACGCTCCATCGGCTGGTAGCGGGTCTGGACGACCGGCTTGTAGTCCAGCCGGATCGACTCGGTGCCGTCCTCGGCGACCTCGCGGTACGCCATGGTGTGGCGCATGAAGTTGACGTCGTCGCGGGTGGGGTAGTCCTCGCGGTAGTGACCGCCGCGGGACTCCTTGCGCGCCAGCGCCGACGTCGCCATGACCTCGGCGAGGTCGAGCAGGTTGCCCAGCTCGATGGCCTCCAGCAGGTCCGTGTTGAACCGCTTGCCCTTGTCCTGGATGGACACGTCCAGGTAGCGCTTGCGCAGCTCCGCGATCTTGTCGACCGCGGCCTTGATCGTCTGCTCGGTGCGGAACACCATCACGTTGGCGTCCATGCACTCCTGGAGCTCCTGGCGGATCGTCGCGACCCGCTCGGTGCCCGTGGAGTTGCGCAGCCGCTCGACCTGGTCGATGACCTGCTGCGCCGGGTTCTCCGGAAGCTCGACGAGGTCGTTCTTCGCGGCGTACTCGGCGGCGGCGATGCCCGCGCGGCGTCCGAAGACGTTGATGTCGAGCAGCGAGTTGGTGCCGAGGCGGTTGGCGCCGTGCACCGACACGCAGGCGACCTCGCCGGCGGCGTACAGGCCCGGGACGACGGTGGTGTTGTCGGCCAGCACCTCGCCCTCGACGTTGGTCGGGATGCCGCCCATGGCGTAGTGCGCGGTCGGCTGGATCGGGATCGGGTCCGTGTAGGGCTCGATGCCGAGGTACGTACGCGCGAACTCGGTGATGTCCGGGAGCTTGGCGTCCAGCTGCTCCGGCGGCAGGTGCGTCAGGTCGAGGTAGACGTGGTCGCCCTCGGGACCGCAGCCGCGGCCCTCGCGGATCTCCGTGTAGATGGAGCGCGAGACGACGTCGCGGGAGGCGAGGTCCTTCATGACGGGCGCGTACTTCTCCATGAAGCGCTCGCCGTCCTTGTTGCGGAGGATGCCGCCCTCACCGCGGGCGCCCTCCGTCAGCAGGATGCCCATCCGCCAGATGCCGGTCGGGTGGAACTGGAAGAACTCCATGTCCTCCAGCGGCAGACCCCGGCGGTAGCAGGCGGCCTGGCCGTCACCGGTCAGGGTGTGCGCGTTCGACGTCACCTTGAAGAACTTGCCGGTGCCGCCCGAGGCGTAGATGACCGACTTCGCCTGGAAGACGTGGATCTCGCCGGTGGCCAGCTCGTAGGCGACGACGCCGGCGGACTTCTTGACCCCGTCCTCCTCGACGACCAGCTGGTCCAGGACGTAGAACTCGTTGAAGAACTCCACGCCCTCCTTGACGCAGTTCTGGTAGAGCGTCTGGAGGATCATGTGGCCGGTGCGGTCGCCCGAGTAGCAGGCACGGCGGACCGGGGCCTCGCCGTGGTTGCGGGAGTGACCGCCGAACCGGCGCTGGTCGATCTTGCCCTCGGGCGTACGGCCGAACGGCAGGCCCATCTTCTCCAGGTCGAGGACGGCGTCGATGGCCTCCTTCGCCAGGATCTCGGCGGCGTCCTGGTCGACCAGGTAGTCACCGCCCTTGATCGTGTCGAAGGTGTGCCACTCCCAGTTGTCCTCCTCCACGTTGGCCAGCGCGGCGGCCATGCCGCCCTGCGCGGCGCCCGTGTGGGAGCGGGTGGGGTAGAGCTTGGTCAGCACGGCGGTGCGGCTGCGCTTGGTCGACTCGATGGCCGCGCGCATGCCGGCGCCGCCGGCGCCGACGATGACGGTGTCGTACGTGTGGATCTGCATGGTTTACCTCTGGTCCTTCGGGCCCGGCGCCTAGCGGATGTTCGGGTCGAAGGTGAAGATCACCAGCGTGCCCAGCAGGACGGTGAACACCGTGGCGGTGTACAGCAGCATCTTCAGCCAGAAGCGGGTGTTGTCCCGTTCGGCGTAGTCGTTGATGACCGTACGCAGACCGTTGGCGCCGTGCAGCATGGCGAGCCACAGCATCGCCAGGTCCCAGACCTGCCAGAACGGCGAGGCCCAGCGGCCCGCCACGAAGGCGAAGCCGATCTTGGACACGCCGCCGTCCAGCACCAGCTGGATCAGCAGGTGGCCGATGACCAGGACGACCAGCACGATGCCCGACAGGCGCATGAAGAGCCAGGCGTACATCTCGAAGTTGGTGCGCGAGCCCTTGGGGGTCTTGCCGGTCCGCTTGCGCGGCGGCTCGATGACGGGGGCCGGATGGTCGACGTCGTAGAGCGAAGCGCCCTCGACGGCGCCGATCGCGGAAGTCTCGGTGGACATGGGCCTCAGCTCCCGAAGAGTTCGCGTGCGGCGTGGCCGAGGACGGGGTACAGGGCACCCAGCATCAGCACGATCCAGATGCCCAGCACGGCCCAGAGCATCTGCTTCTGAACGCGCGGGCCCTTGGCCCAGAAGTCCACGGCGACGATGCGCAGACCGTTCAGCGCGTGGAAGAGAATCGCGGCCACCAGGCCGTATTCGAGGAGCGCGACGATCGGCGTCTTGTACGTGGACACGACGTCGTCGTATGCCTCGGGGGAGACGCGGACGAGGGCGGTGTCCAGGACATGCACGAACAGGAAGAAGAAAATGAGGACACCGGTGACTCGATGAGCCACCCAGGACCACATGCCTTCCCGGCCGCGGTACAGCGTTCCAGCCGGCACGGAAGAACCCTCCGGGAGCGGGGATTGGGGTCGGCCGGCTTGACTGTCGGTCTGACCCGGCCGGGTACGGTCCACCGGCCCCGGCCATCGTAGCGACGGATTGTCGGTTCGATCGCGCGGGGCCCTCCGGTGTGATCAAAGTGGCAACGAAACAGGCACGGACGGGCTATGGACAGCCCTCCACGACCCTGTCCGGCCCCTCAGTGCCGGGGAATCCGGGCCGTGCGGCCCGGCCCCAACCCGTTACCGACTCGATATCAACGCGGCCAGGCGGCCCCGGGCGAGTCGCCGCATCTCGTCCGCCGTGACCGCCCGCTCCCGGTCCTCCTCGTGCGCCAGCCGGGCCCGGATGCCGGCCAGCACCTGGTCGGGGTGTTCGGCGGGCGGGTAGCCGTCCAGGCAGATCACGAAGACATGGCCGAACCTGCGTTCGTACTCGGCGTGGGCGGCGGCCAGCGCGAGATGGGCGGAGCGCGGCGCGTCCGGCCGCAGCCCCGGGGACACCTCGGCCGCCAGTGCCTCGGCGTGATCGCCCGGGGAGAGGTCGTAGGCCGCCTCGTCGGCCGCGGCGAACAGCGCCTCCGCGTCCGGGTAGGGGCGGTGGCCGGCGAGGCGCCGCGCCCAGGCCACGCTGCCGAAGCACGCCAGGAGGGCCGCCTCGGCCTCGGGTGCGGGGGCGCCGTTGAACCGGGGAAGGTCCCAGGCGGGCGCGGCGGACCGGGCGGGTTCGCCGGCGCGGCTCTGCACGGGCACGGCGGTGCGCCGGGCGGGCCGGGGCGGCTGCTCGGGAAGGCCGGCGTGGGACTCGCTGGACCTGGACAGCGTGAGCTCCGAAAGAAGAGACGAAGGGGGACTCGGATGCGAAGAGGGCTCAACGCTAGCGACGCGGGGATAAGGGTGGGCGAAGGATGCGCGAATTTCACCCGGACGGGAGAGTTCCGCGATGCCTGACGAGCGAATGTGTGAGGAGAATGCCCGGTTACCTCCCTACATCTGCGCCGATTTTTGACAGTTCTGTTTCCTTTCTGCCCCCTTTCCCCCGAACCGGAGGTTTCTGACTGATGGCACCCTCACGCGGCGCCCTCCTGGCCGTGACGGCGGCGGCCGCGGCGAGCGTCGCCCTCGTCGGCTGCGACGGCTCCGGATCCGACCACGGCAACGGCCCCGAGACGTCCCGTGCGGCGTCCTCCCGTTCCCCCACCCCGTCACCGACCCGGAGCTACCCGCTCTCGAAGGCGCCCCGCGCCATCCCCGCCGTACGCGAGCACACCGCGGCCCACGGGCCCGGCTGGAAGCCCGGCAAGGACAGCGGGGTCGTCATCGCGGACGGCAGCGGCAAGCTGGCCGACGAGGGGAAGCTCCTGGCCGGCGAGCTGAAGATCCACTACCGGGGCGAGGTGCCCGCCCGCGCCGGAGACGTCGAGCTGGCCCTCACCCCGAAGGCGTCCGGCGGGCCGGAGTCGTACACCCTGCGCACCGCCGACGGGCGGGTGCGGATCAGCGGTCCCGGTGAGGCGGGCGTCTTCTACGGCACCCGCACCCTCAAGCAGTCCGTGCGCGCCGACGGCTCCATGCCCGAGGGCGTGGTGCGCGACCGGCCGGACAAGCCGCAGCGCGGGCTCAACCTCGACATCGCCCGCAAGCACTACACCGCGTCCTGGATCGAGGCCCGGATGCGGGAGATGGCCGACCTCAAGCTCAACCAGCTCGGCCTGCACTTCTCCGACGACCAGGCGTTCCGCATCGAGTCCGACACGCACCCCGAGGTGGTCTCGCCGGACCACCTCACTAAGAAGCAGGTCCGGCACATCGTGGCCCTGGGCCGCCGGCTGCACATCCAGGTCGTCCCGGAGATCGACTCGCCCGGCCACCTCGGCGCGGTGCTGCGCGCCCACCCCGGCCTCCAGCTGCACAACGTCTCCGGCGTCGCCTCGACCGGATCGCTGGACATCTCGAAGCCGGGCGCGGCCAAGCTGATCGACGAGCTGCTGGGCGAGTACGCGGAGCTGTTCGGCGGTGCGTACTGGCACCTGGGCGGCGACGAGTACCGGGCGCTGATGGCGAGCAACCCGGCCGCCTCCTACCCGCAGCTCCAGCGCGCCGCCGTCGCGAAGTACGGCTCCGGGGCCGGCATCGCCGACCTCGCCACCGGCTGGCTCAACGACCGGGCGAAGGTGGTCCGCAAGCGCGGCATGCGGCCGAAGGCGTGGAACGACGGCCAGTTCCGCGACAGCGAGGTGCGCGCGGACAAGGACATCGAGGTCGAGTACTGGACGGGCAAGGAGTACGGGGCCCGGTCACCGGAGGAGTACCTGCGCGAGGGCCGCAAGGTCCTCAACCTCAACGACGAGTTCATGTACTACGTGCTCGGCCAGCCCAACGCCTTCGTCTATCCGACCGGCAAGCGGATCTACGAGCAGTGGACCCCGCTCGTGCTGCGCGGCACCACCCCGGTCCCGGCCCGCTACTCGGACCAGATCCTCGGCGGCCGGTTCGCGGTCTGGGGCGACTTCCCGAACGCCCAGACCGCCGAGCAGGTCGCCGCGGGCATCCGGATGCCGCTGCGGGCGACGGCCCAGAAGCTGTGGGTCCCGGGCAAGCCGAAGCTGAGCTACGCGCAGTTCCAGTCGCTGGCGAAGGACATTGACGCGGGCTGAGCTGAAGCGACGCGGGCTGAGCTGAATCGGCGCGGGCCGAGCCGCTGGAACGCCTATGACCATGGACAACGCGGCCGCCGGGCCATACGGTCCGGTGGCCGCGCCGTCCGGGGAGGGGCGCGCGCGTCTCACGTCGACGTCCGAATCCTGGGGGGTTCCGTTTCCATGCTCTGTGCACTCTGCGGTACGAGACCGGCCGGCACCGCCGACGCGCGGTGCGGCGTGTGCGCCGTCACGGCCGGCTCCGACCGGGGCCGGGCCTGGGCCGGCAGCACCGGCGTGACGCCGGCCCGGCCCCGGCTGGACCATCTGCGCTCTCCGGTGGGCCTGGCCAAGGCGGTGTGCGTGCTGCTCGGCGCCGCGGCCGTCGCGGACGTGCTGGCGATCGCCGCCGGAATCCACACCCGCGTGCTGCTCGCCGACGGGCTGGACGGCGGCTTCCTGGTGGTCGACGAGGAGGCGTGGACCCGCGCGGACCACCTGTACACGGCCGCCGGGTCCCTCCAGGCGCTCACCTTCCTCGCGACGGCGGTCGTCTTCCTCGTCTGGCTGCGCCGGGTCCGGATCAACGCCGAGGTGTTCGACCCGTACGCCCACACCCTGCGGCCGGGCTGGGCGATCGGTGGCTGGTTCGTGCCCCTCGGCAACCTGTGGCTGCCGTACCGGGTGGCGAAGGGGGTGTGGACCGCGAGTGCCCCGGTCGACACCCTCGGCGGCCGGACCGCCGCGCCGCGCGGGCCGCTGAAGGCCTGGTGGGCGGTGTTCGTCGCGGACCAGCTCGTGAGCCGGGGCACCGGCCGCCTCTCCGCCGACGCGGAGACCGGCGACGAGATCGTCCGCGGGCTCGACCTGGTCGCGGCCAACGACGCCCTGGACCTCGCCGCGGCGGTCCTGGCGATCCTGTTCGTCCGCAGGCTGACGGGGATGCAGTCCCGGCGCGCGGACCTCGGCGCGTTCCCCGCCGGGCCGTCTGCGCTCCCGGCGCACTGAGGCGGCTCCGGGCGCACAGGCGGCGGGCGGGACGGGTGGGGGACGGGTCAGGGAGGCGGGAGCGGCGGTAATCAGCCAGCGGCAGTGACGCTTTTCGGCCATTCGGCGCTGAATGCGATAACAGGAAGTGCTGCGCCCCCCTGTGTCCCGGCAGGGGAGACGTACGGGTGGGCTGACAGGAGACGCCGATGAGCCTGCTCGACCTGATCGCCGCCGCCGACGACCGCGGGCTCGCCGCCGGAGCGGTCGCCTGCCTCGAACGCTGTCTTCCCCGGCCCGCCCCGGGCGCCGGCCCCGATCCGCTGCGCCCGCTCTGGGCCGCCTGCGCCGAGCCCCGTCTGTGGCCGGCCCGCCTCGCCGAGGCCCGTGCCGCCCTGGGCGCTCCCGCGGACTCCGGCGGACCGGCCGCCCGGGTCCGGGACCTGCTCGCCGCCGCCCCGGAGGACCGGGCGGGCGAGGGGCTGCGCGCCTGGGCGGACGCCTGTTCGGTGCTGGCCCTGGAGGTCCACCTCGGCCACGACACGACCGCCGCCGCGGCCCCGGACCCGGTGGCCCGCTGCCGCGCGGGCGACCCTTCGGGCGCGGGCCCGCTCCTGGCCGGCGAGGCGGCCCGCCAGACCGCGATCCTGGAGATGCTGGCCGCCATGGACGAGGCCGCCCCGGCCGCGGCCGGCCTGCGCCAGATCCGCGACGTCTCCACGGAGGGCCAGCGGGTGCTGCGGGCGGCGGCGGCCCGACGGAGGCGGGTGCGGCCCTGAGCCCCGGGGGCGGCGGCGGGAAGAACGAGGACGACCGGGGCCGCCACCCCTGGCCGGGATGGCCGCTAGAAAGCGCCCTGACCAGGCATTTTAGGGCGCACGGTGGAGGCTCTAGGCTACTGGTTGGATCGGTCTCCATCTGAGTGTTTCTGCCTGTCCCTGACTGCTGTTGGCCACGCGTTGGCCACGGCGTCCAACCGTCGAGGGTTCTGGATGTTCGAACGGCACGCGGGCACGCAGTGGGACTGCGTGCCCGCTCGGCGGATTGTCAGTGCCGACTCCTAGGATTGTCTTGACAGCTGCACAGGCGAGTAGGCATAGCAGTGGAGGGGCGGAATGGGGTCATCTCAGGGCTCGGGGCGCATCACAGCGCCTGAACCGACGATTGCGCCGATCTCGACGCTCGCGCACCGCGTGCTGTCCGGAGAGATCGTTCTGCCGAAGTACCAGCGGGCGTTCGTCTGGGAGCCGGAACAGGTTCTCTATCTGCTGGACTCGGTCCGCCGGAACTATCCCATCGGCAGTTTGCTGATGTGGCGCACGTCCGATCGTCGGCTCGCTAGTGGTCACGAGATTGCTGGGCTGACCGCTGTCCCACAAGTGTCAGGCGCTCCGGTTCAGTACGTCATCGATGGACAGCAGCGACTGGCGAGCCTCGTGGGCGCGATGCACGGCCAGGGCGCACGGTGGAGGATCGGATTCGACCTGGCCCGTGAGGAGTTCCTGTACCTCACGGAGGAGACCCCGGCTGGTGCGCACATCATCCCCGTGCGCGACCTCGACTCGGCGGGCTCGATGATGGCGTGGGTGCTGAGGGACAAGCCGACGGACGAGCATGTGCGGCGCGCTCAGGCACTGAGCGATCAGTTCCGCGGGTATCAGGTGCCGGTCGTCACCATGGTCGAGGTCACTGAGGAGGACTCGGCCCGTATCTTCGAGCGGATCAACAGCACGGGCACGAGGATGGACATCGTTGATCTTGTGCGCGCCGGGACCTGGTCGAGCGACTTCGACCTCAAGGAAGAGATCGAACAACTGCTGCAGGTTCTCGACCGAAAGCGGTATGGGCGGGTCGATACCAAGACGATGCTCCGCACGATCTCCGCAGCCGCAGGACTGGGGTTCTCCACGAAGTCCATCCAGGACCTGAGGCGTCTCGACCGTGCAGAGCTGCAGGGTGCGGTGACCGAAGCCGGCAAGGCGGCTGCTCGAGCGGTCGATTTCCTCTTCACTCAGATCCGGACTCCTCGTGCCGAGGCTCTGCCGTATTATAACCAGTTCGCGGTCCTGGTGGAGCTTTTCCGGCAGCTCCCCAAGCCGACCGCCGATCAATACGCGGCGATCGGCCGGTGGTTCTGGCTGACGGCGAGCAGTGAGTACTTCAAGGGCTGGCGCGAGTCTCAGATGACGGCCGACCTCGACGCGGTGTCCGCCTTTGCTGCCGGCCAGGCGACGGAGATCGAGACCGGGGCGGCCCTGCCGCGCGACGTGCTTTGGCAGCGGACGCAGTTCTCACGCGCCAACGCGCCAACCAAGCTGCACGTCTTGCTGATGTCGTACGAGAAGCCGGTGGACCTCAACACCGGTCAGGCCATCGACACCGACAAGGCGCTGGCCGGGCAGAACGACAAGCAGTTCCACCACTTCTTTCCGCGTGCCTTTCTGAAGCGAAGCGGAGTGAGCGCGACTCGGGCGAACGTGTGCGGAAACCTGATCATGTTGAGCGCGATCACCAACAACAACGTCTCGGACTCTCCGCCCTCCGTATATCTCAAGGACTTGATCGACTGGCATGGCGAGGACACGCTGAGGGCGCGACTGCGGACCTGTCTCATCGAGGAGGACGCCTATCAGGCTGCTCTGCGAGACGACTACGAGGGCTTTCTGAGGGCTCGCTCGCGGACGCTGCACGCGCGTCTGATCGACCTGATCGGATCGGCGGCCGAGGGTGGCGATGACTCTGGGCCGAGCATCACGTCGATGGGCGCGGAGGAGTCCGAGGAGCCCGATCCCGTACCTGACGACGCGGAGCCCTTCGACCGAGACTCGGTCGACTGAGCTGGGCCTGGTCAGCATGCGCATGAGGGAGGTCCCGGCGCAGGATCGGCCGCGAGAGCGGCTGCTCGACCGGGGCGCGGAGGCGTTGTCCGACCGGGAGCTTCTCGCACTGCTGCTGGGAGCGGGACTGGCCGGTCAGGACGCCGTGGAACTGGCGGGACGGTTGATCGCCCGGCACGGTGGGCTGCACGCGCTCTCGCGCGTCCCCGCCCACGAGCTTGCCGCTGGTCTGCCGGGTGTGGGCCCGGCGAAGGCGGCGCGGGTCGCGGCAGCGTTTCAGCTGGGACGGCGGGTGTCGGCGCAGCAGGCTCCCGGCTTGCGGCGAATTTCCGGCTCCGCCGACCTGGCGGCCGTCGCGAGCCCTCTCCTCCGTGGCTTGCGCCATGAACGCGCGCTTCTGGTGACCTGCGATGGGGCGGGCGCGATCCTCCGGACCTCCGTCCTCACCGATGGCGCGTCCGACCGCACTCTCGTGCCGGTCCGAGACACCTTGGCGCGTGTTCTCGCTCTCGGGGGTGCCGCGTTCGGTGTCGCCCACAACCACCCCACCGGCCGCCTGACGCCGAGCGATGCCGACCGCCTCACGACCACCCGCCTGGCGACGGGCGCGGAGGCGGTCGGTCTGCGATTCCTCGACCACGTCGTGGTGACGGACGGGGGATGGCGACGAGTACCGCTGGAGTGACCCCGTCCGCCTGACCTACAGTCGCCCGCCGAAGGCGGCGTCTAGAAGGGATGACCTGAGGGCCTTCGCGTCAGCGCCTTGCTTCATATTCAGTTCTCTGAAACTTTCCCTCCGAGACTGAATGTCATTCAATTTTCGAATGGTTCTCACTCTCTCCGCCCCCGAAGGAGGGATGGGGATATCGACTCTCCTGAGGTACTCGGCCGATACGCGCTGCTGCCCAGCCGTTCCGGACATAAAGGGAATAGCGGAATCGATAAATTTGCGGGAGCGGACTACTCGGTGAATCCATTCGGCATCACTCGCATCACGAGGGCGAAGTACGTGAAATTCGGTTGATCCGAAACCGTGCATCGCGGAAGGGTCTTGGAAAATCGCAGATTTCCCATTCTGCATGCAGGGCGTAATTCTTGCAAAGATCACATCTCCTCGAATGAATAGTTTATGTCCGGCGCGCACTTCACTGGCAAATTTGTAGTCCGCCGCATCGATGACCCCTCTCTTTCCGTTTACTGCCGCCATCGGAATGAATGCCACGCGGCTTTCGCCATCGGGGCGCACCGTCCTCGGGTTCACCTCCGCAACCGACGAGAGTGGACCAGTCTGCCAGCCCTTTTCCAAGCAATCGGCGATGATGGCAGATTCTTCGGCATCCAACGCGCGGTTCACCAAAATATCTCTGACGCGAACGCGATCCTCGATTTCTCGTTGATTCATCAGGGCCGAGTCCAGCTTGTCGGCGATACGGCGTTGTTCGGTGACGCTGGGCAGGTGAATTTTCTTTGCGGCAAAAGTCCGCGCCCCAAGTGTTCGATTGCGCCCCGCTGACCCAGGTGACGCACTGCGAACTACATTCAATCCCGGTCCGCCGTAGAAGTAGTGGAGCAAATAGCGTGCATCGGCAATTTCAGGATTCACCCGATGGGTCATAAATCGGTGCGAACCGATCATGCCCTTTTCCTGCTCAGAGGCGATAGCTACAGCCCCTTCCCAGGCGAATACATTGCTGAAGATGATGTCACCTGGTTGGATTCTGAAGACCTTTTTCCCGGCGATTGCCTCGGCCGTAACGGGATCCTTGTGGAAAATCCCCTTCCCGAACGAGCGCAGACCGATCTCACGGTAGCTCTCTCCCGCCGCGGGGCTGATTGGCCTGCGCACGAGCTTGATAACGTCTTCGACCGTGTACTCAGTCAGCTCGGTCACTTCTTCTCCAGCTTCGCCCGCAGCTCCTCAAGCATCTTAAGGATCGCCGACTCTGTCCTCACCAGCTCGTCCACTAGCTCCTCCGGAGTTCGATGAGCCGGCTCATCCCCGATGTGCGGGTTGGCGCGGTCCAAGTTGTACCCGTCGGCGATGATCTCTGCCGCCGGGACTGACCACGCGTGCTCCCCTGCCTCGCGGCCCTCACGAGACTTGCCGCCCCACCATGCCACGCAGTCGTCGTACTCCTCCAGCCGCTGTGGCTTCGTCTTCGTGTAGCCACGGCGGCCCTCAGGAAGCGGGACCTCGTAGAACCAGACGTCCCGCGTAGGGCCGGTCTTCTCGAAGAAGAGGATGTTGGACGGGATCTGCGTATAGGGCGCGAAGACGCCCTGTGGAAGGCGGACGATGGTGTGCAGGTTGCACTCCTTCATCAACTTCTTCTTGATCTTCGCGCCGATCGAGTTCTCGCCGGAGGCGAAGAGCGAACCGTTCGGCAGGACGATGGCGCACCGGCCACCCAGCTTCAGCTGGTCCAGGATCGAGTACAGGAACAGCCAGGCTGTCTCCTGCGTCTGGAAGGCGGACGGGAAGGCCGTCACGACCGACGACTCCTCCTCCCCGCCGAACGGCGGGTTGGTTAGGACCACGTCGACCTTGTCCGCTGCCTGCGAGTTCCGCATGGTGAGGAGCGCGTTCTCGCGCCGAAGACGGGGGGCGTGCACACCGTGGAGGAGCAGGTTCATCGACGCCAGCAGATACGGCAGCGGCTTCTTCTCGATGCCCTTGAGGTTCGCGTGGAGCTCACGCTGCTCCGTCTCAGTCTTGACCCTCCCCTCCAGTTCCTCGTGTGCCTGCACCAGGAATCCGCCGGTCCCGCAGGCCGGGTCGAGGATCGTCTCGCCGAGTTTGAGAAACGACTGCCGCACCATGAAGCGGTTGACGGGACGCGGGGTGTAGAACTCACCGGAGTCGCCGGCCGCGTCGCGCATCTCCCGCAGGATCGACTCGTAGACGAACGCCATGGTGTGGATGTCGTCATGAGAGATGAAGTGAATCTTGTTGACGATGTTCACGAGGTCACGCAGCAGCGTTCCCGACTGCATGCGGTTGACGACGTCCTTGAAGATCAGCGAGATAACGTTGCGCGGGTCCTCCGCCCCTCGGTCGGCCGCACTGTCCAGGCCCGCCAGGTAGGGGATGAGCTCGTCGTTGACAAAGGTTTTCAGCTCATTGCCGCTGAGGTCTTCGTCCGTCGCCCAGTCCGTCCAGCGGTAGGGCTTCTCGATCGCCCGACGGTATCCGCCCGGGTCCAGTGCCTCGCCCTCCTCCTCGACGCGCTCCTCGAACGCCTTGAGGAACAGGAGCCAGGACAGCTGCGGCAACCGGTCTAGATCACCGTTCATGCCGGCGTCCTTGCGCATGGTGTCGCGCGCGGACTTGATCAGTGACGCAAGGCGAGCCTGAGTGGTGACGGGTGCCTTGTCCGCCGCTTTCCTTTTGGTCGTTGCCATATCAGTTCAGTTGGTCCTTCTGCTTGTTCTGTCCTGGAAGTGCGGTGACTCCATCGTCCTGCCCCGCGTCCTCGGCGAGCGTCCGGGCCCACAGGTCACGGACCAAGGCCATCGCGGCGTCGAGGGTCGGTGGAATGCCGGTCGCCAGTTCCCCGGCGATCTCCGGATAGTCGTCCCGCCACCGCGGCGGCGGGTCAGGAAGCACGAGGGGAATCTCGTGCGTGGCTCGTACCGCGAACACGTGTCGCACAGCCTTCAACAGGTCCCTGTCGCCGGAGAGTCCGCTCTCGATCAGGAGCACGAGGTCCACCAGGTCCTTGACCCTGGTATTGGGCCGATCGCCGTAGTCGCGGGTGAGCGCGTGGAGTTTCTCCGCGAAGTGCTGACTTCGGTCGACCGCCTCGATCGCACGCGCCGGCGCCCCGGCGAACTCCAGTGTGTTGGGGAGGGGCAGGCGCTCGGTGAGTGTGATCTCCTCGCCGCGGTCGATCACGTCTACCCTGACACCGGCGAAGACCTTCCCCGCCAGGTGCGCCTCGACAGAAAAGCGCCACCCACCCCGCCCGGCGACGTCCGCCTTCAAAGCTACCGGTGCGGCGACCCGGAACCGGAATCCGTCGGCGTCGAGGTCGCAGTCCAGAGCCTCGATGAGTAGCTCGCGGACCGTGTCCCCGTCAAGACCTCCGCCGACCGGCTCAGGCCGTACCGCCAGGTCGAGGTCCTTGGTGGTGCGTGCGCGCCCGGTAAAGCGGAATTCCATGACGGCACCGCCCTTCAGCACCCAGCCCCCGGTGCAGTCCTCGGCCAGCCGCGCCGCAAGGCGGTCGAAGACGACCAGTCGCCGGCGTCGAGCCAGGTCCGCACCGGTCTCGGCGGCCTCCTGCTTGAGTCGCGCCTCCAGTGCCCTTCTCAGGTCCGCCGCATCCCGGTACCGTCCTGTCACGAGAGAGCTCCGAGCGCGCGCTCGATTCCCAGCTCGGACCGTGGGCCGCAGAGCTGGGCTGCGTGCAGCAGCTTCCGACGGGTGATCATTCCGCGCTCCAGCGCCTCGGACACCGCGGATTCGAGCACGTCCTGGTCTTCCCCGTCGGTCGCACACTCCGCCAGCGCCCTCAGCGGCGTCGTCACCCGGTACCCGGTACGTCCCTCGCTGTCTCCGTCGGCGAGATCGGCATGGTGCAGGATCACCGCGTCCGTGGTCTGTCGGAAGGCGCGAGGCACGGTGAGATGGATGCGGGAGGGGTTGGCCACCCCTAGGTCATGGGCCGCCAGAGCGCTGGCATGTGAGATCACCGCGCGCCCCCTGCTCCACAGCGACCAGCGAACGAATTGCTCGTCGCCTTCGCTCGGAAGATCCGCGAATTCGCGGAAGCGGTAGATTGCCCGATCGACCGCGAGCCAGTTGCCGTGCTGCGCGTGGTAGCGCTGGGCCTGGTACGAGTACCCCGCCTCCCGGGCCTGGGCGGCGGTGAAGTACCCCCGCTGTCCGGCGGCGATCCGCCAGAGCGCAGCCCGGGTGTCCGTACGATCTCTGAGCACCTCTCCAGCGTACAGGACTGAAAAAACAAAGTTGACTTTACTTCAATGCGCTTTGTCAACATCAAAGTAAAGTCAACTTATACTTATGCGCTTCACCTCAGATCAGACCGCGGTGAGTAGTCGGGCGGCCAGATCGTCGATGGCCTGATGTGCTTTCCCTGGCTCTCCGAACCGGCTGGTCAGCTCGGCCACCCGCCCCATTTCGGTGAACGGCGGTACCCTCAGCGTCTCTACCTTCAACTGCGGTGACCCGGACTCCTCGAACTTGAGGAGCATCGCTTCGAGCACCTCCTTTGCCCGGTCCCCGAAGGAGTCCAGGAACTCCGCGTGCTCCCGGCGGAACCACGTCAGCCGTTCGTCCCGGCTCACGACGGCGAGCCCGTCCCAGGCCACGGACACCAGCAGGTCCACGGGGTCGACCTCGCGCATGCCCAACTCCTCAGGCAGACGCTCCACGTCGATCTGTGCCGACTTCAGCGCCGCCATCAGAGCGGCTCGGCTCTTCGCCTGCGCCCACTGAGTGCGCAACTGGGCCGGATCGAGATCGAGTTCCAGGACCCGGTCATGCACCCACTGCTGTACGGTCACGAGCTGGAGTCGTTTTCCGTCGTCCTTGAGGATGTACCGCAGCTCACCCACCTTGTAGACGTCGACATCCTTGACCACGTACCGG
Source organism: Streptomyces sp. DT224 (assembly GCF_049844595.1). Taxonomy (NCBI): domain Bacteria; kingdom Bacillati; phylum Actinomycetota; class Actinomycetes; order Kitasatosporales; family Streptomycetaceae; genus Streptomyces; species Streptomyces sp. DT224. The sequence goes on from NZ_JBNCLI010000011.1 coordinate 176,765, forward strand.
TCCCTGGAGCGGGAAAGAATCCTCTCGATCTCCTCGTCGTCTGTGATATCGCCGTCCTGCATCGCTGCCGCAGAGCCGTCATCGGCGCCGAATACACCGCCGTCCTGCTGTACGTACTCCGCCTCGGGTTCCGCGGCCGACTCGGGGTCCGCACTCGGCTCGGACTCACGCGCAGGGGTCAGATCCTCCGAGCCCACCACCTCACCCTGATCGTCGGTCCAGTCTCGGATCACCTTGAGCGGCGGCCCGTCGAAGGCCGGATCGTCGAAGAGCCGCGACGCCTCGACGAAGTCGATGATGTCGAACGACTCCTTGCCGATCTCCGGGCAAAGTCGAGTGCCTCTGCCGATGACCTGCTTGAACTCCGGCATAGAGGCCATGCGCCGGAACAGCACCACATTCCGCACAGGTGGCATGTCCACCCCCGTCGACAGCAGCTTCGACGTCACCGCGATGACCGGCTCGTTGCTGTCCGCCTTGCGGAACTCCTCCAGCGCTTCGCCACCATGCGAACCGTCGTCTCCGACGATGCGCCGCACGAAGTCCGGGAGCACGGCGACCTCCTCGGGGGCGGCGTTGAACAACGCGGTCCGCATTCGGGCTGCGTGGTCGTTGTTCTCGCAGAAGACGAGGGTCTTGCCGAGCCGCCCCTCCTCGGCCGTGGCCCGCAGGTGGTCTAGGAGGTACCGAGCCGCCAACTCGGTCCGCTCGAGGATCACCATGACACGTTCGTAGTCCTTGGGGCCGTAGAGATCGTCAGGGATCTCCCGGTTGTATATGTCCTTCTCACCCGGCTGCGGCCGGTAGCCCTCAACGTCCACGTTCAGCCGGACCCTGCGCAGTCGGTACGGCGAGAGGAACCCGTCTTCGATACCGTCCTTGAGCGAGTACGTGAAGACGGGGTTGCCGAAGTACTCGTATGTGTCGGTCTTCCGCCTGTCATCGGCGACCGGCGTAGCCGTGAGGCCGATCTGCACAGCCGGCGAGAAGTGCTGGAGAATCCTCCGCCAGCGACCGTCGCTAGAGGCGCTTCCGCGGTGGCACTCGTCCACGATGACGATGTCGAAGTAGTCCTCCGGGTACTCCCGGTACAGCTCCTCTCCCTGGTCACCGTGCTCCAGGGTCTGGTAGAGGGCGAAGTAGATCTTCCGTCCGCGCTTGGCCTCACCTCCCGTGATCTTGTGGACGTCGTCCTTCCCGAACACTTCCTGGAAGTAACGGTCCTTGGGATCGTCGACGAGCATGTTGCGGTCAGCGAGGTACAGCACACGGGGTTTACGGCCGCCGAATGCCTCGGGGGCGTTCATCAGCCGCGCCACCAGCTGGAGCGCGAGCATGGTCTTGCCCGTGCCCGTCGCCAGGACGAGCAGGATGCGCCGCTCGTCGCGGGCCAGAGCGGCCAAGGCCCTTGTCACGGCCACTCGCTGGTAGTAGCGCGGTCGCTGGGATGTGCTGTCGGAGTTGCGCAGCGTGTAGTCGTACGGGGTCGAGAGGAGTCGCTCGCCGAGCGGTGTGTCACTCACACCCTGGTCCTGGAGGAATCGCCCCCAGAGCTCCTGCGGCGAGGGGAACTCCTGGATGTCCCGGATCACCGGCCGCTTCGGGTCGCTGAAGTCGATCTCCACGATGTCGCGGCCGTTGGTGGCGTAGGCGAATCTCAGCCCCAACTTGCGCGCGTACCGCCGCGCCTGCTCGACCCCGTTCTCCGCGCTGAGCCGGTATCGCTTGGCCTCCACCACGGCGATGGGCACGTCCGCGACGTACTCCAGGACGTAGTCGGCGACCAACGGCCTTCCCTTGCGGTGACGCCTCTTGGTCGGGACGAGTTGGCCGTTGTTGATCCCGTACTGGGACCTGATCTGCCGAGTGGTCCACCCGGAGGCCGCGAGTGCCGGAAGGACGAACCGCTTGCACGTCTCGTCCTCGGTCAGCTGATTCGAACCGAAGGTCATGGGACCAGGTTTACTGCATGTCTCTGACGGTTGAGCCGGGAGGGCGGAATCAGCCACTGCTCCGGCCGGTTTCCCCTGGATTGCCGGCTCGGCAGCAGCACGGCAGCCGGTAACCGGGCTGACTGACGGTGAGCGAAGGTGTACGCGTTCGCTGCGGCACTCCCCGGCTTCGACCGCATCGGCGAACGCTGTCCCGATCCACGAGATCTCTCGTTGACCGGGACTCTCTTCGCCCGCGTCGGCGCGCGACGCGACGTTGCCGCAGCGATCAGGGGACGGGGTCTGAAGCTCGCACAGCGAGGCGGTACTACGCATCCGCCGACAAAGGATCGGGTGCTCGCCGACCGCGTTGGTCACGCGTTGGTCATGCAAAGGCCCCGCGACCCGCATATTGCCTGGTCAGAGCCGGTAAATATGAGGACGACCGGGGCCGCCACCCCCCACAGGAGAGGCCCCGGTCGTCTTCCGCGGGGCCGCAGGACGACCCCGTACTCATCTCTGCGCCGTGGGTGCGTTTTCTGTCACACCGGGGTGGGGCGATGGAATGTTGCGGGTTGTACAAGTCATGGACGCGGTGCACGCCAAGGACGTAGCGTGCTGAGTCGCGCAGGGTGGCGCGGCAGTGGTGACCAGCTGCGATTCGGACAGCAGGGCAGGGTTGAGGTAGTGCTGGGGGACGACGCGGGGCTTACTGCCGCGGTGCTCGCGGCGCAGCGCGGGGACGAAGACGCCTTCCGTACTGTGTACCGCGCTGTGCAGCCGCGGCTGCTTGGCTACATAAGGACGCTGGTGGGGGAGCCGGACGCCGAGGACGTGGCGTCCGAGTCGTGGCTTCAGATAGCCCGCGACCTCGACCGTTTCAGCGGGGACGCCGACCGCTTCCGGGGCTGGGCCGCGCGCATAGCCCGCAACCGGGCGCTGGACCATCTCCGGATGCGCGGCAGGCGCCCCGCCGTCGGCGGCGACGAGACGGAGCTCTCCGACAAGCCGGCCGGCTCCGACACGGCCGACGAGGCGATCGAGTCCCTGGCGACCGGGCGCACCATGTCGCTCATCGCCCAGCTGCCGCAGGACCAGGCCGAGGCGGTGGTGCTCCGTGTGGTGGTCGGCCTCGACGCGAAGAGCGCCGCGCAGACGCTCGGCAAGCGGCCGGGCGCGGTGCGCACCGCCGCCCACCGGGGGCTGAAGCGGCTCGCCGAACTGCTCGGGGCGGACGCGGCGGGAACCGCGGCCTCGCGCCCGGACGGCGGGGACGGGCAGCCCGGCCCCGCCCCCGTCCCCGGCACGGCGGACAGCGGCCGGCGGTACGGGGCGGAGCCGGAGGGCCCCGGCGGCCCCTCGGCGTCCTTCCGGGAGAATGCGGAGGACGCGCCGGGACGGGCCGGAGGGTTCGGTGCCGTACCCGTGCAACGCCCCCCGCACACCGGCCTGGTGGCTCCCGCCGGTGTGACGCATTCGCGTCTGTGGACGCAGAAGGACATGTGATGGCCGACGAGCAGTACGCATGGCTTGACAAGGAAGCCGCGGAGAAATTGCTCCGCGGCGAACCGGTCGACCCTGCCGAAGGCCGTCCCCGCCAGGACGCCGAACGCCTGGCCACCGCCCTCGACGCCGTCGCCCGCACCGCCCGCCCGGCCACCGGTCAACTGCCCGGCGAGGCCGCCGCGCTCGCCGCCTTCCGCGCCGCTCCCCGCCGCCTGCGCACCGCCGGGGCCACCGCCGCGCAGGGCGACGACGCCGGGACGGCGGTGCTCCCCCCGGTTCACATAGGCAGGGCGGCCGGTCCGCGCGGTGACCGCCCGTTCCGCTGGAGCCGGCCCCTGCGCTTCGGTCTCGCCGCCTCCCTGGCCTGCTGCGCCATAGGAGGGGCGGCCGTGGCCGCCGGGTCCGGGGTGCTGCCCGACCCCTTCGGCCGGCACACCCCCTCACCGGCGACCTCGGTCTCGGCCGCCGAGTCCCCCGAGGAACTGGGCACCGACGTGGTCCCCGACGAGGAGACCTCCGCGCCCCCGCCGCCGGGCGCACCCACTCCGGACGCCCCGGCCCCCGGCGGCCCTGCCGACACCGACGACGAGGACACCGCGCGCCCCGGCGGCGGCGCGTCCCACGACGACCGGAAGGGCGAGGACGACGGGACCGGTACCGGCCGGACGGGCGGCGGCAGGACCGGCGGCGGTGCGGACGCCGGTGACGACGCCTCCGACGACGGCGGAAACGGGGACCCCGCGAAGGGGGCTGGCCACACGGGCGACGGAGCCCTGGGCCCCTGGTACGCCAAGACCCTCCAGGCGTGCCGCGACTACCGCGACGGCACGCTCGACGACGACCGCCGCACCCGCCTCGAAGCCCTGGCCAAGGGTGCCCGCAACCTGGACCGGTTCTGCGACCGGCTGATCGCCGCCGAGGAGGGCAAGCACGGCGCGGGTGACACCGGGCAGGACGACGACGCCTCCGCGCCGCTCCCCTCCATCCGGTTCACCGAGACGCCCGGCGGCCCCTCGACGGCGGCCATCGCCCCGGACCCGGAGCCCACGGACTCCGCCACGCAGGACCCCCGGCCGGCGGCCTCCGCGGCGGCCCGCTGACCGTTGCTACCGGCCGGTGTGACGTTTTTCGGCCTGCGGACGCTGTACGGGATGAGCCGACTGGTCATCGGCAGCGCCCTGAGCCGGGGTTCCCCCCGTACCTTCGGCTCGGCGCACATGGCGCGGGCGGGACACGTTCCCCCGGTCCCGCCCGCGCCCCTCGCCTCACTTGTAGACGACGACCTTGTCACCGGTGCGCACCTGCGCGAAGAGGGCGGCGATCTTCCCCTCGTCCCGGACGTTCACACATCCGTGCGAGGCTCCGTTGTAGCCGCGGGCGGCGAAGTCCGACGAGTAGTGCACCGCCTGGCCGCCGCTGAAGAACATCGCGTACGGCATGGCCGTGTGGTAGATCGACGACACGTGGTGGCGCGACTTCCAGTACACGGAGAACGTGCCCTCGCGGGTCGGCGTGTACTGCGAGCCGAACCGCACGTCCATGGACGAGACGACCTTGCCGTCGATCATCCAGGACAGCGTGCGGCTGTTCTTGCTGATGCAGAGCACCCGGCCCGTCAGACACCGCTTGTCCGGCTTCGCGACGGGGCGGGTCGTCGGCGGGTTCAGCTCGGCGGCCGTCGGCTCGTGCGTCATGCCGAGCAGCTTCTGCCAGGTGACGGTGTCCGTCTTCCCGGTCCGCGGCAGACCGCGCTTGCCCTGGAAGGACTGCACGGCGGCCACGGTGACGGTCCCGTAGTAGCCCGTGGGGGTGCGGTCGAAATGCCCGATCTGCCGCAGCCGGGCCTGGAGTTCGCGCACCTGCCTGCCCTCGGACCCGCTCGCCATCAGGACCTTGCCCTGCGGATCGGCCGGCGGGGTGGTGCGGGTCGCGCTCGGCTTCGGCGACGCCTTGGCCGGCTCCTTCGGCTTCTTCGACTCCGGCTCCGCGCTCGCCGACGGGCTCGCGGAGCCGCCGCCCGGCTTCGCGTCGTCGGTGGGCGAGCTGCTGCCCGCCGTCGCCGAGGGCCCGGCCGACGCACCGGCCGCGGGCTGCTCCTTGCACCCGGCGGTCACCCCGGCCATCGCCACCACGGCCACCACGGCGGCCCCTCGGAGCGCGTAACCGCGCCCGGCCCTGCCCGTGCGTATCATCCCAGCCCCCTGCATCCTCGGCCCCGGCGTCCTCGGGCCCTGAACCCGCGTATCTCATGGGACGGGTTCCCGCCCCACGCGGTTGCCGAACCCTGAGGAATGGGGGAAAGCGCGGCAGGCGACGTGCCCCGAGGGAAAGACGCGAGGACTACGCGCAGGCGGGCATCCCGGTGTACGTCGTGGCCGACCGGAAGCACGACCTCGTGCTGCTGTGCACCGATCCCCGCAGCGGCGCGTGCAGGAACAAGACGCACCACAAGCGGGGGCATCGTTCCTGGTGCCGGACGAGGTCGGGGTCGGGAGGGAGCTTTCGGTCGACCGCCTGCTCGACGGCGACGAGGACTGACGAGATCACCGCGGAACCCTCGCTTCCGGGGCGTCGTGGCGGCGTGCGAGACTCCGTCCCATGCTGGGTGTCACCGACCTTCCGACCTATCTCGCCGGCCTCGTCCTGATTGTTCTGCTGCCGGGGCCGAATTCGCTGTACGTGCTGTCCGTCGCCGCGCGGCGCGGGGTGCGGACCGGGTACGTGGCGGCGGCCGGGGTGTGGACCGGGGACACCGTGCTGATGACGCTGTCCGCGCTGGGCGCCTCGTCGTTGCTGCAGACGACGCCCGTGCTGTTCGCCGTCGTCAAGTACGCGGGCGCGGGCTATCTCACCTGGATGGCGATCGGGATGCTGCGGGCCGCCCGGTCGATGTGGCGCGAGCGGCACCGGCGGGTCGCCGAGATCACCGACGAGGAGCGGGCCGAGGCGCAGGCTCCCGGCAGCATGGAGCGGCCGTACCGGCGGGCGCTGGTGGTCAGCCTGTTCAACCCGAAGGCGATCCTCTTCCTGATCTCGTTCTTCGTGCAGTTCGTGGACCCCGGGTACGCCTACCCCGCCCTGTCGTTCCTGGTCCTGGGCACCCTGTTGCAGCTCGCCAGCTTCCTGTACCTGTCGGCGCTGATCTTCGGCGGCACCCGGCTGTCCGCCGCGTTCCGCCGCCGCCGGCGGCTCTCGGCCGGGGCCACCTCGGCGGCGGGTGTGCTGTTCCTGGGCTTCGCCGCGAAGCTGTCGCTCAGCAGCGTCTGACGGCGGAGACCGGGTCACTCCGCCCGCAAGTACGCCGACGTCGACACGCGGCCGAGCAGCCGCAGCCGCGATCCCCCGTCCGCCAGATGCTTGTCCAGGGCCTCCTGGACGCCCGGCCACGCCGCGTCGCCGTAGTCGTCCAGCACCACGACACCGCCGGGGGCCACGATCTCCTCGACCCATTCCAGGTCGGCGGCCACCCCCGCCATGGAGTGGTCGCCGTCCACCACGATCACCCCGTACTCCCGGTCACCCGCCTCCGCCCGCACCTCGGGCGCGCTGGAGAAGCCCTGGACGATCCGGGGGTGGTGCGTCGTGCCACCCCCGGTCAGCGCCAGGTTGGCCCGCACCACGTCCTCGCGCACGGGGGTGCCCGTGGGGTCGGCGCCCTGCGAGGTGCCCGGCTGGAGCTGGGAACCGGCCAACGGGTCGACGATCGTCAGCTCCGGCTCCAGCCCCGCCCGGTGCGTCGCCCGGGTCAGCGCGGCGGCGAACAGCCCGTACAGCGTGCCGATCTCCAGGATGCGCCCGTTCGGCGGGGCCAGCAGCGGTACGGTCGCCAGCTTGCCGCACACGTTGGACGTCGAGCCCGCCAGCCGCCCGACGCCCAGCGCCTCCAGGGCGACCACCGTGCGGTAGGCGGACACCACACTCCGCCGCGCCGCCGCCCCGTTCCCGGTCAGCGCCCCCACCTCGCGGACCAGCCGCTCGGTCTCCTGGGCCGGGGGCATCCGGTGCGCGCCGCGCCCGGTCCCGTCGAGCAGCAGCTCCAAGGCATGGCGGCCGGCCCGCTCCGCCTCGTACGCCCGCCGCAGGGTGGCGAGTTCGCCGCGCAACGGCTCGGCGGCGCGCTCCACGCGCTGCTGGATGCGGCGGTCGACCAGGGCGGCGGCGGGGCGCAGGGCGCGCCGTGTCAGGCGGTTGTTCAGTAGGGAGACCATGGCTGGGAACGTACGCGCGAGCGCCGGGCCGCCCCACCACGCGGAGATGAAGTCTCGGTGTCGTCGCGGGTGTACGGGTTTACGCCTCCCCCTTGCGCCGCCGCCCGATCACCCCCACGGCCACCAGCCCCAGCAGCGCCACGCCCCCCGCGAGGCTCCCCGCCTTCAACCCGGGCGGCCGGTACGAGCAGTCGAGCACCGGCCGGTCCCCGCTCACCGGGGCCGCGACCAGCCCGAGGTACGAGTCGGCCGGGCGGCCCCCGCAGCTCCAGCCCGCGATCCGGGGCGCGGCGAGCACCGCCAGACCCCGTGTGCCCGTGGGCAGTTCGGCGCGTACACCGCTCCCTGTGACCGTCACCCGCGTCGCCCCTGTCCGCTTCAGCCCGGCCACCGCGTCGGCCAGCCGGCCCCGGTCCAGGCAGCCCACGGCCTCGTGCGGGACGGTCCCCGGCCGGGCCACCCGCAACGAAACGGCGAGCGCGCCGCCCCCGTCGCCGAGCTTCCGCAGTCCGGCCCGCCGTCCCGGCAGCTCGCCCCGGTAATCGACCTCTTCGGAGCCCCCGAGCCGCGCGTGGCCGAACAGGTCCGGTGCCCACAGATGCACCTCGCTGCCCGCCGGACAGGCCGCACGGAGGGTGTACGTGCCGACCCGGACCGCGTAGTCGTACGCGCCCGCGTCCGGCGCGTCGGTTCCGTCCGCCGCGCGCAGGGTGGTGGCTGGCACCGTGTAGACGGAGGCGCCGAGCAGCTTCTCCTGGTTGCGGAACGGAGAACGGCCGTAGCGCTCTTTCCCGTCCGGCAACTGACGGACCGTCACCAGCGGCGGCGCCTCCGCCCGCGTCACCGTGACCGGGCGGGCGTCCGGGCGGTTCCAGCCCTGGTGCGGGTCGCGTGGCATGTGCACCCGGGCGCCGACGGAGAACACCGCGTCGGTCACCGGGTTGTCCAGGTCGTGCAGGGCGCGGCCGTTGGACGTCCAGCCGGCGCCCAGGGCGAGGAAGGTGCGGGTCAGCGCGTCCGGGGTGTGGCTGCTGTAGTACGCCCCGCCGTGGCCGCCGACCAGCAGCGGATCGTTCGCCGTGCTCTGCTCCAGACCGGGGTCGGTCCGGTAGCGCGGCCAGCCGTCCGCCTCGGCCACCGCCGCCGCCTGAAGGCGCTGCCGCTCGCCCCAGGGCGCGTAGTCGTCCAGCCGGCCCAGCCGCTGCCGGTCGGCGTACGCGGTCGTCGCGGCGGCCTGCCCGGCCTGCGCCCCGACCAGGAGGAGCGCCGCCAGTACGGCGTACCGGCCGCGCCGGGCCAGCACCAGGGCGCCCGCCACGGCCACCAGACCCCCCGCGAACAGCGGGTACGTCCACGCGGTGACCAGGGCGCTGGACGCGGCCCCGGCGCCGATCAGCACGAGCACCCCGGCACCGCCGAGCAGCGCCCGCCGGTCCGGCCAGGCGGAGGCGACCGACAACCAGGCGGCGATCACCAGGAGCCCGGACAGCACGAACGTCTGGCGGTACGGGCTGCCGTTGGGCGTCGCGAAGGCGTGCCACAGCAGATGCGTCGGCTCCCACTGCAACGACAGCGCGACCCCCGCCACGAGCCCCGTCCACACCAGGCGTTCGGTGCGCGGGACGGCCCGGTGGAAGGCCAGGGCGCCCGCCAGGAGCAGGGCGCCGGTGCCCAGGAACACCGCCGGCGTGAAGAAGCTGTACGTTGCCGGCAGCAACCGGGCCGCGACGTCGGGCCAGGCGGCCGGGGCGAAGGTGCGCGTCCAGCCCGGGTAGGCGTGCCGCGTCCCGAGGAACACCGGCACCAGGACCGGCGCGGCGAGCCCGACGCCCAGCAGGACCGTCCGCACCGCCCGCCCCAGCCCGCGTACCCGCTCCCGGCGCGTCCCGTCCTCCAGCACCAGTCGCACCACCAGCACCAGCGCCGCACCCAGCGTCGCCATGTACGCGGTGTAGAAGTTCGACACCCAGGCCAGCGTCACCAGCAGCGTGCCCAGGACCGGCCGCCGGCCCGTCCGCGCCCACTCGGCGGCCAGGCACAGCAGCGGGAACGCGATCAGCCCGTCCAGCCACATCGGGTTGTACACGGCCTCGATCACCGACCACCCGCACAGCGCGTACGAGGCCCCGAGCACCACGGCCGCCCACTCCCGGCCCCGGCCGCGACGGAGCGCCGTCAGCAGCCAGGTCATCGCGGCCGCCGCCGCCCCGGTCTTGACCAGCGTCACCGCGTACACGGCCAGGTCGATGCGGTCCCGGGGGAAGACCCCGACGAGCAGGGCGAACGGGCTGCTCAGATACGTACCGAAGTCGGGCAGGAAGCTGGTGCCGAAACCGGACTGCCAGTTCAGGAACAGTCCGCCGTCCGCCCGCCCGTGCAAGAGGTCCCAGAGGCGGGCGTGGAACGGGACGAACTGGTTTCCCAGGTCGTTGACGCTGCGGGTGTGCGGACTGAAGGGATAGCTGCGGGCCACCGCGTCCCCGGCGCAGATGCTGAGGGCGGCGAGCACGGCGGCCAGGGCGGCGGCCCGGCCGCGCGGGGAGCGGAATATCGGGAGTTTCCTCATGGCTCAGCCGGCCGCAGCCCTCTTCAGCGTGCGGGCCCGGCGCGCGATGCGGCGGACCGTCGCGTTGCGCGGGATGAACGTGAGCTGCGCGGGAATGGCCCCGGGCAGCCCGAGCGCGGTGAGCCGCCGCCGCTTGAAGTACCGCCGGACGCTGTCCCGGTGGCCGTTCAGATAGCGTTCGGCGGCCGGGCGCAGGGAGGCTTGCAGCTGCGGCTGCATCGCGTAGCCGACCGCGCCGACCAGTCCGGCGGCCCCGCGCGCGATCGCCCCGGGCGAGGGCATCGACCAGCCGGTCACCGCTGCCGGGTCGTCCAGATCGGGGAGCAGCGCGTCCACGATGGTCAGGGGGATGCGGTTGCTGTTCTGGTACGGGCTGAGCTGTTGCAGGAGCGGGCCCGTGCCCAGGCGGGCGACCGGCAGTCCGTAGAACGAGGCGGCGGTCAGCAGCGCGGTGGAGAAGCAGCCGACGACGAGGGCGGGGCGCATCGACTCGAACAGCGTCTCGGCCAGGACCGGGCTGTCGGCCACGGTGAGCGTGGCGCCGAGCCGCACCGCCTCCTCCTCCAGGGCGCGCGTCCAGTGGGCGGGCGCGCTGGGGTGCGGTTTGAAGACGATACGGGTGTGGCCGAGGGCGACCGCGCCGCGCACCATCCCCGCGTGCAGCTCCTCCTCCTGGCGGGGCGTCAGAATGCCCAGCGTGGAGAGGTACTGGCCGAGCAGGAGGGCGGGGGCCGCACCTTCGCCGGGGAGGACGGGGGCCGCGACCGGATCGGCCAGCTCGCCCAGCACCTTGAGGAAGGCGTCCGTCGGGACGACCTCCGGCTCCACCCCGAACTCCGTGAGCAGCAGCGGCTTCAGCCCCGGCACCAGGTCCAGGTGGAGGAGCCGGCGGATGCGGGTGCCGACCAGCTGGTCGAGCCGGCTGCGGGTCGGTCCGTAGCTCATCAGCCCGTCCGCGTACACATGCAGCGGGCTGTCCCCGAAGACCGTCGCCAGCGCCTGCGCGGGGTTGGCCTGGATGGATTCGCAGGCCAGCTCGACCGGTCCGTCGCCGAGGTCCCAGGCCGCGCGCACCGCCCGCTCCCACAGCGGGGCGTCCTGCTCCCGGGGGGACCAGCCGCCCGGGTGGAACGGGCTGATGAAGTCGTTCCAGGACCGCACCGCGTCGAACTCGGCGGCCAGCGTCTCGAATCCGGGGCGGTGGTGCAACGGGGTGCCCAGCTCCGGGGCGGGCGAGGTGTCGCTCACGACCAGGATGCGCCGGTGTGCGGAGCGCGGCCCGAACATGCCGGAACGCAGGGCCGCGACGAGCGTGGCGGCGGCGTACTGCGTGCACGCCGAGAAGATCTGAAGGGTGGACCGGCCGGCCGGCGCGGTGTCCGTGCTGCCGGGCATCAGGCCGCGACCTCCCGGGAAACGGAGCGGCGGCGCACCCGGCGCAGCCGGTCCGCACGGCGCTCGCCCAGCGAATTCAGCGTTTCCGCGAGAATGTCCTGGGGCATGCGCCGCAGCGAAGCCGCGCTCATCGAGCGCAATTTCCTGGCCACTGCTGGTTCGAACCTTTCGATGGATTCCAAATGGTGCGCCATGACCGCGCAGTATGTACGCACGGCCTTCGGCATCAGCCGGTCCGCCTCCGGATCCAGGGCCGTTTCCTCCAGTACCTGGTCGAACGCGCGGATGAAGTCCAGCTGGCGCACATCGCCGATCTGGGTCAGCGAGGAGGCGACCCCGCGCCGGTAGAAGATCCCGGGCAGTCCGACCGCCGCGAAGGACGCGGCCTCCCGGTGCAGCCGCCAGATCCACGGCCGGTCCTCCGCCGTGCGCAGCCCGTCCCGGAACCGCAGCAGCCCCGAATCCGCGAGCCTGCGGTGATAGGCACCGGCCCAGGCGTACGCGTAGTCCACGGGCGTCGACCGGTCGGCCGGCAGGATCACCTCGCGCGGGCTGACCACGGTGTTGCGCAGCCCGAACGGAACGCGGTGGACCGTGCGCACCCGGTCGGTGAACTGCACATGGTCCGTACGGACGAAATCGCAGCCCAGGGCCGTGATAGCGGCGAGCAGCCGCTCGTAGTGCCCGGGCGCGGCCCAGTCGTCGCCGTCCAGGAACGTGAGGTACTCGCCGCGCGCCGCGTCGATCCCCGTGTTGCGCGCGGTGGCGAGGCCTCCGTTCCGCTCGTGCGGGACCAGCACGGCACCCGGGAGGTCGCGCTCGGCGCGCCGCAGGATGTCCAGCGTCCCGTCGGTCGAACAGTCGTCGACGAGGATGAATTCGACACCGTCGCGGGCATTGGCCCGCAGACTTCTCAGGGTGTCGGGGGCGTAGGGCCGAACGTTGTAGAACGGCACGATGACGGAGAGCTTGACCACGCGGACCACGCTAGGCGCCGGTCCGGCATTTACCCTGGACCCGACGGGTACACCAGGTGAACGAAGAATGTCGGGACAATGAACCGGCCCGTTTCCCCGCCCCGGAACGCCCTTTCCGGCAGCTGATTCTCCGGGTGTCGGCGGGCTGTTAACCCGCTGTTGCCGTCACGTTGGGCCGCGAATCCGAATGCCTTCCTAAATTCGGAGGCGTGCCACGACGTACCGAAAAGACGACCGCCCTCAGGGCAGCCGTGATCGCCGACTCCGACACCCGGTGGAAGTGGGGCGCGCTCACCGCGCACCGCCTCACCGCCCCCGTGTCCGGGGCACCCGCGCAGCGGGTCGAGATCAGCGGACTGCTGCTGCGCGGCCGGGCGACCCCGACCCCCCGCCAGCTCGCCGAGGTGGGCGACGTGGGGATTCCCGCCGACCGGGTGCGCGAGGTCACCGCCGTCGAATTCCTGCACGCCGTACGGGACGAGGGGTACGACGTCGTCGTCCTCGCCCTCGTCGGCGGCGCGGTCCAGGCCATGCTGCACGGCATCGCCGCGCTCCGGCTGCCCACGAGGCCTGTCCTCGTCACCGGCTACGTCGGCGTCGTCTACGAAAAGCTCACCGACGGGCTCCTGCTGCGCCACGGCGCCGACGTCGTCCTCGCCAACTCCCGCCACGACGCGGAGCGTTTCCGCACGGTGTACGAGGGTGTGGGCGCCGACGCCTCGGCCGTCACCGAGGCCGCCCTCCCGTTCCTCGGCGGCGAGCCGTACCGCCCCGAATCCGGCCGCGACACCCTGGTGTTCGCCGCCCAGCCCTCCGTACCGGAGAACCGCGCCGACCGGACGTACCTGCTGCGGCGCCTCGTCGAGCACGCCCGGCTGCACCCCGGCCGCGAGGTCCTGCTGAAGCTGCGCTCCAAGCCCGGCGAGCACACCACGCACATCGAGGAGCACCCCTACCAGCGGCTCGCCGAGCGGCTGCCCGGCGGACTCCCGCCCAACTTCCGCCTGGTGTACGGGCACATGGGCGAGGTCCTGGACCGCACCGACCTCCTCGTCACTGTCTCCTCCACGGCCGCCCTGGAGTCCCTGCACCGCCGCATCCCCACCGCGGTCCTGACCGACCTCGGGGTGCGCGAGGCCCTCGGCAACCACCACTTCACCGGCTCCGGACTGCTCACCTCCTTCGACCACCTCGACGGCGGCGGGCATCCGGAACCCGACCCGGAATGGCTGGCCGGCCAGGGCGTCGCCGCCGACGGCAGCTACCCCGCCGCGTACGACACCGCCCGCGCCCGGGTCACCGCACTGCTGGCCCGGGGCCGGCTGCCCGACCCGGCGCCCTACTACACGCCCGCCACCGCCCCCGGCTACCTCCCCGGCATCCTCGCCCGCCACCACCTGGCCCCCGACGGCCACCCGCTGCCCGGCGCCGCCGCGCCCCGCGAGGCCGGCCGGGTCAGGACGGCGGTGCGCGAGGCGGTCCGGGACGCGGCCCGGGGCGCGTACCGGCACGGCGTCCAGCGCGTCGCCCCGGTCGTCCGGCGGATGGGGGAGCTGTGAACACCACCGACACCACACTCACCGGAGCACCGATGAACCGACCCACCGTGCTCGCCGTCGTCCCCGCGCGCGGCGGCTCCAAGGGCGTACCGGCCAAGAACCTCGCCCGGGTCGGCGGTGTCCCGCTCGTCGCCCGCGCCGTCAACGCCTGCCTGGCCTCCGGCGAGGTCACCGACGTCGTGGTGACGACCGACGCGCCCGCCGTCGCCGAGGCCGCCCGCGCGGCGGCCGAAGCCCTCGGGGAGAGCGGCCGGCTGCACTGCGTACAGCGCCCCGAGGAGATCGCCGGCGACACCGCGACCAGCGAGGCCGCCGTGCTGCACGCCCTCGACGCCTACGAGGCACTGCGGGGACGTACCGCCGACGTCGTCCTGCTCGTCCAGTGCACCAGCCCCTTCGTCACCCGCGAGGACATCGACGGGGTCGCCGCCGCCGTCGCCCGCGAGGGCGCCGACACCGCCGTCACCGTCGCCCCCTTCCACGGCTTCCTGTGGCGCGACGGCACCGCGGTCGAGGAGCACAACTACGGCGTCAACCACGACAAGCGGGTCCGGCCGCGCCGCCAGGACCGCCCCGAGGACCTCCTGGAGACGGGCGCCGCCTACGCCATGGACGCCGCGGGCTTCCGCACCCACCGCCACCGCTTCTTCGGCCACACCGCGCTGGTCCGCACCGACCCGGCCCGCGTCCTGGAGATCGACGACCCGCACGACCTGGCCCGCGCCCGCGCGCTCGCCCCGCTCCTGGACCCGGCCCCGCTGCCGACCCTGGACGACATCGACGCCGTCGTCCTCGACTTCGACGGCACCCAGACCGACGACCGGGTCCTCGTGGACTCCGACGGCCGCGAGACCGTCGCCGTGCACCGGGGCGACGGGCTCGGCATCGCCGCCCTCCGCAAGGCGGGCGTACCGCTGCTGATCCTGTCCACCGAACAGAACCCCGTCGTCGCCGCCCGCGCCCACAAGCTGCGCGTGCCCGTCCTGCACGGCGTCGACCGCAAGGACCTCGCGCTCAAGCAGTGGTGCGACGAGCAGTCCCTCGCACCCGAACGCGTCATGTACGTCGGCAACGACGTCAACGACCTCCCCTGCTTCGCGCTCGCCGGCTGGCCCGTGGCCGTCGCGAGCGCCCACGACTCGGTGCGCGCAGCGGCGCGCGCCGTGACGACCACCCCGGGCGGTTCCGGCGCCATCCGCGAGATCGCGGCCTGGCTCCTGGGCCCCACCCTCACCACAGCCCCCACCGAGTAAGGAACACCCTCATGAGCACCTCCCGCCTGCGCACCCTCGGCAACCGCACCGCCGGACCCGGCAACCCCGTCTACATCACCGGCGAGATCGGCATCAACCACAACGGCGACCTCGACAACGCCCTCGCGCTGATCGACGTGGCCGCCGAAGCCGGCTGCGACGCCGTCAAGTTCCAGAAGCGCACCCCGGAGATCTGCACCCCGCGCGACCAGTGGGACATCGAGCGCGACACCCCCTGGGGCCGCATGACGTACATCGACTACCGCCACCGCGTCGAGTTCGGCGAGGACGAGTACCGGGCCATCTCCGAGCACTGCGCCGAGCGCGGCATCGACTGGTTCGCCTCGCCGTGGGACACCGAAGCCGTCGCCTTCCTGGAGAAGTTCGACGTCCCCGCCCACAAGGTCGCCTCCGCCTCGCTCACCGACGACGAGCTGCTGCGCACCCTGCGCGCCACCGGCCGCACGGTGATCCTCTCCACCGGCATGTCCACCCCGCGCCAGATCCGGCACGCCGTCGAGGTGCTCGGCTCCGACAACATCCTGCTCTGCCACGCCACCTCCACGTACCCGGCGAAGGCCGAGGAGCTGAACCTGCGGGTCATCCACACCCTCCAGCAGGAGTACCCCAACGTCCCGATCGGCTACAGCGGCCACGAGACGGGCCTGCAGACCACCCTCGCCGCCGTCGCCCTCGGCGCCGCGTTCGTGGAGCGCCACATCACCCTGGACCGCGCCATGTGGGGCTCCGACCAGGCCGCGTCCGTCGAACCGCAGGGCCTGTCCCGCCTCGTCCGCGACATCCGCACCATCGAGGCGTCCCTCGGCGACGGCGTCAAGAAGGTGTACGAGTCCGAGCTCGGCCCGATGAAGAAGCTCCGCCGGGTCCCGGGCGTCGTGGCGGAGAGCGACGCGGCGGCCCCGGCCGCCGAGCCGGTCGCGGTCTGACGGGCCGGCCGGTGAACCTCGCCTTCGTCGAGAGCCCGGTCCAGCTCCTGAACGTCCTGGAGTGGGCCGTCACCGAGGGAGGCGGCGGGCGCGTCCTCACGGACGTCACCGTCGTCGTCCTCCCTCCGGTCGACCCGATGTCGCGCGGCCAGCTGCGCCGGATGGCGGAGCTGGCCCGCGACGAGGGCATGACCGTGCGCTGGCAGGAGGCGCGCGGCGACTCGGGCACCCCCCTGAAGTCGCTGCGCGCCCTCACCCGGCTCGTCCGCAACGCCGACCACATCGTCATCGGCGACCCCTTCTCGCGCTACGTGCAGCTGCTGCTCTCGCTCGTACGCCCCCGCCGCCTCACCGTGGTGGACGACGGCACCGCCACCATGGAGTTCGTCGCCCAGCTCACCCGGGGCGAGCGCCTGGTGCGCTGGCACCGGCGCGGCGGCCTCAGCCCGCGCGAGCTGGCCCTGGCCCCGGTGACGTCCACCGCGCGGCGCAGGTTCACGCCGTCGGCGGCGCGCGAGGTCGAGCTGTTCACCGCCATGCCCGTGATCCCGCCGCCGGGCGTCACCCTCATCCCGAACACCTTCTCCTGGACCCGGTCCCGCTTCGGTCCGCCGTCGCTCACCAAGGGCGCGGACCTGGTCGGCACCTCGCTGGTCGAGACGGGCGTGGTGGACCGGGCCCGCTATCTCGAGGCGGTCGCCGCCCTCGCCCGTACGCACGGCGCCACCCGCTATTTCGCGCACCGCCGTGAGTCCACCGAGAAGCTGCACGCCCTGGAGGCGGCCACCGGCCTGGAGATCGTCCGCCCCGACCTCCCCCTGGAGCTCATCGCCCGCCGCGGCCCGATCGGCCGCACGGTGCTGAGTTTCCCGTCCACCGTGGTGCACACGCTGCCCCTCGCGCTGGCCGGCACCGAGGTGAAGGTCGCGGTCTGCGACATCGCCCCGGAATGGCTCCACGAAACGGCGTCCCCGCGCGCCCAGGGCTTCCTGAGCGGTGTCACGGAGACGGCCCGCGACGTCCACCGGCTGGCGTCCTGGGGTGTGACGGCGGTGCCGGGGGAGGCGTGAGGGGACGGGGCGACGTCGTACTCAGACAGGCATGACCTGAACGTCGTAGGAGGGGATCCACTTGTCGCGGGTCAGGATGGTCATTCCCTCGGTCTGTGCCTGAGCGATCAGTATCCGGTCGAAGGGATCGCGGTGGTGCTCGGGCAGCCTGCCCGCCCGGACGCCGTGTCCCGCAGTGACCGGGAGCGAGGTGAACTGGCTGTCCCGCACCCGTTCCGCGAGGTCCGTCGGCCCGTCGAGCTTCCCGAGGGACTGCTTGATCGAGATCTCCCACGGGGTGACAGCGCTGACGAAGACGGACGGCTCCGTGTCCAGCAGGTGCTTGACCTCCTCGGTGAGCTCCGGGGAGTCGTCGAGCCACCACAGGACGACGTGGGTGTCGAGCAGCATCTTCATCAGCGCATCCCGAAGGCGTCGGCCACGTCGTCCGGCAGCTCGTCGAAGTCGTGGCCGATGCGGATCTGCCCGCGCAGCGAGCCCCGCCCGGTCCGGGCCACCCGGGTCCTCAGCGGCACCACCTTCGCCACCGGTTCTCCGGCCTTGGAGATGACCACCTCCTCTCCGGTGGCCACCTGCTCCAGGATGCGGGAGAGGTGGGTCTTGGCCTCATGGACGTTGTACTGACGAGCTGCTTCCACGACTGCCTCACGAGGGTGGGTGCGGGGGTGGACTAATCACTGGACTAAGCGTACTCCGTGGTGCGCCGCCTTGCTCGGCTCCCGGGTCTGCGTCCGGCGCGGCCGTCGCGGGCGGGGCGGGGTGGACCTGCTGGCGGTGGGGGCCCTGTGCGTCACGCCGGCGCCGTTCCCGATACGGGGGCGGCTCTGCGGGGCTGAGCACGTTCCCGCCGGTCGCGACGTGGCGAACCCGGTGACGGGCGCCCCGCGGCCGATGCGCCGGGAAGCGCGGCAGTTTACCCATCCCGCGCGCGTCCCACACGCCGGGACGCGGCCAAACATTCGCCTGTGTGGCTGAAGTTTTCTTGTTTCATGGTCAGTTGAGGAGGGAACAGGCTTACCCTTCAAAAGGTGAGCCAGTTGATCTGCCCCGAGTCCGAAGCCGGTCCCTCCCAGGGGGCGAGCCTGCCCGGCACCCTGCCCGACGTCCTGCGCGCCGAGCTGATCGCCTTCCGCAGGGACCTCCACATGCACCCCGAGCTGGGCAACCAGGAGTTCCGCACCACCGCCGCGATCAAGGCCCGGCTGGAGCGGGCCGGGCTCGCGCCGAAGGTGCTCGCCTCCGGGACCGGGCTCATGTGCGACGTCGGGACACGCGGGGAGGACACGCGGCCCATGCTCGCGCTCCGGGCCGACATCGACGCGCTGCCCATCCCGGACACCAAGAGCGGTGTCCCCTACCGCTCCACCGTGCCCGACCGCGCCCACGCCTGCGGGCACGACGTCCACACCACCACCGTGCTCGGCGCCGGCCTCGTGCTCGCCGAGCTGGACCGGCAGGGGCTGCTGCCCAACCCGGTGCGGCTCATCTTCCAGCCGGCCGAGGAGGTGCTGCCCGGCGGGGCGCCCGACGCGATCGACTCCGGGGTCCTGGAAGGCGTCGGCCGGATCATCGGCGTCCACTGCGACCCGAAGGTGGACGCCGGCCGGATCGGGCTCCGGGTCGGCGCGATCACCTCCGCCTGCGACCGCCTCGAACTCTCCCTGGACGGACCCGGCGGCCACACCGCCCGCCCGCACCTGACCACGGACCTGGTCACCGCCGCCGCCAAGGTCGCCACCGAGGTGCCCGCCCTGCTGGCCCGCCGGGTGGACGCGCGGGCCGGACTCGCCCTGACCTGGGGGCGGCTGGAGACCGGCCACGCCTGCAACGTCATCCCGCAGCACGCGGAGCTCTCCGGCACGGTCCGCTGCCTGGACCTCGAGGCGTGGCGCGAGGCCCCGGACCTGGTGCACGCCGCGATCGACGAGGTCGCCGGGATGCACCGCGCCAAGACGGTGATCAACTACGTCCGGGGCGTCCCGCCCGTCGTCAACGAGGCCGCCGCGACCGACCTCCTGGCCGGCGCGATGTCCGCGCGCCGGGGGCCGTACGCCATCGAGGACACCGAGCAGAGCCTCGGCGGCGAGGACTTCTCCTGGTACCTGGAGCGCGTCCCGGGGGCCATGGCGCGCCTCGGGGTCCGCACCCCCGGTGACACCCGCGGTCTCGACCTCCACCGCGGCAACTTCGACGCCGACGAGGAAGCGATCACGGTCGGCGTGGAGCTCTTCACCGCTTCCGCGTTGCTCCACGTCAACCATCCGTAACCGGACAGGTCGCCTGGGGGGCGTCCTGCCGATCATGGCCGGGTCCGCGACGCCTGGCACGGCACCTCGCGGCGTTGTCGTCAATCAACAACGCTCCTTCCCCAAGTTCTCGGCTCCGCTCGAACAGGGGAGACCCCATCTGCCTCAATCCTCCGCCTTGCGATGCACCGCACCAGGCGCCGCGGCCTGACCGGCCCTGATCGGCAGGACGCCCCCCGTTCGCGACGATCCGATAACGGCTTCCGTACAGGGCTTTATCTGACATCTACGCGCGTTACGATCGCGGCGAAACCAGCGCCGGAAGAGGCGCTTCGGTCAGGTTTGAAGGAGCCTTCCCTTGCGCCGGGTATCCAAGATCAGTGCCGCGATCGCCGTCACCGCGGCTCTCGCGCTCACCGCCACCGCGTGCGGCGAGTCGTCCGACGAGAGCAGCGGCTCGGACGACGGCAAGATGAAGATCGGCATGGCCTACGACGTCGGCGGCCGTGGCGACAACTCGTTCAACGACTCCGCCGCGCGCGGCCTGGACAAGGCCAAGGCCGAGTTCGGCGCCGAGACGAAGGAGCTCACCGCCAAGACCGGTGAGAGCTCGGCCGACCGCGACCAGCGCCTCCAGTCCCTCGCGGAGGGCGGCTACAACCCGGTCATCGCGATCGGCTTCGCGTACAAGGAGGCGGTCGACAAGATCGCGCCCAAGTACCCGAAGATCAGCTTCGGCCTGGTCGACTCGGTCTCCGACGTGAAGAACGTCGACAACATCGTCTTCACCGAGGAGCAGGGCTCGTACCTCGCCGGTGTGGCGGCGGCGCTGAAGTCCAAGGACGACAAGGTCGGCTTCATCGGCGGCGTGGACCTCCCGCTGATCAAGAAGTTCGCGGCCGGCTTCCGCCAGGGCGTTCTGGACACCAAGCCGAAGGCCACGGTGCAGATCCAGTACCTGTCCACCGGCTCGGACCTCTCCGGCTTCGGCAGCCCCGACAAGGGCAAGGCCGCCGCCAAGGGCATGCTCGACAAGGGCATCGACGTCATCTTCGCCGCCGCGGGCGGCTCGGGTGCCGGTTCGATCGAGGCCGTCGCCGGCAAGAAGGGCGCCTGGTCCATCGGCGTCGACTCCGACCAGGCCAAGGACCCGGCCCTGACGAAGTACGCGGACACGATCCTGACCTCGGTCGTCAAGAACGTCGACTCCGGCGTCTTCGACCTGGTCAAGTCCGTCAAGGACGGCAAGCCGATCACCGGCACCCAGACGTACTCGCTGGCCAAGGGCGGCGTCAGCCTGACCCCCACGGGTGACCACCTCAAGGACATCCAGACGCAGCTCGACGAGGCGAAGAAGAAGATCGTCGACGGCACCATCACGGTCAAGACCACGACCTGATCCGGTCGTCGATCGGGGTCCGGGCGAGCGGCTTCGGCCGCCCGTCCCGGGCCCCGATTCACGTACCCCGGCGGGGTGCGGGCCACCTGTGATCGGGTGGCCAACGATTCGGCGACGCTACGCGCGTAGCGTCAGACCGGCACCGGCCGGGCGCGATACGTTTTCCGCCGCGCCCCGTACACCCTCCCGTGCCCCACGAGTCGTACACCTCCCCACCCGCCCTCCACCGCCTTCCCGTCCCCACCGCCCCCGCCCTCCGCTCCTGTCAAGGAGAGTGCGCCATCAACGCGTCCAGCAGTCCCAACGCCGTGGAGCTCCGCGGTATCACCAAGCGGTTCCCCGGGGTCGTGGCCAACCACGACATCGACATCACCGTGCGCCGCAGCACCGTCCACGCCCTCGTCGGCGAGAACGGCGCCGGCAAGTCCACTCTGATGAAGATCCTTTACGGCATGCAGAAGCCGGACGAGGGCACCATCGCGGTGGACGGCGAACAGGCCGTGTTCTCCAACCCGGGCGATGCCATCGACCGCGGCATCGGCATGGTGCACCAGCACTTCATGCTCGCCGACTACCTCACCGTCCTGGAGAACGTGGTCCTGGGCTCCGAGAAGCTGTACGGCATCGGCGACCGGGCCCGCGCCAAGATCAGGGAGATCTCCGACGCCTACGGGCTGGGCATCCGCCCGGACGCCATGGTCGAGGACCTCGGGGTCGCCGACCGTCAGCGCGTGGAGATCCTCAAGGTCCTCTACCGGGGCGCCCGCACCCTGATCCTCGACGAGCCCACCGCCGTCCTCGTGCCGCAGGAGGTCGACGCGCTCTTCGACAACCTGCGCGAGCTCAAGGCCGAGGGCCTGACCGTCATCTTCATCTCGCACAAGCTGGGCGAGGTCCTGTCGGTCGCCGACGAGATCACCGTCATCCGGCGCGGTACCACCGTCGGCACCGCCGACCCCCGGAACACCACGCCCAAACAGCTCGCCGAGCTGATGGTCGGCAGCGAGCTGCCCTCCCCGGAGACCCGCGAGTCGACGGTCACCGACACGCCCATGCTCACCGTCGAGGGCCTGCGGCTGACCGCGACCGACCCGGACGGGGCCGTGCGCGCCGTGCTCGACGGCATCACCTTCACCATCCACAAGGGCGAGGTCCTGGGCATCGCCGGCGTGGAGGGCAACGGGCAGTCCGAACTGGTCGACGCGATCATGGGCATGCGCACCCCGGACGAGGGCACCCTCACGCTGGACGGCGCGGACATCTCCCGTACGCCGACCCGCAAGCGCCGCGAGGGCGGCATGGCCGTCATCCCCGAGGACCGCCACCGGCACGGCCTCCTCCTGGAGGCACCGCTCTGGGAGAACCGCATCCTGGGCCACGTCACCGAGCGGCCCAACAGCCGGGGCGCCTTCCTCGACATCAAGGCCGCCCGCACCGACACCGAGCGGATCGTGCGCGAGTACGACGTCCGCACCCCCGGTATCGACGTCACCGCGGCCTCCCTCTCCGGCGGCAACCAGCAGAAGCTGATCGTCGGCCGCGAGATGAGCCACGCCCCCAAGCTGCTCATCGCCGCGCACCCCACCCGGGGCGTGGACGTCGGGGCGCAGGCCCAGATCTGGGACCAGATCCGCGAGGCGCGGAGCGAGGGCCTGGCGGTCCTGCTGATCTCCGCCGACCTGGACGAGCTGATCGGGCTCTCCGACACCCTGCGCGTCATGTACCGCGGCCGCCTGGTCGCGGACGCCGACCCGGCGACCATCACCCCCGAGGAGCTGGGCTCGGCGATGACGGGCGCGGCCAGCGGTCACCTCGAAGCGCCGGAGGAGGGCGGGGCGCCTGCCGCGCCCGCCACGAACGACGACACCGACCCCCGCGAAGGGGGAGAGGACTGATGAAGAAGATCGACAAGGAGCGTGTGCTCCTGGGGATCGCGGCCCCCGTACTCGCGATCGTGGTCGCCTTCCTGGTGACGGCACTCGTGCTCGCCGCCACCGGCAAGGAGCCGTTCAACGCCTTCGGCATCATGTTCGACTACGGGCTGAAGTCGGACAGCCAGGTCTACATCCTGAACAAGGCGACGACGTACTACCTCGCGGGTCTCGCGGTGGCCGTCGGCTTCCGAATGAACCTCTTCAACATCGGCGTCGACGGGCAGTACCGCCTCGCCGCGTTCTTCGCCGCCGCGCTCGGCGGCGCGCTGACCCTGCCGGGCGCCCTGCAGATCCCGCTGATCATCCTCACCGCGATGATCGTGGGCGCCATGTGGGCCGGCATCGCCGGTCTGCTCAAGGTCACCCGGGGCGTCAGCGAGGTCGTCTCGACGATCATGCTGAACTCCATCGCGACCGCGGTCATCGGCTACCTGCTCCAGCAGAACCGCCTCGGCCACCTCGACGAGGCCGGCACCAAGATCTCCACCAAGCCGCTCCCGGAGTCCTCGCACTTCTTCGAGTTCCCGACGACGCCGACGCCCGTCTGGGGCTTCATCGTCGTCGCGGTCGCCGCGGGCATCGCGTACTGGTTCACGCTCTCCCGTACCCGCTTCGGATTCGACCTGCGCACCGTCGGCCAGTCCGGCTCCGCCGCCGAGGCCAGCGGCGTCAACGTCCGCCGCATGGTCATCACCTCGATGCTCATCTCGGGCGCGGTCGCCGGCCTCATCGGCATGCCGACGCTGCTCAACGACAGCCACGAGTTCAGCGGCGACTTCCCCATCGGCATCGGCTTCACCGGCATCGCCATCGCCCTCCTCGGCCGCAACCACCCCGTCGGCATCGCGCTCGGCGCGCTGCTCTGGGGCTTCCTGGAGCGCGGCACCGGAAAGCTGGAGTTCGAGGGATACGACAAGGAGATCGTCGGCGTGATCCAGGGCGTCATCGTCCTGTGCGTCGTCATCGCGTACGAAATCGTCCGCCGCTACGGACTCAAGCGCCAGCAGAGCAAGGTCGGCGCGGAACTCGCCGCACAGGCCGCCCGTAACTCCGACCAGCAGGAGGTGTCGGCGTGACCGCCACGGCGACTTCCACCCCGCCCCCGGCGGCCCCCAAGGTCTCCGGCGGCAAGAGCGGCCGTTCCCGCCTCTCCTTCCCCGTCATCCTGCTGATCATCGCGGGCGTGCTGCTCGCGCTGTCCGCCGTACGGGCCATCACCGGCGCCCAGGACGTCACCTCGGCGGGCCAGATCAGCGCCGCCCTCGCCATGGCCGTGCCGATCGGTCTCGCCGGTCTCGGCGGCCTGTGGTCCGAACGCGCCGGCGTGGTCAACATCGGCCTCGAAGGCATGATGATCCTCGGCACCTTCTTCGGTGCCTGGGCCGGCTGGCAGACCAGCCCCTGGCTCGGCGTCCTCGCCGGCGTCGTCGGAGGCATGCTCGGCGGCCTGCTGCACGCGGTCGCCACCGTCACTTTCGGCGTCGACCACATCATCTCCGGCATCGCGATCAACATCCTCGCGCTCGGCTTCACCACCTACTTCGCCAAGCTGTGGTTCAACACCGGCGAGGCGGCGGCCAAGGGCGGCTCCCCGAAGCAGTCCCCGCCCGCCGACGACATCACCTCGGTGACCATCCCCGGCCTCTCCGACGGACTGCACTCCATCGAGAAGCACCACTGGTTCTTCGTCTCCGACCTGGCCGGCATCCTCGGCGGCCTCGTCACCAATCTCTCGCTGCTGACGATCCTGGCCGTCGTCCTCTTCATCGGGACCTTCTTCGTCCTGTGGAAGACCGCGTTCGGCCTGCGGCTGCGCTCCTGCGGCGAGAACCCGGTCGCCGCCGAATCGCTCGGCGTCAACGTCTACACGTACAAGTACGTCGCGGTGATCGTCTCCGGCGGCCTCGCCGGGCTCGGCGGAGCCTTCCTCTCCCTGGTCACCTCGCACATCTACAACGAGGGCCAGACCGGCGGACGCGGGTACATCGGTCTCGCCGCGATGATCTTCGGCAACTGGCGCCCCGGCGGACTCGCCATGGGCGCGGGCCTGTTCGGCTTCGCCGACGCGCTCCAGCTGCGCAACGGCGGAGAGTCCGTCCACGCGCTGCTCCTGCTGCTGTTCGTGGCGCTCGCCGGTCTCGCCGTGTGGAAGCTCTACCGCAAGAGCTTCGTGCAGGGCGTCGTCAGCGCGGTCATCGCGGCCGCCGTCCTGGTCTGGTACCTCGGTACGGACAGCGTGCCCACCGAGTTCGTCAGCGCCACGCCGTACATCGTCACGCTGCTCGTCCTCTCGCTCTCCGCGCAGCGGCTGCGGATGCCGAAGGCGGACGGCATGCGCTATCGCAAGGGGCAGGGCAAGTGACGCCCCCGGCCTTCACCGAAGCCGACTGGGACGCCCTGCGGGCCGCCGCCCGGGAGGCCATGTCCCGGGCGTACGCCCCGTACTCCGGCTACCCGGTCGGCGTCGCCGCCCGCGTGGACGACGGCCGTACGATCACCGGCTGCAACGTCGAGAACGCCTCGTACGGGATCGGGCTGTGCGCCGAGTGCGGCCTGGTCTCCCAGCTGCACGCCACGGGCGGCGGCCGGCTGACCCACTTCACCTGCGTGGACGGGGCCGGCGAGAGCCTGGTCCCGTGCGGCCGGTGCCGGCAGCTGCTGTACGAGTTCGGCGGCCCGGAGCTGATCCTGGAGACCCCGGACGGCTTCCGCACCCTGGACGAGATGCTGCCCCAGGCGTTCGGCCCGTCGCACCTCGGCTGACCCCTCCCCGCGGGGGGGGCCCGCACAACGGGCCCACCCGGCGCCCCTTTTCCCCTCTATGCGCGTAGAGTCACCAGGGCTCACGCGCACCGTACGTACCGGCCGGAAGGACGCCAGACCATGGACGCCATCTCCGTCATCCGCACCAAGCGGGACCGAGGCGAGCTGACCCCCGAGCAGATCGACTGGGTCATCGACGCGTACACCCGCGGCGAGGTCGCCGACGAGCAGATGTCCGCGCTGGCCATGGCGATCCTGCTGAACGGCATGAACCGTACGGAGATCGCCCGCTGGACCGCCGCGATGATCGCCTCCGGTGAGCGGATGAACTTCGACAGCCTCTCCCGCCCCACCACGGACAAGCACTCCACCGGCGGCGTCGGCGACAAGATCACCCTGCCGCTCGCCCCGCTGGTCGCCGCCTGCGGCGCGGCCGTCCCCCAGCTCAGCGGCCGGGGCCTCGGCCACACCGGCGGCACCCTCGACAAGCTGGAGTCCATCCCCGGGTGGCGCGCCCACCTCACAGGCGCCGAGATGCTGGACGTCCTCGACACCACCGGCGCGGTCATCTGCGCGGCGGGCGACGGCCTCGCCCCCGCCGACAAGAAGCTGTACGCGCTGCGCGACGTCACCGGCACGGTCGAGGCGATCCCGCTCATCGCCAGCTCGATCATGTCCAAGAAGATCGCCGAAGGCACGGGCGCCCTGGTCCTCGACGTCAAGGTCGGCTCCGGCGCCTTCATGAAGACCCTGGACGACGCCCGCGAGCTGGCCTCCACGATGGTCGCCCTCGGCACCGACAGCGGCGTCCGCACGGTCGCCCTGCTCACCGACATGTCCACCCCGCTGGGCCTCACCGCCGGCAACGCCCTGGAGGTCCGCGAGTCCGTCGAGGTCCTGGCCGGCGGCGGCCCGAAGGACGTCGTCGACCTCACCCTGGCCCTCGCCCGCGAGATGCTGGACGCGGCGGGCCTCAAGGATGCCGTCCCGGAGCAGGCCCTCCGGGACGGCTCCGCGATGGACGTCTGGCGCCGCATGATCTCCGCCCAGGGCGGCGACCCCGACGCCGCGCTCCCCGTCGCCCGCGAGCAGCACGTCATCAAGGCGTCGTCCTCCGGCGTCCTGACCCGTCTGGACGCCTACGACATCGGCGTCGCCGCCTGGCGCCTCGGCGCGGGCCGCGCCCGCAAGGAGGACCCGGTCCAGGCCGGCGCGGGCATCGAGCTCCACGCCAAGCCCGGCGACGTGATCACCGACGGCCAGCCGCTGCTGACGCTGCACACGGACACCCCGGAGAAGTTCGACTACGCCCTCAAGGCGCTCCCCGACGCATACGACATCGAGCCCGCGGGCACGGCGTTCGCGGCGACCCCGGTGGTGCGGGAACGTATCGCCTGACCTGCGGCTTCCCCGTACGGGTGAACGGGACCGGTGGACTGCCACCGGTCCCGTTCGGCATGCTGGACTCGGCGACGCACCAATACGAGGAGAGACCGCCATGAGCGCACTCACCGTCGATCCCGCGCCGGGCCAGGGACAGGGCCAGGAGTGGGACGACCTCGTCCGGATCTGGGAGGAGACGGACGCGCCGGAGGGCTGCAAGGTGGAGATCATCGAGGGGATCGTCACTGTGTCGCCGCCACCGTCCAAGGACCACAACACCACTGCCGAGCTGCTCCAGCGCAGGCTCTATTCCGTGATTCCGGAGGACTGGGGGATCTATCAGACCCTCGGGGTCTCGGTCCCGGGCCGGGCCGGGCTCTACATCCCCGACCTCGTGGTCGTCCCGAGAGCCGTGGCCAGCGGACCGGGCAACCGCGTCCCCGCCGAGGAAGCGCTGCTGGTCGCCGAGATCACGTCGCAGCACAACGCCAACCACGACCGCATCGGCAAGGTGCACGGCTACGCGAAGGCGGGCGTCGCGCTCTTCCTCCTGCTGGACCCCTGGCACTCGGGCCGCCCCACCGCCACGCTGTACGGGGAGCCCGAGGGCGGCACGTACCGGCAGCTGGCCACGGTCGAGTACGGCGACAAGCTGACCCTGCCCGACCCGTTCGGGCTCGACCTGGACACGGGGATCTTCCCGGTCAGCTGAGACGGGCCCGCCCGGTGCGGTGAATTTCGGCGCGGCCCCGGGTCTGCCAGGGTATGGAAGCCCCGCCCCCGGCCGCGCTCATCGTCTCCGGCCACGTCACCCGCGACGCCGTGCCGCGCCTGTGCGCCGACCTGGAAACACTCCTGACAACGTCCGCGGACCCCACCACGGTGTACTGCGACCTGAGCGGCGTCGTCCACCCCGACCTGACGACGGTCGAGGCGATCGCCCGTCTCTCCCTGACAGCCCGCAGGACGGGCGTCTGCGAGCTGCGCCTGCGCGGGACCCCGCCGGAACTGCGGACGCTGCTGGAGCTGGTGGGGCTGGGGGGTGTCCTCACACAGGGCGCCGGGTAGGCAGTCGGCTCGCGAGCCCCACCCGCCCCACGACCAGCCCTCGCCCCACCCGCCCCCTCACACCACATCCGCCTCCAGCCGCTCCGGCAGCCCGAACAGCGGGAACCACCGAGGCGCGTCCAGGAAGCAGTGCAGGCCCGTGATCGCGCCGTCCTCGATGTCGATGACCTGGACCGCCCAGGGGACGAAGCCCGGGCCCTCCGGGTCCGGCTTGTAGTGGGCGAAGGCCGGGGTGCCGTTCGCGGAGGTCGCGAGCAGGCGGGAGCCGGCGCAGCCCGCGCCCAGGGACGTCATGAACCCGGTGATGTCGTCGTGGCCCCGGAGCCACAGGTCGAACGGCGGCATGGTCATCACCGCGTCCTCGTGGAGGAGGGCGGTCAGCGCCTTCATGTCGTAGCCCTCGAAGGCCGCCACGTACCGTTCGAGCAGGGCCGTCTGCTTCTCGTCCAGCGGGTCCGCCGCGTCGGCGGCCCCGGGCGCGTGGTCGGTCAGGGTCGCCCGGGCCCGCTGGAGGGCGCTGTTGACCGAGGCGACCGAGGTGCCGAGCAGCTCCGCGACCTCCGCGGCCTTCCACGCCAGCACCTCGCGCAGGATGAGCACCGCACGCTGCTTCGGCGGCAGGTGCTGGAGCGCCGCGACGAACGCCAGGCGCACCGACTCGCGCGCCACCGCCGCCTCCGCCGGGTCGTCGGTCGTCGGGATGATCCGGCCGTCCGGCATCGGCTCCAGCCAGGCGTTCTCCGGAAGCGGGTTGAGCGCGGCCCGGGCGAGCGGCGTCGGCCCGGTCAGATCGACCGGCCGGGCCCGCTTCTTGCCCGCGTTCAGCATGTCGAGGCAGACGTTGGTGGCGATGCGGTACAGCCAGGACCGCAGCGAGGACCGGCCCTCGAACCTGTCGAAGCTGCGCCAGGCCCGTACCAGCGTGTCCTGGACCGCGTCCTCCGCCTCGAACGCCGAGCCGAGCATCCGGTAGCAGTAACCGGTCAACTCGACCCGGTGCCCTTCCAGACGGCTGTCGATGTCGCCCGCGGTGCCGGTCCCGGCGCCGGGACCCGCTGCCGCCGCTGTCAGTTCGCTCATCGCCGATCCACCCTGTCGTGCCGTGACACCGCTCGCTTCATCCAGCACTTCGGAAGCTACAGCGGGGCACTGACAACGGGGGCGAGCGGCAGCCGTCAGGTCCCCGGCTTGCGGCCGTACACGTAGACGTCGTCGCCGTTCTTCAACAGGTTCCAGTATGACTTCGCGTCCGAGGTGCGCATGTTGACGCAGCCGTGCGACCCCGGGGGATTCCACATCTTCACGCCGACCGCGTGGAACGCCTGGCCGCCGTCGAAGAACTGCGAGTACGGCATGGCCACGTGGTAGATCGACGACACGTGGTTCTTGTGACGCCAGTAGATCTTCTTGGCGCCCGTCCGCGTCTCGTACGTGTCCCGCCCCGTCCGCACCGGCACCGGCCCGAACTTCAGCTTCTTGCCGTCCTGGATCCAGCTGATCTGCCGCGTCAGGTCGACGCAGGCGATGCGCCCCTTGTTGGTCGGGCACTTCCCGGCCTTGTTGGGGTTCTTGCCGGCCGCCTTCTGCGCGGTGAGCGTCTGCATCGTGCGCCAGGTGACCGGTCCCGCGTAACCGATGGTCGGGGTGACCCCGTACGTGCTCTGGAACGACCGGATCTTCGTGCAGTCGGCCGCCGACTGCCTGCCGTCCACTTTCAGGCCCAGGTACTTCTCGACCTGCTTCTGGTTCGGGCCGGTGGACGTCGTGCAGGACGCCGCCTGCGCGCTGCCGCCCGTGCCGAGGACGAACGCCGGTATCGCGGTCAGCCCCGCGACGGACAGGACGAGCCCCCTCCGCGCCCGTACGACCGTAATGCCCCATATGTTCTGCATGTTCTTCCTGGCTCTCATGTACGCCAACTCCCCTTCGCGCGCACTGCGGTGATTCCGCCTGCTAGATGCGCGAAGGGGAGCGGCTGGTTGTGCGCCGAATGTCTCAGTTCTGTACGGGCGCCACGGCGGCGGGCCGCAGCCGTTCGGCGCGGGCGGCCCGCGTCCCGTACAGCGTGACGGATACGACTCCGAGGACCGCGAGCAGTCCCAGCGCGACCGTGCCCGACCAGCCGCCGGCGTGGAAGGCCACCGCGCCGAGCGTGCCGCCCGCGCTGGAGCCGAGGTAGTACGCCGACTGGTACAGCGCCGACGCCTGGGCGCGGCCCGTCGTCGCCGTACGGCTCACCGAGGAGGAGGCGACCGCGTGCCCGGCGAAGAAGCCGGCCGTGATCAGCACCAGGCCCAGCAGCACGGCGGCCAGCCGGTCGCCCAGTGAGAGCAGCAGCCCGGCGGCCGTGGTGGAGACGGCGAGGTACAGCGCGCCCCGCCGCCCCAGCCGGGCGACCAGCCGCCCGGCGGCGGCGGAGGAGACCGTGCCGACCAGGTACACCAGGAAGATCGAGCCCACGATGCCCTGCGGCAGGTTGAACGGGGCCTCCACGAGCCGGTATCCGATGACCGTGTACACGGCACCGAACACCGTCATGAACAGCGCGCCGATCGCGTACAGCCGCCGCAGCAGCGGATTGGCGAGGTGCGAGCCGACCGTACGCGCGAGCGCTTTCGGGTTCAGCGTGCCCGGGGTGAAGTGCCGGGCGCGCGGGATCATGAAGTGGAAGACGACCGCGCAGGCCACGGCCAGCAGCCCGACCGCGCCGAGCGCCGCCCGCCAGCCCCACAGCTGCGCGATCCAGCCGGTGAGGATGCGGCCGCTCATCCCGCCGATGCTGTTGCCGGCCACGAACAGCCCGATCGCGGCGACGAGCGCCTTGGGCCGCACCTCCTCCGCCAGATACGCCATCGCGGAGGCGGGCAGCCCGGCGAGCGCGGCGCCCTGCACGGCGCGCAGCGCGATCAGCGTGCTCAGCGAGGGCGCGAACGGGACGAACAGCCCGACCGTCACCGCGATCACCAGCGAGGCGGTCATCATCTGCCGCCGCCCGAACCGCTCGGACAGCGCGCTCAGCGGCAGCACGCACAGCGCGAGCGCCCCGGTCGCGGCGGAGACCGTCCAACTGGCCTGCCCCGCCGTCGCGCCGAAGGACGCGGAGACGGCGGGCAGCAGCGCCTGCGTGGAGTAGAGGAGCGCGAAGGTCGCGACACCGGCGGCGAAGAGGGCGAAGCTCATCCGGCGGTAGCCGGGGCGCCCGGGGGCGAGCCGGTCGGCGGTGTCGGCGACGGGGGACGACTGGGTCGAGGCGGCCACGATGAGGGTGGACGCCCCGGTACTGGCAGGAGGCATGCAAGGAACGTAGGCCGCGAGGGATTCATGCGTCCAATGCACAAACAGCGAATAATCAATCCCATGGCGCATCAACGCAGCTCACAGCCCCGGCTGTCACCGAGCAGTTACGAAGAAGACATCCGCGCGGTCCTCGCACCGCGCCTCGCGTACTTCGAGGCGGTGGCCCGCCACGAGCACGTCACACGCGCCGCGCAGGAACTGGGCGTCCCGCAGTCCACGCTCTCCCGCGCGATGGTGCGCCTGGAGGACGACCTGGGCGTCGCCCTGTTCGCGCGCAAGGGCCGCACGGTCTCCCTGACCCCGGCCGGCCGCACCTTCCTCGGCTCGGCCGAGCGTGCCCTCGCGGAGGTGGAGAAGGCCGCCGACTCGGTACGCGCCGACGCCGACCCCACCGCGGGCAAGGTGGCCTTCGGCTTCCTCCACACGCTGGGCTCCGAAACCGTCCCCGCCCTCATCCGCGCCTTCCGGGCCGACCACCCCCGGGTCCGCTTCCAACTCGTCCAGAACTACGGCGAGGCCATGATCGAACGCCTCCGCGCCGGGGGCCTCGACCTCTGCCTCACCTCCCCGGTCCCGGACGCCCCCGACCTGGTCGCCCGCCGCCTGGACGAACAACGCCTCCGCCTGGTCGTCCCCGAGGACCACCGCCTCGCCACCCGCCGCCGCATCCGCCTCGCCGAAGCCGCCGACGAAACCTTCGTCACCCTGGAACCCGGCTACGGCCTCCGCCGCATCACGGACGACCTCTGCGCGGAGGCGGGCTTCGTCCCCCGCGTCGCCTTCGAGGGCGAGGAGGCGGAGACCCTGCGTGGCCTCGTCGCGGCGGGCCTGGGCGTGGCCCTGCTGCCCCCGCCCGCGGTGGCCCGCCCGGGCGTGGTGGAGCTGTCGGTGACGGCACCGAGGGCGGTGCGCGAGATCGGCGTGGCCTGGCTGGACGGCCACCCGGACACGGCCCCGGTGGCGGCGTTCAAGCGGTTCCTGCTGGGGCGGCGGGGGAGTCTGCTGCCGGGGTGAGGGCCCCGCGCGTGCGGGGAGCAGTACACCTCCAATGTCAGCGTCACGGTGCGCCCGGAACCATCCCCGCGCGTGCGGGGAGCAGCAGGACCGCATCCCGGTGTTCACGGCGGAGACGGGACCATGCCCGCGCGTGCGGGGAGCAGCAAAGCTTCCGAGGCGACGGGCGAGACAGGACGGGACCATCCCCGCGCGTGCGGGGAGCAGCGAGCCAACCGGGCTCCTTGTCCTCGATCAGGGGGACCATCCCCGCGCGTGCGGGGAGCAGCGCCATCAAGTACGGCGGCGTGGACGTCACTTCGGGACCATCCCCGCGCGTGCGGGGAGCAACTCGTCACGACCGAGCCAGCAGGCGCCGCCGAGGGACCATCCCCGCGCGTGCGGGGAGCAGCAGCCCCTTCATCACCCGGCACACCTCAACCAGGGACCATCCCCGCGCGTGCGGGGAGCAGTCAAGGGGCAGATCGCCAAGGAGAACGGCAGCGGGACCATCCCCGCGCGTGCGGGGAGCAGAGCGAGGCGGCCGTGATCGAGCGCTTCGAAGAGGGACCATCCCCGCGCGTGCGGGGAGCAGAGGGACTCCCGCAGCACCTTGGCGGCCAGCAGGGGACCATCCCCGCGCGTGCGGGGAGCAGGGACAGCTCGAACGGCACGGTGTGCGGCATCAGGGACCATCCCCGCGCGTGCGGGGAGCAGGACATCTACTTCACGCGCGTGGAGGGGCGCCGGGGACCATCCCCGCGCGTGCGGGGAGCAGGCCCTGCGCGCTGCGCGATGCCACCAGGGCTCGGGACCATCCCCGCGCGTGCGGGGAGCAGACCGCTTCGGCGTCGTCGGCGGTCGCGGTGCCGGGACCATCCCCGCGCGTGCGGGGAGCAGAACCTCGGTTGGGTCACGACCGACGGCGGTCTGGGACCATCCCCGCGCGTGCGGGGAGCAGATCAGGGGCGCGGTCGCCAGACTGCCGGAGGTGGGACCATCCCCGCGCGTGCGGGGAGCAGCCGGCTTTCCTGTGCAGTGCATGCAGCCCCCGGGGACCATCCCCGCGCGTGCGGGGAGCAGGAGGGTCTTGAACTCCGATTTCATGTCGCGGAGGGACCATCCCCGCGCGTGCGGGGAGCAGTTCTCCGCTGACTACGGATTGCGCACGGTGCAGGGACCATCCCCGCGCGTGCGGGGAGCAGGCGGACACGAAACCGGAGCAGTCCCACGAGGGGGGACCATCCCCGCGCGTGCGGGGAGCAGGATGCGGCGCGCCTGTTGGTGTCGCCGCGGTGGGGACCATCCCCGCGCGTGCGGGGAGCAGGACGTCGACCCCAAGTCGTACCTCGACGACGTGGGACCATCCCCGCGCGTGCGGGGAGCAGCGGATGATCTGTGCGGCCTGGTCGCCGCCGAAGGGACCATCCCCGCGCGTGCGGGGAGCAGGACGTCGACCCCAAGTCGTACCTCGACGACGTGGGACCATCCCCGCGC
>NZ_JBNCLI010000011.1:210856-367156 GCF_049844595.1 Streptomyces sp. DT224
GTGCGGGGAGCAGAGCAGCATCAGCGGGGCGATGGCGTAGAGGGTGGGACCATCCCCGCGCGTGCGGGGAGCAGTCCTGCGCGTACGCCCAGATGTCCCGGATGATGGGACCATCCCCGCGCGTGCGGGGAGCAGCCCAAGTCGGAAGACGACCTCGCCGTCGAACTGGGACCATCCCCGCGCGTGCGGGGAGCAGAGGCAGCGGTCGGGGCCGTAGCGGGTGACGGTGGGACCATCCCCGCGCGTGCGGGGAGCAGACTGTGCGACCTGCGACTTTACTCGGCCGGAGTGCGGTTTCTGACCACTTTCGCGGATTCCGGCATAACGGCCCTCGTCTCGCATTTCTTCACCAAGTCGCACAAGGTGCCGGGGCATTTTATGTGCGGCCCAACTCTGCTGTGGCGTCTTCTCTTCAACTACCCCGGAATCTCTGCAACTTTCATCGTATGAACATCTCGTCTCACCCTCCTCGTGTATTCATGCTTCATGACCACTGCAAGGCGCCCCGGCCTCCGCGCCAGGCTCACCGCCCCCGCCCGCACCGTGTGGGCCAAGCACGACCGGGGCACCGACGGGTGGTTGCCGTTGTGGCGGCACATGGAGGACAGCGCGGCGGTCGCCGGGTTGCTCTGGGACACGTGGTTGCCCCGCAACATCCGGGCGCTCATCAGCTCGGCACTCCCCGAAGGGGAGCGTGACGGGCGGCGGATCGCCGTCTGGCTAGCCGGGGTCCACGACATCGGCAAGGCCACGCCCGCCTTCGCCTGCCAGGTCGATCAGCTCGCCGACCGCATGCGGGACGCCGGGCTGGAGATGCGCTCCGCCAAGGCCCTCGGCCCGGACCGCAGGATCGCCCCGCACGGACTCGCAGGCCAGGCGCTGCTCGGGGAGTGGCTGCGGGAGCGGCACGGGTGGACGGTCAAGCAGGCCGGGCAGTTCACGGTCGTCGTCGGCGGGCACCACGGCGTACCGCCCGAGCACGGGCAGATCGCCGCGCTGCAGAGGCATGGGCACCTCCTACGCAGCCCAGGCCCGAGCCGCGAGACCTGGCAGCGCGTACAGGGTGAACTGCTCGACGCGTGTGCGGAGGAGTACCGCGTACGGGACCGGCTCGACGCGTGGCGGGACGTGCGGCTGCCGCAGACCGCGCAGGTGCTGCTCACCTCCCTCGTGATCGTCGCCGACTGGATCGCCAGCAACGCCGATCTCTTCCCGTACTTCCCGCAGGACGCCGCCCGCAGCGGTGAGGAGCGAGTCGCTGCCGCCTGGCGTGGGCTCGACCTTCCCGCGCCCTGGGCCCCCGAAGAGCCCACAGAGGACGCCCAACAGCTCATCGCCACCCGCTTCGGCCTGCCCGACGGGGCGAAGGCCCGGCCGGTGCAGGAGGCCGCCGTCGAGCTGGCCCGTTCCATGGGCGGGCCGGGATTGATGGTGATCGAGGCGCCCATGGGCGAGGGCAAGACCGAGGCCGCGCTCGCCGTCGCCGAGACCTTCGCCGCTCTCTCCGGTGCCGGGGGCGTCTTCTTCGCCCTTCCCACCATGGCCACCGGCAACGCGATGTTCCCCCGCCTGCTGGACTGGATCGACCGGCTCCCCTCGACGAAGGACGCTCAGCACTCCGTACTCCTCGCCCACTCCAAGGCCGCGCTGAACGAGCGCTTCGCCGACCTCGTGCGCGACAGCGCCCAGCAGATCGTCGCCGTCGATCTCGACGCTCCGCGGAATCCGCGCATCGCTTCCGGGGAACTCGTCGCGCACGCCTGGCTGCGGGGACGCAAGAAGGCCATGCTGTCGTCCTTCGTCGCCGGAACCATCGACCAGCTCCTCTTCGCCGGCCTCAAGAGCCGTCACTTGGCGATGCGTCATCTCGCTGTGGCGGGGAAGGTCGTCGTCATCGACGAGGCGCACGCGTACGACACGTACATGAGCGTCTACCTGGACCGCGTGCTGGCCTGGCTCGGTGCGTACGGGGTGCCCGTAGTGGTCCTCTCCGCCACTCTTCCCGCCCGTCGGCGGCGTGAACTCGTCGAGGCGTACGCGGGAGCGGCCGGCGCGCCGGAGGCGTTCGCAGCCGTCGCCGACGCCACCGCCTACCCGGTGCTGACCGCCGTGAGGCACGGCGCCTCGCCGGTCATGCGCACCCCCGGCGTCTCCGGTCGTGGCACGGACGTCGTGCTCGAACCGTTCGACGACGACATGGATGTCCTCACCGAGCGTCTCGCTGACGAGTTGGAGGGCGGCGGCTGCGCGCTCGTCGTACGCAACACCGTCAAGCGAGTGCTGGAGACCGCGAAGGCGCTCAGGGCCAGGTTCGGCGACGGCAACGTGACGGTCGCGCACTCCTGCTTCGTCGATGTCGACCGGGCCGCCAAGGACGCGGATCTCCTCACAAGGTTCGGACCCCCCGGCACGGCACAGGGCCGTCCGTCCGGTCCACACATCGTCGTGGCCAGTCAGGTGGCGGAGCAGTCCCTCGACGTCGACTTCGACCTGCTCGTCACGGACCTCTGCCCGGTCGACCTCCTGCTCCAGCGCATGGGCCGTCTGCACCGGCACCAACGCGGCGCGGACCAGCAGGACCGTCCCGAGCGGCTTCGGCGTGCCCGTTGTCTGGTCACGGGCGCCGACTGGGATGCCGAGGTGCCCGTGCCCGTACGAGGGTCGGTCGCCGTGTATGGGGCGTACGCGCTCCTGCGGTCCGCCGCGGCCCTTCTGCCGTACTTCGGGCAGGGGGAGGCCCGTCCCGTACGGCTGCCCGACGACATCAGCCCTCTGATCCAGGCCGCGTACGCGGACGACGCCGAGGAGCCCGCCGGCTGGGCGGACGCCTTGGCCGATGCGCGTGAACGCCACGACGGTCACCGCGCCGACCAGGCCGAGCGCGCGTCCGTGTTCCGGCTGGGGGAGGTGGGCGCGGCCGGCAAGCCGCTCTTCGGTTGGGTCGCTGCGGGAGTGGGTGACACGGACGACACCCCTGCCGGGCGTGCACAGGTCCGCGACAGCCGGGAGAACCTGGAGGTCGTCGTGGTGCGGCGGAGGGACGACGGGACGCTGACGACGCTTCCGTGGCTCGCTCCCGACCGGCACGGCAACGCGCTGGGCGGGCTGGACCTCCCCCTGGACCAGGTGCCGACCCGGCGGGCGGCGAGGGCGGCGGCGAGTTGCGGGCTGAGGCTGCCGATGCAGTTCTCGTACGCCGACGTCATGGAGCGAGCCATCGCCGAGTTGGAGGAACTGTACGTGCCCGCCTGGCAGGTGAAGGACAGCCACTGGCTCTCCGGACAGCTGATCCTCGCGCTCGACGAGCATTGTCAGACCCACCTGGCAGGCTTTTCCCTGAGCTACAGCGAGAGCGACGGCCTTGAGGTGACCCGTGACTGAGACAGATGAAAACGCGGCCCGAGCGCTGTCGTTCGACCTCACATCGGAGCCATGGATTCCGGTTCTGCGTCTGAACGGCGAACACGACGAGATGTCGCTGCGGCAGGTGTTCGACGAGGCGCGCGAGCTGCGACGCATCGTCGGCGACCTGCCCACCCAGGAGTTCGCACTCGTGCGCCTTCTGCTCGCCTTCGCCCACGACGCCCTCGACGGACCCCGGGACACCGAGCACTGGGCGGAGCTGTGGGCCGACGACGACTGCTTCGCGCCGCTCGGGGACTACCTCGACGAGCATCGCGACCGCTTCGACCTCCTGCACGCCCGTACGCCGTTCTTCCAGGTGGCCGGGCTGCGCACGGAGAAGGGCGAGGTGGCGTCGCTCAACCGCATCGTGGCCGACGTGCCCAACGGGGACCCCTTCTTCAGCTCGCGTATGCCGGGCGTCGACCGGTTGACGTACGCGGAGGCCGCCCGCTGGCTCGTGCACGCGCACGCGTACGACACGTCCGGCATCAAGAGCGGTGTCGTGGGTGACGACCGGGCCAAGAAGGGCAAGGTCTACCCGCTCGGGGTCGGCTGGGCGGGCAACCTGGGCGGTGTCTTCGCCGAGGGGAGCACGCTGCGGGAGACGCTCCTGCTCAACATGGTGGCGCCCGCGGACACGGTCGGCCTCAGCGACTGGGACGCCGGAGAGGACCTCCCCGCCTGGCGACGCCAGGCATGCGGGCCGGGCGCGGAGCCCGTACGCCGTCCCACCGGCGTCCGCGACCTCTACACCTGGCAGACCCGGCGCGTCCTGCTGCATGCGGACGGCGACGGCGTCCACGGTGTGGTCCTCGGCTACGGAGACCCGCTCACCGCCCGCAACAAACACGGCTGCGAGCCGATGACCGCCTGGCGGCGCAGTAAGACGCAGGAGAAGAAGCACGGCGAAGCGACCGCCTACATGCCCCGCGAGCACGACCCGGCCCGTTCGGCATGGCGGGGGCTCGCGTCCCTGATCGCCAACAGGGGTGCGCCCGCACAGGGTGCGGAAGCCGCCGACTACCTCCCGCCCAGGCTCTTCGAGTGGATCGCGCAGCTGGTGACGAGTGGTGAGCTGGACGAGAGCTACCTGGTCAGGGCGCGGATCGTCGCCGCCCAGTACGGGACGCAGCAGTCGGTGATCGACGAGGTCGTCGACGACCACGTGTCCATGGCGGTCGTCCTGCTCCACGAGCGCAGGAGCGAGTACGCGGAGCAGGCGATCAGCGCCGTCACGGACGCCGAGGAGGCCGTCACCGCACTCGGAGACCTCGCGACGAACCTCGCCCGCGCCGCCGGCACCGAAAGCGACGGCCCCCGGGCCACGGCACGCGCCGCGGGGTTCCACGTGCTGGGTGCCCACTACCGGACCTGGCTCGCAGCTCTGGACGGCAGCGCGGATCCGTACGCGGCACGGGCCGAATGGCAGAGACAGGTGCACGAGATCGTGTCCCGGCTGGGCAAGGGCCTCATCGACCGGGTCGGTGAACCCGCCTGGCAGGGCGTACTCATCACGGTCAAGTCCCGTACGGAATGGCTGAACGCCGGCCTCGCCGAGAACTGGTTCCGCCACCGCATCGACACCTGTCTGGGCCACCCCCGGGTATCCGAACGACCGACGGACACGGGCGGTGGG
Source organism: Streptomyces sp. DT224 (assembly GCF_049844595.1). Lineage (NCBI taxonomy): Bacteria > Bacillati > Actinomycetota > Actinomycetes > Kitasatosporales > Streptomycetaceae > Streptomyces > Streptomyces sp. DT224. The sequence goes on from NZ_JBNCLI010000011.1 coordinate 215,898, forward strand.
AAAGACGCCGCCACGCCCGCCGCTGCCGCGCTTGCCACCAAGGAACACGTATGACGACGATCACCAGCACCGCTCTGCCGACTCCCCGCAAGAGGATCGAAGACCTCGCCGCGACACGCATCGCCGCGTACCAACGCGGATATCTGGCGGACGAGCCGAGCGCCGTCGCAGCTCTCGCACGGCTGCGCAGAGGTGCCGGGCAGAAACCGGAGCGCCTGCCCGACCTGTGGCATCTCGTCGACACATCACCCCTACACGTCCCCGCCGACAACGTCCGCGAGCTGAGCGAGCCCGAACTCGAGCGCGCTGAGAATGCCCTCCACACGGCCCTCACGCTCTGGGCACTGCACCAGCAGTCCCGCCGCGACGCGGGCATGCACGAACGGGACGGCCGCGGGAAGCCACGCGGGGTCGGTGCCGCCGTGCGCCGCATGATGAAGCCGGACGAGATCGACGACTCGCTGCGCAAACGGCTGGTCAGGGCCGGTACGGCGCCCGACCTGGTCGTCCTCGCCCAGCGTCTGCGGGACATCGTGCTGCTGCTGCGCCGCGAGCAGTTCCCCCTCGACTACGCGCTGCTCACCGGGCAGCTCTACACGTGGCAGTGGCCGGACGGCCCCGACCGGGTGCGCAGGGAGTGGGGACGGTCCTTCCACGCCTGGCAGGGAGAGAAACCGAGCGATGGCCGGCAGCCGGGGCAGCCGGGGCAGCCGGGGCAGCCGGGCGGCGACGTGTCGGCGGACGCATGACAAGAAGCTGCCCTCAAGCAACCCCGGAGCCAATGGTGTTCCGCCGAACGCGGCAGCACCCACACACCAGCCAGTACGACAAGGACGCCTCGTGAACCGTTTCTACCTCGATGTGCACGCGCTGCAGACCGTTCCACCGAGCAATGTGAACCGTGATGACACCGGTTCCCCGAAGTCGTCGGTATACGGGGGAGTGCCCCGCGCCCGGGTCTCCAGCCAGGCGTGGAAGAAGGCCACCCGGGACTACTTCGCGGCCGAGAACCTCCTCGATCCGAGTGAGTTGGGCGTGCGGACCAAGAAGGTCGTCGAAGTGCTGGCCGACCGCATCCACGACCACGACGAGACCATCGCCGGGCCCGAAGCCATGGAGTTGGCGGCCGAGGTCATCGCGGCCACGGGGTTGAAGATCGAGGTGCCCAAGCGCAAGAGCTCCGCGAAGAAGTCGGCCGCAGAGGGCGAAGCGGAGGAAGAGACGCAGGAGGCGGCACCCCAGGCCAAGTACCTGGTCTTCCTCAGCGCCCGGCAGCTCGACGGGCTGGCCCGGTTCGCCGTCGAGGGCGCTGCCGACATCGCGAAGTTCCTGAAGGACAAGGACAACAAGGCCCGGGTGAAGCAGATCGCGGACACCCGGCACTCGGTCGACATCGCGCTGTTCGGACGCATGGTCGCGGATTCCGCCGACTTCAACGTGGACGCGGCGGTGCAGGTCGCCCACGCCATCAGCGTCCACCGAGTGGACAACGAGTCCGACTACTACACGGCCGTCGACGACCACAACAAGGACTCCGAGCCGGGGGCCGGAATGATCGGCACCGTCGACTTCAACTCCGCGACGCTCTACCGCTACGCGGCTCTCGGCGTCCATCAGCTGGCGGCCAACCTGGGGGAGGGGCTGCGGGACGACGAGTCCAAGGTCGCTCCGGTGCGCCGGGCCGCCGAGGCGTTCGTCCAGGGCTTCGTCGAGTCCCTGCCGACCGGGAAGATCAACACCTTCGGCCATCACACGCTGCCCGACGCCGTCGTCGTCAAGCTCCGCACCACGCGTCCCATCAGCTTCGTCGCGGCGTTCGAGGAGCCGGTACGAGGAGACCTCGGCGGCCACATGTCCGAGGCGTGCGCACGCCTCGCGGAGTACATCCCGGACGTCGAGCGGGCGTACGGCGACGAGGGGTCCACCCTCACGTGGGTGCTCCGCGTCGGCCCGAACACCCGGAAGCTCGCCGAGATCGGCACGGAGTCCTCGAATCTCGGCGAACTCGTCGCCTCGGTGGGGCAGGCTGTCGCCGAACGCCTGGAGAAGCCGGAATGAGCGTGCTGACCATGAGGCTGGCGGGCCCGTTGCAGTCCTGGGGTTCGTCCGCCCGCTTCACTCGTCGCACCACGGAATCGGCGCCCACGAAGAGCGGAGTGATAGGTCTCCTTGCGGCGGCGGCAGGCATCGAGAGAGGCGACGACGAGGCGCTGGCCGCTCTGGCCGGCCTGAGGTTCGGCGTGCGGATCGACCAACCGGGAAGCCGGGTAAGGGACTTCCAGACCGCGCACCACGGGGTCACCGGCGCCTCCATGCCGCTGTCCGAACGCTTCTACCTGGCCGACGCGGTGTTCGTGGCGGCAGTGGCAGGCGAGACCGGCCTGCTCACCCACCTGCACACGTCCTTGCGGGCTCCGGCGTATCCGCCGTTCCTAGGCCGCCGCTCCTGCCCGCCCGCACAGCCGGTGGAGCTGGGGGTACGCGACGGGGACTCGCTTCACCAGGCGCTTGCGGACGAGCCCTGGCAGGCGTCCGCTTGGTACCGCCGTCGGCACAGGGCCGAGGCCGCCGTGACCCTGACCGTGCTCCGCGAGGCCGACGAGCAGGAGGGCGACGCGGACTACCAGCGCGACCAACCGCTCAGCTTCTCCGCCGAGCAACGACGGCATGCCTTGCGCACGGTGGTCAGCAGGACGGTGACCGTCCCCAACCCGGACGCCGCGCCCCGACAGGCCGTACGGCCCCGGCACGAGCCGTTCGACGCCCTGGAGGAGAGCGTCTGATGTTCCTGACCCGCTTCCGCATGAACACCGCCCGCACGGGCGCACGCCGTCTGCTCTCCTCCCCGCAGGTGCTGCACGCGGCCGTCATGGCGTCGTTTCCCGGACTCCTGCCCACAAAGGCGGCTGTCGCCGACGACGGCCCCCGGGTGCTGTGGCGCCTCGACCAGAACGCACGGGCCGAGGTCCTGCTGTACGTGGTCAGCCCCGACAGGCCCGATCTGACCCACCTGGTGGAGCAGGCGGGCTGGCCTGCGGTCGCCGACGCGCAGTCCCCGGGCTGGCAGACCCGGCCGTACGCTCCGTTCCTCGACCGCCTGGCCAAGGGACAGAAGTGGGCGTTCCGGTTGACCGCCAACCCTGTCCACGACATACGGCGGAAGCCGGACGAGCCCCGTAAGCGCACCGCCCACCTCACCCCTGTTCACCAGATGGGGTGGCTCCTCGACCGCCAGGAGCGCTGCGGTTTCCATGTCGTCGAAAAGCCGCAGAGCGAACGTCTGCTGCCGGCCGGGACCACGCGCCGTGGTCACGACCACCACGGCGACCGATACCGGTTGACGGTCGGCGACCGTCGCGGGCTCGCCTTCGACAAGGGACGAGGTGAGGGGAAGCGGGCCGGACGCGTCAGCATCGTGACGGTGACATTCGACGGTCACCTGGAAGTGACGGACCCGGCCGTGTTCCGGCGGGCCCTCATGCAGGGCATCGGCAAGGCGAAGGCATACGGCTGCGGCCTCCTGACGCTGGCGCCGCTCACCGGAACGGAATGATCCGATGGCCACGGTCTCCCAGCGTGCCGCCCTCACCCCTCGCCACCTCACCCGTACCGGCGAACGGCTGTCCTTCATCTACCTGGAGCGCTGCGTGGTGCACCGGGACGCCAACGCGATCACCGCTGAGGACGCGGAGGGTACGACGCACATTCCTTCCGCGACGATCGGCACCCTGCTCCTGGGGCCCGGCACCCGGATCACCCACCAGGCGATGAGCGTCCTGGGCGAGACCGGAGCGGCTGTGGCCTGGGTCGGGGAGCAGGGCGTGCGGTACTACGCGGGCGGGCGGGCGCTGACCCGCTCGTCCGCGCTCGCCGAGGCGCAGGCGGTCCAGTGGGCCAATCCCCGGAGCCGTCTGTCCGTGGCCCGTGCGATGTACCGGCTGCGCTTTCCCGACGAGGATCCCAACGGGCTCACCCGTAAGGGGCTCCTCGGCCGGGAGGGCCGCCGGGTCAAGGACTGCTACCGGGCCGAAGCGGCCCGGACGGGTATCCGCTGGAGGGGCCGCACGTACGTCCCCGGCGACTTCACAGCCGGCGACGCGGTCAACCAGGCGATCACCGCCGCGGCCCAGTGCATGTACGGAGTGGCCCACGCGGTCGTCTCCTCCCTCTGCTGCAGCCCGGCCCTGGGCTTCGTCCACTCCGGCCACGAACTCTCATTCGTCCTGGACATAGCCGACCTGTACAAGACGGAGCTCGGCATCCCGCTCGCCTTCGACGTGGCAGCGGAGAGCGAGGAGGACGTGGCATCCCGGACCCGGCGGGCCCTGCGCGACCGCATCAACGAGACCTCGCTGCTGGACCGGTGCGTGGACGACATCAAGGGCCTGCTGGGCGCGGCCGCCCCCACCGTCGAACGGGACGTGGTCACCCTTCAGAGCGACGGCGGCGAGGAGGTCGCCGCCGGCCGGAACTACGGCGGGTCGGACACCCACGAGGCCGAGGAGATGCTCTGGTGACAGTGATCGTGCTCACCAACTGCCCGGTCGGCCTCCGGGGCTTCCTCACACGCTGGCTGCTGGAGATCTCGGCGGGCGTCTTCATCGGCAACCCGTCGGCGAGGATCCGCGACGTGCTCTGGGCGGAGGTCCAGGAGTACGCGAACCAGGGCCGCGCCCTGCTGGTCCACACCGCCGACAGCGAACAGGGCTTCACTTTCCGCACCCACGACCACAAGTGGCACCCGACCGACCACGAGGGCCTGACCCTGATCCACCGCCCGAACGAAGCAGCGCCCAAGCTCCCGAAGCCCTCCGAGGGCCCGAAGGCAGGCTGGAGCAGGGCGGCGAAGAGGCGTCGGTTCGGTCGGGGATGAGCAGTCTGCTCCCCGCGCGTGCGGGGATGGTCCCGCCCTGTACCAGGACGGAGAGGGCGTCCGGATCTGCTCCCCGCGCGTGCGGGGATGGTCCCACCCGTCCCGCCGGGGCCGCGCTGCGGGTGGCCTGCTCCCCGCGTGCGGGGAGCAGGTCCTTCGGTGGGCGTGCCGCAGCCTGCCCCCGGCCGGCGCCGCAAGGACACCGCCCCCCCCGGGGCCGGTCTCACCCCACCACCAACGACTCCCCGAACCCCACCGCCAACGGCATCCGCAGTCCCAGCGGCGGCGGGGCCGCCAGCGCGTCCGTCACCGGGCGGGCGTACGCGTGGCCGAACAGCGTGCCGCGGACGAAGTCGGCGGCCAGGGCGGCGACCTCCGACCGGTGTTGGCGCAGCGCGTGGCCGTCCGAGTGGACCTCGAAGCGGCAGGTGTCGCGGTTGGCCTTCTTGGCGCGTTCGGCGAGGCGGAAGGAGAGGTCCGGGGCGCAGCGGGTGTCGTTGGTGCCGTGGACCAGCAGGACCGGGCGGCCGACCAGGTGTTTGACCGGTTCGGGGGCGGCGGACGGGTCGCCGGGGAGCCAGGGGGCCATGGCCAGGACCGCGCCGACCGCGGGGTGTCCGCCCGCGCGGAGCGCCGCCCTGGCGCCCATGCCGTGGCCGGCCAGGCAGAGGGGGACGTCGCCGTAGCGGCGTACGGCCTCGTCCACCGCCCATTCGGCGTCCGCCGCGAGGTGGGCGTCGTCCTCGTTCCAGCCGCGGCAGCGGTAACGCACCACATGGGCGGTGAGGCCGTCGGCGCGGCCCGCGTGGGCCAGGGCGCGGGCCAGCGGGAGCAGTCGGGCGTGGGAGAGGGAGGAGGGGCGGCGGTGCGAGTGGGGCTCGCCGTCCGGGAGCAGCAGGACCACGCCGCCGACCGTTGATGCTCCGGCCGCCGCTCCGACGGCCCGTCCCAGCCGTGCCGCCGGCTGGGGGAGTGCGCGCTGTGCCATGGCGTACACAGTGTCAGACGGGCGTGCGTGCGCCACCCCTGTTCGCGGGGTCTGTTACGCAGCGGGGCGCGGGAGGGTTCGACCGTACCGTTATGCGACGACAAGCCCGCTCTACGCGCGTAGGCGCTACAGTGCCTGGATGATGAGCCCGACCCTTCACGTGCCCGGCCCGGACCAGATCCGGCGCGCCCCCAAGGTCCTTCTGCACGACCACCTCGACGGCGGTCTGCGCCCCGGAACGATCGTCGATCTGGCGGCGGCGACCGGCTACGACGCGCTTCCCGAGACCGAGCCCGACAAACTCGGCATCTGGTTCCGGGAGGCCGCGGATTCCGGTTCGCTGGAGCGGTATCTGGAGACGTTCGCGCACACCTGCGCGGTCATGCAGACCCGTGACGCGCTGGTCCGGGTCGCCGCCGAGTGCGCCGAGGACCTGGCCGCCGACGGCGTCGTCTACGCCGAGGTGCGGTACGCCCCCGAGCAGCACCTGGAGGCCGGGCTGACCCTCGAAGAGGTGGTCGAGGCCGTCAACGAAGGCTTCCGCGAGGGCGAGCGGCGGGCCCGGCAGGACGGCAACCGCATCCGCGTCGGTGCCCTGCTCACCGCCATGCGGCACGCCGCGCGCTCGCTGGAGATCGCCGAACTCGCCAACCGCTACCGGGACCAGGGCGTCGTCGGCTTCGACATCGCGGGCGCCGAGGCCGGGTTCCCGCCCACCCGGCACCTGGACGCGTTCGAGTACCTCAAGCGCGAGAACAACCACTTCACGATCCACGCGGGCGAGGCGTTCGGGCTGCCGTCCATCTGGCAGGCCATCCAGTGGTGCGGCGCCGACCGGCTCGGGCACGGCGTCCGCATCATCGACGACATCGAGGTCGCCGATGACGGCTCCGTGAAGCTGGGCCGGCTCGCCTCCTACGTACGGGACAAGCGCATCCCGCTGGAGATGTGCCCGACGTCCAACCTCCAGACCGGTGCCGCGTCCTCGTACGCGGAGCACCCCATCGGGCTGCTCCGCAAGCTGCACTTCCGGGCCACCGTCAACACGGACAACCGGCTGATGAGCGGCACCAGCATGAGCCAGGAATTCGAGAAGCTGACCGAGGCTTTCGGATACACGCTCGACGACATGCAATGGTTCACCGTCAACGGAATGAAGTCGGCGTTCATTCCTTTCGATGAACGTCTGGCGATGATCAATGACGTCATCAAGCCCGGATATGCCGAGCTGAAGTCCGAATGGCTTTTCGAGCAGACCGCTGCGACCAGCGTGTCTTCCTCGTTGGCCGGCTGACGGAGGCATACGGGGAAGCGGCCGGGGAAAGGTTTTCCCGGCCGTTTTCCGTGGCGGTGGATGTTTGCGGACCGGGGCTGCGGCTGACTACGTTGCATAGCCGCTCACATCCCCTTCCCCAAGGATGAATGTCATATGAAGCAGTCTGCCGCCAGGACTCTCGGCGTCGCCGCTCTCGGTGCCGCTTTCGCCGCTGCCGCCGCAGGAACAGCGTCCGCCTCCGCGCTGCCGCTGGAGACCGCGACCAGCATCCTGCCCGTCGCCGGTGCCGTGGCCGACGCCACCTCGACGCTGCCGGTCCAGGACACCGCCGACCAGCTCCTCGGCACCAGCCAGACCAAGGTCCTCGGCGACGCCGCCACCCCCGTCAAGGGCCTCCTCGGCGGCATGCCGGCCGGCGGTGTGACCACCAGCGGCCTGTCCGCCAACGGTCTGCCGCTCGGCCGCTGAGCCGAAGCCGGAACACGCCTGTGGGCGGGCACCCCGACCGGGTGCCCGCCCACAGGCGTGTGCACGGGGACGGCTACCAGGCCGCCGAGGACGACGGCCTCTCCTGCGGCAGCAGCAGCCACAGCGCCAGGTAGAGGAGGAACTGCGGGCCCGGCAGCAGGCACGAGACCAGGAAGATGATGCGCATGGTCCTCGCCGACGTGCCGAAACGCCGCGCCAGCGCTGCGCACACTCCGCCGATCACGCGTCCGTCACGGGGGCGGGCAAGTGCGGCCATGGTGGGCTCCTTCGCGAACCGTTGCGGGGAGCAGTCCGTTGTGCTCCCGATGCCTCCATCGTCGCGCGGCGAACCGGACGAAGCGTCGCTCTACGGGGCCATCCCGACCCCGGAAATCGTCGGGGTCGAACCCTGAGGCGCCTCGTGCCCGCTCCGCGACGCCATCCGCGACACCAGCCGCGGCTCCGGTCCGCCGCGCCGTCGCAGGCGCGCCCGGCACGCGGGAACCACCAGGGCGTGGGCGAGGGCGACGCCCGCCGTGTTCAGGAACAGCGAATCCACGTCCACCACCTGGCCGGGCACCCCGGTCTGCCCCAGCTCGATCGCCAGCGAGATCAGCGAGCCGGCCGCGACCGTACGGGCCAGCGAGAGCCACGGGGACACGTACAGCCGGCCCCCGGCCATCGGGAGCAGCACGCCCAGCGGCGCCAGCAGCAGAAGCCCGCCGCCGATCCGGCGGAACGCGGTGGCGGGGCCGAGCGACAGATCGGCCCTGATGCCGGCGAACGGCGAGAGGTTGGGGGCGTCCATCCACGGCACGTCCAGCGGACGCAGGGTGAGCCACCCGACGAGCAGCAGATGCGCGAGGAGGAGCGACACCCCGGCCGCGCGGAAGCGGATGACGGCCCGGCCGTCCGTACCTTGACGCACGAAGCCCTAGACGCGGGCGGCGGCAGGATCGGTTCCGCAGTGCCGGGGGAGACCTGCCTCACGACGGGCCGCCGGGGCTCCTACGGCACCCCCACCGTGCTCGGCACCGCCTTCGGACTGGCCTTCGTCTCCGCCGTGCACAGGTAGCCCCGGGCCGGGTAGTCGCCCGGGCCGCCCAGCGTCACCGTGTCTCCGGGCGCCAGGGACTCGCTGTCCGCGAAGGTGCAGACGACCTGGGCCAGGGCCTCGGCCGACAGGTCCTCCGGCTGCTCGTTGAGCCGCAGCGCGTCCTTCGCGTCGCCCGGGCGCGGGCCGAAGACGCGGAGCGTCCTGGGCACGGCGGTGGAGAAACCCGCCTGCCGCTCGTCCGCCGCGGGCTGCCTGCGCAGCTCGTCCAGCAGTTCCGTGGCGACCGCCGGCCGGTCCGACCCGGCCCCTTGCACCCGCACCGCCCGGTCCACCGTCACCAGCTGCGAGGCGCAGACCAGATACACCTGCACGGGGATCCCGCTCCGGGCCTGGGCCGCGGCGTCCTCGGCGGGCATCGCGCACGGCACCCGGGACGGGGCGGCGCCCGCGTCCACCGGCACCGACGTCGTACGGATGCCGCAGCCCGCCGCCAGTACGGCACAGAGTGCGGCACCTGCCAGGGCGGGGGCGGTTCGGTGTCCCCGGCGTTCGCTGCGCCTCACGTCGCGTCGTCCTCCTGGTGGTCCGGTATCGGTGCGTCGTGATCCCCGGCGGTACGGCTCGCCGCCCCGGGGTCGCGTGGCAGGCGCAGCACGAAGATCGCGCCGTCCCCGTCGGGGGAGTTGCGGGCGGTGATGTCGCCGTTGTGGATGTGCGCGTTCTCCATGGCGATGGAGAGGCCGAGCCCGCTGCCGTCCGAACGCGGCCTGGAGGCGCTCGCCTTGTAGAACCGGTCGAAGACGTGCGGCAGGACGTCCTCGGGGATGCCGGGGCCGTGGTCCCGGACCTCGATCACCAGCTCCTCGCCCTCGATCCGCACCGTGACCCGTACCGGCGAACCGCCGTGCTTGAGCGCGTTGCCGATCAGGTTCGCCAGGATCACGTCGAGCCGGCGCGGGTCGAGGCGGACCATCATGCCGCGCTCGGCGTCCAGGTCGACCGCGTCCAGCCAGGCGCGGGCGTCGATGCAGGCGGTCACCTGGTCGGCGACGTCCACGTCGTCCAGGACCAGGCGGGCGGTGCCCGCGTCGAAGCGGGTCACCTCCATCAGGTTCTCCACCAGGCTGTTCAGCCGGCGGGTCTCGCTGACCACCAGGTTCACCGCGGGGGCGATCATCGGGTCCAGGCTGTCGGCCTCGTCCTCCAGCACCTCCGTGACCGCGGTGAGCGCCGTCAGCGGCGTACGCAGCTCGTGCGACATGTCGGCGACGAAGCGGCGGCTGGCCTCCTCGCGGGCGCTCATGTCCGCGACCTTCTTCTCCAGCGAGCTGGCGGTCCGGTTGAACGTGCGCGACAGGTCGGCCAGTTCATCGGTGCCGGACACCACGAGCCGGGTGTCGAGCTTGCCCTCGCCGAGCTTGCGGGCCGCGTCCCCGAGCCGCTGCACCGGCCGCAGTACGGTCGTCGCCGCCGCCTGCGCGAGCAGCGCCGAGCCGACCAGGGCGAGCGCCGTGGCGATCCCCAGCGACCAGGCGAGCGAGCTGAGGTCCTGCCGCTCCTGGTCGAGCGACTTCAGCATGTAGCCGGTCGGCCCGCCGCCGATGATCTTCGTACCGGCGACGAGATACGGCGTGCCGCGTATCGAGGTGCGCTGCCAGAACAGGTGGTACTCGTATGTGTTGCCCGCCTTGACCGGCTGCTTGCGGTCCACCTGCTCCTGCAACGAGAGCGGTACGTTGTCGCGGGTGAAGGTGTCCAGGTCGCTGTTGCCGACGATGGGCTTGCCCGGATCGCGTTCGTCGATCAGGAGGACGCTGTAGCCGGGGCTGCTGCTCGCCATCTGCACGGCGGCCGTCTGCAGGTCCTCCTTGGTGGGGCGCAGCGGCAGCGAGGCCGCCCGGGACTGCATCTCCTGGCGGAAGTCCCCGAGCGCCGCGTCCTGCGTACGCGTCAGCACGGCCTCGCGGTTCAGCCAGTACGCGATGCCGGAGGCCGAAACGGCGGCGGTCAGCGCGACGAGGCCGAAGACGATGACGAGCCGCAGTCGCAGGCTGGTCCAGCGGAGCCCGGCGCGCAGGCCCCGCCGCACAGCCGTGCTCACTGCGGCGAGTCCAGCCGGTAACCCACGCCCCGCACCGTACGGATCAGGGTCGGCGACGACGGCACGTCCTCCACCTTGGCGCGCAGCCGCTGGACACAGGCGTCCACCAGGCGGGAGTCGCCCAGGTAGTCGTGCTCCCAGACCAGGCGCAGGAGCTGCTGGCGGGACAGGGCCTGGCCGGGCCGGCGGCTCAGTTCGAGCAGGAGGCGCAGCTCGGTCGGCGTGAGCTGGAGGTCCTCGCCGTTCTTGGTGACGGTCATGGCGGAGCGGTCGATCACCACGTTCCCGAACGTCGCGGAGTCGGTCGACTCCCGTTCGCCGCGGCGCAGCACCGCACGGATGCGGGCGTCGAGCACCCGGCCCTGCACGGGCTTGACCACGTAGTCGTCGGCGCCGGACTCCAGACCCACCACGACGTCGATGTCGTCGCTGCGGGCGGTCAGCAGGATGATCGGCAGCTGATCGGTGCGGCGGATGCGCCGGCACACCTCGAAGCCGTCGATCCCGGGCAGCATCACATCCAGCACGACCAGGTCGGGGCGCTGCTCGCGCAGCAGGTTGAGGCCGTCCTCTCCCGTCGCCGCGGTGGCCACACGGTGGCCCTGGCGTGACAGCGAGAGTTCGAGGGCCGTGCGGATGGCGTCGTCGTCCTCGATCAGCAACAGGAAAGGCACTGGGTCATTCTGACCCATGGGGCGCCCCAGTTCGACAGTTGGTCCCTCCCGATGCGTGCCCCATACGTCCCCTCATGCATCCGGAAGTGCGGATTCGTGCCACCGCCGGGCCCTGTGACAGCCCTGTGACAGTCGGCGGACAGCGCCATGAAACTGCCCCGGCAAGCTCGTTGGCACAAGGAACGGACGGACTCCACCGATGGGGGGCGCGAGATGAACGCAACTCACAGCAGCAACGCAAGCGCAGTTGTCACGCGTCTCCACGATGTCGGGCGGAACACCGAGAAGTCCGGCGCCGCGGTGAACGGACGGGGGTGCGTTCGAGGCGCCGGGCGTCAGCACACGTCCTTCATGACGGTGGTTGACGCGGGTAACGGGGGAAGCGCGTACGGGGAGGGCTCGGGGGAGCGGATGGCACCGGAGCGGACCGGGGACGCCGAAGCGGCGTTCACGGCCTACGTCCGGGAACGCCGCGCCTCCCTGTACGCCACCGCCTACCACCTGACCGGTGACCGGTTCGAGGCCGAGGACCTGCTCCAGAGCGCCCTCTTCTCGACGTACCGGGCCTGGGACCGCATCAGCGACAAGGCCGCTGTCGGCGGTTATCTGCGCCGCACGATGACCAATCTGCACATCAGTGCCTGGCGCAGGCGCAAGCTGAACGAATACCCGACCGAGGAGCTGCCGGAGACGGCGGGCGACACGGACGCGATGCGCGGTACGGAGCTGCGCGCCGTTCTCTGGCAGGCGCTGGCGCGCCTCCCCGAGCTGCAGCGCACGATGCTCGTCCTGCGGTACTACGAGGGCCGTACGGACCCCGAGATCGCATCCATCCTCGACATCAGTGTCGGCACGGTGAAGTCGAGCATCTGGCGGTCGCTCCGCCGGCTGCGCGAGGACGAGGACCTGAGCTTCGGCCGTGACGAGGAGGAGTCCTTCGGCGAGCTGGTGGCCTGAAGGCTGGGGGGAACGGGGGCGCTGCCGCGTCGGGGGACGCGGTGGTGTTGTTACGGGGGGAGACAACGGGGGCCCGGGGGATACGGGGGTATCTCGGGGGACAACGGGGATACGGGGAAGCTGCGGGGTCGGACGGGCCGGGGGGTCCTGTCCGGCCCCGCGGCGTTTTCATTTCAAGCCCCTCCGGCGATTGAGGAGCGGGGGCTCGGGGGCGGAGCCCTCGAAACCGAAACCGGCGGAGGGGCTTACCGGGTCGCCGGCAAACGGCACCGCCCCGCCGCCGCGGCGGCCAGGCGGCCCAGCGCCTCCGGCTTGGCGCAGGCGTGCGCGCCCAGCGCCACGTGGCGGGCCACGATGCGGCGCTCCGTACGCATCAGGCGCCAGCCGCGCCGCAGCAGGAACGGGACCGACTTGCGGCCCTCGCGCAGGTCGCGCAGGAGGCGGCGGCGGAAGGTCGTCGAGGGGCGGCCGCGCAGGCAGAGGGCGTCGGCCAGCAGGCCCAGCGACTGGCAGCGGTCGATGATGTCCGCCGCGAAGATGCCCTCGGCCACGAAGAGCGGGGTGCGCCCGATGTGCAGATCCTCGTGGCCGGTGCGGGAGCTGGTGGCGATGTCGTACACCGGGACGTCGGTGCGCCCGGTCCGGCAGAGCTCCGTGATCGCGCCGACCGCGGCCTCGGCGTCCCAGGAGTCCGGGGAGTCCCAGTCGATGTCCGTGCTGCCGGGGACGAGCGGCAGGGTGGGGTCGCCGGCCTCCTTGTAGAAGTCGTCGAGCCGCAGCACCGGAAGGCCGGTGCGGGCGGCGAGGGACGACTTGCCGGAGCCGGAGGGGCCCGTCAACAGGACGACGCGGGTCGAAAGCGCTTGGGAACTCACAGGACACGAGTGTGAGGCATTGACCCGAACAAGGGATCCCCCGGAGGTCCTGTTGGTATCGCGCATCACACCTCAACTACTCTTTGCATTCGGTCGATTACACGACCGATGGTCCGATCGTCCCGATCAGGTGGGAAATCCATGGCACGTCACGCACTTTCCAAGTCCCGGCGCCGCACGCTGCTGCGCGCAGGCCTGACCGTCACCGCGGTGGGTGCCGCGCTCGGCGCGGGGGGTGCGGCGGCCCAGGCGGCCCCGCTGCCCGTCGTCCAGGAGACCGGCACCGACGCCGTCCTCGGGGAGGCCACCGGGGCGGCCGGCGGCGCGGTCACCGGGGCGCTCGGGCAGGCCCTGGGGAACGGCATCGCGCCCGTGACCCATCTCCGGCTCGACCCGCTGGCCGGCACCGGCACGGACCCGCTGGACAACGCGGTGGGCACCCAGGTCGCCGACTTCAAGCCGCTCTCCACCGCACTGGTCACCGACCCGCTGACCAGCGGCGGCGCCCTGAAGGACCTGCCCCTGGCGGGCCCGGTCGTGGACGGGTTCGTGGACGGCCTGCACCGCTGACAACGTGACGGCCCGTTTCCCGGAGACACCTCCGGGAAACGGGCCGTGCCCGTCGCGTGCGCCGTCAGTACGAGGAGCCCGACGCGCCCAGCGCGCCCGTCGGGTGCCAGACGGTCTTGGTCTCCAGAAACGCTGTCAGGCGGTGCGTGCCCGGATCGGCTGTCCAGTCGTCGCCGTCACCGTCCACAGGCTGTGGACGGGATACGCGCTTCAGGTTGTCGGCCGCCGCGATCTCCAGGTCCTTCGCGAGAGCCGCGTCCGCGCCCGTGAGGTCGATGCCGTTCACGTCCTGGTGGGCGGCGAGCGGCGCCGCGATCTCCGCGGTCTTCCCCGACAGGATGTTGACCACACCGCCCGGCAGGTCCGAGGTGGCCAGCACCTCGCCCAGCGACAGCGCGGGCAGCGGGGACTTCGCGGAGGCCACGACGACCACCGTGTTGCCGGCCGCGATCACCGGGGCCACCACCGAGACCAGGCCCAGGAACGACGACTCCTGCGGCGCCAGGACCGCGACCACACCGGTCGGCTCGGGCGTCGACAGGTTGAAGAACGGGCCCGCGACCGGGTTCGCGCCGCCCACGATCTGGGCGATCTTGTCCGTCCAGCCCGCGTACCAGACCCAGCGGTCCACCGCCGCGTCCACGACGGCCGCCGCCTTCGACTTCGACAGGCCCTCCGCCTCGGCCACCTCGCGCACGAACTGCTCCCGGCGGCCCTCCAGCATCTCCGCGACGCGGTAGAGGATCTGGCCGCGGTTGTACGCGGTCGCGCCGGACCAGCCGCCGAACGCCTTGCGGGCGGCCACGACCGCGTCGCGCGCGTCCTTGCGGGACGACTGGGGCGCGTTCGCCAGCCACTTGCCCTTCGAGTCCGTCACCTCGTACACCCGGCCGCTCTCGGAGCGGGGGAACGTGCCCCCGACGTACAGCTTGTAGGTCTTGAAGACGCTCAGACGGTTATCGGACATCGAGGTACGCCTCCAGGCCGTGACGGCCGCCTTCGCGGCCGAAGCCCGACTCCTTGTAACCGCCGAACGGCGAGGTCGGGTCGAACTTGTTGAACGTGTTGGCCCAGACGACGCCCGCCCGGAGCTTGTTCGCCACCGCGAGGATGCGCGAGCCCTTCTCCGTCCAGATGCCGGCCGACAGGCCGTACTGGCTGTTGTTGGCCTTGGCGACGGCCTCGTCCGGCGTGCGGAACGACAGCACGGACAGCACCGGGCCGAAGATCTCGTCGCGGGCGATGGTGTGCGCCTGGGTGACGTTGGTGAAGAGCGTCGGGGCGAACCAGTAACCCGCCGAGGGAAGTTCGCACGGGGCGCTCCAGCGCTCCGCGCCCTCCGCCTCGCCGGTCTCCGTGAGTGCGGTGATCCGGGCCAGCTGCTCGGCGGAGTTGATCGCGCCGATGTCCGTGTTCTTGTCCAGCGGGTCGCCGAGGCGCAGCGTGGACAGGCGGCGCTTCAGGGCGTCCAGCAGTTCGTCCTGGACGGACTCCTGGACCAGGAGACGGGAGCCCGCGCAGCAGACCTGGCCCTGGTTGAAGAAGATGCCGGTGACGATGCCCTCGACGGCCTGGTCGATCGGGGCGTCGTCGAAGACGATGTTGGCGCCCTTGCCGCCCAGCTCCAGCGTGACCTTCTTGTCCGTCCCCGCGACCTGGCGGGCGATGGCCTTGCCGACGGCGGTCGAGCCGGTGAAGGCGACCTTGTCGACGTCCGGGTGCTCCACGAGCGCCTGGCCCGCGTCGCCGTACCCCGTCAGGATGTTGACGACACCCTTGGGCAGGCCGGCCTGGCGGCAGATGTCCGCGAAGAACAGTGCGGACAGCGGCGTCGTCTCGGCGGGCTTCAGGACCACCGTGTTGCCCGTGGCGAGCGCCGGGGCGATCTTCCACGCGAGCATCAGCAGCGGGAAGTTCCACGGGATGACCTGGCCCGCCACGCCCAGCGGACGCGGGTTCGGGCCGTAGCCCGCGTGGTCCAGCTTGTCGGCCCAGCCCGCGTAGTAGAAGAAGTGCGCGGCGACCAGCGGGAGGTCCGCGTCGCGGGTCTCCTTGATCGGCTTGCCGTTGTCCAGGGTCTCCAGGACGGCCAGCTCGCGGGAGCGCTCCTGGATGATCCGGGCGATCCGGAACAGGTACTTGGCGCGCTCGGAGCCGGGCAGCGCCGACCACTTCTCGAACGCGCGGCGGGCCGCCTTCACGGCCCGGTCCACGTCCTCGGCGCCGGCCCGCGCCACCTCGGACAGCACCTCCTCGGAGGACGGGCTGACCGTCTTGAAGACCTTGCCGTCGGCCGCGTCGGTGAACTCACCGTCGATGAACAGGCCGTACGAGGGGGCGATGTCGACGACGGAACGGGACTCCGGCGCCGGTGCGTACTCGAATGCGGATGCCATGGGTATCAGTCCACCGTCACGTAATCGGGGCCGGAGTAACGGCCGGTGCTGAGCTTCTGGCGCTGCATCAGCAGGTCGTTCAGCAGGCTGGAGGCGCCGAAGCGGAACCAGTGGTTGTCCAGCCAGTCCTCGCCCGCCGTCTCGTTGACCAGCACGAGGAACTTGACCGCGTCCTTCGAGGTGCGGATGCCGCCGGCCGGCTTCACGCCGACCTGTACGCCGGTCTGCGCGCGGAAGTCGCGCACCGCCTCCAGCATCAGCAGGGTGTTCGCGGGGGTGGCGTTCACCGCCACCTTGCCGGTCGAGGTCTTGATGAAGTCCGCGCCGGCCAGCATCCCGAGCCAGGAGGCCCGCCGGATGTTGTCGTACGTGGACAGCTCACCGGTCTCGAAGATCACCTTGAGCCGGGCGGACCCGCACTCCGCCTTCACGGCGAGGATCTCCTCGTACACCTTCAGATAGCGGCCGGCCAGGAACGCGCCCCGGTCGATCACCATGTCGATCTCGTCGGCCCCGGCCGCCACCGCGTCCCGGACGTCCGCGAGCTTCACGTCGAGTGCGGCGCGCCCGGCGGGGAAGGCCGTCGCCACGGACGCCACCTTCACGCCGGAGCCGGCCAGGGCGGCGGCCGCGGTGGCCGCCATGTCGGGGTAGACGCAGACCGCGGCGGTGCGCGGCGTCGTGCGGTCGGTGGGGTCGGGGTTGACGGCCTTGGCGGCGAGGGCCCGGACCTTGCCGGGGGTGTCCGCGCCTTCGAGCGTCGTCAGGTCGATCATCGAGATGGCGAGGTCGATCGCGTACGCCTTGGCCGTCGTCTTGATCGACCTGGTCCCGAGGGCGGCGGCGCGCGCTTCGAGGCCGACCGGGTCGACGCCGGGCAGCCCGTGCAGGAAGCGGCGCAGCGCACCGTCGGACGCCGTCGCGTCGGCGAATGCGGGGAGGGTGGTGGGCATGGTCACCACCTGAGCATATCTACGCGCGTAGCGACCTGTACAGGGACCCAGGTCATCGAGGGTGGCCGCCCCCGGCCGCCACCGCGGGCGAAGCCGCCACCGCGCCCCCGCGCCGCGTCAGGCACAATCGGGCTCATGACGAGCCCCACGCCTGCCGACGAGCCCACCTACGCCGACCGGACCTTCCGGTCGCCCGCCGGGCTGGCCGGCGGCGTCCTGCTCCTCGTGCTGGTCTGCGGGATCGGCGGCGACGCCGCGTTCCGGGGCGAGGGGCGGGTGCCGTGGATGGCGCTGGCCGGGATGCTGACCGCCGTGCCCCTGATCGTCGCCTTCACGCTGCGCCCGGTGGTCGCCGCGAACGAGAGGCGCATCCGCATCCGCAACCCGTTCCGCACGATCACGCTGCCGTGGAGCGACGTCGCCGACGTACGGGCCGGGTATTCGAGCGAGCTCTTCACGCACGACGGTACGAAGTTCCAGCTCTGGGCCGTCCCCGTCTCCCTGCGGCAGCGCAAGAAGGCCGCCCGCCAGCAGTCCCGGCAGGCGGTGGACGACCCGTACCGGCGTACGTCCACGATCGCGGACGTGCGCGACACCCACGCCCGCACCGCGGCCGCCGACCGGAGCGTCGCGGACCTGCGCGAGCTGTCCGAGCGGGCCGGTGACAAGCCCGCGCCCGGCGCGCCCGCAGCCTCGGTGCGCTGGGCGTACGAGGTCATCGCCCCGGCCGCCGTCGGAGCGGTGCTGCTGGTGGTCCTCGGCGCGACCGGCTGACGACCCGGGCGCTCCCAGCCGGCCCGCCGCTGCGCCCGCGACGCCGGCCGGAAGCGGTTCGAGGCGCCCGGCCCGGCCCTCAGGGCCTGCAGCCGGGGGAACGGCGTGCGGAGGCTGACGCCCGGCTCGCGCGCGATGACGCCGGCGGGGTGCGGGCGGCGGGCCGAGCGGAGGGTGGCCGGGCCCCGGCCGCCCCCTCCCTCAGATGCCCGCCGCCGCCGACAGGTCGCGCTTGATGCCGGTCAGCAGCTCCGCGGCCCGGGCGCGGGCCGCCGGCAGCGCGTCGGCGGAGCCGACCGGTACGACGACCTCCAGATAGCACTTCAGCTTCGGCTCGGTGCCGCTCGGGCGGACGATCACCCGGGCGCCGTCGAGCCGGTAGCGCAGCCCGTCGGTCGGCGGCAGCCGGTCCGTGCCCTGCGACAGATCCTCGGCCGAGGCGACGGGGAGCCCCGCCAGAGCGGCCGGCGGCTGTTCGCGCAGGCGGCGCATCGCGTCGGCGATGACGGACAGGTCCTCGACCCGCACCGACAGCTGGTCGGTCGCGTGCAGTCCGTGCTCCAGGGCGAGGTCGTCCAGCAGGTCCAGGAGCGTGCGGCCCTGCTCCTTGAGCACGGAGGCGAGCTCGGCGACGAGCAGCGCGGCCGTGATGCCGTCCTTGTCGCGGACGCCCTCCGGGTCGACGCAGTAGCCGAGCGCCTCCTCGTAGCCGTACCGCAGCCCCTCGACCCGGGCGATCCACTTGAAGCCCGTCAGGGTCTCCTCGTACCCCAGGCCCGCCTTCTCGGCGATCCGGCCCAGCAGCGAGGACGAGACGATCGACTCCGCGAACACGCCGGTGGCGCCCCGGCGCACCAGGTGCGCGGCGAGCAGCGCGCCGGTCTCGTCGCCCCGCAGCATCCGCCAGCCGCCGTCCGCAACGGGGTCCGGTACGGCGACGGCACAGCGGTCGGCGTCCGGGTCGTTGGCGATGACGATGTCGGGGTTCGCCCGGCGCGCGGTGGTGAACGCGAGGTCCATCGCACCGGGCTCCTCAGGATTGGGGAAGGCCACGGTGGGGAACGCGGGGTCCGGCTCGGTCTGCTCCGCGACGAGCACCGGGGCGGGGAAGCCGGCGCGGTCGAAGGCGGCGGTGAGCACGGAGGCGCCGACCCCGTGCATCGCCGTGTAGACGACGCGGGCGGTCCGCGGCGAACCGGCGTCGAGCACGGCGTCGGTACGCGCCAGATAGGCGTCCAGGACCTCGTCGCCCAGGGTCTCCCAGCCGTCGGCGGGGCGCGGGACGGTGTCCAGCGGGCCGACCGCGGCGATGGCGGCGGCGATCTCGCCGTCGGCCGGCGGCACGATCTGCGAGCCGTCGCCGAGGTAGACCTTGTAGCCGTTGTCGCGGGGCGGGTTGTGGCTGGCGGTCACCTCGACGCCGGCGACGGCACCCAGGTGCCTTATGGCGTACGCGAGCACCGGGGTGGGCAGCGGGCGGGGGAGCACCGCCGCCCGCAGGCCGGCGCTGGTCATCACGGCGGCGGTGTCCCGGGCGAAGTCGGCGGACTTGTAGCGGGCGTCGTAGCCGATGACGACGAGACCGCCGGCCTGCCCCTGGTCCTTCAGGTACGCGGCGAGGCCGGCGGCCGCGCGGATGACCACGGCGCGGTTCATGCGCATCGGGCCCGCGCCGAGCTCGCCCCTGAGCCCGGCGGTGCCGAACTGGAGCGTTCCCGCGAAGCGGGTGGTGAGCTCGGGGATGTCCTCGGCGGCGATGAGCTTGGCGAGCTCTTCGCGGGTGTCGGGGTCGGGGTCCTCCGCCAGCCAGGCGCTGGCGCGGGTGAGGAGTTCCTGGTGCGTCACGGTGTCCGCCTTTCGGGGGTGGGTGCGGGTGAGTGGTGGTGCGGGTGGGGCGCCTGCGGCGGGCGTGTTCCCCTGCCCATCCCCAAGCTCTCAGCTTCGTTCGAGCAGGGGAGACCCCACTCTTCCCGGAACCGGGGCGCTGCCCCGGACCCCGCGCCTCAATCGCCGGCGGGGCTGAAACTTCGTCCGCAGAGGGAAGCGGCGGCGGAGAAAATCAAGCCCCTCCGGCGATTGAGGAGCGGGGGTGCGGGGGCAGCGCCCCCGCGAGACCCTCAGATCCGGTCCAGCACCCGCGCCAGCAACGACCCCATCCGCGCGGCGGAGTCGCGCCCCGCCTGCAGCACCTCCTCGTGGTTCAGCGGCTCCCCGCTCAACCCCGCCGCCAGGTTCGTCACGAGGGAGATGCCGAGGACCTCGGCCCCCGCCTCGCGGGCCGCGATCGCCTCCAGGACCGTGGACATGCCGACCAGGTCGCCGCCCATCACGCGGACCATGTTGATCTCGGCCGGAGTCTCGTAGTGCGGGCCGGGGAACTGCACGTACACGCCCTCTTCGAGCGTCTCGTCCACCTGCTTGCACAGGGCGCGCAGGCGCGGCGAGTACAGGTCGGTGAGGTCCACGAAGTTCGCGCCGACGATCGGCGACGCGGCCGTGAGGTTGATGTGGTCGCTGATCAGGACCGGCTGCCCGGGGCGCATGCCCTCCCGCAGGCCGCCGCAGCCGTTCGTCAGGACGACCGTGCGGCACCCCGCGGCGACCGCCGTGCGGACCCCGTGCGCGACGGGGCCGACGCCACGGCCCTCGTAGTAGTGCGTGCGGCCCAGGAACACCAGGGCGCGCTTGTCGCCGATCACGTGCGAGCGGATCGTGCCGCCGTGGCCCTCCACGGCGGGCGCGGGGAAGCCGGGCAGGGCGGTCACCGGGAACTCGGCCGCCGGAACGCCGAGCGCGGCAGCGGCCGGCGCCCAGCCGGAGCCCATCACGAGGGCGACGTCGTGAGTCTCGGCACCGGTCAGCTCGCGCAGGCGGGCGGCGGCGTCGGCGGCGGCGGCGTACGGGTCGCCCTGGATGTGGTCCGGAATAACTGATGCGTTCACGCGGATGAGGGTAACCGCTGAATCCCTACGCGCGTAGATGCCCCTGTACAGAGTCTTGCGGGATTCGTTCGTGCGTTCCGACAATCGGGGTCGCGCGGAGCCGGAGGGGGCAGGTCGCCCGCCCCTCGCCGCTCCTCCCGTCAGCAGGGCCGCTTGCGCAGTTCCATCACGTAGTCGTGCGGCGCGCCCGCCGATTCGGCCGCGTCCGCGATCTCGCCCAGATAGCGGGCGGACGGCAGGCCGCCCTCGTAACCGTTCAGCACATAGATCCAGGCCGGTTCCTCGCCGTCCAGGGTGTGCACCCGGATCCGCATGCGCCGGTAGATGTCGAGGCCGACGCCCTCCCAGCGGTCCATGGAGTCCTCGTCCATGGGTGCCAGGTCGTACAGGGCGACGAACACCTGCGAGCGGGGCGCCTCCACCACGGTGGCCAGCGCTCCCTCCCAGCCCATCTGCTCCCCGCCGAAGGTCAGCCGCCAGCCGTTCAGCCAGCCGGTGCCGCGCAGCGGTGAGTGCGGGGCGCGGCGCGTCATCAGCCGCGCGTCGAGGTTGCCGGCGTACGCGGCGTAGAGCGACATGGGATCGAGGGTACGGGAGGTGACGGCGGGCAGGCCGGTTCCTGTGAGGAACGCCCCCTGAGGGGAGGCGCGAACGGGACGGACACGCCCGCCGCGTCCGTGCGCCGTGCGCCCCGGCGCACGTATGGAGGGCCCCGGGGAGAAGCACCTTGGCGCGTGCGGGACAATGAAGTACGTACTGCATTCCCCCGGGGCGATCCCCCGGACCCCCGGCCGGGGCAGCAGACGGCCGCGGGACGAGAAACGCGAGGCGGACTTTTCGTGACCCGGATCGTGATCATCGGCGGCGGACCCGGCGGGTACGAGGCGGCACTGGTGGGCGCCCAGCTCGGCGCGGAGGTGACCGTCGTCGACTGCGACGGCCTCGGCGGCGCGTCCGTCCTCACCGACTGCGTGCCCTCGAAGACCCTGATCGCGACGGCCGAGGTGATGACCACCTTCGACTCCTCGTACGAGGAGCTGGGCATCATCGTCGCCGACGACACCCCGCACATAGAGCAGGCCGCACGTGTGGTCGGCGTCGATCTGGGGAAGGTCAACCGCCGCGTCAAGCGCCTGGCGCTCGCGCAGTCCCACGACATCACCGCTTCCGTCACCCGCGCCGGTGCCCGCGTGATGCGCGGGCGCGGCCGTCTGGTGGGCCTCCAGGCCGCCGACGGCTCCCGGCAGGTCGTCGTCACGGCCGCCGACGGTACGGAGGAGACCCTCACCGCCGACGCCGTGCTGATAGCGACCGGTGGGCACCCCCGGGAGATCCCGGACGCCCAGCCCGACGGCGAGCGCATCCTGAACTGGACCCAGGTCTACGACCTCGACGAGCTGCCGCAGGAGCTCATCGTCGTCGGCTCCGGTGTGACCGGCGCCGAGTTCGCCGGCGCCTACCAGGCCCTCGGCTCGCGCGTCACCCTCGTCTCCTCCCGTGACCGGGTGCTGCCCGGCGAGGACCCCGACGCGGCGGCCGTCCTGGAGGACGTGTTCCGGCGGCGCGGCATGAACGTCATGGCCCGCTCCCGCGCCCAGTCCGCCAAGCGCGTCGGCGACCGCGTCGAGGTGACCCTCGCCGACGGCCGGGTCATCTCCGGCACGCACTGCCTGATGGCCGTCGGCGCCATCCCGAACACCGCGGGCATGGGCCTGGAGGAGGCCGGCGTCCGGCTCAAGGACTCCGGGCACATCCGCACCGACAAGGTCTCCCGCACCAGCGCGCCCGGCGTCTACGCGGCCGGTGACGTCACCGGCGTCTTCGCGCTCGCCTCCGTCGCCGCCATGCAGGGCCGCATCGCGATGTACCACTTCCTCGGCGACGCGGTGGCCCCGCTGAACCTCAAGACGGTGTCCTCGAACGTCTTCACCGACCCGGAGATCGCCACCGTCGGCTATACGCAGGCGGACGTCGACGCGGGCACGATCGAGGCGCTGGTCGTCAAGCTGCCGCTGCTGCGCAACCCGCGCGCCAAGATGCAGGGCATCCGGGACGGCTTCGTCAAGATCTTCTGCCGCCCCGGCACCGGCATCGTCGTCGGCGGCTGTGTCGTCGCCCCCCGGGCGAGCGAGCTGATCCATCCGATCTCGATCGCCGTCGACAACAATCTGACGGTCGAGCAGATCGCAAACGCCTTCACTGTGTACCCGTCCCTGTCGGGATCGATCGCCGAAGTGGCCCGCCAGTTGCACAGCCGTAAGCGCACGGGCGAGGCGTGACCGGGCCGGAAAACCCGGGTCACGGCCCGGCATTCCCCGGCAACTCCCGCCAAGTCGGGCGGCCCGGGGCCGCCGTTCGATCAGGAGACGACAACAAGGCGGTCTCCTATACCACTTGGTGACCGCCTGCATGTACAACTTCTGCTATTCGGCGCAAACTGCTGAAAAGTCCCGCGCGGTCACGTTACTGTCAGTTTCGTGTTCGCTGCAGAACGTCGTCAGTTGATCCTCGAAATGGTGCGTGCCAACGGGGCTGTATCGCTCCGTGAGCTCGCCCGCGTCGTCCAGACCTCCGAAGTGACCGTACGGCGGGACGTGCGTGCGCTGGAGGCAGAAGGACTCCTCGACCGCCGGCACGGCGGTGCGGTCTTGCCGGGCGGTCTTACGCGGGAGTCCGGCTTTCCGCAGAAATCCCATCTCGCCACTGCGGAGAAGACCGCCATCGCCGATCTGGCCGCCGGCCTCGTCGAAGAGGGCGAGGCCGTCGTCGTCGGTGCCGGTACGACCACGCAGGAGCTGGCCCGCCGGCTCGCGCGCGTTCCCGGCCTGACCGTCGTCACCAATTCCCTGCTCGTCGCCCAGGCGCTGGCCCATGCCAACCGGGTGGAGGTGGTGATGACGGGGGGCACCCTGCGTGGCTCCAACTACGCCCTGGTGGGCAGCGGGGCCGAGCAGTCCCTCCAAGGGCTGCGGGTCTCCCGCGCGTTCCTGTCCGGGAGCGGGCTCACCGCCGAGCGCGGGCTCTCCACGTCCAACATGCTCTCCGCGAGCGTGGACCGGGCGCTGGTGCAGGCCGCGGCGGAGGTGGTGGTCCTCGCGGACCACACGAAGCTCGGCTCCGACACGATGTTCCAGACCGTGCCGACGGATCTCATCACCCACCTGGTGACGGACGAGCCCGCCGCGCACGACGATCGGTCGGCGGCGGAGTTGCAGGCGCTGGCGGATCAGGGCGTACGCATCGCTGTCGCGGGGGGCGGGGCGTCCGCGGCCTCGTCGGCCGCGGGCGATCCGGGGGCGTCGGGCGGGCGGCCCGCCCGGCGCGAGATGCCGTTGCCCGGGCAGCGGCGTACGCAGGGACAGCCGTTGCGGGCGCTCGGGGAGCCGGGGGTCGGTGAGCGGGACCGGGCGCGGGTGGCGGACCTGCGGCGGCGGTAGCCCGGGGGCGCCGCCCCCGTACCCCCGCTCCTCAATCGCCGGAGGGGCTTGCTGCGCCGCCGGCGGGACGTGCGGTGCCGCCGCCTGAGGGGCTGGGTGTGCTCAGCCCTCGCAGTGTCAGCTTCAGCAGGCGGCTCGCCAGTTCCGGATCGTCCGGGGACTGCTCCGCTGCCAGCGCGATCGCGTTCGTCAGTTGCATCAGGTCGTCGATCGAGACGTCCGGGCGGACCGCGCCCGACGACTGGGCCCGGGTCAGAAGCGTCGAACCCGCCTCGCGCAGCGGGGTGTTGCACCGTGCCAGGGCCGAACTCTCGTCGCGGCAGGTGGACATGAGCGCCTGGGCAAGACCGCGGTACTCGCCCGCGTGGGTGACGATGGCGCCCAGCCACTCCACCAGCGCGGCGCACGACCGGTCCGAGCCGGCCAGTTCGCGGGAGCGGGTGATCAGGGCCGTCACCGCCTCCTGGAAGACCGCGCTCATCAGCGCGTGCCGGGTCGGGAAGTGCCGGTACAGCGTGCCGATGCCCACCCCCGCGCGCCGGGCGACGTCCTCCAGGGACGCGTCGGTGCCGTGTTCCGCGAAGGCGGTACGGGCTGCCGCCAGCAGCCGGCCGTAATTGCGGCGCGCGTCGGCACGCATGGGCCGGGCCGGTGCCCCTGCCTGGCTCGTCGCCATGGTGCGGTCCCTCCTGTCTCCCCGGTCTCCAGGATGCCATCGCGCGGGCGGCCCCCGTCCCCCGAATGCGCCGGTGCCCCGGTCACGTCCGACGACATGACCGGGGCACCGGCGGGGAAGAGCCGGGTCAGTCCTTGATCTCGCAGATGACGGCGCCGGAGGAGACCGAGGTGCCGACCTCGGCGGCCAGGCCCTTGACCGTGCCGGAGCGGTGCGCGTTCAGCGGCTGCTCCATCTTCATGGCCTCCAGGACGACGATCAGGTCGCCCTCCTTGACCTCCTGGCCCTCCTCCACGGCGATCTTCACGATCGTGCCCTGCATCGGAGAGGCGAGGGTGTCGCCGGAGACCGCCGAGCCGGACTTCTTCGCCGCGCGGCGCTTGGGCTTGGCGCCCGCCGCGAGGCCGGTACGGGCCAGGCTCATGCCGAGCGAGGAGGGCAGCGAGACCTCCAGGCGCTTGCCGCCGACCTCCACGACCACCGTCTCGCGGCCGGACTCGTCGTCGGCCTCCGCCTCGGCGGGCGCGGTGAACGGCTTGATCTCGTTGACGAACTCCGTCTCGATCCAGCGGGTGTGGACGCGGAACGGGTCGGCGGTGAACGCCGGGTCCGCCACGACCGCGCGGTGGAACGGGATGGCGGTCGCCATGCCCTCGACGTGGAACTCCGCCAGGGCGCGCGCGGCACGCTGGAGCGCCTGCTCACGCGTCGCACCGGTCACGATGAGCTTGGCGAGCAGCGAGTCCCAGGCGGGGCCGATGACCGAGCCGGACTCCACGCCCGCGTCCAGGCGGACGCCCGGACCGCTCGGCGGGTCGAACCGGGTCACCGTGCCGGGCGCCGGCAGGAAGCCCCGGCCCGGGTCCTCACCGTTGATCCGGAACTCGAACGAGTGACCGCGCGAGGCGGGGTCGTCGTAGCCCAGCTCCTCGCCGTCGGCGATCCGGAACATCTCGCGGACCAGGTCGATGCCGGAGACCTCCTCGGTCACCGGGTGCTCCACCTGGAGGCGCGTGTTGACCTCCAGGAAGGAGATCGTGCCGTCCATGCCGACCAGGAACTCGACCGTGCCGGCGCCGACGTAGCCGGCCTCCTTCAGGATCGCCTTGGACGCCGCGTACAGCTCGGCGTTCTGCGCGTCGGAGAGGAAGGGGGCCGGGGCCTCCTCCACGAGCTTCTGGTGGCGGCGCTGGAGCGAGCAGTCACGCGTCGAGACGACGACCACGTTGCCGTGGGTGTCGGCCAGGCACTGGGTCTCCACGTGCCGCGGCTTGTCGAGGTAGCGCTCCACGAAGCACTCCCCGCGCCCGAACGCGGCGACCGCCTCGCGGACGGCGGAGTCGTACAGCTCCGGAATCTCCTCCAGCGTGCGCGCGACCTTCAGGCCGCGGCCGCCGCCGCCGAAGGCGGCCTTGATCGCGATCGGGAGGCCGTGCTCCTTCGCGAACGCGACGACCTCGTCGGAGCCCGAGACCGGGTCCGGGGTGCCCGCGACGAGCGGGGCGCCGGCGCGCTGCGCGATGTGACGGGCGGCGACCTTGTCACCGAGGTCCCGGATCGCGTGCGGCGGCGGGCCGATCCACGTCAGACCGGCGTCCAGCACGGCCTGGGCGAACTCGGCGTTCTCCGAGAGGAAGCCGTAACCCGGGTGGATCGCGTCCGCCCCGGAGTCCTTGGCAGCCTGGAGCACCTTGGCGATGTCCAGGTAACTGGCCGCCGGGGTGTCACCGCCCAGAGCGAATGCCTCGTCGGCCGCACGGACGTGCAGAGCGTCACGGTCCGGGTCGGCGTAGACGGCCACGCTGCCGATACCCGCGTCCCGGCAGGCCCGGGCAACACGGACAGCGATTTCGCCACGGTTGGCGATGAGCACCTTGCGCACGATGGCTCCCTCCTTGAAACAAGCTGAGTTTAGGGACTACCGACACGGTCCTACGACCCGTCCCCAATGGTGAGCTTGCCCACACGGAGTGTGATTCGAGGCGCGCTCAAGTCGCGAAATCCCTTGTGCCACCACGGTACGCCGGGTTCTGAAACCGCACAGTAGCGATCGAGTGTGGTCCAGGTCTCTATCGCCACGGGCAGCGACTTACGGTGATTCTTTGTGGGGTTCCCACTAAGGGGTGGGCAATTCTTTGCCCGACCCACGAAAGCCCGGAGAGACGGGGCGCGTCCGGGGCGCGCACGGCTCTTGTCGTGGCCATTACCCGTTAGTAGGGTCCGCGCTAGTGCACGTACTGCTGGTAACAGGGGGGTGAGCGTCGTGGTGCGCAGACTGGTGGCCTTCCTGGCCGCGCTCGTGCTGGCCGTCGAAGCCGTGGGCATCGTGATCATCAACGTGGTCCTGGGCACGGTCGTGCGGAACCAGGACATGTCCCTCGCCGGCACGGATCCCGAGGTGATGTCCAAGGGCACGTGGGTGCTCGGCGGGGTCTCCGGGCTCTTCCTGCTCCTGTGCGCCGTGTTCCTCGTGCTGACGGGCGCCCGCGACCGCGCTGTGGGGCGCGCCGCCCGGATCGTGCTGATCTGCTGCGCGGTCGTCCACGGCGTGCTCGGTGCGCTGACGGTCGGCCTCGTCGGCTGGGGGGCCTTCGCCTGGATGATGGCGGTGCTCGGCCTCGTCGTGCTCGCCCTGGTGGCGTACGGGCCCGAGCCGGCCGGCCCCGGGCCGCAGCCCGAGGCCGAGCAGCCGGCCGCGCCCGCGCCGGTCTGAGCGCCGCTCAGGCCCAGAGGTCGGTGACCGCGATCCCCAGCTCGCCCAGCAGGCGGCGCAGCAGGGGCAGCGAGAGCCCGATGACATTGCCCGGGTCGCCCTCGATGGAGTCCACGAACGGTGCCGAGCGCCCGTCCAGGGTGAAGGCCCCCGCCACGTGCAGCGGTTCGCCGGAGGCCACGTAGGCGGCGATCTCGGCGTCCGTCGGCTCCCCGAAGTGCACCGTGGTGGACGCCGTCCGCGAGACCGTGCGGCCGGTCGTGGTGTCCGTCAGGCTGTGCCCGGTCCGCAGGATTCCGGCGCGGCCGCGCATCGACTTCCAGCGGGCGGTGGCCTCCTCGGCGTCGGCCGGCTTGCCGAGCGCCTGTCCGTCGAGCTCCAGCACCGAGTCGCAGCCGATGACCAGGGCACCGGCGGTCTCGGGGAGCGCGGCGACGACGGCCGCCTTGGCCTCGGCGAGGACGAGGGCGAGTTCGGCGGGGGTGCCGGCGGTGAGGGCGTCCTCGTCGACGCCGCTGACGATGACCTCGGGGGCGAGGCCGGCTTGGCGGAGGAGGCCGAGGCGGGCGGGGGAGGCGGAGGCGAGGACGAGGCGGCGGGGTGTGGTCATGCGCGCCATCGTACGGACGCGGGCCGTTCGGGAGCGCCGCCCCCGGGCCCCCGCTCCTCAAGCGCCGGAGGGGCTCGAAACGCCTCAGCGCGTGCCCAGGACGAACATCGCGACGACCATCGCCAGGGCCAGGACCAGTCCCGCTCGGCGCATCATCGTCTCCGCGTCGCGGAGTTCCTCGGGGGGTTTGTTCTCGGGGTCGGACCAGAGCATGACTCGATCCTGCTGCGGGGCCCCGGGCGGCGCCTGAGTACGCGTACTCAACCGCCGCCCCACACGTCACCAGCGGTTAGGGCCTGTCCGGCGGATCGTCGTGGGCCCGCGAAGATCCGCCGGACAGGCCCTACGCGGGCCAGTACGTACGGGCCCAGGCGCGCGGGCCCGGCAGGGGGCGGCCGCGCCGGGCCAGGCCGCTCGGGTGGGACCAGCCGGCCGGCGGTTCCGGGGTGTGGGACGGCACCGCGGACACCGCGGCGGCACGGGCCCGGACGACCGCGAGCGCGGCGGCCAGTTCCTCCGGGGTCGGGTTGCCCCGTACGACCTTGATCATGGCCAGGACCCTTTCTAGAGGGGGATGTTGCCGTGCTTCTTGGGCGGCAGCGCCTCACGCTTGGTACGGAGCTGGCGCAGGCCCTTCACGATGTGGGCGCGGGTGTCGGAGGGCATGATCACCGCGTCCACGTACCCGCGTTCGGCCGCCACGTACGGGTTGAGGAGCGTGTCCTCGTAGTCCGCGATCAGTTCGGCGCGGGTGGCCTCCTGGTCCTCGGCGGCGGCGATCGTACGGCGGTGCAGGATGTTCACCGCGCCCTGCGCGCCCATGACGGCGATCTGCGCGGTCGGCCAGGCGAGGTTGACGTCGGCGCCCAGGTGCTTGGAGCCCATGACGTCGTACGCGCCGCCGAACGCCTTGCGCGTGATCACCGTGATCAGCGGGACGGTCGCCTCCGCGTACGCGTAGATCAGCTTGGCGCCGCGCCGGATGATGCCGCCGTACTCCTGGTCGACGCCCGGCAGGAAGCCCGGCACGTCCACGAACGTCAGCACCGGCACGTTGAACGCGTCGCAGGTGCGGACGAAACGCGCCGCCTTCTCACTGGCGTTGATGTCCAGACAGCCGGCGAACTGCATCGGCTGGTTGGCGACGATGCCGACCGGGTAGCCCTCGACGCGGCCGAAGCCGGTGATGATGTTCGGCGCGAACAGGGCCTGGGTCTCCAGGAACTCGCCGTCGTCCAGCACGTGCTCGATCGCGGTGTGCATGTCGTACGGCTGGTTCGCCGAGTCCGGGATCAGCGTGTCCAGCTCGCGGTCCTCGTCGCTGACCGCGAGGTCGGCCTCCTCCGGGAAGGCCGGGGCCTCGGAGAGGTTGTTCGACGGCAGGTAGGACAGCAGCGACTTGACGTACTCGATGGCGTCCTTCTCGTCGCCCGCCATGTGGTGCGCGACGCCCGAGGTGGTGTTGTGCGTCCGGGCTCCGCCCAGTTCCTCGAAGCCCACGTCCTCGCCGGTGACCGTCTTGATGACGTCGGGGCCGGTGATGAACATGTGCGAGGTCTGGTCGACCATCACCGTGAAGTCGGTGATCGCGGGGGAGTACACCGCGCCGCCCGCGCACGGGCCGACGATCAGCGAGATCTGCGGGACCACGCCCGAGGCGTGCACGTTGCGCCGGAAGATCTCCGCGAAGAGCCCCAGCGCCGCCACGCCCTCCTGGATGCGGGCGCCGCCGCCGTCGTTGATGCCGATGACCGGGCAGCCGGTCTTCAGCGCGAAGTCCATCACCTTGACGATCTTCTCACCGTAGACCTCGCCCAGCGAGCCGCCGAAGATGGTGAAGTCCTGCGAGTACACGCAGACGGGACGGCCGTCGACCGTGCCGTAGCCGGTGACGACGCCGTCCCCGTACGGCCGGTTCTTCTCGATGCCGAAGTTGGTCGAGCGGTGCCGGGCGAACTCGTCGAGCTCCACGAAGGAACCCTCGTCGAGCAGGAGACCGACGCGCTCGCGCGCCGTCAGCTTGCCCTTCGCGTGCTGCTTCTCCACCGCGCGCGCCGACCCGGCGTGGGTCGCCTCGTCGATACGGCGCTGCAGGTCCGCGAGCTTGCCCGCGGTGGTGTGGACGTCGGTCTCTTCCGGCTCGGACATCGGGTGGCGGCTCCCTGCCTGGTCACGGGGACGACTTGGCTGCTGATCTGCTGACGAACAGCTACTGAGCCGTAGCGTATCGGCGCGGATACGGTTCGGCAGTGCGTCCTTTGACACACCTAGGGTGGCTTGCATGACACCTTCGGATGCGCCACAGAGCCGTTGGTCGGACCTCGGCCGGCCGCCCCTCAACGTCCCCGCGCTGCGCCGCGGACTGCTGCGGCCGGGCTCGCTGTGGACCGCCCTCGACGTGGTCGGGTCGACCGGCTCCACCAACACGGATCTCGCCGCGCGCGCGGCGGACCTTACCGAGGGCACGGTCCTCGTCGCCGAGGAGCAGACCGCCGGGCGCGGGCGCCTGGAGCGCACCTGGACCGCCCCGGCGCGCTCCGGCCTGTTCTTCTCCGTCTACCTGACCCCGGAGAACGTGCCCGCCGAGCGCTGGGGCTGGCTGCCGCTGCTCACCGGCGTCGCGGCGGCGACCGGCCTCGCGCGCGCGGCGGGCGTCGACATGGCCCTGAAGTGGCCCAACGACCTCCTGGTCACAGTCGGTGGCGAGGAGCGCAAGACCGGCGGCATCCTCGCCGAGCGCGCCGGCGACGGCGTCGTCATCGGCATCGGCCTCAACGTCTCGCTGCGCGCCGACGAGCTCCCCGCCCCCACCGCCGCGTCCCTCGCCCTGGCCGGTGCGGTCTCCACCGACCGCGAGACGCTGCTGCGGGGCGTCCTGCGCTCGGTCGAGCACTGGTACGGGCTCTGGCGCGACGCGGACGGCGACGCGGCGGCGAGCGGGGTGCAGGAGGCGTACGCGGCCGGCTGCGCGACCCTCGGCAAGGCCGTACGGGCCCAGCTGCCCGGCGACCGCACGCTCACCGGCGAGGCCGTCGCCGTCGACGGGGACGGGCGGCTCGTCCTGTCCACCGGCGACGGACGCGAAGCGGTGTCCGCGGGCGACATCGTGCACCTGCGGGGCGTGGCGGGCGGCCTGACCTGAGCGCGGGGCGCCCCGGCCCCGCGCCCTGAGGACGTGAGGTAGGGCACACCTGCCGTATCGTTGAGGTGATCCACCGACGGACAGATCGGCAGGGCAGTGCGCAGGGAACGGGCAGGAGGCGGCTGGTGACCGTCGACGACACGACCTCCGGCGATGGAGCGCAGAAGTCGTCGGACTCCTCGGTGCACGCCACACCGCACCACGAAGTCGACCACACGGCCGAGCCGACCGACGACCCCCTCGCGATCCGGCTCGAACAGCTGATCCTGGGCGCCGACCGGCGCTACACGCCGTTCCAGGCGGCCCGCACGGCCGGCGTCTCCATGGACCTGGCCTCCCGCTTCTGGCGGGCCATGGGCTTCGCGGACATCGGTCAGGCCAAGGCGCTCACCGAGGCCGACGTGCTGGCCCTGCGACGGCTCTCCGGTCTCGTGGAGGCCGGGCTGCTCAGCGAGCCGATGGCGATCCAGGTCGCGCGGTCGACCGGGCAGACCACCGCCCGGCTGGCCGAATGGCAGATCGACTCCTTCCTGGAGGGCCTGACCGAGCCCCCCGAGCCGGGCATGACCCGCACCGAGGTCACGTATCCCCTGGTCGAACTGCTCCTGCCCGAGCTGGAGGAGTTCCTGGTGTACGTGTGGCGGCGCCAGCTCGCCGCCGCCACGGGCCGGGTCGTGCAGGCGGCCGACGACGACGAGATGGTCGACCGGCGCCTCGCCGTGGGCTTCGCGGACCTCGTCGGCTTCACCCGGCTCACCCGCCGTCTGGAGGAGGAGGAGCTCGGCGAGCTGGTCGAGTCCTTCGAGACCACCTGCGCCGACCTGGTCGCGGCGCACGGCGGCCGGCTCATCAAGACCCTCGGCGACGAGGTCCTGTTCGCCGCCGACGACGCGGGGACCGCGGCCGAGATCGCGCTGCGCCTCGTGGAGGCGATGACCGTGGACGAGACCATGCCGGCGCTCCGGGTCGGCATCGCCTTCGGCACGGTCACCACCCGGATGGGCGATGTCTTCGGCACGACCGTGAACCTCGCCAGCCGGCTGACCTCGATAGCGCCGAAGGACGCGGTGCTGGTCGACGGCGCGTTCGCCGAGGAGCTGAAGCGTACGGGCGAGGCCCCGGTCTCGGAGGCGCGGGCGACGGAGGAGGCCGCGGCGGCGGCCGAGCGGGCCGAGAAGGAGGGCCCGGACGCCGAGGTGGTCCCGGTGCCGAAGTACCGCTACGGCCTCCAGCCGATGTGGCAGCGCCCGGTCCGCGGCCTCGGCGTGGTCGAGCCCTGGCTGCTGGCCCGGCGCGGCACGTCCTGAATCCGTTCCGTACACCCTTCCGGGGCCGCCCCCTAGGATCCCTTCGGTAACGCTCGTTAACCGACAGGGGTGCAGCATGACCGTCACGTCCGAGCAGCGGTTCGGGGAGTTCGTCGTCGTCCGGGCCCACGAGGGGCTCGATCACGTCGCCGAGCTGGTTCTCGACCGGCCGAAGGCCATGAACGCGGTGTCCACGGCCATGGCCCGCTCGATCGCCGACGCCTGTGACGCGCTCGCCGCCGACCGCGACGTACGCGTCACCGTCCTGACCTCCAGCCATGAGCGGGCGTTCTGCGTGGGCGCGGACCTCAAGGAGCGCAACTCCTTCAGCGACGCCGACCTGGTGCGCCAGCGGCCCACCGCGCGCGCCGCCTACACCGGGGTGCTGGAGCTGCCCATGCCGACGATCGCCGCCGTGCACGGCTTCGCCCTGGGCGGCGGCTTCGAGCTGGCCCTGTCCTGCGACCTGATCGTCGCCGACCCGACCGCCCTGGTGGGGCTGCCCGAGGTCTCCGTCGGCGTCATCCCGGGCGGCGGCGGCACCCAGCTGCTGCCCCGCCGGGTCGGGGCCGCGCGCGCCGCCGAGCTGATCTTCAGCGCCCGCCGGGTGCACGGCCCCGAGGCCCGGGAGCTGGGCCTGGTGGACGAGCTGGTGGCGGAGGGCGAGGACCGGACCGAGGCGCTGGCCCTGGCCGGCCGGATCGCCGCGAACTCGCCGGTCGGGCTGCGCGCGGCCAAGCGGGCGCTGCGGCTCGGGCACGGGCTCGACCTGCGGGCGGGCCTGGAGGTCGAGGACTCCGCGTGGCGGTCGGTGGCCTTCTCCGGGGACCGGGCGGAGGGCGTGGCCGCGTTCAACGAGAAGCGGAAGGCGAACTGGCCGGGGGAGTGACCCAGGGTGTCCGTTTCCGGCGAAATGATCACGCTCCGGAGTCGCCGGGTGATCACCGAACTCATATCGCCCTAAACTGGCGCAATGGGTGGTGACGACGCACGACTGCGCGCCGTGGTCTCGTTGGCGCAGGCGATGGCCGCGGCGCAGACGCCCCGTGGGTGCTGGCGGGCTGCCGCCCTGGGGGCCTGCGAGGCGCTGGGCGGCGGCTTCGCCGCGCTCTCGGTCTGGGAGCGCGACCGGGGCCGGCTGAAGGTCCTGGTCAACGCGGGTGCGCGGGCCGAGGGCGAGGAGGAGTTCCCCGAGGAGGAGGTCTACCCGGTCCACCGGTTCCCGGAGATCACCGAGTTCCTGCACGAGCGGTGGGCCGGGGGCGGCGAGCCGGACGCCTGGGTGGAGACCGCCGAGGGCCCGGTGGACGGGGAAGCGGGCCGGGATCCGGCGGGCGGTGCGCGCGGGTACGGGCCCGGCTACTGCCACCAGCGCGTGGCGGCCCTGCGCCGGCGCGGGCGCGGGTGCTGCGTGGTCGCGCCGATCGTGCTGCACGGGCGGGCCTGGGGTGAGCTGTACGTGGCCCGGCCGGTGGGTGCACCGGTCTTCGGGAGGGCGGACGCCGACTTCGCGACGGTGCTGGCCGCCGTGGTGGCCGCCGGGCTCGCCCAGACCGAGCGCCTGGAGGAGGTCCGCAAGCTGGCCTTCACCGACCCGCTGACCGGCCTGGCCAACCGCAGGGCCGTCGACGTGCGGCTCGACGAGGCGCTGGAGCGGCACCGGGCGGACGGCGCGGTCGTGAGCCTGGTCGTCTGCGACCTGAACGGGCTGAAGTGGGTCAACGACACCCACGGCCACGCGGTGGGCGACCGGCTGCTGGAACGTTTCGGCTCGGTGCTGTCCCGGTGCGGGGCCATACTGCCCGGCGCGCTGGCGGCCCGGCTGGGCGGTGACGAGTTCTGCCTGCTGGCGGTGGGCCCCGGGTCGGACGAGGTGGTCACCGTGGCCACCGAGTTGTGCGAGCGGGCGGCCGGGCTGGAGTTCGGCAACGGGGTCGCCTGCGGGATCGCGTCGACCGGTGACGACATCGGCCCGGTGGTCTCGGCCCGGCGGCTGTTCCGGCTGGCGGACGCGGCGCAGTACCGGGCGAAGGCGGCCCGCTCGGATCGCCCGGTGGTGGCGGGGCGCGACGACGAGGTGATCCGGCTGGCGGACTCCCCGCCGAAGTCCCCGCACGACCGCCGTCACCTGCGCGGCAACCCGCCCGAGGCGTGACCCGTACGAGCGGCGCTCGGGTAAGGGTCCCACCCGCCGACCACTGGTGACATGAAGGGTTTCAATCCGTACGCTGATGAATATGGATATGCATACAGTCGTGGTGGGGACGTCCGGCACCACCGCTCAGGACGTCATCGCCGTGGCCCGCGGCAACGCCCGCGTCGAGCTCTCCGCCGACGCGGTGGCCGCGCTGGCCGCCGCCCGCGAGATCGTGGACGCGCTCGCCGCCAAGCCCGAGCCGGTCTACGGCGTCTCGACCGGCTTCGGCGCCCTGGCCAGCCGCCACATCAGCCCCGAGCTGCGCGCGCAGCTCCAGCGCAACATCGTCCGCTCGCACGCCGCCGGCATGGGCCCGCGCGTCGAGCGCGAGGTCGTCCGGGCCCTGATGTTCCTGCGGCTGAAGACGGTCGCCTCCGGCCACACCGGCGTACGGCCCGAGGTCGCCCAGACCATGGCCGACCTGCTGAACGCCGGGATCACCCCCGTCGTCCACGAGTACGGTTCGCTCGGCTGCTCCGGCGACCTGGCGCCCCTGTCGCACTGCGCGCTGGCCCTGATGGGCGAGGGTGACGCGGAGGGCCCCGACGGCACCGTCCGCCCGGCCGGTGAGCTGCTGGCCGCGCACGGCATCACCCCCGTCGAGCTGCGCGAGAAGGAGGGCCTGGCCCTCCTCAACGGCACCGACGGCATGCTCGGCATGCTGATCATGGCCCTTGCCGATCTGCGGACGCTCTACACCTCGGCCGACATCACGGCGGCCCTCTCCCTGGAGGCCCTGCTCGGCACGGACAAGGTCCTCGCCCCCGAGCTGCACGCCATCCGCCCGCACCCCGGCCAGAGCGCCAGCGCGGACAACATGCTGCGGGTCCTGGCGGGCTCGGGCCTCACGGGCCACCACCAGGATGACGCGCCGCGCGTCCAGGACGCCTACTCGGTGCGGTGCGCGCCGCAGGTCAACGGGGCGGGCCGGGACACCCTCGCGTACGCCGCGACCGTCGCCGACCGCGAGCTGGCCGCCGCCGTGGACAACCCGGTGGTGCTTCCCGATGGGAGGGTGGAGTCGAACGGCAACTTCCACGGGGCGCCCGTCGCGTACGTCCTGGACTTCCTGGCCATCGCCGCCGCGGACCTGGGCTCGATCACCGAGCGCCGGACCGACCGGCTGCTCGACAAGAACCGCTCGCACGGGCTGCCGCCGTTCCTGGCCGACGACGCGGGCGTCGACTCCGGCCTGATGATCGCCCAGTACACCCAGGCCGCCCTGGTCAGTGAGATGAAGCGGCTCGCCGTC
Organism: Streptomyces sp. DT224; assembly: GCF_049844595.1. Classification (NCBI taxonomy): domain Bacteria; kingdom Bacillati; phylum Actinomycetota; class Actinomycetes; order Kitasatosporales; family Streptomycetaceae; genus Streptomyces; species Streptomyces sp. DT224. Next base: position 252,136 of record NZ_JBNCLI010000011.1, read on the forward strand.
CCGGCCTCCGCCGACTCCATCCCGTCCTCCGCGATGCAGGAGGACCACGTCTCGATGGGCTGGTCGGCCGCCCGCAAGCTGCGCACCGCCGTGGACAACCTCGCCCGGATCGTCGCCGTCGAGCTGTACGCGGCGGCCCGCGCGGTCGAGCTGCGTGCCCAGCAGGGCCTGACCCCGGCCCCCGCCACGCGCGCCGTCATCGAGGCGCTGCGGGCCGCCGGTGTCGAGGGCCCGGGCCCCGACCGCTTCCTGTCGCCGGACCTGGCCGCCGCCGACGCCTTCGTGCGGGCGGGCGGACTGGTCGCGGCCGCGGAGCCGGTCACGGGGCCGCTGGCCTGACCGGGCCGGGCCTGCGTCAGAGCGCGGGGCGCGGGCCCGTCCGGCGGGACGCATACGTCACAAAACCGGCCCCGATGCCCAGGAAGGCGACACCGCCGAGCACGTACGGGGTGGTGTCGCGGCCCGTCCCGGTCTCGGCGAGGACTCCGGTACCCGCGTCGTCGTCCGTCGTCGCCGCGCCGCCGGCCACCGTGCCGGGCGCGGTGCCCGTATCGCCCGTGGCGTTGGCCGACGGGACGAACCACAGGGCGCACAGCAGTGTTCCCGCGGCAGTGGCGGTCAGGAGCGGGCGGCGGGCGATGGCCAAGGAATCGGTCCCCCTTGCTACGGCCGGAAGTCCGGCTCGTCCCGATGCTAGGGCCTGGCATTCGGATCACGCCAGGGCCCGGTGAACGCATGGCGGCCGGGCCGCCGGGGAACGCGTCCACGGCGGGGGAGGCTCCGCGCGTCCCGCACAATGGGAGGGAGGGCGACGGCTGCGGCGGCCCGGAGCGGCGGGTCCGACCTGCGGGAACACCGTCCCCGCCCGCTCATGGCGGACCGGAGCCGGTCCGTGTCGCGGACGCGGGAACCACCGCCCCCGGCACGGCGTCGAAGAGTGGTGTTCCCCACACATTCGACGGACGTGGAACGGGGATCCCGTACAAGGGGTTCTTGGAACATTGACGGGGTTGCGCGTTGAGCGGCCTTGTTCGGGGTTTTGGGGATTTCGGCAACGATGGAGAAGCGTGTGATGACGGACAGCAAGCGGCGCAAGGGCCTGATGGCCGCGTCCGCACTGCTCGGCGGCGTACTGGTGCTTTCCGCCTGCGACGACGGCGGCGACAAGGGCGGTCCCAGCCCCGAGAGCTCGAAGTCCCAGGCGGCCGACGTCGACAAGGCGGCGGCCCAGGAGACCTCCGAGGCGCAGATAACGATCGCGCCCAAGAACGGCGCGGCCAACGCGAGCATCAACAACGCCGCCAAGGTCACCGTCGCCAAGGGCAAGCTGACCTCCGTCACCATGACCGCGGCCGACGGCAAGAGCGTCGCGGGCACCCTCTCCGCCGACGGCACGAGCTGGAAGCCGGACGCCCAGCTGGAGCGCTCGACCACCTACAAGGTCAGCGCGACGGCGAAGGACGCCAAGGGCCGCGAGGCCCACGAGAACTCCTCCTTCACCACGGTCTCGCCCGCCAACAGCTTCATCGGGAACTTCACCCCCGAGGACGGCTCCACGGTCGGCGTCGGCATGCCCGTCTCGATCAACTTCAACAAGCCGATCACCGACACCAAGGCCGTCCAGGACGGCATCAAGGTGACGTCCAGCAGCGGCCAGGAAGTCGTCGGCCACTGGTTCAACAACCAGCGCCTGGACCTGCGTCCCGAGAACTACTGGCAGGCCGGCTCGACCGTCACCCTGAAGCTGTCCCTGGACGGCGTCGAGGGCGCGGACGGCGTCTACGGCGTGCAGCAGAAGACGGTCACCTTCAAGGTCGGCCGCGCCCAGGTCTCCACGGTGGACGCCAAGACGCACATGATGACCGTCACCCGGGACGGCAAGACGCTCAAGACCATCCCGATCTCCTCGGGCTCGCCCGACAACCCCACGTACAACGGCCAGATGGTGATCTCCGAGAAGTACAAGGAGACCCGGATGAACGGCGCCACCGTCGGCTTCACGGACGACGACGGCAAGGGCGAGTACGACATCAAGGACGTGCCGCACGCCATGCGGCTGTCCACGTCGGGCACCTTCATCCACGGCAACTACTGGGGCAAGGGCATCTTCGGCAAGGTCAACACCAGCCACGGCTGCGTCGGCCTGGAGGACGCCAAGGGCGCCGGCGACCCCAACACGCCCGCCGCCTGGTTCTACAACAACTCCATGGTCGGCGACGTCGTCATCGTCAAGAACTCCCCGGACAAGACGATCCAGCCCTCCAACGGCCTCAACGGCTGGAACCTCAGCTGGGCCGAGTGGACGGCGGGCGCGACCGCCTGACCGGCCCTCCCGGCCGAACCCCACCCCGTACGCCGAAGGCGGCGGCACCGGAATCCGGTGCCGCCGCCTTCGGCGTACCCACAGTTCTCATCCTGCTCTCACGGTGGCCTTAACCCAGCATCACGAGCCGTTCCTAACCTCGCGCCATGTTCTTCACCTACCTCCGGCGCGAGCTGCGCCGCCGCAGAAAGGCGGCGCTCGTCGTCGCCTCCGGGCTCGCCCTCGGCATTGCGCTGGTCATCGTCGTCAGTTCCGTCTCCTCGGGCATGGGCAAGGCCCAGGACAAGGTCCTCGAATCGCTGTACGGGCTCGGCACGGACATGACCGTCACCAAGGCGGCCACCGCGCCCGGGTCCGGCTCCACCGGACGCCCGAAGTTCGAGTTCGACGCCAAGGACAACGACGACGACGCGACCCAGAGCACGGACCGGGTCATGGTCCAGGGCTTCCGGACCCTGGCCGCCTCCACGGTCACCGACGTCGGCGAGCAGGACGGCGTCGCCGGCGCGGTCGGCGGGCTGAGCCTGTCCGTCATGAAGGTGGACGGGCAGTTCAAGCGCGGCGAGTTCAAGCAGGAGGGCGGTACGGGCCAGGGCGGCGGCGGACGCGGGCCCGGCGGCGGCAGCGGCATGCCGCAGGGTGAGGTCAAGGGCGGCGGCGCCTCCTTCGACGTCAACTCCTACACGGTGTACGGAACCGACGTCACCCAGCAGGACCTCGGCCCGCTCACCTCCTCGAAGATCACCTCCGGCCGTACGTTCAAGACCACCGAGACGAACGCCGAAGTGGCCGTGGCCGACTCCGCGTACGCCAAGGAGAAGAGCCTCGCCACCGGCAAGACCGTGACCATCCACGGCACGAAGTTCACGATCATCGGCGTCTCGACGGCCGACAGCGGCGACGCCGCCGCCAACCTCTACATCCCGCTCAAGCAGGCCCAGACCCTGTCCGACTCGAAGGACAAGGTCACCACGGTCTATGTGAAGGCCACGGACTCGCAGCGGATCGACACCGTCAAGTCGGCCATCCAGAAGAACATCTCCGGCACCACGGTCACCACCTCCGCCGACCTCGCGGACACCGTCTCCGGCTCCCTGTCCACCGCGTCCGACCTCGCCGCCGGCGTCGGCAAGTGGCTCTCCCTCGCGGTCCTGGCCGCCGCGTTCCTGGTCGCCGGGCTCCTCACCTCCTCCGCCGTCAGCCGCCGGGTGCGCGAGTTCGGCACGCTGAAGGCCCTCGGCTGGAAGAGCGGCCGGGTGACCCGCCAGGTCGTCGGCGAGGCCCTGGTCAACGGCCTCGTCGGCGGCGTGCTCGGCATCGCCGTCGGCCTGGCCGGCGCCTACGCGGTCACCGCCGTCAGCCCCACGCTCACCGCCGAGCTGGGCTCCTCCGCAGGCGGCGGGATGCGCGGCGGCATGATGGGCGGCGGCGGGCCCGGCTTCGGCCGGCAGAGCGCGTCCAAGGCCCTCGACATCGCGCTCACCGCGCCCGTCTCCCTCTCCGTCATCCTGACCGCCGTCGCCCTGGCCGTGGCGGGCGGACTCATCGCGGGCGCCTTCGGCGGCTGGCGCGCTTCCCGGCTGCGCCCGGCGGACGCGCTGCGCCGCGTCGAGTAGCAGCCCGGACCCCACACCCCGTCAGGAGAACACCCATGTACACCCTTCACGGCGTCACCAAGCAGTACCGGCGCGGCAAGTCCACCGTGCACGCCCTCGCCGGCGTCGACCTCACCATCGAGGACGGCGGCCGCCTGGTCATCCAGGGCCCCACCGGCGGCGGCAAATCCACTTTGCTCCAGATGCTCGGCGGCCTGGACCGCCCCACCGCCGGGAGTATCGAGCTCGACGGCATGGACCTGGCGAAGCTCAGCGAGGCCAGGCTCACCAGGGTGCGCGCGGAGAACATCGGCTTCGTCTTCCAGAGCTTCAACCTCATCCCGACGCTCACCGCCCAGGAGAACGTCGAGACCGCGCTCGTCCCCCTCGGCGTCAAGGCGTCCGAGCGGCGCGCGAGAGCCGCCGAGGCGCTGGACTCCGTCGGGCTCGGCGAGCGTCTGGGCCATGTGCCCGGCGAGATGTCCGGCGGCCAGCAGCAGCGCGTCGCCATCGCCCGGGCCCTCGTCAAGCGGCCCAAGGTGCTCCTCGCGGACGAGCCCACCGGCAACCTGGACGAGTCCATGCGCGACGAGATCATGGAGGTCCTGGAGACCCTGTGGAAGGAGCACGGGCTCACCTTCGTCATGGTCACCCACGACAGCGCCCTCGCCCGCCGCGCCCCGCGGCTGGCCACCATCCGCAAGGGCAAGGTCACCATCACGGAGAACGCCGCGGCCGTCTGACCGCATGACCTCAGAGGTAATCGACGCCCTCCGGTTCCGTCGGCAGCATGGACCCCGTCAGCCGAACGGACGACCGAACGAACCGGAGGGCCCACCATGACCGCCTACGCCATCGCGTACCTGTACCCCGAGGGCCGCCCCGTCGGGGAGGTCATCGACTACATCGAGCGCATCCAGTCGACCCTGGACCCGTACGGCGGCCGCTTCCTGGTGCACAAAGCGCCGGTCGCGGTGGTCGAGGGGGCGCGGCCCGGTGCGGTGGTCGTCATCGGGTTCCCCTCCCTCGGGGAGGCGCGCACCTGGTACGCCTCCCCGGCCTACCGGGAACTGGTGCCGCTGCGGGCCCGGAACATGGCGGGGGACGTGGTGCTCGTGGAGGGCGTCGCGCCGGACTACGACCCGAGGGGGACCGCTGCGGCGCTCCGGGCGGAGGCGGCGGCCACCCCGGCGGCGTAACGCCCGCATTTCCGGAACCTCACCGCCGAGGTGACGCGGCTGTGAGATTCACCACTTCAGCGGCGGCCCGGACGCGGCCCCGACCCGGCCAATCACGCCCGGAAGCGGCCTCGTGCAAGGCCGTTGGCCCAGGTCCGGGGCTTCCGGGGGTCCGATCACCCTGTGGATGCCCCGGGCCAAGGCGCCGGACCACTGGGAGAATCGATACGCCACGACGGTCCTGTCACGCCGCGCTCGCGAGCGGTACCCGCGATGTTCCGGCGACACCCTCAATGGGGAGGGGGACCTGGCGCCCCTCGGGACGGGGGCGCCCCGCGTATGAGCCGACCCATGGAAGGTCTTGATCAGATGCCGGTCACCCCTGACTCCGCCACCTCGCACGCCGCCGAGCACCGCATCATCGAGCCGTTGTACGCCGAGGTCCTGCGCCGCAACCAGGGCGAGAAGGAATTCCACCAGGCGGTCCGGGAGGTCCTGGAGACCCTCGGTCCGGTGCTGGCCAAGCGGCCGGAGTTCGTGGACGCCCGGGTCATCGAGCGCATATGCGAGCCGGAGCGCCAGCTCATCTTCCGGGTGCCGTGGTCGGACGACTCGGGCGACATCCACGTCAACCGCGGCTTCCGCGTCGAGTTCTCCAGCCTGCTCGGCCCGTACAAGGGCGGTCTGCGCTTCCACCCGTCCGTCAACCTCGGCATCGTGAAGTTCCTCGGCTTCGAGCAGATCTTCAAGAACGCCCTCACCGGCATGCCCATCGGCGGCGGCAAGGGCGGCGCGGACTTCGACCCGAAGGGCCGCTCCGACGCCGAGATCATGCGGTTCTGCCAGTCCTTCATGACCGAGCTCCACCGCCACGTGGGCGAGTACACCGACGTGCCCGCCGGGGACATCGGCGTCGGCGGACGCGAGATCGGCTACCTCTTCGGCCAGTACAAGCGGATCACCAACCGCCACGAGTCCGGTGTCCTCACCGGCAAGGGCCTCGGCTGGGGCGGCGCCCTGGTCCGCACCGAGGCGACCGGCTACGGCTGCGTCATGTTCACCGCCGAGATGCTGCGCAGCCGGGGCGAGTCCCTGGACGGCCAGCGCATCTCCGTCTCCGGCTCCGGCAACGTCGCGATCTACGCCATCGAGAAGGCCCAGCAGCTCGGCGCGACCGTCGTCACCGCCTCCGACTCCGGCGGCTACGTCGTGGACGACAAGGGCATCGACCTCGACCTGCTCAAGGAGATCAAGGAGCGCGGCCGCGGCCGCATCTCCGAGTACGCCGAGCGGCGCGGCGCGCACGTGAAGTACGTCGAGGGCACCGGCGTCTGGAACGTCCCCGTCGACGTGGCCCTGCCCTGCGCCACCCAGAACGAACTGCACGAGGCCGACGCGCTCGCCCTCGTCCGCAACGGCGTCAAGGCGGTCGCCGAGGGCGCCAACATGCCCACCACCCCCGAGGCCGTCCGCGTCTTCCAGGACGCCGGCGTGGCCTTCGCCCCCGGCAAGGCGGCCAACGCGGGCGGTGTGGCCACCAGCGCCCTGGAGATGCAGCAGAACGCCTCGCGCGACTCCTGGACCTTCGCCCACACCGAGCAGCGCCTCGCGGAGATCATGCGCCACATCCACGACTCCTGCTTCACCACCGCCGAGAAGTACGGCAGCCCCGGCAACTACGTCGTCGGCGCCAACATCGCCGGCTTCGAACTGGTCGCCGACGCGATGCTGGCCCAGGGCCTCATCTGACCCCGGCCACGCAACGCGAAACGGGCCCGGGGACCCTTCCCCGGGCCCGTTCCCGTCTTCCGAAGGGCGGGCTTGTGTACACGTTTATGTGTACAGTTGATATATGACTGAAACCGTGACCGTGCGCGAGGCCCGTATGCACCTGGCGGAGGTCATCGACAGGGCCGAGTCCGGGGAAACGACGGTGGTGACCCGCAACGGCAAACGCGTTGCCGCGCTGGTCCCGATAGAGGTTCTTGACGCCTTGGACGCGGCTGCCGATGAACTGGCCGCCCGGGAGGCGGAGGCGCACCGTCAGGACCCGACCGTCGGCATGGCGGAACTCCTCGCCGACCTCTTCGAGGGTGAGAGTCCGGCCGCGTGAAGTACGCCTTCCGCTTCACCGCTCACGCCCAGCGCCAACTGCGCGCGATCGACCGGCAGGACGCGCTCCGCATCCTCACAGCCATCACCCCGCTCGGCGACGACCCATGGCGGGCGGACGCGGATGTCAAGAAACTCGCGGGGCACGACGGGCTCTACCGGGTGCGCGCCGGAGACTTCCGGGTGGTGTACGAGGTACGCGGCGACGTGCTGGTCATCCTGGTCCTCCACCTCGGACACGGGAGCGATGTGTACCGGAGCCTGTGAGGCCGGCCGAACGGGACGGGCCCGGGGCGCTTGCCCCGGGCCCGTTCCCGTATCGCTCAGCTGTCCGCGGGGGCCACGCCCACCGGGCAGGAGACGCCCGTGCCGCCGATGCCGCAGTAGCCGCCCGGGTTCTTGTCGAGGTACTGCTGGTGCGCCGGTTCGGCGGGGTAGAAGGGGCGGCCCTCGGCCGGCAGGATCTCCGTGGTGATCTCGCCGTGGCCGGAGGCCGTCAGGACCTTCTGGTACGCCTCGCGGGAGGCCTCGGCTGCCTCCGCCTGCTCGGGGGAGTGGGTGTAGACCGCGGAGCGGTACTGCGTGCCCACGTCGTTGCCCTGGCGGAAGCCCTGGGTCGGGTCGTGGGACTCCCAGAACAGCTTCAGCAGCTCGCCGTACGTGACGGTCCTCGGGTCGTACACGACGCGGACCGCCTCCGTGTGGCCGGTGAGGCCCGAGCAGACCTCCTCGTACGCGGGGTTCTCCGTGTAGCCGCCCTGGTAGCCGGCGAGCGTCGTCCAGACGCCGTCCGTCTGCCAGAACTTGCGCTCGGCGCCCCAGAAACAGCCCAGCGCGAAGTCGGCGGTCTCCAGGCCCTCCGGGTACGGGCCCAGCAGCGGATTGCCCAGCACCGTGTGCCGGGCCGGGACGGTGAACTCGGGGACGGAACGGCCGCGCAGGGCCTCCTCCGGGGTGGGGAGCTGAGGGGTGCGGCGGTGCAGGAACATGCGGGGGCTCCTCCTGGGTCGGGCGTGCTGTCGGTAGAACGCGCGGAGCGCCCTGCGGATTCCTAGCGCGGCAGCGACGCCGGGCTGCCGCCGTTCGCCTCGTAGCCCGCCACCGCCAGCGCCCGGTACACCGCGTACTCGGCTGCCGGGTCCTCGCTCGCCGTCCACGGCAGCGCGCCCACGTACCCGTCGATGTGCACCAGCTGGTGCACCGCCTCCGACCAGCGCTCCATCCGCACCAGGAACAGCACCAGCAGATGGCGCACGTGCGGCAGCATCGGGTCGTCGGCGCGCGCCGCGTGCACCGCGAACATCGCACCCTCCACGGCCCGGGTCACCACCTGGCTCTCGTAGAAGCCGCGCACCAGATTGACCTCGGGCAGATGCTCGTACACCGCGAACAGCGGCAGCCCGGCCAGCAGCGAGCCCCGCGGGGCGCGGGCGGCGGCGGCCGTCGCGAAGCGGTCGGCCTCCTCGCGCGAGCCGTGCCACCGCTCGCTCCAGAAGTGCAGGGCCGCGATGTGGGCGCCCATGTGCGCCGGGGCCCGGTCGATGATCTTCGCCCACAGCCGGTCGAACTCCTCGCCGGAGTAACCCAGTCCGCGCGCCACCGCCAGCTCAACGATGTACGGGACCGGATCGCCCGGGGCCAGCAGGGCGGCCTCGCCGATCACCGTACGGGCCTCCTCCAGGAGGATCCGGAAGTCGTCCGTACCCGCCGTGGACGAGCGCCACGCCTGCTGCACCAGGAACTCCGCGTGCACCGCCGCGGCGCCCGCGTCCTTCGGCGCCTCCGCGCGCCACTTGCGCAGCCACGCCCCGCCGACACCCGGCTGTCGCAGCAGCTCCAGCGAGGCTGCCCCGGCGAACGCCTGTACCCGCTGCCAGCGCAGCTCGCCCTCCTTCGGCGTCCCGGCCAGCAGCTGGGACGCGGCGCGCCACTCCTGCGTGTGCTGCACGACCTCCAGCACGTCCAGCAGGTCCTGGTCCGGCCCAGGCGTCCGGACGTCCAGCTCCTCCTGGCGTACGAAGCCGTAGTCCTGCGGATCGGCGGCGTCGGGGGAGCCGGGCGCCGCCAGCCGGATGCCGCCGCCGCGCCGGCGCAGCACGTACGGGCCGATCGCGGCGGTCAGCAGGCACAGCGCGAGCAGGAACCACAGAATCTCCATGCCCCCATTGTCACTGGACGGCCCAGTACCCCGGTGAGCGCCCTCGCGACGAACTACGCTCGGCCCCATGAGCGACCAGCACAGCTTCGAAACCCGCGCGATCCACGCGGGGAACACCGCCGACCCCCTCACCGGCGCCGTGGTCCCGCCCATCTACCAGGTGTCCACGTACAAGCAGGACGGCGTGGGCGGACTGCGCGGCGGTTACGAGTACAGCCGCAGCGCCAACCCGACCCGCACCGCCCTGGAGGAGAACCTCGCGGCCCTGGAGGGCGGCCGGCGCGGGCTCGCCTTCGCCTCCGGCCTCGCCGCCGAGGACTGCCTGCTCCGTACGCTGCTGACCCCCGGCGACCACGTGGTCATCCCGAACGACGCCTACGGCGGCACGTTCCGGCTGTTCGCGAAGGTCGCCTCGCGCTGGGGCGTGGAGTTCTCCGTCGCCGACACCTCGGACGTGGCGGCGGTCCGCGCGGCGATCACCCCGCGCACCAAGGCGGTCTGGGTGGAGACCCCGTCCAACCCGCTGCTCGGCATCACCGACATCGCCGCCGTCGCCCAGGCCGCCCGCGACGCCGGGGCACGGCTCGTCGTGGACAACACCTTCGCGAGCTCCTACCTCCAGCAGCCGCTGGCGCTCGGCGCGGACGTCGTGGTGCACTCCACCACCAAGTACATGGGCGGCCACTCGGACGTCGTCGGCGGCGCGCTGATCGTCAACGACCCCGACCTGGCCGACGAGCTGGTCTTCCACCAGAACGCGATGGGCGGCGTGGCCGGCCCGTTCGACGCCTGGCTGGTGCTGCGCGGCATCAAGACGCTCGCCGTGCGCATGGACCGCCACAGCGAGAACGCCACCAAGGTCGCCGAGCTGCTGACCCGGCACCCCAAGGTCGCCCAGGTCCTCTACCCGGGCCTGCCCGAGCACCCGGGCCACGAGGTCGCCGCCAAGCAGATGCGGTCCTTCGGCGGCATGGTGTCCTTCCGCGTCGAGGGCGGCGAGAAGGCGGCGGTCGAGGTCTGCAACCGGGCGAAGCTGTTCACCCTGGGCGAGTCCCTGGGCGGCGTCGAATCGCTGCTGGAGCACCCCGGCCGCATGACGCACGCCTCGGCCGCGGGCTCCCCGCTGGAGGTCCCGGCCGACCTGGTCCGCCTCTCCGTCGGCATCGAGAACGCGGACGACCTCCTGGCGGACCTGACGCAGGCGCTGGGCTGAGACGTATGAGCGGGTGAAAGGGAGGGCGGGGCCGGACTCTTCGGTCCCGCCCTCCCGGGCTTCAGGCCGGCTCGTCCTCCAGCGACGCCCGGACCTGCTCCCGCAGCTCGGGGCCGTCGGTGTGCTGGTGGACGGAGACGGCGTGCTCGCTCGCGGCCCGCACGACTTCCTCCTCCTCGCCGGCGATCGTCAGCGAGCAGTGCGTCTCACTCGGATACTTGCGGCAGTCAGCGATTTTTCGGGTCATGGCAGCCTCCCGACCACTCCTTTCCAGGGTAGTCCGGAACGCCCGGCCCGCCGCGCCTACCGGACTACCACCGGCGTCGTCTCCGCGGGCGGCGCCTCCCAGGGCCGGACCGTCAGCGCCCACACCGTGAAGACCACCACCGCCGCGAACAGCGCCAGCGCCCAGAGCCGGAGCAGCGCCCGCCGTCGCCGCAGCAGCCGGGCGCCCCGCTCCGCCGCCGACGCCGCCAGATCGGCGGGCACCTGCGGACGCGGGCCCTCCAGCATCCGGCGCACCTCGTCCTCGCGGCGCCCGGTGCCGCTCACGGCGCGGCGCCGAGCAGCCGGGCCGGGCACCGGCGCGCGGTCGGGTTCCTGGTGCCGCGCATCGTGGCCACCGACCGGTTGCAGACCGCGCGCACCCGGTCCTCGGGCAGCCCGAGCAGGGCCGCCGTCTGCTCCTCGGGGACCCCTTCGTACAGCCGCAGCACCAGGACGAGACGTTCCTGCGGGGTCAGCCGGTCCAGCAGGCCGCCGCGCGGCCGGTGGTGGCGCCACGCCTCGCGGGCGAACCGGGCCGCCAGCTCCTGCCGGGTGCGGTCGTACGGGTCCTCGCCCCGCAGTCGTTCCCAGTCGGCGAACGTCCGGGCCAGCGAGGCCGTGAGCAGCCGCCGCGCGTGCGGGTGACGACCGTCCGCCGGTTCGGCGGTGAGCAGCGTGGCCGTGTGCAGCAGACGGCCCGCCGCGCCCGCGACGAAGGACTCGAAGTCCTGGGCGCGGCCCCGCCGCGGGCCCGCATGACGCTCTCGCACACGTCAATCCGAGCGCGCCGCGGCTCCCAGGTCAACCCCCTGGGACCCGGCGGGTGTTCAGTTCGCGGGAGCCGTCTGGTGTGCGGTCTGCCGGGCGGCCAGCGCGGCGTTGAACCGGGTGAGCAGCGCGCAGAACGTGTCCCGCTCCTCCTCGCTCCACCCGTCCGTCACCTGCGACATCAACTCCCGCCGCGAGTCCCGGACCTCGTCCAGCCGGGCCTGGCCGCGCGGTGACAGCTGGAGGACGACCGCCCGGCCGTCCTCCGGGTGCGAGGTCCGCTTCACCAGGCCGGTGTCCACCAGCGGGGCGACCTGACGGGTCACCGTGGACGAGTCGATCCCCATCCCGGCGGCCAGCGCCTTGACGCCCATCGGCCCTTCCAGGTCCAGCCGGTTCAGCAGCAGATAGGCCGCCCGGTCCATGGAGTTGCGCACCTGGCCCACCCCGCCGAGACGGGTCTGCTCGGCCCGGCGGGCGAATACGGCCACCTGGTGCTGGAGGGAGTCGAGAACGTGGTCGGGACCCGGGTTTTCCGGGGCAGCGCCCCCGGAAGGAGACGAGGCAGTCGTCATGTCCTGAGGGGGCATGGCCGGGGGCTCTCTTCGTACGGTGTCGGATGGGTGGGGGACAGAGTACGCGGCCCCGGGGCAACGCGTACCAGCGCTGCACAAACCTGCGGACATCGGCGCAGGACGGCACGGCAAGCGGCGGCCGGAACCCCTGCGAGCTGCAAGACTTACGGTATGAACTTCCCGTCGCCCGGCAGCTTTCCCCCCGTGATCCTCGACGACGTCCGGGGGGCGCAGAAGATGCTCTCCGGGGTCGCCAAGGTCACCCCGCTCGAAGGGAGCCGCCATCTCTCGGGCCTCGTGGGCGCGCCCGTCCTCTTCAAGTGCGAGAACCTCCAGCGGACCGGCTCGTTCAAACTGCGGGGCGCCTACGTACGCATCTCGGGACTCACCCCGGTCGAACGCGCCGCGGGGGTCGTGGCCGCGAGCGCCGGGAACCATGCGCAGGGTGTCGCCCTCGCGTCTGCCCTTCTCGGCGTACGCTCCACGGTCTTCATGCCTGTCGGGGCCCCCTTGCCGAAGGTGGCCGCCACCCGCGAGTACGGGGCCCGGGTGCGGCTGCACGGCACCGTCGTGGACGAGACCCTGGCCGCCGCGCAGGAGTACGCGCGCGAGACCGGCGCGGTGTTCATCCACCCCTTCGACCACGCCGACATCATCGCCGGGCAGGGGACGGTCGGCCTGGAGATCCTGGAGCAGTGCCCCGAGGTCCGGACGATCGTCGTCGGCATCGGCGGCGGCGGGCTCGCGGCCGGCATCGCGGTCGCGGTCAAGGCCGTCCGGCCCGACGTGCGCATCGTCGGTGTGCAGGCGGCCGGTGCCGCGTGCTACCCGCCGTCCCTGGCGGCCGACCGCCCCGTCTCCATCAACACGCTCCAGACCATGGCGGACGGCATCAAGGTCGGGCGCCCCGGCGACGTGCCGTTCGCCCTGGTCAGGGACCTGGTGGACGAGGTGCGTACGGTCTCCGAGGACGAGCTGTCCAGCGCCCTGCTGCTCTGCCTGGAGCGGGCCAAGATGGTGGTCGAACCCGCCGGGGCGAGCCCGGTCGCCGCGCTCCTCAGCGACCCGAAGGCGTTCCACGGCCCGGTGGTGGCGCTGCTCTCCGGCGGCAACGTGGACCCGCTGCTGATGCAGCGCATCCTCACCCACGGCATGGCGGCGGCCGGCCGCTACCTCAGCCTGCGGCTGCGGCTCACCGACCGGCCCGGCGCGCTGGCCGCCATGCTCGGCGTGCTCTCGGTCGCCGACGCCAACGTGCTGGACGTCAGCCATGCCCGTACGGACCCCCGGCTCGGCCTCACCGAGGCGGAGGTGGAGCTGCACCTGGAGACGAAGGGGCCCGAGCACTGCGACGACGTGAAGGCGGCGCTGCGGGACGCGGGGTATCTGGTGATGGGCTGACACGTATGCCCCCACTTGTGTGTTCATCGGGCATCGCGCTCCCGGCCTCCCTAGGATCTGGATCCGAGAGGTAGCCATCCGAACGCACTGGGGGAATCCCATATGCCAGGCGCCATCTACGCCGAGGGGCTCGTCAAGACCTTCGGTGACGTCCGAGCACTCGGCGGCGTCGACCTCGACGTGCCGGAAGGGACCGTACTCGGGCTCCTCGGTCCCAACGGGGCCGGCAAGACGACCGCCGTCCGGGTCCTGACGACGCTGCTCAGGCCGGACAGCGGCACCGCCTTCGTGGCGGGGATCGACGTCCTGAAGCATCCCAACGAGGTGCGGCGCTCGATCGGGCTCTCCGGCCAGTTCGCCGCCGTCGACGAATACCTGACCGGCCGCGAGAACCTCCGCATGGTCGGCCAGCTCTACCAGATGAGCGGACGCGCGGCGAAGGCCAGGGCGGGCGAACTCCTCGACCGCTTCAACCTGGCCGACGCGGCGGACCGCCCCGCCAAGACGTACTCCGGAGGCATGCGCCGCCGCCTCGACCTGGCGGCGGCGCTCGTCGTGTCCCCGCCGGTCATGTTCATGGACGAGCCGACGACCGGCCTCGACCCGCGCAACCGCCAGCAGCTCTGGGAGGTCATCGAGGAACTGGTGGCCGGCGGTACGACCCTGCTGCTGACCACGCAGTACCTGGAGGAGGCGGACCACCTCGCCCACGACATCTGCGTGATCGACCACGGACGGGTCATCGCACGCGGCACCTCCGACCAGCTCAAGGCCCGCATCGGCGGCGAACGCGTCGAGGTCGTCGTCCACGACCCCGAGCAGATCGAGCCGGCCCGCACCGTCCTCACCCGCCTCGGCAAGGGCGAGACCGCCGTCCTGCCGAACATGCGCAAGCTGACCGTCCCGGTCGACGGCGGCGCCAAGCTCCTCGCCGAGGTCATCCGCGACCTGGACGCCCAGGGCGTGGAGATCGACGACATCGGACTGCGCCGCCCCACGCTGGACGACGTGTTCATCTCCCTCACCGGCCACGCGGCCGAACAGGAGAAGAACGAAGCCGGGACCCCGGGATCGGAGACGGAGAAATGAGCGCCCTCAGCGAAACCGCCCGCACGGCCGCCCCCCGGCCGGGCGGCGGCATCGGCCAGTCGGTCCGCGACTCGCTGGTCATCGGCAAGCGCAACCTCATCCGCATGACCCGGATCCCCGAGATGATCCTCTTCGGGATCATCCAGCCGGTCATGTTCGTGGTGCTCTTCACGTACGTCTTCGGCGGCTCGATCGCCATCCCGGGAGCGGGCGTCAGCGCCAGTGCCTACAAGGAATTCCTGATGGCCGGCATTTTCGCGCAGACGGTGACCTTCGCCACCGCGGGCGCCGGCGCGGGCATCGCGGAGGACATGCACAAGGGCCTCATCGACCGGTTCCGGTCGCTGCCGATGGCGCGCGGCGCGGTGCTGACCGGGCGGACGCTGGCCGACCTGGTGCAGACCGCCGTCACGCTCGTCGTCCTCGCGGGCGTCGCGCTGCTCGTCGGCTGGCGGACCCACGAGAACATCGGCAAGGTCCTCGGGGGCTTCGGCCTGCTTCTGCTGCTGGGCTACGCCTTCACCTGGATCGGCGCGCTGATCGGCCTGACCGTCCGCACCCCGGAGGCGGCCACCTCCGGCGGTCTGATCTGGCTCTTCCCGCTGACGTTCATCTCGAACGCCTTCGTGCCGGTCAACGGGATGCCGACGTTCCTCCAGTACGTCGCCGAGTGGAACCCGTTCAGTGCGACGGTGGCGGCGGCCCGTGAACTGTTCGGCAACACGATCGCGGGCGTCCCGAAGTCGGTGACCGGCGCCTGGCCGATGGAGCACCCGGTCTGGGCCTCGCTGATCTGGTCGGTGCTGATCATCGTGGTCTTCCGGACCCTGGCCGTACGCAAGTACCGCTCGGTCTCCCACTGAGGACCCGGACACGGAAGAGCCCCGGCCGCGGCCGGGGCTCTTCGCCGTGCGGGAAGGATCAGCCGGTGTACGGCTTCGCCGACAGGATCTTCACCGTGGCGGTCTTGCCGTTCGGCAGCTCGTAGTCGGCGTTGTCGCCGGTCTTCTTGCCGTTCACGCCCACGCCGAGCGGCGACTGCGGCGAGTACGTCTCGATGTCCGCGCTCGCGTACTCACGGGAGGCCAGAAGGAAGGTCATCGTGTCGTCCTCGTCGCCGTCGAAGGCGATCGTCACGACCATGCCGGGCTCGACAACGCCGTCGTCGGCGGGCGCCTCGCCGACCTTCGCGTGCTCGAGGAGCTGGGTCAGCTGGCGCACCCGGAGCTCCATCTTGCCCTGCTCCTCCTTGGCCGCGTGGTACCCGCCGTTCTCGCGCAGGTCCCCCTCCTCACGGGCCGCCGCGATCTTGACGGCGATCTCCGTGCGCGCGGGACCAGACAGGTACTCCAGCTCGGCCTTGAGCTGGTTGTACGCCTCCTGCGTGAGCCAGGTGACGTTTTCGCTGGTCTGGGTCACAGGGTGCTCCTCGTCGGTACTGGGAATACAAAGCAACGCCCTACCCGCAAGCATGCGCTGCTACGGGTGGGCGAAACCACGAGCCTAACAATTCACCGGGAAAAGGGGGAGAAGGTAAGCGACCCGACCACGGAAACCGCAGGTCAGGGCCAGTCAAATGGGGTTACGACGGGCGTGCTGCGGTCAACTCGACGCCCCGCCGTCCTCCGTGCAGCCCAGCAGCTCGACGGCGGTCGCCCGGGAGGTCGTCCGCAGGGTCAGGATCTTGTCGATCCGGCCGCTGTCGTCGTCGAATCGGAAGTCCTTGCGGGCGACCTCCGTACCGTTCTCACTGAGCGAGCGGAGGGTGCAGTAGCCCTTGTCGTCCCGGCCCTTGCGGACCTCCAGGTGCACCTCTACGCGGTCGTCCGAGGTGACCTTGAACTTGATCATCTCGGCGCTGAGGCCCTTGCCCCCCACGTAGTCGAAGCCGATCCAGCCGACCACGCCCAGCAGGACGGCGCCGAGCACCGCGCCGATGACCTTGAGCCTGCGGTCCGCGCGCTGGTCCGCGGAGCGGCCGTAGCGGTTCTCGGGAAGCGCCTCGCGCACCGCTGCCATGATCGTTCCTCCCGTGCCGGGGATCGAGGAATTTTCCACCCCCCGGTTCGGTCACTATAGAAGTTGCCCACCCGCCACCCGACCGCCGCCCCGAGACCGGCGTCCCTGCGGGACGGCACCACCGATGGCGACCAATGACTGAGGATCGAGTCTTGACTGAGCAGCTTCGACTGATGGCCGTACACGCTCACCCCGACGACGAGTCGAGCAAGGGCGCGGCCACCATGGCCAAGTATGTGTCCGAGGGGGTGGACGTGCTGGTCGTGACCTGCACGGGAGGCGAGCGCGGCTCCATCCTCAACCCGAAACTCCAGGGCGACGCGTACATCGAG
This sequence comes from Streptomyces sp. DT224, assembly GCF_049844595.1. NCBI lineage: Bacteria > Bacillati > Actinomycetota > Actinomycetes > Kitasatosporales > Streptomycetaceae > Streptomyces > Streptomyces sp. DT224. The sequence continues at coordinate 269,166 of NZ_JBNCLI010000011.1, forward strand.
GAGAACATCCACGAGGTGCGCCGCAAGGAGATGGACGAGGCCCGGGAGATCCTGGGCGTGAAGCAGGAGTGGCTCGGCTTCGTGGACTCGGGCCTGCCCGAGGGCGACCCGCTGCCGCCGCTCCCCGAGGGCTGCTTCGCCCTGGAGGACGAGACCGTCGCGGCGGGGCGCCTCGTCGCGAAGATCCGCGCGTTCCGGCCGCAGGTCATCACCACGTACGACGAGAACGGGGGCTACCCGCACCCCGACCACATCATGACCCACACCATCTCGATGATCGCCTTCGAGGGCGCGGCGGACACCGAGAAGTTCCCCGAGGCGGAGTTCGGCCCCGCCTGGACGCCGCAGAAGCTCTACTACAACCAGGGCTTCAACCGGCCGCGCACGGTCGCCCTGCACGAGGCGCTGCTCGCCCGCGGCATGGAGTCGCCGTACGGGGAGTGGCTGGAGCGCTGGAAGGAGTTCGGCCGCCCCGAGCGCACGCTGACCACGCACGTTCCGTGCGCGGACTTCTTCGAGATCCGCGACAAGGCGCTGATCGCGCACGCCACGCAGATCGACCCGGACGGCGGCTGGTTCCGCGTCCCGATGGACATCCAGCGGGAGGTCTGGCCGACCGAGGAGTACGAGCTGGCGAAGTCCCTGGTCGATACTTCCCTCCCCGAGAGCGACCTCTTCGCGGGCATCCGCGACAATGCCTGATATGTACGCGACTCAGGCACTGACGAACCTCGTCCCGCTCGCCGAGGAACTCGACAAGAACAAGGTGACCCCCGGGGTCCTCGGCTTCATCGTCTTCGCGGCGCTCGCCGTGGGCGTGTGGGCGCTCATGAAGTCGATGAACCGGCACATGGGGCGGGTGAACTTCGAGGAGACGCCGGAGCCGGCGTCGGAGGAGTCGGCCGAGCCGGTGTCCGCGAAGCGGAAGTAGGACGGCGGGGCGCTCCGGTGCGCCCCGCCCGCGGTGTCCTCAAGCGCCGGACGGGCCCGACGGGACCGTCACGCCCATGATCTCCCGGGTCCGGCGCGACGGGACCAGGTCCAGGGACCACGCCTGCCAGCCCGTTTCCAGGTCGGCGCCCCGGTCCAGGACCACCCGGTAGGTGTCCGCGCAGTGGTCCACCTCGGGGTCCCTGGCCGGGTGGCCGGCCGCGCGGAGCTCGGCCAGCTCCTGCTGGGCGACCACCGTGCCCACCTCGGCGCCGCCCGGCGAGGCGTACGGCAGCAGCGTGCACCGCAGGAAGCGCGCCCAGTCCGCGCCGCGCGCGTCCCCGTACGACGCGAACAGGGCGACCGCCTCGTCGCACAGCCCGAGGGCCTGGGGCGTCCGCTGGTTGCCCGCGTCGATCAGCGCGAGGTCCAGGCAGGCCCACGCCTCGCCGTGGGCGACCCCGATGCGCCGGAAGTCCGCCCGCGCGTCCGCCAGCAGCTGGCGGGCGAAGCCGGAGTTGCGCAGGTTGCCCGTCTGGGCGGCCCGCTGGTCGCGGGTGACGCGCCCCGAGTGGTGCCGGGCGCACGCGAGGCCGTAGACATCGCGCATCCGCGAGAACATCGTCCGGGCCCGCTCCAGCTGCCGTACGGCTTCCACCGTGTCGCCGTGCTCCTCCAGCGCCTGCCCCAGGTGGTACAGGGTCCACGCCTCGCCGCGCGCGTCCTCGTTGTCGCGGTGGCGGGCCAGGGCCGCGCTCAGCTGTTCGACGGCCGCGCCCGGGTCGCCGGCCAGCAGCCGGGCCCGGGCCAGCTGGGTCGTCGCCCACGCCGCACCCCGCTCGTCACGGGTCCGCCCGTACAGATCGAGGGCGGCGCGCAGCGCGGCCTCGGCCCCCTCCGCGTCGCCCAGGCGCAGCCAGACCTGGCCGAGCTGGAACCGGGTCCACGCCTCCCCGTGCAGCGACTCGCCCTCGCGGTGCAGGGTGAGCGCGGTGTCCAGGAGGGCGAGCGCGTCGGCCAGGTTGCCCCGGTCGCGTTCGACGGCGGCCAGCGCGTGCAGCGACCAGGCCCGGTCCGCGTCCTGCCCGGCGGCCAGCTGGAGCTCCATCGCCTCGCGGAGCCGGGCCGCCGCCTCGGTCAGGTTGCCCTGGTGGTGCAGCGTGATGCCGAGGGAGCACAGCGCCAGCGCCGTACCGGCGTCGTTCTGCGCCTCCCGGTACAGGCCGACGACGGAGGACAGCGTGGTGCGGGCCTTGTCCAGCTCGCCGAGCTGTCGGGCCGCGATGCCCGTACGCCACCGCACCGACCGTTCGAGGAGTCCCTGGTCGACCGCCTGGGACAGCTCGCTTATCTCGCCCAGCCGGTAGAGGTCGCCGCGCAGCAGGCAGTAGTCGCACAGCGCGCCGAGCAGCGCGAGCACCGCCGCCTGGTCGACGCCCTCCGCATGGCGCAGGGCCGAGGTGATGAAGCTCGACTCGTCGTCCAGCCAGCGCAGGGCCGCGTCCAGCGAACCGAAGCCGTGCGAGCCGAACCGGCCGGCCCGGGTCGACATCTTGCCGTCCACCATCCGGATCACCGCACCGGCCAGCTCCGCGTAGTTCGCGATCAGCCGTTCCTGCGCGGCGGCGCGCTCGGCCGGCTCCTCCTCGTCCAGCAGCCGGGCCAGGGCGAAGCCGCGTACCAGGTCGTGCAGCCGGTAGCGGGAGCCGCGCACGTGGTCGAGCAGCCCGGCCTCGGACAGGGCCGTCAGCAGCCGGCCGGCCTCCTGCTCGTCGGCGGCGAGCAGCGCCGCGGCCGCCGCCGCGCCCAGGCTCGCCCGGCCCGCCAGCGCGAGCCGCCGCAGCAGCCGCCTGGCCTGCTCGGACTGGTCGGTGTACCGCAGCCACAGGGCGCGCTCGACGGGCGGCACGGGTCCGTACGCGGCGAGGTCGGCGGCCAGCACGTCCGCCGTACGCGCCCCGAGCGCGGAACCGGCGACGCGCAGGGCCAGCGGCAGCCCGCCGCACAGCTCGGTGATCGCCTCGCTCGACGGATAGTCGTACGGGCCCGGCTCGGCCTCCTGCGACACCCCGCGCAGCAGCTCCTCCGCGCCGCCCGGATCGAGCGGGCCGACCTCCAGCCGGTGCACCCAGGCGGGCAGCGAGTCCGGCAGGTCCAGCGGCTCGCGGGCGGTGACCAGGACCAGGCTGTCGGAGCGCTCCGGGATCAGCGTGGCGACCTGCTCGGCGTCCCGGGCGTCGTCCAGGACGATCGTCACCGCCGTGCCCGTCAGATGCTGGTGGTACAGCTCACCGAGCCGGCGCACCTGCTGCTCGGCGGACGCGCTGTCCCGGAACAGCAGCTGCTCGCGGGGCGCGCCCAGCCGGTTCAGCAGATGCAGCAGCGCGTCCCGGGTCGGCAGCGGTGCCTCGCCCTCGGCGTCGCCGCGCAGGTCCACCACGCACGCGCCCTTGAACTGGTCCCTCAGCTCGTGGGCCGCCCGCACGGCGAGCGTGGTGCGCCCGGCGCCCGGGGGACCGTGCAGCACGACGACGGTCGGCTTCGTCTCGGTCGACGCGCGGGCGGCGTGCACCCACCGGCCGATGCGGGCCAGCTCGCTCCGCCGCCCCACGAACAGCCCGTCGGCCGCCGGGAGATGGCCGAACGACTGCTCCAGGAGCGACCGCATCCGCGCGGCCGCGCTGCGGTGCCCGCCGCGCAGCGGGGTGCGCGCCTTGGCCGCGGCCTTCTTCGCCGGGGCACGGGTGGCGGCGGCGAGCATCCGCTGCTGGTCGAGAAACGGGCGGATGCCCCGTACGTCCAGGGCGGCCAGCCACTGCAGCCGCAGCTGCTCCGGACTCGCGTCCGGCCGGTCGGCGGGCCGGTGCGACGCGGTGGCCTTGGCGACCGTGGCGGTGGCCCCCGCCACGGCGACGACCGCCCCCGCGCCGAGCGCGAGACCGGACGCCGTGCCGAGCGCCACGTCGGCGCCGAAGGCCGCGGCGGCGGCGACGCCGGTGACCAGCAACGGCGTCGCCATGCTCTCCCGGCTGAACCGCTGCCCGCCCGCCGAGGCGTCGAGCGCCCGCACATACGCCGCGTACTCCTCCGCCGCGCCCTCCGCGATGGTGTCGAGGGCGGCCCGCGCACGGGTCAGCAGGACGGACGGATCCGTCCGTCCGCCGCTGCGCCGTGCCTCTTCCTCCACGGCTCGTACCAACAGCCGCTCCGCATCGGCCCGGTGGCCGTCCCGCATCCGCATCCGTGTCCCCCTCCGGCTCCGCTGGTCGCGGGGTCCAGTGTCCTTCGTACGGAGCGCCCGCGCGAGGGAGGGGGCACGACCCGCCGACGGCGAACGGCGGTGGACCGCGCGCGGGTTCGGGGTCAGCAGGCGCCCAGGTCGGCAGTGAGCAGCCGGGCCCGGGGCGCCGGGTCGGCGGGGCGGGGGACAGCGTCACACGGTGAAGACGCGTTCGGCTTCGTCGCGTTGCGTGTGCAGGTCCCAGTAGAGGGGGGCGACCTCCTCGGCCGAGGCAGCCGGTACTCCGGGCGGGGCGCCCGTGCCGATCCACACGCCGACGGCGACGTGCGCGGCCTGGACGCCGGTGCCGGCCAGTTCCTTGTGCAGGCCGAGTACCCAGTTGCGCAGCGCGGCCTGGGCGGCGTTCAGGTTGCCGAGCATCGGAGTGGGGTCGGCCGAGCCGGCGCCGTTGGTGTAGAGCAGGGTGCCCGCGCCGGCCTCGCGCATGGCGGGCAGCACGGTCCGGGTGGCGGCGATGGCCCCGTAGAGCAGGATGTCCATCGCCCACTGCACATCGGACGGGCTGGTCCCGGACGGAGCGGTGAGCGGCGTGGAGGCGAGGCTCCCGCCCGGGGAGTACTCCAGGACGTCGATGCCGCCGAAGCGGGTGGCGGCGTCCTTGAGCGCCTGGGTGAGTGCGTCATGGTCGAGTACGTCCGCGGGGAACGCGGCGGCGGTGATGCCTTCGGCGGCGAGCCGGCCGGCCAGGTCGTCGAGCTTGTCGCGGTTGCGGGCGATGAGAGCGACGTCGAAGCCGTGGGAGCCGAAGGTACGGGCGATGGCCAGGCCCATACCGGGGCCGGCTCCGACGATGGCGATGCTGGGCACAGTGAATCCTTCGCTGGGAAACCGCGGGGAGCCGGACCCGGCTCGGTGGTGGCGCTCACGCGCGGGAGCAGTCCGACGAGTGCATGACAGGTAGGGGGAGTGGGTGGGCCGGGGGCGGGGCGCATGCCGCTGCCGGCGCCCTCACCGTCCGTGGGCGTCGGGGAAATGGTTGTCGTGGGCTTCGTGAAGCCGGCTCAGGTCACGCTCGTTCACCGTGGCGAGCTGGGCGAAGTACGCCTCGCGCGGCACCCCCGGCGAGAGTGCCATCAGGAGGGTGGCAGGTTCGGCGCGCTCCTTCCGGAGGGCGTGGACGGCACCCGCCGCCGCATGCGCGGTGTCGCCGGGCAGCAGTGTTCGCCAGGCATGCCCGTCGAAGTAGTCGACCTCACCTTCTTCGACGATGAAGGTCTCGCTGAAGGTCGTGTGGAAGTGCGGGGCAGGTCCCCGGCTGGAGGGCGACATGCGCCACCGGTAGATGCTCACGTTCCCGCTGGTCTCCGCGGGACCCGCGAGGATGTCGATGGTCGATCCGCCGGCGCCCAGCCGGATCGTTCGCGTCTGTCGGGCTCGCTCGGGCTCGTGGGAACTCCGGGCAATCGGCTCCGTGTCGGTCATGCCCCGAGTCTCGGTGCTCCGCCGTTCTGCTCGCGCTCACTTCGGCGGTGGCCTCACAATGGCGGAGTGATCCGCTACCGATTGGGCGTTGGTGCTGCGAGCGTGCGGTGGGCGATGTCCCCGATGCACGAAGTGGTCAGTCTCGCCCAGCTCTTGACCGAGCCGCAGCGTCACCCGATGTTCCACCCGTGGCTTCGCCGTCGCCGCCACCGTCTCTCGCTCCCGGACCTGGAGGCGCTCACGGTCTTCATGGCCGATGGCGCGTATCGACCCGACTTCCTCGACCCATCGCCGATGTCCAGTGAGCCGACGTTCGAGGAAGGCATGGATGCCCTCCTCGCCGCGCCGGCGGACCAGACGTACGCCGAGCTGGTCGACGCCGCGAGGGGGCGCGGGGCGGACATAGGCCGCCGATTGCTCGACGCGCCCGACCGGGCCAGGTCCGAGGCCGCCGATGCGCTGCGCCGCCTCTGGAAGGCAGTCGTCGAACCGGAATGGCCGTCCATGCGGCAGGCGCTGCGTGCCGAGATGCTGGACCGGGCCATCCAGGTCAACCGCGAGGGGTTGCGCGCGGTCCTTCCGCGCCTGCACTCTTCCGCCGCGTGCGAGGGCGACACCATCACCGTCGAGAAGCCCGTCGACATCGACGTCGACTGCCCTGAGGGACTCGTTCTCGTTCCGTCGCTGTTCATCACCGACCGGATGCAGTGCACCACCTCGGACCACTGGACTCCGGCGATCTACTACCCGGCATCCGGGCGGTACCTCTGGGCGGCACCTCCCACTCCGAGGTCGCTCGACCGTCTTGTGGGGGTGACTCGATCGAAGATCCTGGCCGCGCTCACCACCCCGCTGCAGACGACCGTTGTGGCCGGACTGGTGGGGGTCACTCCTCCGACGGCCAGCGAACACCTGGCAATCCTGCGGGACGCCGGGCTGATCGACAGCAGCCGGACCGGTCGCACGGCCACGCACGAGCTCACCAAGGCGGGACGTGCCCTCCTTGACGCGGCCTCATCGCGGCCCTGACAGGCCGGGAGCCACTGACGTGCAGTCAAGCGGCCCGGCTCCCGCCGCAACCAGCCCCTCGGTGACCGCGTCGTGCGTGCCGCCGAGGGGCTGGTGACGCCGGGCGCCGCGCGTGACCGCCGCTGCGGCGGGGCCCTTGCCGGGGAAGGGCGACGCCGAAGCCAACGGCCCGTCAGGCCGAGGAACCGCTGTCGACGACCAGGTCGGCGCCGACCACCGCGCCGGCTTCGGGTGAGGCGAGATAGAGCACCGCGGCCGCCACTTCTTCGGCTTCCGCGACCCGGCCGAGCGGGTTCTGTGTCTTCACTCGCTCGGCACGGTCGGCCTCGGTCTCGCCGGGCCGCAGCGACATCGGAGCAGCGGAGGCGCCGGGGCTGACCGCGTTGATGCGGATCCCCTGGTGGATGTGGTCGAGAGCGGCGGCGCGGGTGAGGGCGGAGACCGCTGCCTTCGAGGTGATGTACGCGGCAAGGTTCGGGACGCGCAGGTGTGCGCCCAGGTTGGAGGAGATGTTGACGATGGCGCCGCCACCGTTTCGCCTCATGTGCGCGATCTCGTGCTTCATGGCCAGCCAGACACCGGTGACGTTGGTTCGCAGTACCGCGTCCCAGTCCTCCTCGCTCACCTCACCGACGGGTGCGGTGCCGCGGAGTATTCCGGCGTTGTTGACCGCGATGTCCAGTCCGCCGAAGCGGGTAACGCTCTCGCGTACGAGGTCCTGAAGCCGGCTGGAGTCGGTGACATCGGTGGTGACGGCGGTGGCCGTGCCGCCGGTGGCCCCGATGAGGCCGACCGTCTCGTCCAGGGAGGCCGCGGTGCGTCCCGCGGCGACCACGGATGCGCCCTCGGTGGCGAAGGCGAGCGCGATGGCGCGGCCGAGGCCGGAGCCGGCGCCGGTGACGAGGACGGTTCTGCCGGTGAAGCGGTTCATGGCGGTGGCTCCCTTGAGTGATGGATTGCTCGGTGCGGTGGTTCAGAGGGGCGAGGCTGCGAGAGCGGCCCCTGGTGCGGCCAGGGAGGAGGTGTCGCTGCCCAGCGCGCGCGGGATCGCGAACGGGGCGGTCGGGCCGACTCCATCGCGGTGTTCAGCTCGCCACCCGCGAGCCCGGTCTGCCGCTGCGGCGCCTTCGGTGGCGAGCGCGGCGGCTCCCGCGAAGGAGGCCGCTGTGCCGGCCGGCGGCAGCACGAGGCCCGGCAGCAGGCCGTACCCGTGGGAGAGCGGTATGGCGAGCGTGAAGATCACTGTGGTCCGGACGCCGCCGAGGCGGACGAAGGCGCATCGCTGCTGCATGGCGACGACGCGGGCAGCGCCAGGGGCGGTCATGCCGTCCTCCCGATACTTGACCGATCGGTTCATTATGTGGGCATGCGGATGCGGGCGACGGTGGATTCGGCGGATGTGAGTCAGTCCAGCAGGGCCAGGGCCTGCTCGGCCGCGTCCCGTACCCGGGAGGGATCGTTCGACGCCTTGCCGACGATCCGTACCCCCTGCAGCAGGACGAGCAGCATGCGGGCCAGCGCACGCGGATCGCGTTCCTCCGGCAACTCGCCCTGAGCCTGGGCCCGCAGGAGCGCGGAGTGCAGCAGGGTCTCGACGTGTTCCCAGCTGATCTCGACCCGGCGGGCCGCCGCGGGGTCGTGCGGCGCCAGCTCGGCCGCGGTATTGGTGACGAAACAGCCGCTCAGCCGGCCCTCCGGGGAGACGGCCTCCGCGGCGAAGCGGCGCACTACCGCCCGCACCCCAGGCAGGGCGGGCCCTGGCTGGGACAACTCGGCAAGGAGCGCCCGGTCGCGCGTGTCGGCGTACCGGTCCAGCGCTTTCAGGTACAGCTCGTACTTGCTGCCGAAGGTCGCGTAGATGCTGGCGCGGCCGATGCCGAGGTGCTCGACGAGGTCCGCCAACGACGTCGCTTCGTAACCGCGCCGCCAGAACAGCTCGAGGGCCGACTGCAGCGCGGCGTCCGGATCGAATTCCTTGGTCCTGGCCACGTCGGAGACCGTAAGCCTATCTGGAATGAACGGTCAAATAATCGTGCCTCGCAACGGCCACCTGTACGCCGCCTCCGCTTGCGATCGTGCGCACCAGACGCCGCCGGACCCGCCCTGCGGGCGGACGGCGCTCCTTTCGAAACACGTTCTAGCTGGGCGGAGTGCTGCCCCCAGGCCCCTGGTGGCGAGCACTCTCGGCCCACAGGGCGTCGGAGGCGCCGAGGGCGCGGGCGCTTCCTCGTTGCTCACAGGGTCCCAAGGTCGACCGTGACAGGGAATGGAGCGATGGCCTTCACGGTGCCGGTGAACACCTCGCCGTCCCGGTAGGCCCTATTGGCTGGGTCGAGGACGTAGGTGTAGACGATCGGGACGCCGGTGGCGGACTGCTCGATGCGCCAGTAGAAGGGGATGCCGGCTTTGGCGTATTGGTCCACCTTCACGATCCGGTCGGTGGTCTCTGACCCCGGGGACACGACCTCGACGGCCAGGAGCACGTGCTCGGGGCGGGTGGGCGTGAGGTCGATGGTCTCCGCCCGGTACACGGTGACGTCCGGACGGCGGTTGGTGAGCGGCGCGTCCTGCAGGCGAACGTCGAAGTCCGTGTCGGCGTTCCAGTCCGGGCCTGCGGCTGCGTCAAGGGCATTGGCCAGGATGCGGGCCAGCCGGTTGTGGCGCTTGGAGGCGCTCGGGCTCACGACGACCATCCCGTCCACGACCTCGATGCCGGCGCACTGCTCCTCGGACCAGGAGTCGTACTGCTCCGCGCTGATCTGCGTGTGCATCCACGCGGGCGCCAGCATCTCGGCGGTCATCGTGCACCTCCTTCGGGGAGCCACAGCAGTCCCGGTGCTGCCCCAGGCCAGCCTAATGGCCGTCGATGCCGCGCGGCGCGGTATCCGCGGCCCCCACCTGCCCCTTCGCGCCTCGCCCCGTGGCGCAGCCCCGTCGTGGGGCCGGGTGCGCGAGGATTGGGCCCATGGCCGACCGACTGGCGCAGAGCACCTCTGCTCGGCGTCGGGTACGCCAGCTGCCACAGGTGCCCATGACTCAACACAACCAGGTAGTTCTGACCTGCGGTGTTTCCGGAGGGCACTGGCGTGGATGCGTATGGTGTGCGACTGGGCCAGGACATCAATGACCAGCGCACCTCCGCTGCTCTTGCTGGGTCGGCACTCCCGTAGTGGACCCCCGTGCGGGACCGAGGCCCCATATCCTGAGAGGCGACAGGAAGGAGCCGTTGATGAGCGTCGACGCGGTCATGCACACCGAGTTCCCTGCTGGATACGTGGTCTTCTTCGGTATTGACGGGAAGGTGATCATGACTCCGCAGAGCTTCGAGCACTCCAGCACGATCAAGTCGATGCAGATCGACTCGCTCTCGCTCGGCCGGCACGCGAAGACCGCCTCCGACGTGTACATCGACTTCCCCGCCGATGAGAACTCGGCCCCCGACTTCGCGATCCTGCGGGAGGACGCGCAGAGGCAGGGCAAGCGCTACGGCTTCGAGGACGTGCTGCTGATCGCGGAGGTGGTGTCGGTCTCCTCCGCGCGCAAGGACTACGCCGACTGCACCGCGAAGTACGGCCGCTACGGCATCCCGGTCTACGTGGTGGTGGACCCGTACGCCGCGGAGGTCGTCGTCCACACCCAGCCCACCGGCTCCGGCTACATCGCGGCGCACACGCACAAGTACGGCTCGGGCAAGCTGCCCATCGAGCTGGCCGACGGGCGGACCTACACCCTCGACCTGGACGAGCTGCCCCGGCCCGAGGCTGATCTCGGCTGACCGCGTCGACATGCTCGCCGTAGTCGATCAAAGAAGACGCGGAGCCCCGCCCGGATCACCGGGCGGGGCTCCGACTGACTCCGCGGGTAACGGGACGCAGTCACTCATTGTCTGGTGTATTGCCCTGTGAGGTTGGGGATGCCTCGTCGGATCCGGTGGCTCGTGGCCCGGACCAGTCGGCCTCTGGACAACCCGGTAGTTCTGACCTGGCGTGTTCACGATGAGCACCAGTGCGGCCACGCGTGATGACGGGCTGAGCCCCAAGACGGACGCTTGGGTCCGGGGGCAGCTGATGGCATCGCCGGAGTGGGCGTCCCACCGTACCTCGGCTTCGGGCAGCACCTTGAGGGCCGGGATCCGTCCGTGCGGGACGGGTAACACCTACGAGGCGTTGGCCCTGGCCCTCATGCGAGTGCATACCGAATCGCGCTTGCCGTCGATCTCAGCGATCGCTCCCGACGCAGAGAAAGACAGCTTGTCAGCCAAGGACGAGGGACTCGTCGCCGAAGTCGGCGACGATCTTCAGGCGTCCTCCCAGTGCCGCGACGTACGCGGCGAGAGTCTCGACCTCGGTACGCATCACAGCCCCCTTCTCGATCTGGGAGACCCGCCCCTGGGTGACGCCGAGGGTCTCGGCGACCTCGTTCTGCGTCATGTGCTGGCGCTTGCGGACCTCGGCCAGGCGGTGGGCGCGGACCTTTGCGAGCATGGCGGCGCTCCGCTCCTGGACGTCCGCCTCCTCCTCGGCGGTAAGGCCGAGGTCGTCCTTCAGGTCGTTCCAGTCGATTGCGTTGGCTGTCTTCGGCTTGAAGGTGCTCACGCTTCCTCCTCGGTGTACGCCTGGTAGGCGGCTTCGGCTTCCTTGATCGCGGTGCGGTACCAGCCGGACCAGTTCCCGGCCTTGTTGCCGCCGACGAGGATGACGGCGTTGCGCTCGGGGTTGAAGACGAACAGCATTCGTACTTCGCTGTCGCCCTTGGAACCGGGGCGCAGTTCCTTCAGGTTGGGCAGGGTTGATCCGGTGATCCGGTCGACGAGCGGGCGGCCGAGGGCTGGGCCCTCGGTCTGGAGCACGTCGAGTGCGGCGGCGATCTGAGTGAGGGTGTCTCGGTCGCACTTGCGGAGTTCGTGGATCCAGGTCCGGGCTGGTTCCACGACGATGATCTTGAAGCTCATGGTCTGCTCTCGCCCACCAGCATTACCCCAAGATAATATCACGTTGGGCTAATGTCGCCCCGCCTGCCCAAGTGCAGCGTGGCGACGCCGGCGAAGGCTCCCGGGCCTCGCCTTCTCCTCAAGGGGCGTTGGTCGGGGCCGGTAATGCTGAGCCCGGCGTGCTGTACCCGGTGCGGTGCATGGGACCTCTCCCTATCTGCTCCAGCGCGCCCACCTCGCAGCGAGCATCGGTGGACGGGCGCACCTTGGCTGGGCGGACGGGGCGCGAAGGTTTCCCAGGCTGGGCGCGTGCGGTGTGAGAGCCTGGGCGCATGAACCGGTTGGCTGGTGTGACCTCGCCGTATCTGCTTCAGCACGCGGACAACCCCGTCCACTGGTGGCCCTGGTCACCCGAGGCGTTCGAGGAAGCCAGAAGGCGGAACGTTCCGGTGCTGCTCAGCGTCGGGTACTCGTCCTGTCACTGGTGCCACGTCATGGCGCATGAGTCGTTCGAGGACGAGGCGACCGCCGCCTACATGAACCAGCACTTCGTGGCCGTCAAGGTCGACCGCGAGGAGCGGCCCGATGTGGACGCGGTGTACATGGAGGCGGTGCAGGCGGCTACCGGGCAGGGTGGCTGGCCGATGACCGTGTTCCTCACCGCCGACGCCGAGCCGTTCTACTTCGGGACCTACTTCCCGCCCGAGGCGCGGCACGGGATGCCGTCCTTCCGGCAGGTGCTCGAAGGGGTCACCGCCGCCTGGACCGACCGGCGCGACGAGGTCGGGGAGGTCGCCGGGCGGATCGTGCGGGACCTGTCCGAGCGCAGCCTCGCCCACGGCGGGGACGGGCCGCCCGGGGAGGCGGAGCTCGCGCAGGCGTTGCTCGGGCTGACCCGGGAGTACGACGAGAAGCGGGGCGGGTTCGGCGGGGCGCCCAAGTTCCCGCCGTCCATGGCGCTGGAGTTCCTGCTGCGCCACCACGCCCGCACCGGGGCCGACGGCGCCCTTCAGATGGCCGCCGACACCTGCGCGGCGATGGCCCGGGGCGGGATCTACGACCAGCTCGGCGGCGGGTTCGCCCGGTACGCCGTGGACCGGGAATGGGTCGTCCCGCACTTCGAGAAGATGCTGTACGACAACGCGCTGCTCTGCCGCGTGTACGCCCACCTCTGGCGGGCCACCGGGTCCGAACTCGCCCGGCGGGTGGCCCTGGAGACGGCCGACTTCATGGTGCGCGAGCTGCGGACGCCCGAGGGCGGGTTCGCCTCCGCGCTCGACGCCGACAGCGAGGACGCGCACGGCAGGCACGTCGAGGGCGCGTACTACGTGTGGACGCCGGAGCAGCTGCGCGAGGTGCTGGGCGAGGAGGACGCCGCGTTCGCCGCCGAGCACTTCGGGGTGACCGGCGAGGGCACCTTCGAGGAGGGCTCCTCGGTGCTCCAGCTGCCCGGCGACCCCGACGACCCCCGCGCCGCCGGCGTACGGGAGCGGCTGCTCGCCGCCCGGGAGGAGCGCCCGCGCCCGGGGCGCGACGACAAGATCGTCGCCGCCTGGAACGGGCTCGCCATCGCCGCGCTCGCGGAGACGGGCGCCTTCTTCGGCCGGCCCGACCTGGTCGAGCGGGCCACCGAGGCGGCCGACCTGCTGGTGCGGGTGCACATGGGGCCCGTCGCCCGGCTCGCCCGTACGTCCAAGGACGGGCGAGCCGGTGACCACGCCGGGGTGCTTGAGGACTACGGGGACGTCGCGGAGGGTTTCCTCGCGCTGGCCGGGGTCACCGGCGAGGGGGCCTGGCTGGAGTTCGCCGGATTCCTGCTGGACATCGTGCTCCAGCACTTCCGGGGCGAGGGCGGCCAGTTGTACGACACGGCGGACGACGCCGAGCAGCTGATCCGGCGGCCCCAGGACCCCACCGACAGCGCGACCCCGGCCGGCTGGACGGCCGCCGCCGGCGCGCTCCTCTCGTACGCCGCGCACACCGGCTCCGAGCCGCACCGCACCGCCGCCGAGGAGGCGCTGGGTGTCGTGAAGGCGCTGGGCCCGCGCGCCCCGCGCTTCATCGGCTGGGGGCTCGCGGTGGCCGAGGCGCTGCTCGACGGGCCGCGCGAGGTGGCCGTCGCCGGGCCGGTCGGCGGGGAGCTGCACCGTACGGCCCTGATCGGGCGGGCGCCCGGCGCGGTCGTCGCGGCGGGGGAGCCGGGCGGGGCGGAGTTCCCGCTGCTGGCCGACCGGCCGATGGCGGGCGGCGCGCCGACCGCGTACGTCTGCCGGCACTTCGTCTGCGACGCCCCGACGACGGACGCGGAGGCGCTGGCCCGCGCGCTCGGCGGGGCCTGAACGGGGGCGGGGGCGCCCCGGGGCGCCCCCGGAAGCCCTGGCGGGACGTCAGCTGTGGTTGTACGCCACCAGCGAGATGCCGACGTAGTGCACGATGAACGCGGCCAGGGTCAGCGAGTGGAAGACCTCGTGGAAGCCGAACCAGCGCGGTGACGGGTTCGGCCGCTTGATGCCGTAGATGACGCCGCCCGCGCTGTAGAGCACGCCGCCGACGACCACCAGCACCAGCACCGCGACGCCGCCGGTCCGCATGAAGTCGGGCAGGAAGAAGACGGCCGCCCAGCCCATCGCGATGTAGCACGGTGTGTACAGCCAGCGCGGGGCGCCGACCCAGAAGACCCGGAACGCTATGCCGGCGAGCGCCGCGGCCCACACCGCCCACAGGAGCGGCGTCCCGGTGGACTCGGGGAGCAGGAGCAGGGTGAGCGGGGTGTACGTCCCCGCGATGATCAGGAAGATGTTGGCGTGGTCGAGCCTGCGCAGGACGGCTTCGCCGCGCGGCCCCCACGTACCGCGGTGGTAGACCGCGCTCACGCCGAAGAGCAGGCACGCCGACACGATGTAGACCGAGCAGGCGATCCGGCCCCGGGTGCTGTCCGAGAGGGCGATGAGCACGATGCCCGCGATGACCACGGCCGGGAACATCCCGGCGTGCAGCCAGCCGCGCATCCGCGGCTTCAGCGGGGCGTCGGCGGGCGTGGCCGGGCGGGGACCGGTGGTGTCGGGCGCGGCGGCAGCAGTCATCCACGCATCGTACCTACGGCCCCGTAGGGAGCGGATAGGGGCGGTGGCCGCGTGCTGATGCTCACATGGGCGGCCCTCTGGACATATGGGCGCGAGGGTCGGATGATCAAATGAGTGCGGTCGGCACCGGATGAGCGCCAAGGGGAATTCGAAGGGGTACACGCATCCGGGTCGCGGCCCCCACGGGGCACAGGAGCACCAACCGAATACACCCTCACCAAGGAGCGATCGTGGCGCGCGACATCGCGGCTCCCCTCACTGTTCCCACCGACCACCAGGAGCTGATCTCCTGGGTGGACGAGATCGCAGCACTCACCGAGCCGGACCGGGTGGTCTGGTGCGACGGCTCCGAGGCCGAGTACGAGCGCCTGTGCGGGGAACTCGTCGCCAAGGGCACCTTCACCAAGCTGGACGAGATCAAGCGCCCGAACTCCTACTACGCGGCCTCCGACCCCAGCGACGTCGCGCGCGTCGAGACCCGTACGTTCATCTGCTCCGCGAAGGAGGAGGACGCCGGCCCGACGAACCACTGGAAGGACCCCGCCGAGATGCGGGCCATCTTTACCGGGGGAGAAGACAGTCTCGTGGGCGAGCAGGGCATCTTCCGCGGCTCGATGCGCGGCCGCACGATGTACGTCGTCCCGTTCTGCATGGGCCCGCTCGGGTCCCCGCTGTCCGCGATCGGCGTCGAGATCACCGACTCCGCGTACGTCGCCGTCTCGATGCGCACCATGACGCGCATGGGGCAGCCCGTGCTCGACGAACTGGGCTCCGACGGCTTCTTCGTCAAGGCCGTCCACACGCTGGGCGCCCCGCTGGCGGAGGGCCAGGAGGACGTCCCCTGGCCGTGCAACGAGACCAAGTACATCTCGCACTTCCCCGAGGACCGCGAGATCTGGTCGTACGGCTCCGGCTACGGCGGCAACGCGCTGCTCGGCAAGAAGTGCTACGCGCTGCGCATCGCCTCCGTCATGGCCCGCGACGAGGGCTGGCTCGCGGAGCACATGCTGATCCTGAAGCTCACCCCGCCGCGCGGCGAGTCGAAGTACGTCGCCGCCGCGTTCCCGAGCGCCTGCGGCAAGACGAACCTCGCGATGCTGGAGCCCACGATCTCCGGCTGGACCGTGGAGACCATCGGCGACGACATCGCGTGGATGCGGTTCGGCGAGGACGGCCGGCTGTACGCGATCAACCCGGAGGCGGGCTTCTTCGGCGTCGCGCCCGGCACCGGCGAGCACACCAACGCCAACGCCATGAAGACGATGTGGGGCAACTCCGTCTTCACCAACGTCGCGCTCACCGACGACGGTGACGTCTGGTGGGAGGGCATGACCGAGGAGCCGCCCGCGCACCTCACGGACTGGAAGGGCAACGACTGGACCCCCGCGTCCGAAACGCCCGCCGCCCACCCCAACGCCCGCTTCACCGTCCCGGCGGGGCAGTGCCCGATCATCGCGCCCGAGTGGGAGGACCCGAAGGGCGTCCCGATCTCGGCCATCCTCTTCGGCGGCCGCCGCGCCTCGGCCGTCCCGCTGGTCACCGAGTCCTTCAACTGGCAGCACGGTGTCTTCCTCGGCGCCAACGTCGCCTCCGAGAAGACCGCCGCCGCCGAGGGCAAGGTCGGCGAACTGCGCCGCGACCCGTTCGCCATGCTGCCGTTCTGCGGCTACAACATGGGCGACTACATGGGCCACTGGCTCAAGGTCGGCGCCGACAAGCCGGACCAGTCGAAGCTGCCGAAGATCTACTACGTGAACTGGTTCCGCAAGAACGAGGCGGGCAGGTTCGTGTGGCCCGGCTTCGGTGAGAACAGCCGCGTCCTGAAGTGGATCGTCGAGCGCCTGGAGGGGAAGGCGGAGGGCGTCGAGACGCCGATCGGCATCCTTCCCGCGAAGGGCTCGATCGACACCGAGGGCCTGGACCTCTCCGAGTCCGATCTCGACTTCCTGCTGAAGGTCGACAAGGAGGTCTGGCGCGAGGAGGCGGCGCTGGTCCCCGAGCACCTCAACACCTTCGGCGACCACACGCCGAAGGAGCTGTGGGACGAGTACCGCGCGCTGGTCGAACGCCTGGGCTGAGTCCCCGCCTGCGTACGGCGATGGCCCCCGAAGCCGCTTCGGGGGCCATCGGCCCGTTCGACGCGCCCTGCTCGTAGTCGGGTTGTGACCCTGCGGGGCTACGGGGGTGGTGCAGGCGGCCGTACGGTTGAGCCGGTCGCGCCGCCCGAGCGCGCGGGCGGAGGGGGCCGGACGGCATGGAGTATCCGCCGTACCCGAACACGTCGGAAGACGGTCCGCCGCTCGTCCCCGGGCGCCGGATGGGCGGCATGACGATCGTTCTGACCGCCGTGGGCGGGCTGATCGCCCTGGCGGCGGTGGGCGGGCTCGTCGTCATGATCCTGTTCGCCCACGCGTACGGCGAGGTCCACGCGGACATGCGGTACCCGTACGACGATGTCACCGTCACCTCCTGCCGGACGGACGAGGAGACGCGTCGCCCCGTGGCCGGGGTGCGGATCACGAGCGAGGCGGCCCGGCAGGGGACGTACACCGTGTACCTCGAATTCCGGGGCCACGCGGCCGGGAGCGGGAAGACCGTGGCCGCCGGGAAGCGCACCCTGGTCGTGAAGGACCTGGCGGTCGGTGCCACGGCGGCGGAGCGGGTCGTCGGGCCGGTCGCGGTGCCGGGATCGGCTGAGTGCGAGGTCGTGGACGTGATGTTCCGGTCGACGGCGGGGGCCGTGACGGTGTCCCCGTCCGAGCCCTGAATCATGCGCCCCGGCGGTCCGCGCCGCCATTCGGCCGCCGCTGCGGCGTGTCCCGGATGGGCTGAGCAAGCGTCATGTCCGGTTTTCTTATGTTTTTTTCATGCGCAAATACGAACGGCTGCTCCACGTTCCGGCCGTGGCGGCCACCGCCTGTGCGGGAACGGCGCTTGGGCTCCTGCTGACCACCGCCTCCGGGGTCGCGCAGTCCGCCGGCCCCGTCGCCGACACGGCGCCCGCCGCCTCCTCGCCGGCCCGGGCGCTCGGCGAATCCGTGCTGCTGGACGAGACCTTCACCGGCACCTCGGTCGCCGACCCGGGCTTCGTGCCCCTGGATACAGCCTGTCTGACCGGCGCGTCGGAAGAACCGCCCGCCGGGCAGTCGCAGATCGGGCCGTGCGACGACCCCGACTCCCAGATGACCCCGCCCGTGCCGACCCCGGGCGAGACGCCCGGCTGGCTCCAGCTCACGGACCACGACTACTACCGGGTCGGCGGGATGCTCTACAACCGCCCGCTGCCCGGAAACGGCGGGCTCGACGTCACGTTCGAGCAGTACCAGTACGGGACCGGGGACGCCGGCGCGGACGGCATCGGCTTCTTCCTGGTCGACGGCTCGGTGGACCTCACCAAGGCCGGGGCCAACGGCGGTTCCCTCGGGTACGCCCAGCGGAACCTGGATCCCGGGGTCGACGGCGGCTACCTCGGCGTCGGGCTCGACGCGTACGGCAACTTCGCCAACGACGCCGAGCTGCGCGGCAACGGCTGCCCCGACGACCAGAAGTCCCCGGTCACCAGCGGACTCCCGGTGCCCGACACCGTCACGCTGCGCGGCCCCGGACAGGGCGACGACGGCTACTGCTTCCTGGACTCCACCATCGAGGCGGACGCCACCCAGGCGTCCGGCTTCCGCTCCACGCTGCCCGGCAGCCTGCGCGAGCAGGGCACCGACCCGCTCCCGGCCAAGCGGACCGTGCACATCACCGTCAGCCCGGACACCCGGCCGACCGTGGACGTCGAGATCGACTTCAACGACGGCGCCGGCTTCCAGCCCGTGCTGTCCACGCGGATGACGGCCGACGCTCCGCCCACGTACAAGTTCGGCTTCTCCGGATCGACCGGCGGCAGCATCGACACCCACCTGGTCCGGGCGCTCCAGGCGAGCTCCGTGGACACGCTCGACCAGCTGAACCTGGTCAAGACCGTCGCGCCCCCGGACAACGCGGCCACCGAGCCCTTCGAGGTGGGCGACACCGTGCACTACCAGTTCCTCGTCACCAACACCGGCACGTCGGAGCTCACCGACGTCCACGTCACCGACCCGTCCGTCACCGACGTGACCTGCCCGTCCACCACGCTCGGCCCGATGGGGTCCGCGACCTCGTCCATGGTCTGCGAGGGCACCCACGTCCTGACCGAGGCCGACGTCGCCGACGACACCTTCACCAACACGGCCACCGCCCAGGGCACCGCCGGCGACAACGACGTGGCGTCCAACGAGTCCTCCGCGTCCGTCCCCGTCGAGCAGCTCGACCAGGTGCTGGACATCTCCAAGACGGCGGCGCCCGCCGAGGCCGGGCCGGGTGACGCCGTCACCTACACCGTGACCGCCACCAACAGCGGTGAGACCACGCTGAGCCCCGCCCACCTCACCGACGACCTGTCCGGTGTCCTGGACGACGCCTCGCTCACCGCCGGACCCACCGCGTCCACCGGCACCGCGCAGGTGACCGGCGACACGCTCGACTGGTCCGGCGAGCTGACCCCCGGCGCCTCCGTGACGATCACCTACACGGTCACCGTGGACGACCCGGACGAGGGCGACGCGGTCCTGCGCAACTCCGTCACCTCCGACACACCGGGCGCGCGCTGCACCACGGAGGGGGCGCCCGAGCTGCCCTGCACCACCGAGGTCCCGGTGACGAACCCGAGCCCGACCCCGAGCCCGACTCCGACCCCCACGCCGACCCCGACGCCCACCCCCACTCCGACCCCGACTCCGACCCCGTCGCCCACGGACGACTGCCCGACCCCGACCCCCTCGCCGACGGACAGCGCGAGCCCGTCGCCGAAGCCGACGCACACGCACACCCACGGACCGGGCCCGTCCTGGACCCCGGGGCCGCACCCGACGCACGACGGGGGCCATCACGGTGGCGGCGGCGGGCATGACGGCGGCGGCATGGCCGACACCGGCAGCGCGGCGACCGGTGCGGGCATCGCGGCCGTCCTCCTGCTCCTGGCCGGCATCGTCACCGTACGGATGAAGTCCAGGCCGCGCGGCAGGCACTGACGCGGAAGCGGAACAACCGAACATGGGTGGCACCCGGTCCACGCGCCTCGACGGTGCGTGGACCGGGGCCGTCAGTGGGCGCCGACCGGCGTCCGCGCGTCGGCGGCGAGCGCCTCGGTGTGGGCGTCCATGCGCTCGGCCGACAGGATCGCGACCGCCGTGTCGGCGCGGGACGCCGCCACCACCAGGGCCCGGCCCGCGAGGGCGTGGGCGCGGCGGTGGAGGGCGGTCGCGGGGGCGTCGCTCAGTCCGGCGTGGCGGACGGGCGGGGCGCCGCGCAGCCTGGCCACCTGCCCGGCGATGCGGTCGCCCGCCTCGCCGAGACCCAGCTCGTCGGTGACCGCGAGCAGGGCGGCCAGGTGTCCGGCGAGCTGGATGTCCAGCTCCTCCTCGCGGGTGCGGTGCGGGAAGTCGCCGGCGTGGTCGGCCGGTGTGTGGACCGATTTGGAGCGGATCGGTTCGTACATGGATGGCCTCCTGGTGGTGCTGTGAGAACCATCCTAGCTTGGATTCAGTCTAAAGTTGTCTAACTTCGAGAAAGGGTGGGGGCGGGACGGCTACACCTGGCTGTAGCCGTCCAGGAAGTGCGCGATCCGGCCGATCGCGTCCGTCAGATCCTCCGCCGAGGGCAGTGTCACCACGCGGAAGTGGTCGGGATCCGGCCAGTTGAAGCCCGTGCCCTGCACCACCATGATCTTCTCCGCCCGCAGCAGGTCCAGGACCATCTGCCGGTCGTCCTTGATCTTGTAGACCTTGGGGTCGAGCCGGGGGAAGAGATACAGCGCGCCCTTCGGCTTCACGCAGGTCACGCCCGGGATCCGCGTCAGCAGGTCGTACGCCACATCGCGCTGTTCCAGGATGCGGCCGCCCGGGAGCACCAGGTCGTTGATCGACTGCCGGCCGCCGAGGGCGGTGGCGACGGCGTGCTGCGAGGGCATGTTCGCGCACAGCCGCATGTTGGCCAGGATCGTCAGCCCCTCGATGTACGAGGAGGCGTGCGCCTTGGGGCCGCAGACGGCCATCCAGCCCGAGCGGTACCCGGCGACCCGGTAGTTCTTCGACAGCCCGTTGAAGGTCAGGACCATCAGGTCCGGGGCGATCGTCGCGGTGGGGGTGTGCGTGGCGCCGTCGTACAGGATGCGGTCGTAGATCTCGTCGGAGCAGACGACCAGGTTGTGCCGGCGGGCGATCTCCGTGAGCCCGCGCAGCATCTCGTCGTCGTAGACGGCGCCCGTCGGGTTGTTCGGGTTGATGATCACCATCGCCTTGGTGCGGTCGGTGATCTTCCGTTCGATGTCGGCGAGGTCGGGCATCCAGTCCGACTGCTCGTCGCAGCGGTAGTGCACGGCCGTGCCGCCCGCCAGCGAGACCGAGGCCGTCCACAGCGGGTAGTCCGGGGCCGGGACCAGCACCTCGTCGCCGTCGTCCAGCAGCGCCTGCATCGACATCTGGATCAGCTCGGAGACGCCGTTGCCGATGTACACGTCCTCGACGTCCAGGTCGATGCCCTTGGTCTGGTAGTGCTGCATCACCGCCCGGCGCGCGGACAGCAGCCCCTTCGCGTCGCCGTATCCGTGCGCCCCGGCGAGGTTGCGCAGGATGTCCTCGAGGATCTCGGGCGGGCACTCGAAGCCGAACGCGGCGGGGTTGCCGGTGTTCAGCTTGAGGATGCGATGCCCGGCCGCCTCCAGCCGCATCGCCTCCTCGAGCACGGGGCCGCGGATCTCGTAGCAGACGTTGGCGAGCTTCGTGGACTGGATGACCTGCATGTCAGCGAGCTTACGACTGTGTTTCACGGGCCGCCCGGGCTTTGCCCGCCGGTTGGCCCGCCCGGACGGAGGAGTGCCCCGGCCCGGGCTTTCATCGCCATGCGCCCGCCTCCCGCGAACCGTGGGAACGCCGGTCACGGGAGGCCCGGGGCTTGGAATGGGGTGGCGCGGCGGTGTGACGGACCGGAACGGGTGACATACGCCACGGAGTGGTGTGCGCCGGGGCTCACGCAGGAAGCCGGGCGCGCCCCCGGGCGGCGTACGCGCCGGGCTCATCCGGGGAGCCGCGCGCCCTTGGGGAGGCGCAGCGCGAAGTCCTCCGCCAGTACGCGGGTCACCTCGTCGGCGTCCGCCAGCTCCCGCTCGCGCCGGGCACCGCCGTCGTGCGGCGTCACCACGAGGGTGCGGCCCGAGAGGGCGAGGTGGGCGTCCCCGGTGGTGCGCTGCACGTACAGCAGCCGGGAGAACGGGGACCGCGGGTTGGTCGCGATGTGCCAGTTGATGACCTCGTAGTCCGGCGCCTCGAAGGGCTCCCGGGTGAACGCGTACTGCCCCTCCCACTCCCCGTCGCGCGTCCGGGCCCGCAGCTCCCACAGGTCCAGGGGGCCGTCGTGCGGCAGCCGGACGAGCCGGTGGTGGCGCGGGGTGTCGTACAGCTCCGCGTCCGGGGCGAGCGCGATGGGCTCCAGCAGCGCGCCGTTCCCGCCGAAGCCGACGTCCGCGAGGTACGGGCCGGGCTCGCCCTCCACCCGGACCTCCATCAGCATGTGGGTGCGCGGCCGGACGTCACCGGGGGCCGCGCCCAGCACCACGCGGGCGGTGAGCAGGGTGACGCCGAAGCCGAGGGCCCGGAGCGCGGCGGTGAACAGGGTGTTCTGCTCGTAGCAGTAGCCGCCGCGCCCGCCCCGTACGAGCTTCGCCTCCAGGTCGGGCAGCGCGAGCGAGGGGACGGTGCCGAGGAGCGGGTCCAGGTTCTCGAACGGGATGGCCGTCGCGTGGGCCCGGTGCACGGAACGCAGCGCATCCACGGTGGGACGGCGCTCCCCGTCGTACCCGATCCGGGCGAGGTAGGCGTCGAGGTCGAGTGCGTGAGCGGCGTCGTGGCGAGTCATGCCCCGACGGTAGGCGGGGGCGCCGGTCCGCCGCCTCCGTCCGGGGGAGGGGCGGCCCTGGTCCGTCGGTCCTCGGCCGTCCGTACCTCTGAAGTAGCTCAACGGCCGTATGCGCCGAAGTGCTTCGGGGGAGGTTCGGCACATGATCGGAAACGGGAAGAAGGACATGGCCGTGATCGTGGTGCGGGACGCGGACGACGTGGCCGCCGCACTGCGCGAGGAGCTGGCGCGGGCGGCGGACGCGGACCGCCCCGGCCTGGAACGGGCCCTCGCGCTGGCCGAGGCACGGGCCGGGGTGCCGGACGCGGAGCTGCGCGGGCGCTGGACCGGGCGGCGGATCAGGGCGGGCGGACACGGCGGTCCCCTCGACGCGGTGGCGGCGGTCAAGGCGCTGCGGCAGGCCGAGCCGGGGCTGAGTCTGCGGCAGGCGGTGCAGCTGTCGCGGGAGGCGGCGGCGGTGCCGGGACCGGGGCCGGAGCCGGTGGCGAAACCGCAGTCCTAGCCGCGGTGTCCCCCGTGCGAGCTACGCGCAGGTGTCCACCCAGCGGTGACGCTTTCGGCGCCGGACGTTCATAGCGTTCAGGGGTAGCCGCGGCAGGTCGCCGCGGGCACGTCCGAGGGGGACTCATGAGAGTGGTCTGGCAACTTCTCGCCGTTGTGGCGGTCTGGGCGATCGGCGGTCAGTGCGTCAACGCGGTGGACGGAAATCCGTGGCTCACGCTCCTGATCGGCCTCGTCACGTCCGTGCTCGCGGTCCTGGTCTACCGGTGGGTGGTGGGGCGCACCGAGCGCCGCCCGGTCACCGAGCTCGCCCGGGAGGGGGCGCCGTCGGCCCTGGGGCGCGGTGCGCTCATGGGACTGGTGCTGTTCGTGGCGGTCATCGCGAACATCGCCCTCCTCGGGGACTACGAGGTGAACGGCCTGGGGTCGCTCACGGGTGCGGTCGGGTTCGTCGGCTTCATGGCCGCCGCCGCCGTCACGGAGGAAGTGGTGTTCCGGGGCGTGCTGTTCCGGATCGTCGAGGAGCGCGCCGGGACCTTGATCGCGCTGACGTCGACCGGGTTGCTGTTCGGGCTGATGCACCTGGCCAACCCGGACGCGAACCTGTGGGGCGCGCTCGCCATCGCGATCGAGGCGGGCGGCATGCTCGGTGCCGCGTACGCCGCCACCCGCAGCCTGTGGCTGCCCATCGGACTGCACTTCGCCTGGAACTTCGCCGCGGCGGGGATCTTCAGCTCGGAGGTCTCGGGCAACGGCGCCTCGCAGGGCCTCCTGGACTCGACGGCCACCGGCTCCGACCTGGTCACCGGCGGCGACTTCGGGCCTGAGGCGAGTGTGTACTCCGTGGTCTTCGGGGTGCTCGTGACGCTCGCGTTCCTCTGGCTGGCCCGCCGGCGCGGCAATCTGGTGCCGCGTGGCGGACGGCGCGCCGCCCCGGCCCCGGCCGCCACTACAGTGCCCCGGTGATCAGTCTTCGCGAAGTACCGGCCCGGGGGCGGCGGTTGGGCGCCGTCGCCGGTCGGCCGGTGCGCTGGCAGCGACTCGACACCACCGTGCGGGACCTGCCGTTCGGGCTGCTGCTCCTCGCCCTGTCGCTCATCCCGGCCTTTCACCGGCACGGGACGGAGCTGGGTGCCGTGGCGGAGCGTCCGTTCGACGCGCTGGGCGCGCTGGCCGCCGTACTGGAGAGCCTGTCGCTCGCCCTGCGGCGGCGGTGGCCGGTGGTCTGCCTGGTCCTGGTCTCGCTGGGCTTCGCCGTCGACCAGCTCGGCGGCTACCACATGGTCGCCGGGACCGCGCTGCCCTTCGCCGTCCTGAGCGCGGGGGCCCATCTGGACGGTCACCGGCGCCGCGCCGCGCTCGCCCTGACCGCCGCGTACGGGGCGCTGGCGTTCGCCCTGCACCGGTACGGCACCGAACCGGTGGACGAGTTCCTGACGTTCTACCTGGTGCTGGCCCTCGTCTGGGGCGTCGGAGCGTGGCTGCGCGCCACCCGGGCCGCCGAGGCGGACCGCCGGCTCCGCGTCGCCGAGGAGAGCCGCACCGCCGAACGGGCCCGGATCGCACGGGAGCTGCACGACGTGGTGACCCATCACGTGACGGCGATGATCGTCCAGGCCGAGGCGGCCCGCTATCTGACCGCCGCCCCCGACCGGCTCGACCACGCCCTGAACAGCGTCACCGACACCGGGCGGCGGGCCGTCAACGACCTGCGCCACCTGCTCGACCTGCTCGACCCGGGCCACGGTGCCGGGGAGAGGGCGCCGGCCGCCGGCCGCATCCCGGTCCTGGTCGAGCAGGCGCGGCGGGCCGGGCAGAGCGTGGAGTTCAACGAGGAAGGCGTCCCGGCCGAGTCCACCGGGAGCGCCGAGCTGGTGGCCTACCGTGTGGTCCAGGAGGCGCTGACGAACGCCCTCAAGTACGCCCACGGCAGCCGGACTTCGGTGAGCGTGCGGCACGGCGGAAGAGAGATCACCGTGGAGGTCGGCACGGACGGCACCGGGAAGCGCGCGGACCTGCCCCCGGGCAGTGGGCGGGGACTGGCCGGGCTGCGCGAGCGGGTCGGCGTCCTCGGCGGCGAGTTCCGTGCGGAGCCCGGTCCGGACGGCGGCTTCACCGTGCGGGCCCGCATACCCTCGGGGAGCGCGTCATGACCGCACCGGCCCGCGTCCTCGTCTGCGACGACCAGGTGCTCGTCCGCACCGGCCTCGCCACGATCATCGACGCCCAGCCGGACCTGGAGGTGGCGGGTGAGTGCGGGGACGGGCGGACCGCCGTCGAGATGGCCGGGCGGCTGCGCCCGGACGTCGTGGTGATGGACATCCGCATGCCCGAGCTCGACGGCATCGAGGCGACCCGGCTGCTGGCCGGGGCGGGCGTGGAGCGGCCCGCCAAGGTGCTCGTGGTGACCACCTTCAACCTGGACGAGTACGTGTACGAGGCGCTGCGCGCCGGGGCGAGCGGGTTCCTGCTCAAGGACGCCCCGCCCGCCCAGCTGCTGCACGGCATCCGGACCGTGCACACGGGCCAGGCGCTGATCGACCCGGAGGTGACGCGCCGGCTGGTCGGCCGCTACGCCGCGCGGATCCGCCCCGCCGGGGACACCTCCTCCGACATCCCGCTGACCCCGCGCGAACTGGAGGTCCTGCGCCTCATCGCGGACGGCTTCTCCAACAGCGAGATCGCGGCCGCGCTCGTCATCAGTCAGGAGACCGTGAAGACGTTCGTCTCGCGCATTCTCGCCAAGCTCGGGCTCCGTGACCGGGTCCAGGCGGTCGTCTACGCCTACCGGCAGGGTCTGGTGACCTGAAAGCGCGGCCGGAATCCGCCCCTTGTGCACCCCCTCTCCGTACGCCAGCATGCGCATGTCAAACCGAAGGACCTTCGGTCGCAGAGGCCATTCGCGCTCTGTTCATTCGCAAGAGGGGACCCCCACATGAAAAAGCCTCTCGTCGGTGCACTCTTCGCGGTGCTGCTCCTGGGAGCGGGCATCGCCCCCGCCGCCGCGGCCACCAGCCACGGCGCGGCCCCGTCCGGCACGGCCGGGGCCTCGGCCCCGTCCGGTCACACCGCGCTCAAGGGCGACAAGCCGGTACGCGCCAAGGCGGTCACCTTCGCCGGGACCGTGGCGCTCAGCAACTGCTCCGGTTCACTCGTCCGCACGCCCTCCTCGCAGCCGGGCGACCCCGCCCTCGTGCTGTCCAACGGGCACTGCCTGGAGACCGGCTTCCCGGCCCCCGGCGCGGTCGTGTTCAACCGCTCGTCCAGCCGCAGCTTCACCCTGCTCAACGCCTCGGGCAGCGGCGTCGGCACGGTCCGGGCGAGCAAGATCGCGTACGGGACGATGACGGACACCGACATCTCGGTGTACCAGCTCACCTCCACGTACGCGCAGATCGAGAGCCGCTACGGCATCAAGGCGCTGGAGCTCAGCACCACGCACCCCGTCGCGGGCACCGCGATCACCGTCGCGTCCGGGTACTGGAAGCGCATGTACAGCTGCAACGTGGACGGGTTCGTCTACCGCCTCAAGGAGGGGAGCTGGACCTGGAAGGACTCGGTCCGCTACACCTCCGCCTGCCAGACCATCGGCGGCACCTCCGGCTCGCCCGTGATCGACAACGCCACCGGCAAGGTCGTCGCCGTCAACAACACCGGTAACGAGGACGGCGGGCGCTGCACGGACAACAACCCGTGCGAGGTCGACGAGAACGGGCAGGTGACGGTCCGCCAGGGCATCAACTACGCCCAGGAGACCTACGGCATCGCCGCGTGCATCGGCACCGGCAACGCCTTCGACCTGAACCGCGCGGGGTGTGCGCTGCCCAAGCCGTGACGGAGGCCGGGGCGTGGGCCGCCCGCCCCGCCCCGGCCAGGCTCGGGGGTGGCAGCATGCTGCACGCGCATGGCAGGTGACTGCCGTGCGGACCACCACGGCCCGGCCGGTCCGCCTGCCAGACTCTGCTGCGACGAACCGGGCAGACGTACCGCCCGGAGCGAGTGACACACGTCCGCGACGGCCGGGACGGGAAAGACGGGGGACATGAGCATCAGGAACACGCGTCGCACGGTGTTCGGCGGTCTGGCCGCCGCGTTGCTGGCGGCAGCCGTCGTGGGAGCCGGTCAGCAGGCGTTCGCGCCGTCCGGTCCGGGGGCGACCGGCACGCACGTCAGCGCGGCGGGAGGCCCCCTCGGGATCTGCGACGCGAGGTGCGTCGCCAACGGGTGGCAGGGGCAGCACCCGTAGCCGCCGGGTGCCCGTACGGGTCTCAGATCCAGCCGCGCTCACGGGCCAGCAGGGCCGCGTGGGCGCGGTTTTCCGCGCCGAGCATCTGGAACAGGTCGGACACGTGCCGCCGGTACGTGCGCAGCGAGATGCCCAGCTTGCGGGCGCCCGTCTCGTCCTTGGCGACCGTGCACATCGCTTCCAGGACGCGCAGTTGCAGGGGCGAGATGCCGGAGTGGTCCGCCGGGGCCTTCCCGTCGGCGGCCTCGAAGTCCTCGGCCGCCTCCCAGAGCCGTTCGAAGTTGTTGATGATCGTGGTGACGATGCCGCGTTCGCGCGAGCAGAGTGCCCCCTTGGCGGTGTCCGCCGGGTCGATGGGCACGAGCGCGGTGTGCCGGTCGTAGATCAGGATCAGCTCGTCCAGGGCATCCAGGACGCGGATCCGCGCACCCGCCGCGTTCAGCTCGCGCAGATAGGCCAGGGTGGCCGGGTCCGTGAGTGCGGCGGCCCGTACCAGGTTGCGGATGACGACGCCCCTGCGCAGGCACCGCATGTCGAGCGGCCGCGCGTGGGCGATGTTCTCCGGCGTCAGGGCATCGTACGGCTCCGCCGACTGCACCTCGGAGCGGGCGAAGAAGGAGAGTTCGTCGAGCCGGGTGCGGATCTCCGCGATGTCGGTGAGGCGTTCGGTGGGCCCGTCGGCGCGGTCGCCCTCGTCGGCGGGGAGTTCGCCCGCGAGTGAGTCGATGATGGGCTGGAGGTGCGAGAGCGTGCGGATGCTCTCGTACAGCTCCTCCAGCCGCCGTTCGGCCAGCCTGCCGACGACGACCTCGGGGGCGCGGGCCGAGACGGCACGGCCGTCCTCCTTGAGCAGGCCCAGCTCGCGGAAGCGCCGCAGGGCGCTGTCGGTCTCCTCCGGGGCACAGTGCAGCAGGATGTGCAGGTCATCCGATTCGGCACCGGGATTGCGCAGCAGATGCCGGTAGACGTCCTCCTCGGCCTTGGTCAGGCCGAGTACCTGCATGGTGTGCGCGAACAAGACGTGCGACCCCCGCCCCGTGAAAGCCAGCCCTCGGGGCCGCTGTCCGGGGGAGTTTAGAGCGCGTGTGTGGGTCTGGTAAAGGACGATCTTCCGGCTCCCTTACGCCTTCTTGCGCGGGGCGGCGAGCACGCTCAGGGACCAGCGGACGCCGTCGGGGGCGTCCACCGTCAGCCGGTAGGCGGCGCTGTCCAGCACGCCCGCCTCGAACTGGTTGCGCGACTCGGTGACGGCCGGCCACTCGTCGCCGCACGGGACGTCGAACGTCGGCTCCGGCGTCATCTCGACCGTCACGGTGCCCTTGCCGAGGCAGTCGAGGTAGATCCAGTGCTCCCGTGTGCCGTCGGCACGGAACGAGCCGAGGGCCCGGTGGCCGGTCCCGGGCCGGGCGGTGAGGACGACCCGGCACGTCCCGGAGTCCTCCTCGCACGGGCCCGACTCCGGCACCCGCACCTCGGTGGTCGCGCGCGGGGCCTTCGTGGACGCGGCAGCCGCCGGTGACGGCGGACGGGCGCCCTCCCCCTCCCCGCCGCCCGTGCCGCACGCGGCGGCCAGCAGTACGGAGCAGCTGCCGAGCAGCGCGCCCAGCGGGCGGGGCCGGGTGCCCCGTCGTGTCCCCTGCATGGGGTTTTCCTCCTTCTCATGGTGCCGGGGGCCGGCCGCTCCCGGGCGGCCGGCCCCCGGGGAGCCGTGCGGTCAGCGCGAGACGACGGTGAACTTCCAGCCCTTCTCGTTGGTGGGGGCCCAATCGCTGTAGCCGGTCGCCAGGGTCGTCGTGGAGCAGCTGCCGTTCACCCGGTAGTAGCGCCAGTTGAACTTCTTGCCGTACGACCCGTAGCGGGACTGGAGGTACTTCCCGGACGGGACCTTCTTGGTCACCTCGTGCCCGACCGTGATGGAGGCGGTCTTGGCGACCGAGGCGCCGGTGGAGACCTTGGCCTGGGCGATGACGCCGCTCACGCTCGCCTCGCCGCTGACGGAGATGGAGTGGTGGAGGGTGCCGCTCCGCTCGACCTTCACCTTCACCGTCGCGGGGCCCGGACCGTCCTTGAGCCGCGCCGACGCCAGTGAGTGGTGGACGGTCGAGATGGAGGTGACGGCGTAGTTCCGCTCCACCGGGCAGCCCGTGGCCACCCGGCCGCCGGCGGTCGCGGGGGTCGCCGCGAGCAGGCCGCCGAGTACGACGACGCCGGTGCCGACGGCGGCTGCCCGGGCTGCGAAGTGTCCTGTGGACATGGTGAACTCCTGGTCCTCGGCGCGTGGGAACGCGCACGTGCGTGTCGGATGACCCGCTTCGTGGGGGCCGGCTCGTGCCGTTCTTCCCTGCGGGCAGCGCCCACGATGGCAGGGCGGCGCGGGTGCCGGAGCGGCGCGGCGGTGCACCAAGTGGCCAGGAATTGGCAGCATGTTGTCGGGGATCCGGGCGACGCCTCCCGGCAGCGGAAAGCCCGGTGCGGGCCGCACGAGGTGCGGCCCGCACCGGGCTTTCCGGCGCGTGGCGGCTCAGATCCTGCGCCACCGCGCGTTGGCGAGGGAGAAGAGGCCGAAGGCGACCAGGCCGACGGCTATGAGGCCCAGCAGCCACGGGCCGGCCGGGGTGGCGCTGAAGGACCGCAGGGTGTCGTCCATGCCCTTGGCCTCACCGGAGCGCGCCTTCACCGCCGCCGACACCGCGAAACCTCCGGCGACCGCGAAGACCAGACCCCGGCTGACACCGCCGAAGACGCCGGTGGTGTCCACGGCCCGCCGCATGGTCCGGGACATCGCGCCCATGCGCAGGTGCTTGTGGAACTTCCGCAGCGCCGCGCGGCCCGCGATCCACAGGCCCGCACAGGCGATGCCCACGCCGGCCGCGCCCACGATCCAGCGTCCGCCCGGCAGGTCCAGCGCCCGCGCCGTGACGTCCTGCGAGCGGGCGTCGCCCTTCCCGCTTCCGCTGCCCGTGTCACCGGCCGCGAACGACAGGACCGAGTAGGCGACGAAGGCGTAGAAGACGGCCCGCCCGCCGGAGGCCAGCCGCTTGGTCGCCTTGTGCCCGTCCGGGCCTGCCGCACCGAACGCCGCCTCGGACAGCCGCCACAACGCCATGCCCACGAGCGCGATGCCCAGGACCCACAGCAGCACGTGTCCGAAGGGCTTCTGCGCGATCTCGGCGAGTGCCCCGCCCCGGTCCGCCTGCTTTCCGCCGCCGCCCTTGCCGTCGCCGTCGTTGAACGCGATGCGCAGGGCGAGGAGCCCGACGAGGAAGTAGATGACCCCGCGTGCCACGAACCCCGCACGGCCGGCCGCTTCCACGGCTGTGCTGTTTCCCGCCCGCCGGGCCTTTCCCCGGCCCTTCGAGGCTGTCGCAGAGATATTCATGACAGCCGGTTGCCCTGGAGGGGGGCGGAGAAACTACACTGCGCCCCCCGCCGGACGCACCGACCGCCCCGCCAGCACCTGCGTACGCCTGCCGTCCTCGATCACGAAGCGGCCGTCGATCAGCACGTGCGGGATGCCCACCGGCAGGGTGCGGGGGGCCTCGAACGTCGAGCCCGCCGCCACCGTCGCCGGGTCGAAGAGGACCAGGTCGGCGCGGTAGCCCTCGCGTACGAGACCGCGGTCGGGGAGCCGCAGCCGGGCCGCCGGGCGGGCGGTGAGGTGGGCGACGCACTCCTCCAGGGAGAGGATGCCCAGCTCGCGCGCGTAGCGGCCCAGGTAGTGGGGGAAGGTGCCGTACGCGCGGGGGTGCGGCTTGTCGCCCTGGAGGATGCCGTCGCTGCCGCCCGTGTGCACGCGGTGGCGCATGATCTGCCGGACGTTCTCCTCGTGGCCGACGTGCTGGAGGATCGTCGTCCCGAGCCGGTCCTCCACCAGCAGCCGCCGCGCGGTCACCCACGGCTCCTCGCCCCGCAGGGCCGCCGACTCGGCCACCGTACGCCCGACGTACCCGGCGAGGGCGGGCTCGCCGGTGCCGGAGATCTCGATGGTGTCCCACTCGATCGGCACCCCGTGGCAGCCGTCCGACCCCACGACCTCCAGGTCGTGGCGGATGCGGGCGGCCGTCTCCGCGTCGGCCAGCCGGGCCAGGACCGCCTCCGGGCCGCCCTCGCTCGCCCAGCTGGGCAGCATCGCGACGAGGGTCGTGCAGCCGGGGGTGTACGGGTAGGTGTCCAGGGAGATGTCGGCGCCCGCGTCGAGCGCGTCGTCCAGCAGGGCGAGCAGGTCGGGGGCGCGGCCCTCGTTGACCCCGAAGTTCATGGTCGCGTGGGCCAGGTGCAGGGCGCAGCCCGCGCTGCGGGTGAGCCGCACCATCTCCTCGTACGCCTCCAGGGCGCCCGCCCCGTACGAGCGGTGGTGCGGGCAGTAGTAGCCGCCGTGCGCGGCCACCACCCGGCACAGCTCGGTGAGTTCGGCGTCGTCCGCGTACATGCCGGGGGTGTAGGTGAGGCCCGAGGACATGCCGACCGCGCCCTCGCGCATGCCCTGGTCCACGAGTTGGCGCATCCGGTCCAGTTCGGCGTCGGTCGCGGGGCGGTCGTCCCAGCCCACCGCGTACATCCGGACCGTGCCCTGCGGGATGAGGTAGGCGGCGTTGACGGCGATGCCCTGGCGGTCGAGGCGGTCCAGGTAGCCGCCGACGGTCCGCCAGTCGAAGTCGATGTCCTCGCCGCCGCCGTTCCAGCCGGAGATGGAGCGGCGGACCTCGGCGAGCGTGCGGTCGTCCACGGGCGCGTACGACAGGCCGTCCTGGCCCAGGACCTCCAGCGTGACGCCCTGCGCGGCCTTCGCGCTGTGGTCGGGGTCGCGGAGCAGCGCCAGGTCGCTGTGGGCGTGCATGTCGATGAAACCGGGGGACAGGGCGAGGCCGCCGGCGTCCACCGTGCGGTGCCCGGTGGGCCGGGGGCCGGGGGAGTCCTCGCGGTGGATCTCCGCGATGCGGCCGTCGGCGACGGCCACGTCGGCGCGGTAGGAGGGGGTGGCGGTGCCGTCGATGACGCGGGCGTCGCGGATGACGAGGTCCATGGGGCCTTGGCCTTTCTCGGCGGGCTGGGCCCGGATCAGAAGAACGTGCGGACGAAGTCGGTGACCGTGCCGTCCGCCTCCACGAGCGGGATCAGCTGCCACTTGTCGAAGCTGGTGCAGGGGTGGGACAGGCCCATCCCCACCCAGTCCCCGACCTCCAGGCGCGCGCCCTCGTCCGTGCGGACCCAGGTGTGCTGGTCGGACAGGCCGGTCACGGTGATCCCCTCGGCCGGCCGCTCCGAGCCGTCCCGGCCCGAGCGGACCACCTGCGCCTCGGGCAGGTCCAGGTCGTACGCCGCGTCGCGCTTGCCCGCGTTGAGGAACGCCTGCCCGGCGGACGGGCGCGACACCACCTGCGCCCAGAGCCGGAACGCGGGCCGCAGCGTGCCCTCCTCCGGGACGCGGTTGAACGGCGTGAGGTGGCGGTAGTGCCCGTCGTCGTGCGAGACGTACGCCCCCGAGCGCAGCAGCTTGAGCACGGGGGCGGAGAGCTCCGGGATCCCGGCGAACACGTCCGCCACCGCGTCGAACCACGCGCTGCCGCCCGCGCTGATCACGATGCGCTCACCGGCCCCCAGCGCGCCGAAGCGGCCCGCCGCGTCGAAGTCCGCCGCCAGCGCGACGAGCCGGCGCAGCCAGGCCCGGACCCGGTCGCCGTCCGCGTCCGGCACCTCGCCCTCGTAACCGGCGACGCCGACCAGGCGCAGGGCCGGCGCCCCGGCGACCGCGTCCGCCACGGCGGCGCAGTCCGCCTCGGTCCGGACGCCGGTGCGCGCGCCCTCGCCCGCGCCCAGCTCCACGACGACGTCGACCGGGCGGGAGGCGCCCGCCGCGCGCAGGGCCTCGTCCATCAGCTCGACCCCGCGCACGGAGTCCACGTAGCAGACGAAGGCGAAGTCCGGGTCGGCGTCCAGCTCGCCCGCCAGCCAGCGCAGCGCGGCGGCGTCGACCAGCTCGTTGGCGAGGAAGATCCGGCCGATCCCGAACGCGCGGTAGACCCGCGCCTGGTGGGGAACGGCGGCCGTGATGCCCCAGGCGCCGTGCTCCAGCTGGCGGGCGAAGAGCTGCGGGGACATCGACGTCTTGCCGTGCGGGGCGAACGCGAGACCGTGGCGTTCCGCGTACGTCTCCAGGAGCGCGAGGTTGTGCTCGACCGACTCGGCGGACAGGGCGAGCACGGGGGTGGTGAACCCGCCCTCGAAGAGAGTGCGGCGCTCGGCGGCCAGGGCGCCGACGGTCAGGCCCTCGGCGTCGGGCGGGAGGCCCTTGAACCGGTGGTCGACCGGTTCGTCGGCGAGAGCGGTCACGTGGTGCGCGGCGGCCATGGGGTCTCCTCGGTCCGGTCAGCGATCTGATTGCAACATATGCAACACCCATTGCGTATATCGCTCAAGGCTGTCTAACATCCGAGCCGACGCCCGGTCAATGGTGAGTGCCGGCGTCGCCGCCCGACTGCTGAGGAGCCCCGCGTGTCCGGAACCACGCCCGCCGACGTCGTGTGCCTCGGTGAGTCCATGGTGACGTTCCTGCCCTCGCGGCCCGGGCGCCTCGCCGATGTGCCGTCCTTCGACCGGGGCATCGGCGGCGCCGAGTCCAACGTCGCCTGCGCGCTGGCGGCGGCCGGGCACCGGGCGGCCTGGGTGAGCCGGGTCGGGGCGGACGGCTTCGGCGACCACCTCGTGGAGGCGGTCGCCGCGTACGGCGTGGACACGTCCTCCGTGCGGCGCGATCCCTCCCGGCCGACCGGGATCTACTTCCGTACGGCCACGGACCGGGCCACGGATGTCCACGAGGTGGCGTACTACCGGGCCGGGTCCGCGGCCTCCGCGATGTCGCCCGTGACGGTCCCGTGCGACGCGCTGCCCTCCGGGCGGATCCTCCACCTGTCGGGGATCACCGCCGCGCTGTCGGCGGACTGCCGGGCGCTGCTCCAGGAGCTGACCGCTCCACGGGCGGGGCGGCCGCTGATCTCGTTCGACGTGAACTACCGGCCCGGGCTGTGGCGGGGGGAGCCGGCCGCGGTGCTGCTCGATCTGGCGCGGCGGGCGGACGTGGTGTTCGTGGGGGAGGACGAGGCACAGGAGGCGTGGGGCGTCGTGGGCGCCGCCGCGATCCGGGAGGCGCTGCCGGAGCCGGGGGTGGTCGTGGTGAAGCGCGGCGCCGACGGCGTGACGGTGTTCTCCCGTGAACCGGGACTCCGCACCGCACCCCGCGCCTCGAACGCCGGCGGGGCTGACGAGGTCACCCACGTCCCCGCGCTCCGCGTCGACGTCGTCGCCCCCGTCGGCGCGGGCGACGCCTTCGCCGCCGGGTTCCTGTCCGCCACCCTCCGCGGACTCCCCGTCCCCGCGCGCGCCCGCCACGGCCACCTCATGGCCGCCGCCGTCCTCACGGTCCCCGGCGACCTCACCGCGCCCCCCGCCCGCGAGCACGCCGACCGGCTCACGGCACTGGACGACGACGCGTGGGGGAGACTGCGTCTCGGCCCCGGGTGGACGGGGGACGACACGGAGGTACGTACGCCATGAGCCAGACCGTCGACCGCGCGCTGAGCATCCTGCCGCTCCTCGCCCAGGGGCCCGCCGACCTCGGACAGGTCGCCGACCGCCTCGGCGTCCACAAGTCCACCGCGCTGCGCCTGCTCCGCACGCTCCACGAGCACGGGCTCGTCTACCGGCAGCAGGACCAGCGCTACCGCCTCGGCGCCCGGCTGTTCGCGCTCGCGCAGGAGGCCGTGGAGAACCTCGACGTACGGGAGATCGCCCACCCGCACCTCGCCGAGCTGAACGAGCTCTGCGGCCACACCGTCCACCTCGCCGTGTACGAGGAGAACGAGGTCCTCTACATCGACAAGGTCGAGAGCCGCTACCCGGTCCGGATGTACTCGCGGATCGGCAAGCCCGTCGCGATCACCGTCGCCGCCGTGGCCAAGCTGCTCCTCGCCGACCTGAGCGAGGCCGAGCGGCGGGCCATCGCCGACAAGCTCGACTACCCCATGTACACGCCCCGTTCGACGCCCGGCGCCGCCGCGTTCCTCAAGGAGCTCGCCGCCGTACGCGAACAGGGCTGGGCCACCGACCTCGGCGGCCACGAGGAGTCCATCAACTGCGTCGGCGCCCCCATTCGCGGGGCCGACGGGCGCGTCGTCGCCGCGATGTCGGTGTCCGCGCCGAACGTGGTCGTCACGGCCGAGGAACTCCTCACCCTGCTCCCCCTGGTCCGTCGGACCGCCGACACCATCAGCCGGGAGTACTCCGGCAGCAACCGACCCAAGAAAGCCTGATCCGCCATGACCGAGAAGACCGCGCTCACCCCCAGCACCCACACCACCCCGCCCGCGAAGTTCTCGCACGGCGTGCGCAAGGGCAACATCCTCCAGGTCGCCGGCCAGGTCGGCTTCCTGCCCGCCGTCGAGGGCCAGGCGCCCACCCCGGCGGGCCCCACCCTGCGCGAGCAGACCCTCCAGACCTTCGCCAACGTCAAGGCCATCCTGGAGGAGGGCGGCGCGAGCTGGGACGACGTGATGATGATGCGCGTCTACCTCACGGACGTGGACCACTTCGCCGAGATGAACGAGATCTACAACGCGTACTTCGCCGAGCAGAACCTCAAGGAGGCCCCGGCCGCGCGCACCACGGTCTACGTCGGCCTCCCGAAGGGCCTCCTCATCGAGATCGACGCCCTCGCCGTCCTGGGCTGAGCCGTCTCCGTAATCCGCACCCCGCCCGGCACGGCGCCGCACAGCACGCAGGCGCCGTGCCGCGGTCCCCCCTGCCCACGCACCAAGGACATGGACGAACAACGGAGTTACCCATGCAGCTCGCCGCAGGCCCCACCCCGCCCGAGACGCCACCCCACACCGGTGGACTCCTCCTCCTCATCGACGGCACGCCCGGTCTGCTGACCGTCGCCGCCCTCGGCATCGCGCTCCTCCTCTTCCTGATCATCAAGGTCAGGCTCCAGCCGTTCGTCGCGCTGCTCGCGGTCTCCATAGCCGTCGGCCTGGGCGCGGGGCTCTCGGTCACCGAACTCTTCGGCACCGTGCAGAAGTCCGCCGCCGTCTCCGTCATCGAATCCGGCATGGGCGGCATCCTCGGCCATGTCGCGATCATCATCGGCCTCGGCACGATGCTCGGCGCGATCCTGGAGGTCTCCGGCGGCGCCGAGGTGCTGAGCGCCCGGCTGCTGCGGCTCTTCGGCGAGAAGCGCGCCCCGCTCGCGATGGGCCTGACCGGTCTGATCTTCGGTATCCCGGTCTTCTTCGACGTCGGCATTTTCGTCCTCGCGCCGATCGTCTACGCGGCCGCCAAGCGGTCCGGAAAATCGATTCTGCTGTACGCGATGCCGCTGCTCGCGGGGCTCTCCATGACCCACGCGTTCCTGCCCCCGCACCCCGGCCCGGTCGCCGCCGCGGGGCTCTTCCACGTCTCGCTCGGCTGGGTCATCCTGATGGGCGCCCTCGTCGGCATCCCGTCCGTGCTCGCCGCCTGGGGCTACGCCGCCTGGATCGGCAAGCGCATCTTCGTGGACGTCCCGCAGGACATGCTGGAGGCCGCCGAGGAGGCGAAGGCCGCCGTCGTCGCCGAGCAGCGGGCCGCCGGGGTCACCCCGCGCGAGGAGCCGGTCGCGCTCTCCACCGTGCTCGCCATCATCGGCACCCCGCTGATCCTGATCCTCGCCGCCACGTTCTCCTCGATCGCGATGGACCCTTCGACCGGCCGCTCGGTCATCGAGTTCTTCGGGAACCCCTTCGTCGCCCTGACGATCGCGCTGCTCCTCGCGTACTACCTGCTCGGCATCCGGCGCGGCTGGTCCCGCAAGTCCCTGGAGTCCGTGTCCACTTCCTCGCTGAAGCCGGTCGGGAACATCCTGCTCGTCGTCGGCGCGGGCGGCATCTTCGGCGCCGTGCTCAAGGGCAGCGGCATCGCGGACGCGCTCGCCGACACCTTCAACGACGTCGGCCTGCCCGTCATCCTGCTCGCCTGGCTGATCTCGGCCGTGCTGCGGATCGCCCAGGGCTCGGCGACCGTCGCCATCGTCACCACCGCCGGCATCGTCGTCCCGCTCGTGGAGAACCAGGGCTTCTCGCAGGCCCACCTCGCGCTCATCATCATGGCCATCTCGGCCGGCTCGATCATCGCCTCGCACGTCAACGACGGCGGCTTCTGGATGGTGTCGAAGTACTTCGGCATCTCCGAACGCGACACTCTGAAGTCCTGGACCGTGCTCGAAACCGTCCTG
Organism: Streptomyces sp. DT224; assembly: GCF_049844595.1. Classification (NCBI taxonomy): domain Bacteria; kingdom Bacillati; phylum Actinomycetota; class Actinomycetes; order Kitasatosporales; family Streptomycetaceae; genus Streptomyces; species Streptomyces sp. DT224. Next base: position 306,810 of record NZ_JBNCLI010000011.1, read on the forward strand.
TCGGTCGCCGGGTTCGCCGTCGCCGCGCTGCTCAGCCTGGTGATCTAGCCGTACGACTGTGCTTCAGGCGGCCGAGGCGCAGATGATGCTGCGGCCCTGGTTGACCTGCCAGTACCAGAACCGCTCGCCGGGCCCCGCCGGACAGGTCCAGTTCTGGCCCTTCTTCGGGGCCCGGTAGAAGCCGGTGATCCGCAGGATCGACTGGCCTGCCCTGGGCACCTTCGAGGCGTTGCACTTCCACACCACCGTCAGGTCGGCGTTGGTCTCCCCGTTCACCTTCGCCGGAAAGCACTGGCCCGCCTTGTACACCCGGTCCAGGCACAGCGTCCGCGTGATCCCGTCGTCGCCCGACCGGCTCCACCAGGTGAAGCCCGCCCCCGTGTCGCAGGAGCTGGACCCGCCGGTGCGGGTGCTCACCCGGTTGACGTGCATGTACGCGTTCGAGGCGCCGCAGTTCACCCGGACCGGGCGGCTCGCGCTCATGTTGTCGTAGCCGTCGTTGTACACGTCGAGGCAGTCGCCCGCGCGCACGGCGGCGAACGCGCGGTCGGTGGAGTCCATGGTGGGCGTGGGGGTCGGTGTCGGGGTGGGGGTCGGGTCCTCCGTCACGGGGTCGTCGGAGTCCGCGCTGCTGTCCGTCGAGCCGCCCCCGCCGCTCGACGTGTCCGGGTCCGTGTCGGCGCTCGCGCTGTCGTCCGTGTGCGTGTCGAGGCCTTTGCCCGAGGTGACGGAGCCGGACGCGCTGCTTCCCGACGCCGAACCGCCGCCCGTCTTCTCCCACGGCTGCCACGTCAGCAGCCCCGCCACGGCGACCAGTGCGAGCAGCCACCCCAGGGCGGCGCCGCCGGAGGGCGACGAGCCGGTGCGCGGCCCCGCCGGGGCGGGGGCCGGGGAGGGCGAGGCGGTCCGGGCCCGGGCCGCCCGCTCGGCGCGCTCCCGCTCGGCGCGGCGGCGGGCCGCCCGCTCCTGCTCGGCGCGTTGCCGGGCCGCCTGCTCCTGCTCCGCGCGCTCGCGGCCGGCCCGCTCCTGCGCCGCCCGCACCCGCGCCACGCGCTCGGCCTCCGCGCGCTCACGTTCCTCCCGCTCGGCCCGCACCCGGGCAAGGCGCTCCGCCTCCTCGCGCTCCGACTGCTCCCGCTCCGCGCGCTGCCGCTCGGCCAGCTGGGCGAGGGCCGCCATCTCGCGGCGGGTGCGGTCGCGGTCGGCCCGGGCCTGCCGCTCGGGCGAATACACCAGCGTCGGAGGCGGCTTCGGCACGGCGCGCGTCCGCTGCGTCACGGCCGGCGCGTGCGACGGGCCGCCCCGGGAACGGCCGCCCGCCCATTCCCGGCCCTGCTCCGCGTACGCGTCGATCAGCGCCGTCCACCGCGGCGGCAGCCAGCGCGTGCCGCTCGTCGTCATCGGCAGCCCGGCCTGCTGCTCGCGGAAACGGGCCAGCAGCTCGGCGGGGGTCGGGCGGTGCCGGGGCTGCACGGCCAGGCACGGCCGGATCGTCGCGACCAGCTCCTTGGGCAGCCCGGTCAGATCGAGCTCGCCGCGCTGCACCCGGGCCAGCAGCCGCAACGTGTCGCCGTCCGCGCGGTAGGGCGCCCGGCCGGTGGCCAGCAGGAAGAGCGTGGCACCCAGCGAATACACGTCGGAGGCGGCCGTGGACTCCTCGCCGCGCGCCTGCTCCGGCGAGGTGAAGGCGATCGTGCCCAGCGTGAGGCCCGTCAGGGTGAGGTCGCTGGCGTGCGAGATGCCGAAGTCGATGACCCGGGGCCCGTCCAGCGGCAGCAGCACGTTCTGCGGCTTCACGTCGCGGTGGACGATCCCCACCCCGTGCAGGGTGACCAGGGCCTCGGCGGTGCCGGCCGCGATCCACCGGACGGCCGAGGCGGGCAGCACCCCGCAGGAGCGGGCCAGTTCGGAGAGCGGGGGTGCGGCGATGTAGTCGATGGCCATCCAGGGCCGCTCGGCATCCGGATCGGCGTCCCGCACGCGCGCGGTGTAGGCGCTGTCCACCCGCTGGGCGACCGCCACCTCACGGGCGAAGCGCCGCCGGTCGGTATCGCTGATCCGGCCCTCCGCGAGGAGCGTCTTCACGGCGACGAGGTCCCGGCCGCCGGCCCTGGCCAGGTAGATCCGGCCCATGCCGCCGGACGCCAGCCGCCCGAGCAGCCGGTACGGCCCGAGCGTCGCCGGATCGTCCCCGCCCAGCGCTTCGATCCGCGCCCCGGCCATGTCGCTCCCCCTTCGCCCCAGCACCGCGCCCCACAACGGTGCCACGTCCGCGCGCGGACAGCCATGCGATGCGGCAACACCCGTACAGGACTGTTGCGTTACCGGTGTCGAAGCCAAGGCCCACACGCAGCAGCGCCGCCGGGGGAGCGGCGGCGCTGCTGGTTCTGGGGGGTGTGGTTTACGGCAGGCCGTGGACGTGCGGGCCGACCGCGTTCGACCAGGCGTTGCCGGCCGTCGCGTCCCAGTTGGTGGACCAGGTCATCGCGCCGCGCAGACCGGGGTACGTCTTCGACGGCTTGAAGCTGCCGCAGCCGGTGCCCTTGGTCAGGCAGTCCAGCGCCGCGTTCACGACCGACGGGGCGACGTAGCCACTGCCCGCGCCCCGGGTGGAGGCGGGGACGCCGAGGCCGACCTGCGACGGGTCGAGGCCGCCCTCCAGCTGGATGCAGGCGAGCGCGGTGAGGAAGTCCACCGAGCCCTGCGAGTAGACCTTGCCGTCGCAGCCGAGCATCGAACCGCTGTTGTAGTACTGCATGTTGACGACGGTCAGGATGTCCTTGATGTTGAGCGCCGTCTTGAAGTACTCGCCCGCGGTGGACTGCATGTCGATGGTCTGCGGGGCCATCGTGATGACGAGGCCGGAGCCCGCCTTCTGCGACAGCGAACGCAGCGCCTTCGTCATGTACGTGGAGTTGAGGCCGTTCTCCAGGTCGATGTCGACGCCGTTGAAGCCGTACTCCTGGATGAGGGAGTAGACGGAGTTGGCGAAGTTGGTCGCGGACGCGTCGCTGTTGACCGAGACCGAGCCCTTCTCGCCGCCGACCGAGATGATGACGTTCTTGCCGGCCGCCTGCTTCGCCTTGATGTCGGCCTTGAACTGGTCGACGGTGTAGCCGTTCAGGCCGGCCGAGTCCAGGTTGAAGGTGACGGCGCCGGGCGTGGTCGTCGCGTCGGCGAAGGAGACCGCGATGATGTCGTAGTTCGCGGGCACGTCGCTGAGCTTCTGGACGGTCGCGCCGTTGTTGAAGTTCTGCCAGTAGCCGGTGACCGCGTGCTTCGGCACGGAGGTGCCCGGGTTCGGGTCGGTCCCGCCGGACTTCGCGGTCCGGCCGCTGACGGTGGCCGACTTCACGGACTCACCGGCCGCGTTGGTCGCGGTCACCGCGAACTGGTAGGCGGTGTCGGCCGCGAGACCGGTGACGGTGGCCGAGGTGCCGGTCGAGGTGGTCGCCTTCACGCCGTCCTTGTAGACGGTGTAGCCGGTCGCGCCGGACACCGAGTTCCAGGACAGGCCGATCGAGGACGACGTGGTCGAGCCGACCGCGAGCCCGGCCGGGGCGCCGGGGATCGACGGGCCGGGGTCGGTCCCGCCGCCGCCGTCGGGGCCGGTCACCGAGAAGTCGTCCACGAGGTAGGCCGCCTGGCCGTACCAGCCGTGCGTGTACACGGTGACGGACGTGGTGTTCGCGCCGGTCGTGAAGCTGGTCTTCAGCTGCGTCCAGCCGGTGGAGCCCGGCGTCCACGTCGACACGTCGGTGGTCCCGGTGCCGCTGGCCCCCAGGTAGGCGTAACCGTCCTGCACCCAGGAGCTGAGCTGGTACGTCGAGTTGGGCTTGACGGCCACGGTCTGCGAGCACTTGGCGTTGTCCTGGCCGGCCGGGGTGGCCTTGAGGGCGGAGGTGCCGCCGTGCACGGGGGAGGAGACGGTGGTGCCGGAGTTTCCGGTACACGTCCAGTTGGCGAGGCCCGATTCGAAGCCGGCGTTCTTGGCGACGTTGACGTCGGCGGCCTCGGCGCTGGTCACGAGTCCGGTGAGGGTCAGGGCGCCGGCCGCGACGACGGCCATGGCGGAGCCGAGGACCGGGCGGGTGCGGCGTCTTCTGCGGCTCGGGGCGGGGGAACGATCCACTTGCTGCCTCCGGGAGGAGTCGGGGATGGCGGGGGGCGACACGGGGGTGCCGGGGGTGTGGAATCGAGGAACGGTGGCCACCGCTGGCCGATAAACTGGTCCAGACCAATCAAGTTGTCAAGACCTCTGGCGGTCCCCGCTCCCCCCGGAACCGCCGGACACCTCATCACCCGTGCTCCGCGGGCTTCTTGAAAGTGTTCTCTGTCCTGCCGTACGTGGATAAAGTGCTCAGGCGGGAGCATCCGAGCGGAAGCACCCGGCGGGAGCGAGTGCGGCCGGCGGTACGCGACGGCCCGAGGAACGGGGAGCGGCGTGCCGACAGCCATAGCAGTGACCGGTCCCGGCCTCGTGCTGCCTCCGCAGGACCGCCAGACGCCCCCGGCGGTCGTCCTGCGCGCTCCCGGCGAACAGACCCTGGACCAGGCGCTGGACGACATGCAGCGCCTCCTGGAGCAGCACGGCCACGTCATCGCCGTCTACCCGGCCGGCCTCCCCGCGGCGCACGAGCGCCGGCTGCACACCGTCCGCTCGGTCCTGGAGAGCGACCGGATCGCCCTGCTCAAGTCGGACCTGCCGCCGCTCGGCGTGGCCGTACTGGTGCGCCAGTTACGGCAGTTGTCCGTCTGCGACTTCAGCGCCGGGGTCGTCGCCTCCGCCGCGAGGCTCCTGTCCCACTACGTGCACGCCGGCGCGCTGCTCCACTCCGTGACCCGGCTCGACCGGGTGCCCGTCAGCCTCAAGACGCACGCCAAGTCCTGGGTCCCTGGCGCCCAGTTCGGCGTGCTCGCCAACCCGGAACCCCAGCTCGTCAGGGTCGGTACGGGGGAGCTGAGCGGCCCCCGGTTCGCCACGCATCTCCTCGTCGCCCGGGGGCAGTCCCCGTCGGAGTGGGTGACCGGCACCCTGGCCCGGGCGTGGCAGGTGCAGGCGGTCCACGAGGCCGCGCTGCCCGACGAGTCCGCCGGCTGGTGGGGCACCCCGAAGATGATCGAGTTCGCGGCCTATCTGCCCGACATCTCGCTGATCCACCAGCTGGTCTCCTCGGTGCGCAGGGAGGTCTGCACCTGGTGCCGGAACGAACTCATCGGCGACCGCTGCGGCCTGTGCAACGCCCCCCTGACCCCGCCCGAGCACCGCACGCGCGGCCCCGCCGCCCTGAACCCATGAGGTCCCCCGAGAGCCCCGCCCCGTACCGCCCGTCGGCCCACATATCCCCAACGAGGTTGCTCCGCCCATGAACTCACGGCAACGCCGCGGCGTCATCCTGCTCCTCCTGTCGGTCCTGTGCGCCCTCGCCGCCTTCGCCGGTGTGATCTGGGTGATCGGTGACGTGAACGCGAAGGTGGGCCCCGAGGTGACCGCGTACCGGGTCAAGACCACCATCGCGCCCTACAAGCCCCTGGAAGCCGACCAGTTCGAGAAGATCTCGATGCCCGAGCGCTGGCTCTCCAAGAGCGCCGTCACCGACCTCTCCGCCCTCCGCGGCAAGATCGCCGTCACGGAACTGCACCCGGGCTCCCTGCTCCAGGAGGACATGCTGGTCGACCGCCCGAAGCTGAAGAGCGGGCAGCAGGAGATCGCCATCATGATCGACGCCGCGACCGGTGTCGCCGGCAAGATCCGGCCGGGCAACCTCGTCAACATCTATGCCACCTTCGCCGGCCGCACCGACAGGGAGAAGCCCACCTCGCGCGTCATCGTGGCCAACGCCCGGGTCATCGACGTCGGCCGGCTCACCTCCCTCGAACCCAAGCCGGAGGACCGGGGCGACGGCCCCACCGAGGCGGTGCCGATCACCTTCGCCCTGGACACCGACGACGCCCAGCGCGTCGCCTACGCGGAGTCCTTCGCCGAACACGTACGCCTGGCCCTGCTCCCCGCCGACAGCCCCACCACCCTGCGCCCGGGCGAGGGCAGCTACGACCTCGACGAAGACAAGACCAAGTGAGGACCGGATGAGCACACGCATCCTCCCGGCCGTCGGTGACGCCGACGCCGCCCGCGCCGTCTCGGGGCTCCTCGGCCAGCTCCCCGACGCGGAGCCGGCCGCCCCGCTCGGCGACTCCACCTCACTGCTCGACACCCTCGCCCGGCTCGCCGCCGAATCCCTGGACGAGCTGCCCGAGGTCGTCCTCGTGCACGAGCGGATCGGCCCGGTCCCGGCCCTGGAGCTGATCCGGGAGGTGGCCCTGCGCTTCCCGGCCGTCGGCGTCGTCCTCGTCACCGCCGACACCAGCCCCGGGCTCTACTCGGCCGCCATGGACTCCGGCGCCCGCGGCCTGGTCGGCCTGCCCCTCTCGTACGAGGAGCTGGCGCAGCGCGTCCAGGCCGCGTCCGGCTGGTCCGTCGGGGTGCGCCGCCACCTCGGGGCCGGCGCCGAGCTGCACACCGGACCGGGCGGCACCGTCGTCACCGTCAGCGGTGCCAAGGGCGGCGTCGGCACCACGGTCACCGCCGTCCAGCTGGCCCTGGCCGCCGCCGCCTCCGGGCACACCGTCGCGCTGGCCGACCTGGACCTCCAGTCGGGGGACGTCGCCTCCTACCTCGACGTGCAGTTCCGCCGGTCCGTGGTGGACCTCGCCACCATCCAGGACATCTCGCCCCGGGTCCTCCAGGACGCCCTGTACAACCACGAGTCCGGCGTCGCCCTGCTCCTCGCCCCGGCCGACGGCGAGCGCGGCGAGGACGTCACCGACCGCGTCGTGCGCCAGACCGTCAGCGCCCTGCGCCACCGCTACGAGGTCGTCGTCATCGACTGCGGGACGTACATGAACGCGGCCAACGCCGCGGCGGTCGAGATGGCGGACCGCACCGTCCTCGTCACCACCCCGGACGTGATCGCCGTCCGGGCCGCCAAGCGCATGGTCCGCCTCTGGGACCGGCTCCAGGTCCGCAAGGCCGAGGAGACCATCACCCTCGTCAACCGCCACACCCGCCAGACGGAGATCCAGCCCGCGCTGATCGAGAGGATCACCGCCACCAAGGTCGCCCGGATCGCCGTCCCGGCCGGCTTCAAGGAGCTCCAGGCGGTCGTGGACGCCGGCCGCCTCCAGGACCTGGACGCCAAGTCCGCGGTGAAACAGGCCCTGTGGGGGCTGGCCGGAGAACTCGGCCTCGTCAAGAACGCGGAAGCGGCCGCCCGAGGGGGCAGGCTCAAGGGTGAGCGCGGTTCGGCCGGCGGCCGGCGGGCGCGTGCGAAATGACCACCGAGGGGGAGTGCCGTGCCATGAACCTCTTACCCGCGTACCGGCGCCGGGCGGCGGCGGGCCGTGACGCCCGCTCCGACCGGGGCCAGACCGCGATCGAGTTCGTCGGCGTCCTGCCCCTCATCCTGCTCACCCTCGCCCTGCTCTGGCAGGCGGGGCTCGTCTGCTACACGTACATCCTCGCCGGGAACGCCGCCGACAAGGCCGTCCGGGCCGCCGCCGTCGCCGAGGGCGACCCGGGGGCGGCCTGCGATCGGGCGGGGCGCGAGGACGTCCCGGGCGGCTGGTCGATTCAGGTGCGGTGCCGTGGGGGGTCCGGCGAGCTGGTCTCCGCGACCGTGCGCATCGACGTACCGCTGCTGTTCCCCGGCGCGTTCAGCGTGCCCATGCACGCCACGGGCGAGGCGAAGGCCAGGAACGAGCGGCGGGACGCATGGTGACCCGGCGCCGCACCGGCTCCCGGCAACGCGGGCAGGCCGCCGTCGAGTACGTGGGCGTGCTCACCCTGCTGCTCGTCGTCGCGCTCGTCGTCGCGCAGCTCGGCATCGCCGTCTACGCCGCCCAGCAGGCGGGTACGGCCGCGCGGACCGCGGCCCGGGTGGCGTCGACCGACCACCAGACGGGCCGGGCGGGCGCGGTGGCCCGGGAGTCCATGAGCGGCTGGCTCGCGGACGGGGCGACCGTCACGACGGGGGGCGGCGAGGAGTCGGTCACCGTGACCGTGCGGGTTTCCGTCCCCGCTCTGCTGCCGATGTTCTCCTTCGGCTCCGTCGAGAAGAGCGCCACCATGCCGAGCGACTGACCCGGAACCGACCATGCGGCCACAGGAAACGAGGGAGTCGATCACATGAGCCTGCGGGCGCGCATCACCAGCCCCGAACCCGCGAACGGGATGAGCGAGGAGAGCCGGCTCGTCGGCGCCTACCGCGCCAAACTGCTGGAGGAGATCGACCTCGCCGAGATGTCCGCCCTCGCGGCGGCCGACCGCAGGGCCAGGCTCGAACGCGTCCTCGGCCACATCATCAGCCGCGAGGGCCCCGTCCTGTCCTCCGCGGAGCGCTCGCAGCTCATCCGCCGGGTCGTGGACGAGGCGCTCGGCCTCGGCATCCTCGAACCGCTCCTGGAGGACGCCTCCATCAGCGAGATCATGGTCAACGGTCCCGACCAGGTCTACGTGGAGCGAGGCGGCCGCCTCGAACTCCTCCCGATGCGCTTCTCCTCCAACGACCAGCTGATGCAGACCATCGAACGCATCGTCTCCACGGTCAACCGCCGCGTGGACGAGTCGAACCCGATGGTCGACGCCCGGCTCCCCTCCGGCGAGCGCGTCAACGTGGTCATCCCCCCGCTCTCCCTGTCCGGCCCGATCCTCACCATCCGGCGCTTCCCCCGGGCCTTCACGCTCCAGGAGATGATCGCGCTCGGCTCGCTGGACGAGCACATGCTGCTCCTGCTCGCCGGCTTCGTCCGCGCCAAGTTCAACGTGATCGTCTCCGGCGCCACCGGCACCGGCAAGACCACCCTGCTCAACGCGCTCTCCGGGCTGATCCCCGACGGCGAGCGCATCGTCACCATCGAGGACTCCGCCGAGCTCCGGCTCCAGCAGTCCCACGTGATCACGCTGGAGAGCCGGCCGCCCAACGTCGAGGGCAAGGGCCGGGTCACCATCCGCGACCTCGTCCGCAACTCCCTGCGCATGCGCCCCGACCGCATCATCGTCGGCGAGGTCCGGGGCGGCGAGACCCTCGACATGCTCCAGGCCATGTCCACCGGCCACGACGGCTCCCTCGCCACCGTCCACGCCAACAGCGCGGAGGACGCCCTGATGCGACTCCAGACCCTCAGCTCCATGTCCGAGGTCGAGATCCCGTTCGCCGCGATCCACGACCAGATCAACAGCGCCGTCGACGTGATCATCCAGCTGACCCGGCACGGCGACGGCTCCCGCCGCGTCACGGAGATCGCCGTCGTGGACTCGTACGGCCGCGAGGACTACCGCATCGTCTCCGTCTGCCGCTTCGACGCCCTCCCGATGGCGGCCGACGGGCGCGTGTACGGGCAGTTCGCGTACTTCCCCGTGCCCCGCCGGGTCGCGGACCGCTTCTACATGGCGAACGAGGCGGTCCCCCCGGCGTTCGGGGTCGCCCACACGGACGAGCAGCTGCTGACCCGTACGCCCACGGCCTGAAAGGCGCTTCCCGACATGGACAACCTCCCGCTCCTGACGGTCGGCGTGACCCTGCTCGCCGGTGTGCTCGCCGTCATCGGCCTGCATGTCTACGCCTCCGGCAGGGAACAGCAGCGGGCCCTCATCGACCGCCTCTCCCGGACCGGCCCCCCGGCGATCGAGGGACGCGCCCGGCGCTTCCGGACCGTCGACCGCAAGCTGCGCCGGACCCGCCTCGGCAAGCGCATCGAGCGGAAGCTCGCGGTCACCGGGCTCGACCTCACCCCCGGCGAGTACGCCGTGTACGTCGTCGCCGCCCTGCTCGCGCTCTACTTCGTCACCGCGGCCGTCTTCGCCTCGTTCTTCGGACTCCTCGCGGTCCTCATCGGCGCCTGGGGCGGCAACGCCTTCCTCGACTGGCAGCGCGCCAAACGCACCGAGGCGTTCATCAGCCAGCTCCCCGAGCTCACCCGCGTCCTCGCCAACGCCACCCAGGCCGGACTCGCCCTGCGCACCGCGATCTCCATGGCCGTCGAGGAGCTGGACGACCCCGCCCACGAGGAGCTGCGCCGGGTCGCCGACCGCCTGGCCATCGGCCACTCCCTGGACGACGCCCTGAACGAGCTCGTCGAACGGCTGCCCTCCCGCGAGCTGACCGTCCTCGTCTCCACCCTCATCCTGTCCAACCGGGCGGGCGGCACCATCGTCTCCTCGCTGCGCAACCTCACCAACACGCTGGAGGAGCGCAAGGAGACCCGGCGCGAGGTGACCACCCTCCTCTCGCAGGTGAAGGTCACCGCCGTCGCCGTGCCCGTCCTCGGACTGCTCTTCCTGCTCCTCATCAACACCATGAGGGGCGGCGCACTGGACGACATGGCCGCCGCGACGACCGGCCGCATCGCGATCGTCGTCGCCGCCGGTCTCTACGGCCTCGGCTTCTTCCTGATCAACCGCCTGACCCGCGTCCGCATCTGACGGCCGGAGAGGAGACGCACATGGAGATCCTGCTCGCCGCCGTCATGGGACTCGCCGTCCTCGGCGCCTTCCAGGGCGTCCGCATGTACCGCGCGGACGCCAAGCTCCCCGGCGACCTGGCCGTCGCCCTGGAGGTCGGCGCCAGCCGCACCAGCGCCGCCGGCTCGGCCATCGACCGCATCGGCATGCGGTACGCCCCCCGGATCCTGTCCATGATGGGCCCCCGGCGCGTCGACCGGATCCGCCGGAAGCTCGACATGGCCGGCAACCCGCGCGGCCTGACCGTCGACCGCTACGCCGCCCGGCGCGCGGTCTTCGGCGGCCTCGGCGTCCTGGCCGCCCTGGCCATGCTGATGAACGGGCAGGTGTTCCTGGCCGTCATCCTGCTCGTCTACGGCCTGTTCTGGACGGACGTGATCATCCGGGCGGCCATCGCCCGGCGCAAGGACGACATCGAGCGCACCCTGCCCGACTTCCTGGACGTCCTCGCGGTCGTCGTCTCGGCCGGGCTCGGCTTCCGGCAGGCGCTGGAGCGGGTCTCGGAGAAGTACACCGGCCCGTGGTCCGACGAGTTGCGCATCACCCTGCGCCAGATGGACATGGGCGTCAGCAGGCGCGACGCCTTCGACCAGCTCCGCCGCCGCAACGAGTCCGAACAGGTCTCCATGTTCGTCTCCGCCCTCCAGCAGGGCGAGGAGCTGGGCGCGCCCATCGTCGACACCCTGATCCAGATCGCCAACGACATGCGCCGCACCGACGCCCAGGAAGCCCGCCGCAAGGCGTCCAAGGCCGTCCCCAAGGCCACGCTGATCGTCACGAGCTTCATGCTCCCGGGCACGATCATCCTGATCGCGGTCGGGTTCTACTACGCGGCGAACGTGAACATCAATGAGATCTTCGGCAGCTGACAACGCGAAGCGCCGTCCTCGGAGAGCTGTTTGTGGGACATTCGGAGCTGAGGGGGGCGGGAGGGGCAGCATGGCTGAAAGCGATACGTCTGACGAGCCCCGGAAGTGGGAATGGGCCCGGAAGCCCACGAAGAGGGCCACTGCACCGACGTACGTTGCCCGCAGCACGCGGACCTATGGACCAACGTCGACCGATTCCCGGTCGGTCGAACCCGGAGGGGGACATCGCCATGAAGAACATCGCGCTCAAGGCGGCGGTGCGGACGCAGACTTATGTGAACCACTGGGCGAGCACCACTGTGGACCGCATGAAGCGCCGGAAGGACGCGGGGCAGGGGGCGATCGAGTACGTCGGCATCACGATTCTGGTGGTGGCGATCGTGATCGCTCTGATCAACACCAAGATGGGCACCACCATCGGAAACAAGTTCAAGGAAAAGATCAATAAGGTCTTGGGCAAGTGACACCGAAAGTCTGCGAGGACTCGGGGCAGGCCGCACCGCTGTACATTACAGCGGTGGTGGGCCTGCTCTTCCTCGGCTTGATCTTCTTAGCATTCGGTGAAGCCGACATTCAGCGAAATGGTGCGCAGAGTGCAGCCGATGCGGCAGCGCTGGCGGCGGCCAAGGAATCGCGCAGCCTGCTCGAAACCGACCTGAAGGCGCATCTCGCGGACCCCGATTACTTGGTATCGGTGTTCAGCCCGTCGTTCCTGGGGGGGCCGGACAACGCCTGCGGGAGGGCGTCCTCGTTTGCTGCGCGGAACAAGGCGAGCATCGTCGGTTGCCAGCCACTGGCCGACGGCAGATGGGGCTACGAGGTCCGCCTGCAGTCCAAGAAGGGCATGAGCACGGACATCGTGCCGGGCACCGAGGGCAAGAAGGCGGAAGCCGTGGCCGTGGCCGTGGTCGAACCCCGCTGCACGTTCAGCCCGGAGCCGGCCAACACCCCGGAGCCGACGAGCTCTCCGGACACGGACGTAGATCCGGATCCGGAGGCGACGACCACGCCAGTCGGCAAGGTCCGCTGTGACGGGGGCCTGGACTGGGTGGTGGACTCCGAAGACCTGACGCTCATGCCTGAGATGGCCGACCTCTTCTCCGTGCGCCTGACCGAGAACTGACCACGAATGACGTAAAGGATTCCGAATGAATTTCCGGCAGGTGGGGAAAGTATGCCGGGCTGGGGCAGTCGCACTCCTGGCCTCGTCTCTGCTGTTCTCAGTGGCAGCTTGCGGTGGCGACGACAAGGGAGTGGACAACGAGCCCGCGGCCTCGTCCGATGCAGGCAAGGGGCAGGGCAAGCAGGGTGCACAGAGCGAAACGCTTCCCGATCGCAGCAAGACACTCGCGACCCTAAAGAACGACAAGGGTGTCCAGATGATCGTGTACTCGGCCAAGCGGGACAGCGGCGGATTCCTGACCGTTAGCGGCGACTTCAAGAACACCGGCGGAGAAGGGTTCACCACACCTCTCGAATGGAGCGGGCAGGAGGAAGCGGTCACCGATACGGGTCCTTCGCTGGCCGGTATGACGCTGGTGGACTCGGTCGGCAAGAAGCGGTACTACGTCCTGCGGGACACCGACAACCGGCCGCTCACCACGAGTAACTACACGTCGAGCATCGACCCAGGGCAGAGCCTGAATTTCTTCGCCCAGTTTCCGTCCCCGCCCAGCACCACGAACAAGGTGGATCTTCAGTTCCCGGGGTTCCCGAACGCGACGATTGAGATCACCGGATGAGTGCCGACATCGACGCCGCGAAGGGGACGAGAACACGTGTCGTCATGACCGCGTTCGCAGTGGCGCTGGCGTTCGGGGCAATCGAAGCCACACAGGCGGTCGCCGATGACAGTCCCTACCCGTCCGCATCGGCCGAGCCACCGGTAGAGGTCGACTCCAACGATTCCGACCTGAAGCTCCCGGATGGCGCCACCCTCGCCCCGCCCAAAGTCCTCGACATCAAGTCCGTCATCGAGGACCTCGGCGGCGAGGAGCGCCGCGAGGACACCAACGCCGACATCAAGTTCGCCCTCCAGGCGGAGGTGCTCTTCGGCAAGGACAGCGCGAAGCTCAGCGGTGAGGCCAAGGGGCGGATCAACGCCATCGCGGAGGAGATCAAGCGGCAGGACGCCAAGAAGGTCAGGGTGTTCGGGTTCACTGACGACCTCGGCTCGTCCGAGCACGGTGACGTGCTGTCCAAAAAGCGCGCCGAGGCCGTCCACAACGTGCTGGACGAGGCGCTCGGCGGCTCCGGGATCACGTTCGAGATCCGGGGCTACGGCGAGGACTACCCGATCGCGAGCAACGACGACGAGGAGGGCCGCCGGAAGAACCGCCGCGTGGAGGTCTCCTTCCAGCGCGGCGAGACCGGGACCGGCTCGCAGAGCTGACCCGCACCGCGCGGCGGCGGCCCGCACCAGGGCCGCCGCCGCGCGGGGGATCAGTACAGGGCCTTGTACTTGTTGAAGTCGGAGTCGATCAGTACGCGCTTGCTCAGCTCGCCCGTCCCGGTCGACGCGTAGCGGTACAGGTCGCCGTAGCCGTTGACCCCGACCAGGCCCGTTCTGCCGTCCCCGTTGAGGTTGTCCACGGCGGCGAACTTGTTGTAGATGTCGAAGCCTGAGCCGATCTTGACGCGCGCCTTCAGCGGTGCGGACGCCTTCCCCGTGCCCTCGTACAGGTACAGCGTGCCGTCCTTGGCGATCGCCACCACGTCCGCCCGGCCGTCACCGGTGAGGTCCCCGGCGCCGACGATGAAGCGGTAGGTGCCGTAGCCGTAGCCCACCTTGACCTTCGCCGCGAACGCGGTGCCCTGGCCGTTCCCCTGGTACAGGAACAGGTCGCCCTTGGAGTCGCGGGCGAGGAGGTCGCCCGCGCCGTCACCGCTCAGGTCGCCCGGGCCGACGATGTCGTCGTAGCCGCCCCATCCGGCACTGATCTTCTTGTACCCGAGGTACAGCTCGTCGTCCTCGACCCGGAGGACGTCGGATTTCCCGTCGCCGTCGAGGGAGGAGGCGTTCCGCACGAGGCCGTCGCGGGAGTTGTACGGACTCTCACTCGCCCCGTAGAGCTCGCCGTTGTTCAGGGATTCGTACACATACCCGAAGCCCTCGGGATCGGCGGCTATGACGTTGCGCTTGCCGGAGTCCGGGTTACCGCCCGCCCCGGCGAACAGGGACGCCTTCTGCCACCCCGGCTTTCCGGTGATCCTCGCCTGTACCCGGCCGTCGCCCAGGGAGTGGTAGATGTACGTGTCACCGTTCGTCTTGCGGCCCATGAGGTCGCCGCGACCATCGCCGTTGACGTCATCGAGACCCACGAGCTGGTTGTACGTGTCGTACCCGTAACCGATCTTGAACGGTGCCTCGAAGGGCTCCGACGGGTCCCCGGTGCCCTCGTGGAAATAGAGATCACCGGCGGGCGTCCGGGTGACGACGTCGCCGATGCCGTCGTCGGTGGCGTCATTCATGCCGACGATCTGGTCGTACGCCTGCCAGCCCGAGGCCACCTTGACGCCGGGCTCGAAGGGCTGGCCCTCGATGCGCCCGGTGGAGACGTAGAGATAGAGGTCGCCGGAGGGTGTGCGCGCGATCAGGTCGTTGTGACCGTCACCGGTCAGGTCGCCGGACGCGACGACCTTGTTGTACTTCTGCCAGCCGTTGCCGGACCAGGTGGGAGGACCGGCGTTCCTGTCCGGACTGAAGCAGGTGCGCAGCGTGAGTGTCCCGGACGCCGTCAGGGTGAGGACCTCGGGCTCACCATCGCCCTGCAGGTCGCCTGGCGTGATGACGTCCTTGTAAACGACGTAGTTGGCCGGATCGTCCTCGTTGTTGAGCACGAAGCGGTAGTCCTGCGTCCTCCCGCCCGGCGACAGATACAGATAGCCCTTCCGGTCCTGGTAGAGGATGTTGTCGCTGGAGATGTTGCGCGGCGTCGAGCCGACGGCCTTCGGCGCGTCGGCGCCCTTCGCGTCGTCGGCCGAGGCCGGGGCCGCCAGCAGCATGCCGGCGGAGAGGACGAGCGCGGTGCAGGCCGCGATCCGGCTCGCGCGTTTCGCGTGCGCGCGGCCGGATTTCAGTGAAGACAGGTGCAAAGCCCCCCCAGGGGTGGATTGTCTGTGATCCGGCTGTCCATGAGTCGGCCGGTGTTCATATGACCGACACCAACCCTCCTCGGAGGGGGCGGATTTCAGTCATCAAACCAGCGAGTTATCGGCCAATCAGGCCGCTTCCGTACGTTCCACCGCCCGTCCCTCGTCCAGTTCCAGCCGCCTCCCGCGGAAGCGCTCCCGCAGCCGCCGGTCGTGCGTGACGACGACCACCGCACCCCCGAACCCGGCCAAAGCGCCCTCCAGCTCCTCCACCAGCGCCGGGGAGAGGTGGTTCGTCGGCTCGTCGAGCAGCAGCAGATCGACGGGTTCGCCGACCAGGCGGGCCAGTTCAATCCGGCGCCGCTGCCCATAGGAGAGCTCGCCGACCCGCAGGCGCAGGTCCGCCGGGCCGAACAGGCCCAGCGACAGCAGGTGTTCCGTGTGCGCGTCGAGGTCACCGCCGCGCCCGTGGGCGTAAGCCTCCGGGAGCGTCAGGCCGGCCGGCCACGGCGTCTCCTCCTGGCGCAGGTGCCCGACCCGCCCCCACGTCCGCACGGTCCCGGCGTCGGGTTGCAGCTCACCCGCGAGCACCCGCATCAGCGTCGACTTGCCGGCCCCGTTCGCCCCCGTGACCAGCAGGCGTTCCGCGCCCCCGATCCGCAGCGCGGGCACGGAGAGGCGGCGCCCGACGCGGACCCCGGCCAGCTCCGCCGCGACCGGCGGAGCGGACGCCTGGGCGGCGGTCACCCGGGCGGCGAACACCAGCGGATCCGGCGGCGGCGCGACCGGCCGCTCCGTGAGCCGTTCGACGCGCTCCTTCGCGTTGCGGATGCGGACCATCGCCCCGTGCCCCCGCCCCCGCGCCCGGAACCCTCCGTGCCCGAACACGCTGAGCGGCACCTTGCGCGGGATCGCCGCCAGCCGGGCCACGTTGGACGCGGCGAGCTCCCGGTTACGGGTCAGCTCGTCGCGCCAGTCCTCGTACTCCCGCAGTCGGCGCCGGCGATCGGCGGCCTTCGCGGCGAGGTAGCCCTCGTAGCCGTCCCCGTACCGCGTCACCCGGCCCTCGCCGACCTCCAGGATCGTCGTGGTGACCCGTTCCAGGAACACCCGGTCGTGCGTCACCGCGAGCACGGTGCCCCGGTGCGCCCGCAGGTGGTTCTCCAGCCAGTCCACGGCCCGGTCGTCCAGGTCGTTGGTCGGCTCGTCGAGCAGCAGCAGCTCCGGCCGGGAAGCCAGCGTCCCCGCCAGCGCCAGCCGCGACCGCTCGCCGCCCGACAGCGTGGACAGCGGCCGGTCCCGGTCCAGGCCGGGCAGCCCGAGACCGTGCAGGGCGATGTCCACCCGCGCGTCGGCCTCGTAACCGGCCCGCGCCTCGTACCGCGCGACGAGCCCCGCGTACGCCTCCAGCGCGGCGGTCAGCTCCGCCCCGGCCAGGCCCGCGAGCCCGGCCTCGGCCCGGCGCATCCGGGCCTCCAGCTCCCGCAGCCCGGCGAGCGCCGCGTCCACGGCGTCCTGGACGGTCGCCCCGGCGGGCAGGGTGAGCGACTGCGCGAGGTAGCCCGTGCCGCCGGGTGCGACGACGGTCAGCGCCCCGTTGTCGGGCCGGTCGAGCCCGGCGATCAGCCGGAGCAGCGTGGACTTGCCGGCCCCGTTGTCGCCGATGATGCCCGCCCGCTCCCCGGGCCTGACGGTGAAGGTGACGTCGTCCAGCACGACGCGGTCGTCGTAGCGGCGGGTGACGTTCTGAAGTGTGAGTTGTCCGGTGTGCATGGGAAAGCCCCCTGTTCTCGGCCCGGGCCGATCGGCGCGCGGTGGTCGGGGCGCGTCCGCGCACGCCGACGGCACACCGGGGCCGCGTACCGGAAGGGCAGGCGTCACGGAGCCGCTGAGGCGTGAGAGTGCGGATGCGCAGGAGAATGCGCTACTGCGGAGCCGAGCTCAACGCAGGCGCAGGGGGAGTATCACAGAGAACCCATGCAGACCAAGGTAGGTGGGGGTCGGGGCGTCCGCAAGCGGTTTTCAGTCGCTCGGTGATCGACCGCGACGGGGACTCCCCGAGGCACCGCGTCCCACTGCGCAACGCGAGCCCTCCGGCCCTGGGGACCGACTTCGGCCGTTCACCGGGAAACGGCCTGAGCGCTGGTACTTCTGAGGCAGCATCGCGGAGCAACGATGTATCGGCGGTATCGGAAGGGCCTGTTGTGGAGCGCACGAGCGAGAAGTGGACCAGTGGACGCTTAGCGGTAGTCGGCCTGCTTTTGGCCGGCGTGGTCGCTCTGGTCACCCACGCCCTGGACACGAGAGGAGATGGCGTACCGATCGTGGCCGTACGGAGCGGGATGAGTCCCAGCCCTACATCTCTCTCACCGTCTCCGGAACAGACTCCGCCCTCGGCGTCCCGGGCCGAGGGGTACTCACCGCCGGACGAATGGACCGAGCCGGAACGGTGGGCGCTGCTCCCGCACGGGCAGCGGACCGACAAGCACGGCAGCGTGGTCGGCTTCCCGCACACCGTCGAGGGCGGAGTGGCCATGGCGGTCGCCGCCAACACCACGGTGATCGAAGGGGGTACGAACATCTTCGACGAGCAAATGCGGCTCTACGACTCGTACGTCGTGCCGGAGGACCACGCCCCGGTGGCGGTCGAGCACATCAAGGCGGTCACCGAAAAGCCCGATCGCCGGTTCGAGAAGGAGACGGGCGCGCCGGCAGGCGGACCCTTGCCTGCCGGCGCGTACATGCGGAACCACGTCATCGGCTACAAGATCATCGAGGCCAAGGGCGATGAGATCTCTCTTTGGGTGCTGGCCCGGGCCACACAGAAGAACGGTGAACTGGCGAAGGAGTCCGGCAGTTACACGCGTACTCTGATCGGTGTCCAGTGGCATGACGGTGATTGGAAGCTGAGTCCGGAAGCGACCGCCCGCGCATTGTCGGGGACGAGGGCGCAGGAGAAGCCGCCGATCGTGGCGCCGGGCGACTCCGTGTTCAACACGGCTGGGTGGACCGCGCTCCGTGAGGCGTCCTGAGGTGTCGGCGGGGCCGTCCTCGGCCGCTACAACAGGTGGTCCGCCTTGCCGGCCTTGATGTCCCGGATCATCTGTGCGAGTGCCTCGCGGCTGTCGGTGAGGACATGGTCCTCGGCCCCGGCGACGGCGATGTAGCCGTTGCCCTCGGAGTCCGTGCCCAGGCGGAAACAATTGTTTCCTTCCCCGCAGAAGGCGTCTTCCCAGTCGATCGCCGGCATGTGGTACGTCCTCACAGTTGGTTCGAGATGGCCTGAATGAAGTCCCGCGAGCCGGTGGAGTCCAGAGATGCGGCCTCCAGCCAGTCCAAGTGGGCCCGGTACTTCGTCAACTGCCCCTCAGCATGCATGAATTCCGGGCCGTGCGCGGAGTCGAGCTGAACGGTGTCCAGTTGAGGAACGGCGCCGTGGGCGTAGAGAAGGGCGTGACCGGCGCCGGGGAACGCGCCCCGGCTGACCGGGATGACGCGGATGTCGATGTGCTCTTGCTCGGACATCTCGCAGAGGTGGCGGAGCTGGAGCTTTGCGGCCTGCGTGCCTCCGAACTCCATGCGGAGAGCCGCCTCGTGCACGTAGCCCACATACGGCGTGGGGGGACGGCGGTCGAGCACCCGCTGCCGGTCCATCCGGTGGGCCACCCGCAGCTCGACCTCCAACGGGGAAAGCTTCGGAAGTACGGCACCGAAGACCGCGCGGGCGTAGTCGTCCGTGTGAAGGAGGCCGGGCAGGTGGACGGTCTGAGCCGTACGGATGCAGGTGGCATGCCATTCGAGCTCGGCGATGTCGAGCAGGCCCGAGGGGAGCTGGCCCCGGTACTTCTCCCACCAGCCGGGCTCGCCCGGTTCCGCCATCTGTACCAGGGCATCGACGTACGTGCCGTCCGCGCAGGCGTAGTTGCAGGCGAGGGTGCGGATGCGGGCGGGAGTGACAGGGCGGACGCCGACCTCCATGTTGGAGATCTTCGTACGGTCGATGCCCAGCAGCCCCGCGGCGTACGTGGTGGTCGCCTCTGCGGCGACTCGCATCTTCCGCAACTCGGCACCCAGCCGCTTCTGCCGCTCTGTGGGAGTGGAACTGCTCGGCATGGAGCCCTTCTTCCGCCGACGATGGGGACAGTCTGTCCCGGCCGGGGTGGCGCAGTCCAGAACAGGTGGAGGCAATTGCCTCGAACGTGACGGCACGCGTGCCAAGTCGCGCTACATTCGGTAGCGCACCGCTCACGCACGGCGAACCGAAGTGCATCGCGTGGTCCTGCCCTCAGCCTCCTTCCCTGGGAGGGGCGGGCCCGCGTCAGGGAGACAGGCCACCGTTCGTCCGCGTACCCACTGCACCGTCCGTCAGGGAGTCAGCCATGCACGTCTCGCCGCCCACCGCGCTCTGCCCGGCCGCCACAGGCAGCCGGCCGACGTACCCGTACGCCCCGTCCACGCAGGGCCCGCCGCCCCGTCTCCGCACCAAGGGGCGCACCGGGAGCGGGCTCGGCCTGAGCTTCACGCTCCCCGGTGGCCCCCGCAGCGCGCCCATCGCCCGTACGGCGACGGCCGTCGCGCTGAAGACGCATGGGCTCACCGCGTACGTATGGCCGGTGTCCCACGCCGTGAACGAACTCGTCGCGGTCACCGCGAGGCTGAGCCCCGGGCGAGAGCTGTACGTATCCCTCCGGCACCGCGAGGACGCCGTCCGCCTCCTCGTCTGGGACCAGCACCCGCACCATGTCGAACCGGACACGGCCGCGCTCTGCGAGGTCCGGCGCCGAAGGGCGCTCTGGCTGCTCGCGGCGGTCGTCGACGACTGGGGTGGGGAGTGGGGGGTGTGCGAGGCGCCCCAGCCCATGCGTGGCTCCAAGTCATGGGTCACGCTGCCGCGCTGAGCCCTGCCCCGCCGCTCACAGTGCCGGGGGGCTTGCCAGCCGGCCGGGCGTCCCGGGCGAGGGCGTCGTCACCGCCCAGGCGTGCCCCGGCCGTCCGGCGCGGTCACCGCTCCGTCCGGGCCCGCCGCCAGCTCCCCCATGAGGTCAGGGTCGCGCATCCCGGGCAGCTCGTACCCCTTGGCCTCGTCCCACTCGATGTCCAGATCGTCCAGGTGCACATGCCAGCCGGCGTCCGGCAGGGCCCGGCGCAACTCCGTGACCGAGTCCAGCACATGGGCGACCACCGGCAGCAGCCGGCCGGGGTCGAGCGGCATCTTGGTGGAGCCGTCGAGGACGGTCCCCGGCTCCGCCGCCCGGGGGGCGTACACGTACAGGCTCTCCTCGTCCTCGTACGGGAACGACGCCTGGCGCGCGGTGACGACACGGGTGACGGCGGCCGACTCCGACCCGGTCAGCGGGGTCGCGCGGCGCGCGGTGTAGTAGAGGGAGACGCTCATGGGGGGAGCGTACGGGCGGGGTACGACAACGAGGGCCGAAGGCCCCTCCCGGTGCGGAACCGGGTGTACCGGGCGGGAACACGAGCAGAAGAGGAGAGGCGGGGAGCGGGCTCGGCTCCGTACCCCCGACGCCGCCCCGTCCACACCGTTCACGCCCCCGGAGCCGCAACCGTGTCCAGCCAGTCCAGCGGTACCGCCGCCGGGGCCCCGCCCCACCCGCACAGATCCGCGCAGACCGTCCCCGGAAGGGCCCGGCGCTGGCCGCTCGCGCTGCGCAGCACGCCCGTCTCGCTGTGGAACGACGACATATCGGACTGGGCCGCGGCCCTCACGTACTACGCGATCCTCGCCCTGCTGCCCGCTCTGCTGGTGACCGTGTCCGTCATCGGACTCGCCAGCCCCGGCGCCACCGGGGCACTGATCGCCGACATCACCGCCTTCGCGCCCGCCGAGGCCGCCACCGCGCTGCGCGAGCCGCTGGAGGCCGCCACCCAGCAGCGCACCGCCGTCTGGCTGCTCGTCGCGACCGGGTCCGTCAGCGCGCTGTGGTCCGCCTCCAGCTATCTCGCGGTGTTCCGGCGGGCGCTGCACGCCATGCACGGGGTACGCGACACCCGGCCGGCGCTGCGCCAGGCGCACATCATCGTGGCCTGGGCGGTCGGGCTGCTCCTGCTGATGATGGCCAGCGCGTTCGCCCTCGTGCTCACCGGGCCGCTGGCGCGATGGGCGGGGCACCGGCTGGGCGTGACCCACGTGGGGGACGCGGTGTGGGCGGTGCTGAAATGGCCCCTGCTGCTGTGCCTGGTGGCCGGGCTGATCACGGTCCTCTTCCGCACCGGACCGGAGCCGGCCCGCCGAGCCCGTCAGGCCCTGCCCGGCGGGATGCTCGCGGCGCTGCTGTGGCTGGCCGCGTCGGCGGGGTTCGCGCTGTACGCCACGTACATCGGCTCCTACAGCCGGCTGTACGGCTCCCTCGCGGGGCTCGTGGTGTTCCTGATCTGGGTGTGGTTCACCAACCTGGCGCTCCTGTCCGGGGCCCAGTTCAACGTCGAGCTGGCCCGGGCCCGGCAAGACACTTCCTAGTCCCCCGTCGTCCCGTCCACGATCTCGCGGATGATGTCGATGTGGCCGTTGTGACGGGCCGTCTCCTCGACGAGATGCAGCAGGATCCAGCGCAGATCGGGATGCAGGCCGCTCGAGCGCGTCCGCTGGGCCCGCGTGTCCAGGTCGTGGGCCGCGACCAGCTCCCGGTAGCGGGCGCACTGCTCCTCGTACTCGCGCAGCACATCGGCGAGCGGCATGTCGACGGCGATCCGCATCTCGCGGTCCGGGTCCTCGTCCGTCCACGGGCCCTCGTCCTCGCCGCCGAGGAAGACGACCTCGAACCAGTAGTACTCGACCCAGCGCAGATGGTTGACCACCCCCGCGAGCGTCATCAGCGGGGAGCCGGGCAGGGGCGCCCGCACGGCGTCCTCCTGCGAGAGCCCTTCGCACTTGGCCACCGCGGTGGCGCGGGTGTAGTCGAGGAAGGTGGTCAGCTGGGTGCGCTCGTCCCATGCGGGAGGCGTGTCGGTGCGTGTCATCGCCGCACAGCTTTCCGGGGCGGTACGGGGTTGTCCACCGCTTACACGTCGACGCGCGGGGCCGGTTCCCGCGACGCCGGATGCCTGGGCCCGAGGAACACGGCGATGTCCGGGCGCCCCGCGGGGCCGGGCACCCGGCGCCAGCCGAGCCGCAGGTAGAGGCGGACCGCGGGCCCGGCGTCCGCCGAGGTCAGCAGCCAGCAGCGGCCCTCGGGCGCGGACGCGGTGACGGACTCCAGGAGCGCGGCCGCCAGACCGGTCCCGCGGGCACGCGGGCTGAGCGCGAGTTCGTCCACCTCCAGGGCGCCGACGAGCCAGGCCGCCGTCCGCTCAGGGCCCAGGACCGAGGCGACGGCCGCGTAACCCCGGTCGGACGGGAAGGGGGAGGCGGTGGTCCAGGCCGTGGCGAACCCCACCACCGAGGCGGCGTCCGGGTCCTCCGGGGCACCGCTCAGCGCGAGGGCGGCCCTGAATCCGGGGCGGGCGGCGTCCTCCGCCAGGCGGTGGACATAGCCGTCGGCCAGAGACGGGTCCTCGTGCCACGGCGGACCCGCGAACGCCTCCGCGTAGGTCCGCCGTATGCCGTCCTGCCACGCCGGCAGCGCCTCGGCGCCTACCGGTCGGACCCACATGGCCATGCCGCGACTCCCCGCTGTCCCCGCCCTGCGGACCGGCCGGCCCGTCCGGCGAGTCTACGAGCCGGGCCCGGCGCACCCCGCCGTCCCCGGACCGGGGCCGATGGACCCGAGCCCCGGACCAGGGGGTGCCCGTACGCTCGGATACCGACCACCCGCCGGCCCCCACGCCGCCGCCCCGCGCGGTGCCCCGGGCGGGGCGGGCAGCCACCACGAGTACCGAGGTGACGCGCCGATGAGTGACGGTTTCTTCTGCTCGTACCACCTGTGCTGGAGCCGCCCCGACGCCGAGTCGCTGCTCGGCGGCCTGGAGGCGGCCGGTGTGCGGGCGGACCACCCGGTCACCCGGCGCATCACCCTGATCAGCCCCGGCACCGACTCCTCCGGTACGCAGTCCTGGGTGAGCCGGGACCAACTCGTGCTGCTGACCGGGCTGCAACGCCTGGACCGGGTCGACTTCCTGCTCTGGCTGCCCGGCGGCGAGGAGATACGGGCCAGGATCAGCCGGGGCGACGACGGCACGGTGGAGCTGCGCTTCGGCCTCGGCCCGCTGGACCGCGACGCCGGGGAACGGGTGGTCCGCGCGGTGCGCGAGGCGGTCGGGCGGGCATCGCTGCTCTGCGTCGGCTTCGTGCTCGACCGCGAGGGCGCGTCGGCGGACACCGACTGGGCGGGCTTCATCGTCAGGGGGTCGGTGTACTTCGACTGCTGGCCGGACACGCTCGCGGTGCTGCCCGAAGTGGCCGCCGTCCAGCCGCAGCTGTCGGGCGTGCACTCCTTCCGGCAGTCGCCCTGGGTCGTCTACGGCAGCGACGTGCCCGGCAGGTAGACCGCAGGGGCTCCGGGGCTACGGGGACTGCTCGACCCGGACCTGCACACCCGGCCGCAGCCCCCACGCCGCCATCGCGCCCGCCTCCGCCTCGATCACATGCCGGCCGCGCGGCCGGGGCAGGCCGAGCCGCCCCGGCTTCATGGTGTGGACCGCCAGCACGTTGAACGTCCGGTCCAGGTAGGCCACATCGATGGTGAACCGCATCCGGAAGGAGTGCACGCTCCCGCACGGCGTGATCATCAGCGCCCCGTCGACCCCGTCCCGCCCGAGCAGCCCGCGTGCCCGGTGCCGGTAGGACGCCGCGATCCGCAGCGGCACCCGGGTCTCGGTCACCCCGTCCCGGTCCGTGATCGTCAGCGTCCCCGCGCCATCGCGCCATCGAGCCATGGCCCGACGTTAGCGCCGCCGGTCCGCCGCCGGGCCCGAATCCACCGGCACAACCCCCGCCCGGCCCGCGCCGATTAGGATCGCCGAGGTGTACGCCATGCTGACAGGGGTCGCCGCACTCTGGGGCGCCGCGACCGGGCTCCTGGTCCCGCGCGCCGCCTACCGGTTCTCCGTCCCGCCCGGCGAACCGTGGCGGGACGCCTGCCCGGCGGGCCACCCCCTCACCGGCCCCGCCCGCGCCTGGCTGGGCACGGCACGCTGCGGCGGCTGCGCGCAGGGGGCGGTCGCGGAGGTGCGGACGGGCGCCCCCGGCGCCGCACCGCCCGGGGACACGCCCCCGCCCGGGGACACGTCCCCGCCCACCCCCCGTTACGCCCCCCACCGCCTCGCCCCCGTCGTCAGCGCGCTCGCCTGCGCCGCCCTCGCCTGGGCCACCGGGACGCGCCCCGAACTGGCGGCCTGGCTGCTGCTCGCCCCGGTCGCCGTGCTCCTCGCGAGCATCGACCACCGCGTGCACCGGCTGCCGGACGGGCTGACCCTGCCGGCCGCCGGAGCCGCCGCCGTACTCCTGGGCCTGGCCGCACTGCTGCCGGAACACGCGGGCTCCTGGCTCTCCGCCCTCCTCGGCGGGCTCGTCCTGGGCGCGTTCTACCTCCTGCTCTTCCTCATCAACCCGTCCGGCATGGGCTTCGGCGACGTCAAACTCGCCCTCTCCCTGGGCACGGTCCTCGGCTGGTACGGCTGGGCCGTCGTCTTCGCGGGCGGCTTCGCGGGTTTCCTGTTCGGCGCGGTGTACGGGGCGGCGCTCGTCGCGCTGCGTCGCGCGGGCCGCAGGACGGGCATCCCGTTCGGCCCCTTCATGATCGCGGGGGCGTTCCTGGGCCTGCTGTTCGGGGGACTGGCCGCCTGACGCCGGCGGGCTCAGCGCGTCCGGCCCGGCCGGCGCCCCTGCCCACCCGTAATGCGGTCGCGGGCGGCCCGGCGCGGCTGGGACGATGGCTCCATGACCGCAACGCCCGACGCCACCCCGCCCACGCCCGGCGAAGCCGCCCGGTTCGACGCTCTCGTCGCGGAGGCGGACAGCGTCTCCGTCGACGGCTGGGACTTCTCCTGGCTCGACGGGCGGGCCACCGAGCAGCGGCCCTCCTGGGGGTACGCGCGGGCCATGGGGGAGCGGATGGGGCGGGCGCGGGCCGCGCTCGACATCCAGACGGGCGGGGGAGAGGTGCTGGCCGCCGTGCCGGAGCTGCCGCCGCTCGCCGTCGCCACCGAGTCCTGGCCGCCGAACGTCGCGCGGGCGACCGCGCTGCTGCACCCGCGCGGGGTGGCCGTCGTCGCGGACGAGGACGAGCCGCCGCTGCCGTTCGGGGACGGGGCCTTCGACCTGGTGGTCAGCCGGCATCCGGTCACCACGTGGTGGCAGGAGATCGCCCGGGTGCTGGCGCCCGGCGGCACGTACTTCTCGCAACAGGTGGGCCCCGCCAGCGTCTTCGAGCTCGTCGAGTACTTCCTCGGGCCGCAGCCCCCACAGGTGCGCGGCGCGCGTGACCCGGAGCGGGCGCGGGCCGACGCCGAGGCGGCCGGGCTCGACGTCGTGGACCTGCGGGCGGAGCGGCTGCGCACCGAGTTCTACGACATCGGGGCCGTCGTCTACTTCCTGCGCAAGGTGATCTGGATGGTGCCCGGCTTCACCGTCGAGCGGTACCGGCCGCAACTCGCCGCGCTGCACCACCGGCTGGAGACCGAGGGCCCGTTCGTCGCCCACACCACCCGCTTCCTGATCGAGGCCCGCAAGCCCGCGTGAGACCGGCGCCCCCGGACGGCCCGAAGGATGGCACTCTGGTCGCGAGCGCTCGCGGAAGGAGCAGGCCATGGACCTCGGCACCGACGGGGACGCCGCGCACGGCCCGCGCCGGGGCGGCGCCGAGTGGCTCAAGGGGGCCAGGATCGTCGGCGTGCTCGGGATCTTCTACCGCCCCGAGGGCCGGATGGGTGAGCCGGAGGCCGTCTCGTTCGTGCTGGACGACGGCCAGTCGGTCCGCCTGACCTGCGCCTCGGACGGCACCCTGCACGTGGGCGCCGGCACCTGGCCGCAGCTGCCCGACTGGTGTGTGCCCGCCGCGCAGTGGGAGTTCGCCGCGCTGGCCGGGCTGCCGGAGGCTCCGGAGGGCGGCTGGACGGTGCTGAGTACGGACGAACGCCGGGACGAGCGGGGCGAGGTCCACGAGGCCGTGATCCGCTGCGAGGGCGGCCGCTTCGTGGTCGTCGGCGGGGACACCGTGGGCGTCCGCTTCACCCGGGGGCACCGGGGCGCGGCGGCCGCGACGTAACGGCGCGGGGACCAACTCCCGCCGCCACACGCCGGGTTCCCGTTCCATACTCGTACCCATGACCTCCGCGATACGTACGGCCCCGCTCCGCGCCGGCGCCACCGTGCTCCTGACCGCCTCCGCGCTCACCGGCTGCGGCCACATCCTGGCCACCCCCGGCGACGCGGCGCCACCCCCGGCCTCCGCCGTCTCCGTCCCCACGGGTCCGAGCGCCGCGCCGAGCACCGAGCCGAGCGCCGAACAGGGCACGGCGCCGAGCACCGAGCAGGGCACCGCGCCGAGCGCTCCCCAGGGCGCCCCGCAGGGCGGCGACGCCAACCCGCACTACGCCGAGAACCACGCCTTCCAGTCCACCCTCGACCTGTCCGAGGCGGACCGCGCCCGGGGCGAGGCGGAGGTGAAGCGGGTGAAGCAGGGGCTCGCCGCGCTCGCGGAGGGGCAGAAGTCCACCGAGGACTCGGTCTTCCAGGCGCTCCACGCCCTCGGATACCCCGACGGATCGGTCACCACGAGCACCTTCGGCACGCACCGCACCTCCTTCACCGTGTCCCTCGGGACCCTCTGCGTGGACGGCTCGCTGGACGGCATGGTCAACGGACTCGTCAACGCGGAGGCACACGGTCGCTACATGGAGGGAACGGGCTGTGTGAAGCCCCGGGGCGGCCACTGACGAGCGGAATGTGGACATCCTGTGGACGTCTCGGGCGTGTTCCCGGTGTTCGTCCCGGGCCGGGCGATGTCCTCGCAGGTCAGAGGGGTGCGGTGAGGGCCGGTCGATGACCGGAGCGAAGCCTCTCACTCTCGGAGAGTAATTATTTCGCGTCGCGGCGCCCAGCATCACTTACGAAGGGTTATGGTGGAAACCCCCCCTCGGGCCGGTCCGTAACCCCCCCCCACGGACCGGCCCGTTTTTTCTGCCCGGCTCCGGGCCGGGCAGGCACTCAGCCCCGCGCGGCCCAGATGTTGGTG
Organism: Streptomyces sp. DT224; assembly: GCF_049844595.1. NCBI lineage: Bacteria > Bacillati > Actinomycetota > Actinomycetes > Kitasatosporales > Streptomycetaceae > Streptomyces > Streptomyces sp. DT224. The sequence goes on from NZ_JBNCLI010000011.1 coordinate 334,421, forward strand.
CCCTCGGTGTCGACGGCGAAGACGTCGATCTCCTCCAGCTCCTCGGCCGACAGCTCCGGGCCCGCCAGCGCCGCGACGTTCTCCTCCAGCTGACCCACGCTCGACGCGCCGATCAGGGCGGACGTCATCCGGCTGTCGCGCAGCACCCACGTCAGGGCCAGCTGGGCGAGCGACTGGCCCCGGCGGCGCGCGATGTCGTTCAGCCCGTTCAGCCGGCGCACGACCTCCTGCGACAGCAGGTCCGGGTCGAGCGACTTGCCCTGCGTGGCGCGCGAACCCTCCGGGATGCCGTTCAGGTACTTCCCGGTCAGCAGCCCCTGGGCCAGCGGCACGAAGGAGATGCAGCCCATCCCGGCCGCCTCCAGCGTGTCCAGGAGCCCGTCCTCCTCGGTCCAGCGGTTGATCATCGAGTAGGACGGCTGGTGGATCAGGGCCGGCACGCCCATCTCGCGCAGCAGCCGCGCCGCCTCGGCGGTCTGCGCCGAGTCGTACGAGGACACCCCCACGTACAGCGCCTTGCCCTGCTGTACGGCGGAGGCCAGCGCCCCCATCGTCTCCTCCAGCGGAGTCTCCGGGTCGAAGCGGTGCGAGTAGAAGATGTCGACGTAGTCCAGGCCCGTCCGCTTCAGCGAGGCGTCCAGCGACGACAGCAGGTACTTGCGCGACCCCCACTCCCCGTACGGCCCGGGGTGCATCTCGTACCCCGCCTTGGTCGAGATCAGCAGATCGTCCCGGTACGGGGCGAAGTCCTGGCGGAAGAGCTTGCCGAAGTTCAGCTCGGCCGAGCCGGCCGGCGGACCGTAGTTGTTGGCCAGGTCGAAATGGGTCACACCGAGGTCGAAGGCGCGGCGCAGGATGGCCCGCTGGGAGCCGAGCGCCCGGTCGTCGCCGAAGTTGTGCCAGAGGCCGAGCGAGACGGCCGGCAGCTTCAGACCGCTGCGTCCGCTGCGCCGGTACTCCATGGAGTCGTAGCGGGTCGGGGCGGCCTGGTAGGGGGAGGAGGAATCAGTCACGATTCTCTCCTTATCACGGACTTGTGACAGGCCGGGTTGGGTGGGTGCGGGGCCCGCGCAGTAATGTGGCCTGACGGGACTGCCATGACACGGCGGGGCGATCCGCCCCCTTCCAGTGCGGCGATCCGATCCCCAGGGGACGACCCCGGACCCCTGACGCGGGGCCGGCGGGCCCGCACGGAACCGAGAGGTGGACTCAGTGAACTTGCGCGACCTGGTGTACGGGCTCTACGCGCGCCGGGTGGAGGCCCGCCTCGACCACTCCCAGGTGCCCAAGCACATCGGCGTCATCCTCGACGGCAACCGCCGCTGGGCCAAGGCGTCCGGCGGTACGGCCGCCGAGGGCCACCAGGCCGGGGCCGAGAAGATCAAGGAACTCCTGGGCTGGTGCAGCGAGACCGACGTCGAGGTCGTCACGCTCTGGATGCTGTCCACCGACAACTTCGACCGGCCCGAGGCCGAGCTGACGCCCCTCCTCGGCATCATCGAGAACACGGTGCGCGGCCTGGCCGCGGACGGCCGCTGGCGGGTCCACCACGTCGGCACGCTCGACCTGCTGCCCGCCCACACCCAGACCGTCCTGAAGGAGGCCGAGCAGGCCACGGTCGGGGTCGACGGGATACTCGTCAACGTCGCGGTGGGCTACGGCGGGCGGCAGGAGATCGCCGACGCCGTGCGTTCCCTGCTCCTGGAACACTCCGCCAAGGGCACCTCCTTCGAGGACCTGGCCGAGATCGTCTCCACCGACCTCATCTCCGAGCACCTCTACACGCGCGGCCAGCCCGACCCCGACCTCGTCATCCGCACCAGCGGCGAGCAGCGCCTCTCCGGGTTCATGCTCTGGCAGAGCGCGCACTCCGAGTACTACTTCTGCGAGGTCTTCTGGCCGGCCTTCCGCCGGGTCGACTTCCTGCGGGCACTGCGCGACTACGCCGCCCGCCATCGCCGCTACGGAGGCTAGGGCCGCAGGCCGGGCGCGCGGGGTCCGCCCCGCGTCCCCCGGAAGAGATCCGGTCGGCATGGCCGGCCGGGTAAGAGGGCATATCCCTGACAGGCCGGCGCCCGGTCACCAGCCGGGTGGGCGCCGATGACAAGTGGGATGCCACGCGACGCCCGCCGTCGCACCCCGACCTCTTCCGAGGGGGTACGTCCTTCCGTGGTGACCAGCACAAAGCGCCGCCTGCCCGACAGGCGCACCTACGTTCTCGACACCAGCGTCCTGCTGGCCGATCCGAACGCCATGGCCCGCTTCGACGAGCACGAGGTCGTGCTCCCGGTCGTCGTGGTCACGGAACTGGAGGCCAAACGGCACCATCCGGAGCTCGGTTACTTCGCCCGCCAGGCCCTGCGCCTGCTGGACGACTTCCGGGTCCGCTACGGCCGGCTGGACGCGCCGATCCCCCTCGGGGACCTCGGCGGGACGCTCCGCGTCGAGCTCAACCACTCCGATCCCGGCGTCCTGCCCGCCGGCTACCGGTTGGGGGACAACGACTCACGGATCCTCGCGGTCGCGCGCAACCTCCAGGCCGAGGGGTACGACGTCACGGTCGTCTCCAAGGACCTGCCGCTGCGCATCAAGGCGTCATCGGTCGGCCTCCTCGCCGAGGAGTACCGCGCGGAGCTGGCGATCACCGACTCCGGCTGGACGGGCATGTCCGAACTGTCCCTCGGTGCCGACCAGGTGGACCTGCTCTTCGCCGAGGAGACGCTGTACGTCCCCGAGGCCGCCGAACTGCCCGTGCACACCGGCCTGGTCCTCCAGTCCGAACGCGGCAAGGCGCTCGGCCGGGTCACGGCCGAGGGCAATGTGCGGCTCGTCCGCGGCGAGCGGGAGGCGTTCGGCATCCACGGCCGCAGCGCCGAGCAGCGCATCGCCCTGGACCTGCTGCTCGACCAGGAGGTGGGCATCGTCTCGCTGGGCGGCCGGGCCGGCACCGGCAAGTCGGCGCTGGCGCTCTGCGCGGGGCTCGAAGCGGTGCTGGAGCGCGGGCAGCACAAGAAGGTGATGGTCTTCCGCCCGCTGTACGCGGTGGGCGGGCAGGAGCTCGGTTATCTCCCCGGCAGCGAGGCCGAGAAGATGAGCCCCTGGGCGCAGGCCGTCTTCGACACCCTCTCGGCCGTCTCCGGGCGCGAGGTGATCGAGGAGGTGCTGGGGCGCGGCATGCTGGAGATCCTGCCGCTCACCCACATCCGGGGCCGTTCCCTGCACGACGCCTTCGTGATCGTCGACGAGGCCCAGTCGCTCGAACGGAACGTCCTGCTGACTGTGTTGTCCAGGATCGGCACGAATTCCCGGGTCGTCCTCACCCATGACGTGGCCCAGCGGGACAACCTCAGGGTCGGCCGTTACGACGGCGTGGTCGCCGTGGTCGAGAAGCTGAAGGGGCATCCGCTCTTCGCGCATGTGACGCTCACGCGTTCGGAGCGTTCCCGCATCGCCGCACTGGTGACCGAAATGTTGGAGGAAGGTCAGATCTGATACGGGTTGGGACGTTGACGCCGCCCGGCGGGCCAAGCAGCCTAGCCGGGCGGCGGCGTGTTGTGGCGCCTTTTCCGTCATTCGGGACCGCCAAACGAGGTGTGACCTTTCCCACGCAACGGAGAATTGCTTCCCCCGGTCCGATTCCGGCAGAGTCTTGCTTCCGTCAGGCCCCGCATACGGCACACCGGCACCTCCAGAGGCGCCACGCACCACACAACTCAACAACCGCCGTCCGTATGCCGCCCGCGAGCACCACGCGGCGCTCCTCCCGAGGAGTCGCCCACCGGGCCCGTGCCTTCCCGTGACCCAAGCAGTAGGGAGGCCAGTGCCAGGGGCACGATTGCGCCCGCGAGGTCACCTAAGCGGGCGATGCTGGAAGGACACCGTGTGAGCCGGATTTCGGTCCGGGGGTTCGCCGTGGCATCTGCCACCGCGGTCACCACCGTAGGCGCCGTCGTAGGCGTTGCATCGGGCAGCACCCCTGCTGCCGACGACAACAACTTCGAGGCGACCGCAGCCGACACCACGCTGCTCGCAGACATCCCCGCGGGCCAGCAGGCCCAGGTCCAGACCGCTTCGCTGACGCAGCAGGCCGACGCCCAGGCGTCCGCCGCCGACGCCGCCGCGAAGAAGTCCGCGGAGGAGACCGCCCGCGTCCAGGCCGCCAAGGACGCGAAGTCCAAGAAGCAGGCCGCCGAGGACCGGCTGGAGCGCGAGCGCCAGGCGGAGAAGGACCGCAAGGAGCGCGAGCGCGCAAGCCGCTCCGAGATCCGCTCCACCGCGTCGTTCGCGCAGCAGAGCTCGTACACCGTGGCCGAAGTCCAGGCGATGGCTCGTCAGATGATGCCCGCCGACCAGTTCCAGTGCTTCAGCAACATCGTGAACCACGAGTCGAGCTGGAACTACCGGGCGAGCAACCCGTCCTCCGGTGCCTACGGTCTCGTCCAGGCCCTCCCCGGCTCCAAGATGGCTTCGGCCGGTGCCGACTGGATGACCAACCCGGCCACCCAGATCAAGTGGGGCCTCAGCTACATGAACAGCCCGCGCTACGGCAGCCCGTGCGCCGCCTGGTCCTTCTGGCAGGCCAACCACTGGTACTAGAACCAGGGTTCACCAGCTCAACCCCGTGAAGCCCCTCGCCGTCCTTCGGCGGGGGGCTTCACGCGTGTACGGTCGTGCGGAACGCTCCCGGGGAGCGGTGGGGAGAGCGGACGGGGGTAGAGGAACAGCTATGTCGAAACTGCCGGGGTGGCTCGGACAACTGGGTGCTGAGCTGAGCAGGCTGAGCGAGCGTCTCGATGAGCGGCGGGCCGAGTCGGAGGCCGACGACCCCCTGCTCGGGGACCCGCACGGGCGGATCCCGGCGGAGGCCGGGAAGGATGAGGCGGCCCACGTCGACCAGGTGCCCGCCCCGCCCACCTACGCGCCCACCGTGGCCGCGCGCCCCGATCCGGTCGCGGCGATCCCGTGGGGGATGCGGGTCGCGGCCGAGGCGGGCTGGCGGCTGCTGGTGCTGGCGGGGACCCTGTGGGTGCTGATGCGGATCATCAGCGCCGTGCAACTGGTCGTGCTGGCCTTCGTCGCCGCGCTGCTGGTCACCGCGCTGCTCCAGCCGACCGTCGCCCGGCTGCGGCGCCACGGGCTGCCGAGGGGCCTGGCGACGGCCGTCACCGCGATCTCCGGCTTCGTCATCATGGGCCTGGTCGGCTGGTTCGTGGTGTGGCAGGTCATGGACAACATCGACACCCTCTCCGACAAGGTGACGAAGGGGATCGACGACCTCAAGAACTGGCTCCTGGCCAGTCCGTTCCATGTCACCGACAAGCAGATCAACGACATCGCCAAGAACCTCAGCGACACCGTCGGCACCAACACCGAGGCCATCACCACCGCGGGCCTCCAGGGCGTCACCGTGGTCGTGGAGTTCATGACCGGCGCGCTGCTCGCGATGTTCTCGACGCTCTTCCTGCTCTACGACGGCGCGCGCATCTGGCAGTGGGTGCTCAAGCTGGTCCCCGCGCAGGCGAGGCCCGGGGTCGCCGGGGCCGGTCCGCGCGCCTGGCGGACGCTGACCGCCTATGTGCGCGGCACGGTCATCGTGGCCCTGATCGACGCGATCTTCATCGGGCTCGGGATCTACTTCCTCAACGTGCCGATGGCGGTGCCGCTGGCCGTCTTCATCTTCCTGTTCGCCTTCATCCCGCTCGTCGGCGCGGTGGTCTCCGGGGCGCTGGCGGTGGTCGTCGCCCTGGTCACGGAGGGCGTGTTCACCGCGCTGATGGTGCTGGCCGTGGTCCTCGCCGTGCAGCAGATCGAGGGCCACGTCCTCCAGCCGTTCATCCTGGGCCGGGCGGTGCGGGTCCACCCGCTGGCCGTGGTGCTCTCGGTCGCGGCGGGCGGCATGATCGCCGGGATCGGCGGCGCGGTGGTGGCGGTGCCGCTGGTCGCGGTGACCAACACGGTGGTCGGCTATCTGCGCTCGTACGGGCAGGAGGACTCGCGCCGCCACTCGCCGCCCCCGCACGGGGCGACCGCCCTCGACGCGGCGCCGGCGGCCGGCCCCACGCCGGAGAAGGGCGGGGACGAACCGCCGCCGGAGCCCTCGTAACGCGTACGCGCAGGAAGAAGGGCCCCTCGGACGGTCGGTCGTCCTCGGGGCCCTTCTCGTATTCAGGGTACGGCGTCTACTCGGCGAGTACGGCCTCGGCGTCGAGGGTCACACCCACCGCCTGGATCACCGAGGCGATCTTGACGGCTTCCTGGATGGTCTCGCGGTCCACGCCGGCCTTGCGGAGCACCTGCTCGTGCGAGTCGAGGCACTGGCCGCAGCCGTTGATCGCGGAGACGGCGAGCGACCACAGCTCGAAGTCGACCTTCTCCACGCCCGGCTTGCCGATGACGTTCATCCGCAGACCCGCGCGCAGGTTCCCGTACTCGGGGTCCGAGAGCAGGTGGCGGGTGCGGTAGAAGACGTTGTTCATCGCCATGATGGCGGCGGCCGACTTCGCGGCGGTGTACGCCTCCGCGGAGAGGTTGGCCTTCGCCTCCGGCTCCAGTTCGCGCAGCACCTTCGGCGAGCGCGAGGCGATCGCGCAGGCCAGGACGGTGCCCCAGAGCTGCTGCTGCGGGAGCTCGCTGTTGCCGATGACCGAACCGAGGTTCAGCTTCAGGTCCTTGGCGAAGTCCGGTATGGCGGACTTCAGTTCGTCGAGAGCCATGGTGGTATCAGCTCACTCGCCCGAGAGGAGCGCGACCGGGTCCAGGGTGTTCTCGCCCTTGGTCCAGTTGCAGGGGCACAGCTCGTCGGTCTGCAGGGCGTCGAGGACCCGCAGGACCTCCTTGGGGTTACGGCCCACGGAACCGGCGGTCACCATGGTGAACTGGATCTCGTTGTTCTGGTCCACGATGAAGACGGCGCGCTGCGCGAAGCCGTCCTCGCCCTCGATGCCGAGGTCACGCATGAGCTCGTGCTTCGAGTCGGCCATCATCGGGAAGGGCAGGTCGGTCAGGTCCGGGTGGTCCTTGCGCCAGGCGTGGTGCACGAACTCGGAGTCGCCGGAGAAGCCGAGGATCTGGGCGTCACGGTCGGCGAACTCGTCGTTCAGCTTCCCGAAGGCGGCGATCTCGGTGGGGCACACGAAGGTGAAGTCCTTCGGCCACGCGAAGACGATCTTCCACTGACCCTCGTAGGTCTTGTGGTTGATCTGCTCGAACTCCTTGCCGCTCTCCAGCGACACGCAGGCGGTCAGGTCGAACTCGGGGAACTTGTCACCGACAGTGAGCACGCGCTCTCCTTGCAGCGTAGGTTCTCCCCTTTTGAGGGAGTTCCTGAGGGTTGGACGATCTCCACCATGGCACAGAGTGCATTGATCGCAGAAATAGCTACACTCGGTCGTGATGATCGGAGGTACCTATCAGTGGTGCAGAGCAATCCGGGCAACCGGCTCAAACAGCCCAGCCTCTCGCAGCTGCGCGCCTTCGCCGCCGTCGCCGAATATCTGCACTTCCGGGACGCGGCGGCCGCAATCGGGATGAGTCAGCCCGCGCTCTCCGGGGCCGTGTCCGCGCTGGAGGAGGCACTGGGTGTCCAGCTCATCGAGCGTACGACGCGCAAGGTGCTGCTCTCGCCCGCCGGGGAGCGGCTCGCGGTGCGGGCGCGCGTCGTGCTCGACGCCGTCGGCGAGCTGATGGAGGAGGCCGAGGCGGTCCGCGCCCCCTTCACCGGAGTGCTCAGGCTCGGCGTGATCCCGACCGTCGCCCCGTATCTGCTGCCGGCCGTGCTGCGGCTGGTCCACGAGCGCTACCCGGACCTCGACCTCCAGGTGCACGAGGAGCAGACCTCCTCGCTGATCGAGGGGCTGGGCGCCGGACGGCTCGACCTGCTGCTGCTCGCCGTGCCCCTCGGTGTTCCCGGGGTCAGCGAGCTCCCGCTCTTCGACGAGGACTTCGTGCTCGTCATGGACCGCGGCCACCCGCTCGGCGGGCGCGCCGACATCCCCCGCGACGCGCTGCGGGAGCTGCCGCTGCTGCTGCTGGACGAGGGGCACTGCCTGCGGGACCAGGCGCTCGACATCTGCCGCGAGGCCGGCCGCACGGAGGGCGCGCCGGTCACCACGACCGCGGCCGGGCTCTCCACCCTGGTCCAGCTCGTGGCCGGCGGCCTCGGCGTGACGCTGCTGCCGCGCACCGCGGTCACCGTCGAGACGGCCCGCAACGAGGCGCTGACCACGGCGTACTTCACGGACCCGGCCCCCACCCGGCGGGTGGCGCTGGCGATGCGGACCGGGGCGGCCCGGCAGGAGGAGTTCGAGGAGCTGGCGGCGGCGCTGCGCGAGGCGCTGCGGGCACTGCCGGTACGCGTGACGGAGGGCGGCCGGACGTAGAGGCGTCCGGCCGCCCTCCGCGGTTGTCACTCGCTGCGCAGCCCGTCCGGGCGCATCATGCGCCACAGCGGCGGCAGGGACAGCAGCGTGACCAGCAGGATGAGCGCCCCGCCCGCTCCCGCGAGGGGCAGGAACACCAGCCAGTCGTCCACCGACTTGCCGACCATCCAGCACAGCGCCGCGCCCAGTGAGAGGCCGCCGGCCACGGCGACCGCGAGCCCGATGACCACCGGGAGCGCGGTCTGCCAGAGCACCGACCAGGCGAGGGTGGCCCGCCGGGTGCCGAAGGCGACCAGGACCGAGAGCAGCCGCTTGCGCTCGCGCAGCTGCTCCAGCTGCGAGACCAGCATGGAGGCCGCGATCAGCAGCAGCGTGATAGTGGCGCCGACCTGGAGGCCGGTCTGGACGCTGGCGTACTGGCGGTCGCGTGAGACGGACGTCAGGGTGACCAGGCGCATGCCGGGGTCGATGCGGGCCGCCGTGTTGCGTACGTACTCGGCGGCGTCCGGGACGCTCTCGTCGATGCGGATCTGCGAGGCGGTGATCGCGCCCGGCAGGGTGGTCGCGTCGATCGCCCCCGGGGTGACCATGATCCCCCAGCGGTCCTCTCCGACCGGGTCCTTGCGGCTGACGACGGTCTTCGCGTCGGCGGGCAGCGTCCAGCGCAGCTTCCGGCCGCTCCCCGACTCGAACTCGACCTCCTTGCCCTTGCGGGCGGTCTTGTCCATCCAGCCGGCCATGTCCTTGTCGTTCCTGGGGTGCACGACGAAGGTGTCGCCGTCCTGGCAGGAGCCGATGCGGGCGACCTCGCGCAGGGTGGCGCAGTCACCGACGTTCAGGGAGGTGGTGGGCTGGATGTCGTCCTCGGCGTACTTCCCCGGCTTGGTGACGTACGCCTCGACCATGCCGATGACCTGGGTGACGCCCTTGGTGGCGCGGAACGCCTTGATGGTGTCCACGGCGGCGTTGCCGCTGACCTGCCCCGACGCGGCGTAGAACTGGGCGCGGGAGGGGTCCTGCCCGGTGAGCCTGTTGAAGTCGGCGTTCATCGAGGCGAACAGCATCTGCACGGCCACCGCGCCGGCCACCGCCACGGTGACGCCGCTGACCGCGCGGGAGGCGGTCCCACTGCTCAGCTGGAGCCTGCGAGTGGCGAGCTGCCAGGGCACCGGACCGCCGCGCAGCCGGTTCACGCACGCCTCGACCAGCCACGGCAGCAGCAGGGCGAGCCCGAGGAGGACCAGGATCGCGCCGATGGTGATGGGGTACGGGTTGACGACCTCGTACTCGCCGGACTGGCCGTTGAGCGCGAGCAGGCCGAGCCCCGCGAGGGGGAGCGCCAGCCGCCACCACAGGCGGCGCTTGCGGGCCCGGCCGTTGCGTACGACCCCGAGCGGTTCGATGACCACCGAGCGCATCGCGGACAGCGTGACCAGCACGGCGGTCAGCGGGACGGCGACCGCGATGAGCAGGCACAGCCGCGGGTCGGGGGCGAGGTCGGCCGGGAAGGCACTGACGTCCCAGACCTCGATGTAGCCCACGAACTGCCGCCCCACCAGGAACAGGGCGAGGCCGATGAGCAGACCGAGCACGGAGCCGAACAGCGCCTCGCCCGCCGCGATCCGCCGCGTCGACCTGATGTCCGTACCGACCAGGCGCAAGGCGGCCAGCCGGCGGTCGCGGCGGTCGCCGCCGAAGCGGACGGCGGTGGCGATGAAGATGGCGACGGGCGCGAGCAGCACCACGCAGACCATGATCACCAGCACGACGAGCAGCGGGGCGAGCGGCGGGGTCGGTGCGGGGTCGCCGTATCCGGTGACGCGGTGGCCGCCGGAGGCCGTGGTCAGGGTGTCGCTGCCGGCGTAGAACCACAGTTCGTTGGGCGAGCGCAGTCCGTCGTCCGCGATGGTGCCGGTGATCTTGTACGGATAGCGCTCCTTGAGCAGGGCGTTGTCCGGGTCGTCCAGCAGCTTCTTCAGAGCGGGGGAGACGACCATCTCGCCGGCCGCGGGCAGGGCGTCGATGCCCGGCGGGAGCACCGGGTGGGCGCCGTCGGCGCGCATCAGATAGCCGCTGATACTGCGGTCGTGGAACTCCGTGTCCGCCGCGACCCGCAGGACCGAGGTGTCGGACTTCTTGCCCTGCGCGTCCGGGTTCTCGGAGATCTTGGTCTCGCTGCGGGCGTCCTCCCGAGCGCTGCGCGCGTCGAGCGCGTGCGGCACGGACGCGGCGAGGAACAACAGCGTGACGCCGAGGCCGACGCCGATCGCGGTGAGCAGCGTGCGGGTCCAGCCCTCGCGCCCGCCGGCGGCGGCGAACCGGACGCCGAGGGCGAGGTCGCGCAGCCAGGGCGCGGTGCGGGAGGGGCGGGCCGGCGGCGCGGGCGCGGGGGCCGGGGTCCGCTTCTCGTCCAGGAGTGTCATACGGCGTGCTCCAGGTCCAGGGCCCGGCCGTCGCGCACGGTGACGTCGCGGTCGGAGTAGGCGGCGACGCGGGCCTCATGGGTCACCAGGACGACCGCGACGTTGGCGGAGCGGGCGGCGTCGGTGAGCAGTTGCATGACCCGTTCGCCGTTGAGGGAGTCCAGCGCGCCGGTCGGCTCGTCCGCGAAGATCACCTTCGGGGACGCGGCGAGTGCGCGGGCCACGGCGACGCGCTGGCCCTGGCCGCCGGAGACCTCGCCGGGGCGCTTGCCCCCGATGTCCTCGACCTCCAGGCGCTCCATCCAGGCGCGGGCGGTGCGCTCGGCGTCCTTGCGGCGGGTGCCGTTGAGGCGGAGCGGCAGGGCGACGTTCTCGACGCAGGTGAGCTCGGGCACGAGCTGGCCGAACTGGAAGACGAACCCGAAGTCGCTGCGGCGCAGCGCGCTGCGCTCCGCGTCGGACATCGCGGACAGCTCGCGGCCGTCGTAGGTGATGGTGCCGGAGTCCGGGGTGATGATCCCGGCGAGGCAGTGCAGCAGCGTGGACTTGCCGGAGCCGGACGGGCCCATCACGGCGACGACCTCGCCGGGGTGGACGGAGAACGAGGCGCCGTCGAGCGCGGGGGTCGAGCCGTAGGTCTTGTGCAGGTCGTGCGCGGAGAGGAGGGAGCCGGCGGGGGTCACGGGGCCACCACTTTCTGGAGCTGGCCGAGGCGGGCGGCGGTCAGTTCCAGCCAGCGCAGATCGGCTTCGAGATGAAACAGGGCATGGTCGCAGATCAGCTGGTCGGCGAGGTCGCCGCGGCGCTTGCGGTCGGTGAGGATGCGCATCAGGCGCAGGTGCTCGGAGCGCTGGGCGTCCAGCACGTCACCCGCGTCGCGGCCGGTGAGCATGGCCAGGACGACCTTGGTGTACAGGGTCGACTGGAGGTACGGCTCCGGCTTCTCGGGCTGCGCGAGCCAGGTGGCGACGTCGGTGATGCCGGCGTCCGTGATCGCGTACCGCTTGCGCTCGGGGCCACCCCCGCTCTCCACGCCGTCGACCTCGACGAGGCCGTTCTTCAGCAGCCGGGACATGGTCGAGTAGACCTGCCCGTAGTGCAGGGGGCGGTCGTGCCCGAACTTCTCGTCGAAGGTCCGCTTGAGGTCGTAACCGTGGCGTGGGCCGGACTCCAGGAGCCCGAGCAAGGTGTGGCCGATTGACATGCGGAGCACTCTACATGGTGTGTATACCTACTGTGTATACACGGGGGGAGCAGTCGCACGGCGCACGTCGACGGCCCGCCTCCAGGGTCGAACGGTGCACGTCAACGGCCCGCCCCCAGGGGGACGGGCCGTAGCTGTCTCACTCCTCGCCCGGCGGCTCCGGCGCGGCCTTCGGCGGGCGCCCTCGGCGTGGGATGGGCGAGGCCCCGCCCGGCAGCCGGCCCGCCTCGGCGAGCGCCCGCCGCAGCAGGAACTCGATCTGCGCGTTCGCGCTGCGCAGTTCGTCCGACGCCCAGCGGGCCAGCGCGTCGTGCACGGCGGGGTCCAGCCGCAGCAGCATCTGCTTGCGCTGCCGCGGCCGGGCGCGGGGCGCTTCCCCCGGGCTCTCCTCGGTCACTGGTAGAGCGTGCCCGTGTTGAGGACCGGCTGGGCCGCGCGGTCACCGCACAGGACCACCATCAGGTTGCTCACCATGGACGCCTTCCGCTCCGAGTCGAGCTCCACGATGTCCTGCTCGGCGATCCGGGTCAGCGCCATCTCGACCATGCCGACCGCGCCCTCGACGATCTGCTGCCGGGCCGCGACGACCGCGCCGGCCTGCTGGCGCTGGAGCATCGCGGAGGCGATCTCGGGGGCGTACGCGAGGTGGCTGAAGCGCGACTCGATGATCCGCACGCCCGCCGCCTGCACCCGGGCGGTCAGCTCGACGGCCAGCTTCTCGGTGATCTCCTCGGCGTTGCCCCGCAGCGAGAGGCCGCCCTCCTCATGGGCGTCGTACGGGTACTCGAGGGCGATGTGCCGGACGGCGGACTCGGTCTGGGTGGCCACGAACTCCAGGAAGTCGTCCACCTCGAAGAGCGCCTGGGCGGTGTCCTCGACCTTCCACACGACGATCGCGGCGAGCTCGATCGGGTTGCCGTAGGCGTCGTTGACCTTGAGGACGGCGGTCTCGTGGTTGCGGACGCGGGTGGAGATCTTGCGGCTGGAGGTCAGCGGGTTCACCCAGCGCAGTCCGTCGGTGCGGATGGTGCCCACGTACCGGCCGAACAGCTGGATCACCCGCGCCTCGCCCGGTGCGACCATCTTCACACCGCCCATGCAAATGAACGAGGCGATGGCGAGCAGGACGCCCAGGACGCAGAGCGGGATGCCGACGGCGTTGTTCCCGTTCGAGCCGATGACGCCCCCGACGATGGCGAGCGCGATGCCGGCGATCACGCCGAGCACGGTCAGCAGCAGCCCGAGGCCGCCGGCGATGCTGTGCGCCTTCACCTCCCGGACCTGCGGTTCCGGCATCTCAGGCGCGTCCGGGGCAAGTCCGGCGGACGGCTGGGCGGCGGTGTCGGGCTCGTGCGGGTCGGTCATGGTGGCCCCCGTGGTGGTCAGCTAGCCGGTCGCTAGCAATGTGATTACACATTAACGGTTCTCGCAACCTTGCGCACCCCTCAGGAGTCGGTTCCATCGGGAGTGGGTGCTGATTCTCACGTCCGTAAAATCTCGGATCGTCGGCTTTTCGGCCTTGCCCACGGTGTTAGCTGGCAGGTCCGGGCTGATTCGGCAGAGCAGAGCAGAGAAACGGGAGCGACCAAGCGATGGGTCGAGCGGAAGCGCGACGAGCCCAGCGGCGGGCTGCGAAGAGCGGCGGCATACGCAGGCTCTTCACCTGGCGCAAACTACTGGGCACCGCCCTCGGGGTGATCCTGCTGGGCATGGGCGCCTTCGCCGTGCTCTACATGCTCGTGGACGTGCCCGAGGGCAATGCCAAGGCGCAGATGCAGGCGAACGTCTACAAGTACGCCGACGGGAGCCTGCTGGCCAGGACCGGCGAGGTGAACCGCGAGATCGTGAGCCTCGCCGAGGTGCCCAAGGAGGTCCAGGACACCTTCGTCGCCGCCGAGAACAAGTCCTTCTACGACGACCACGGCGTCGACTTCAAGGGCACCGCGCGCGGCCTGCTCAACACCCTGTCCGGCAAGGGCAAGCAGGGTGGCTCGACCATCACGCAGCAGTACGTCAAGAACTACTACCTGGACCAGGACCAGACGGTCACCCGGAAGCTCAAAGAGCTGGTCATCTCACTGAAGCTGGACCAGAAGAAGACGAAGAAGGAAATCCTCGCCGGGTACATCAACACCAGCTACTACGGCCGCGGCGCCTTCGGTATCCAGGCCGCCGCGCAGGCGTACTACGGCGTGGACGCCAAGGACCTGGACGTCTCCCAGGGCGCCTACCTCGCCGCGCTGCTCCAGGCGCCGAGCCAGTACGACTGGGCGGTCGCCGGTCCGAACGGCAAGCGGCTCGTCAAGGCGCGCTGGGCGTACACCCTGGACAACATGGTCGAGGAGGGCTGGCTCGACGCCGGCAAGCGGCAGGGGCTGAAGTTCCCCGTGCCGCACGACCCCAAGCCGCTCAACGGAACGGCCGGCCAGAAGGGGTACATCGTCGAGGCGGCCCGCAACGCGGTGCTCAAGCAGACGGGCCTCACCGCGGACCAGTTCGACATCGGTGGCTGGACGATCACCGTCAACATCGACAAGAAGAAGCAGGAGCAGCTGGAGAAGTCCGTCGAGACGAAGCTGCTCGACAAGCTGGACACCAAGAAGCGCAAGCTCGACCAGGACATCCAGGCGGGCGCGGTCTCGGTCGACCCGAAGACCGGCGCGGTGCTGGCCCTGTATGGCGGGCGCGGCCAGAACGTCCACTGGACGTCGAACGCCACCCGCTCCGACTTCCAGCCCGCGTCCACCTTCAAGCCGGTCATCCTCGCCGCCGCCCTCGCCGAGGAGTCGAAGACCCAGGACGGCGAGCGGATCACGGCGAGCACCCGCTACGACGGCACCAGCAAGCGTCCTGTCGTCGGCAGCGACATCCCGTTCAACCCGGAGAACGAGGACGACCAGGACTACGGCCGGATCACCGTCCAGGACGCGATGAACAAGTCCGTCAACTCCGTCTTCGCGCAGATGGGCGTCGACGTCGGCATGGACAAGGTCATGAAGACCGCCGGTGAGCTCGGCATGGACGTGAAGGGGCTGAAGGGCACACCCGCGATGACCCTCGGCTCCATGGGCGCGAGCCCGCTGGAGATGGCCGGGGTCTACGCCACCTTCGACAACCACGGCAAGGAGGTCACCCCGCAGATCGTGAAGTCGGCCGTGCACGAGGGCGACGCGGTGGACCTGCCGGACGCCATCGGCGACCAGGTGATCTCCCGTCAGGCGGCGGACTCCGTGACCTCGGTGCTCACGGGTGTGGTGGACGACGGTACGGCCCGCGGGGTCCGCAACGCCGAAGGGCTCGCCAAGCGGGCGATCGCCGGCAAGACCGGTACCTCCGACGACAACAAGTCGGCCTGGTTCACCGGCTACACCCCCGACCTGGTCACCTCGGTCGGCCTGTTCGGCGAGGCCGCGTTCGACCGCACCGACGACGACGGCAAGAAGATCAAGAAGAACGCGCAGGTGACCCTCCAGGGCGCCGGTGGCGGCGGCCGCGTCAACGGTGGCGGCTTCCCCGCCGAGATCTGGGCCGACTACATGGGGCACTCCGTCGGCAAGGCCCGCAAGTTCGACCTCGACACCGACATGGGCGCTGCGGTCAGCCCGCCGCCGGTGTCCCACTCGCCGAGCCCGAGCACCTCGCCCTCCGACGACCCCTCGCCCTCCCCCTCGCCGTCCACGTCGCCCTCCTCCGAGCCGCCGCCGGCCAGCGAGTCCCCGCAGAGCTCCCCGCCCGCCTCGCCCTCGGGCGGCGCGACGAGCGAACCGCCGCCCAGTCCCTCGAACCGGCCGGGCCCGGACCCCTCGTCCACCGTGGAGCTCCCGGACCTGTCGGGGGACAAGCGGCCGGACAACAGCGACAACAACAACGACGACAGGTGACCGGCTGACGCGCCGGCCCGGCAACGGCAACGGGCGGTGTACGAGGAGGAGCCTCGTACACCGCCCGTTCGCGTCTTCCGGGGCCGGGGCCGCTACCCGCGCACCGGCATCTCGAACCACACCACCTTGCCCGTCGACAGGCGCGTCGCGCCCCAGCGGCGGGCCAGGCGGTTGACCAGGAACAGGCCGCGCCCGTTCTCGTCCATGTCCTTGGCGCGGCGCTGCCGGGGCAGCTGCGGGGAGTCGTCGCCGACCTCGCAGCGCAGCGTGTCGGTGCGCAGCAGCCGCAGGGTGACCGGGCGCTCCGCGTACCGCACGGCGTTGGTGACCACCTCGCTGATCAGGAGCTCCACCGAGTCCGACAGGTCGTCCAGGCCCCACCGGCCGAGCGCCCTGCGCGCCAGCCTGCGGGCCCGGCCGGGAGCGGACTCGTCCGGGTCCAGGAACCAGTAGGCGACATCGCTCGGCGCGATCCCGTCGAAGCGGGCGGCGAGCAGCGCGATGTCGTCGTCGCGGTCACCGGGACCCAGCATGTCCAGCACGTCGTCGCACAGGGCCTCCAGCGGCGGCGAGTGGTCCGGGCCGGTCAGCCGGGCGGTCGCGGCGAGCCGTTCCCGCAGCAGCTCGATCCCCGTCCACACGTCCCGCAGCCGCGACTCGACCAGCCCGTCGGTGTACAGCAGCAGCGTCGCACCGGCCGGTGCGTCCAGCTCGACGGCCTCGAAGTCCACTCCGCCGACGCCGATCGGGGCGCCCGGGGGCACCCGCAGCACCTCGGCGCGGCCGCCCAGGTGCAGCAGCACGGGCGGCGGATGGCCCGCGTTGGCGACGGTGATGCGGTGCGCGACCGGGTCGTACACCGCGTACAGGCAGGTGGCCATGCGGTCGCTGCCGAGGCGCTGCGCCTGCTCGTCCAGATGGTGCAAAACCTCCTGCGGGGGCAGGTCGAGGCCGGCCAGGGTCTGCGCGGTGGTCCGGAGCTGGCCCATGATCGCGGCGGAGGTCATGGAGTGGCCCATGACGTCCCCGACGACCAGGGCGACCCGGCTGCCGGGCAGCGGGATCGCGTCGTACCAGTCGCCGCCCACCCGGGCCGTCTCGGCGGCGGGGAGGTAGCGCGAGGCGAGTTTCACCCCGGTCGGCTGGGGGAGCGAGTCGGGCAGCATCGTGCGCTGGAGCTCGTCCGCGATGTACGCCTCGCGCCCGTAGAGCACGGCCTTGTCGATGCCGAGGGCGGTGTGCGTGGCCAGCTGGGCGGCGACCAGGAGGTCGTTGGCCTCGAAGGCCGGGCGCTCGGCGCCGCGCAGGAAGACCGCCGCCCCGATCACCCGCCGCCGGCCGCGCAACGGGGCCAGGATCACCCGGTGGCCCGACGGCACCGTGCGGTCCGCGCCCAGCAGTTCGGGGAGCGCGACGCGGGCCGCCGCGGAGTCGCCGAAGACCGGGCGCACCCCGCGCAGCACCTCGGCGAGCGCGCTCCCGGGCCGCACCTCGCACAGCTCGGCGGCGGGCATCAGGTCGGCCTGCGGGTCGACGGCGGGCAGCCGCAGCCGCTCCGTCTCCGAGAGGCTCTCGGTCTCCTCGTCGGCCAGCCGCAGCCGGTCCGAGCGGCGCAGCCGCAGCACGAACGGGTTGACCGGCCGTTCGTCGCCGACGGGCAGCGGGTCGCGGAGGTAGACGAGTATGGCGTCGGAGAACGTCGGCACGCTGGCGCGGCACAGCCCGAGCACGATCTCGTCCAGGTCGATGCCCCGGGCGATCCGCCGGGTCGCGGCCCCCACGAAGCGCAGCCGGTCGCCCTCGCGCCGCGTCGCCGCCTGCGGGTCGGGAGCCGTGTTCGCGGGGCCCTTGGCGGGGGCCGGGATCGCCGTGGCGGCAGCGGCGGCCGCCACGGCGGCGTCCCGCTGCCGCGGCCGGGTGCGTTCCTGCGGCCGGGCGGCGAGAGGCTGCCGGCCTTCGTGGGAGGTGGAGTGCTCCGTCACGCGTGGGATTCCGTCCGTCCGGGCCGGTTGTATGAGGCAATCACCTTGTGGGGCGCTACTGTGCCCCGGCAGGAACGGCAATAACAACGGCTGACATCGCCTTCCCCGCCGTACGGGGCCGAAACGCGATGTCCGGCCAGGATGCCGGTGACAACGTTTCCGCGGGGGCGGCAGCGGTCAGCGGACACGTCTCCACCCCCTCGTAGTGGCTCATGTGATGCGGGCAACTCGTGCGCCTCGTGACGCCGATGCGGCCCCTGAGGACGCCGTCCGCGCGACGAGCCGATGACTTGCGGTCAGGTCCTGCACCCCGCCTGCCGGTTGGGGCTGATCCAAGCTCCTCGGGACGATCCTACGTTTGCCCCCCTGGGGTGCATCAAGGGTCTCACGACGGCATGGCGGAAGCCGTACGGTCCGAGCCGTCCGGCCGGCGGTCCCAGTCGTCCGGGAGTTCGGGCACCCGCCACGCCGGATCGGGCCGCCAGTCCTCCCAGCCGTCCCGGAACGGCGGCCCCCAGGCGCGGATCAGCCCGACCGCCGCGCGCCCCGCCTCGCGCACCCGGCCCGCCGTCTCCGGCGTGATCAGGCCCACCCGCTGGGCCTGCTCGAACTCGTCCTCGTCGCGCCAGAGCCAGCTGCGGTCCGGGTAGACGGAGATGTCCAGGAAGTGGTCCTCGGAGTCGACGCCCCCGGCCCACCTGGTGCGCGGCTCCTCCAGGTTCACGTACCAGCTGCGGAACAGCCAGCCGCGCTCCCAGAACAGCCAGACGGACCAGGGGTCGCCGGGTCTGGCCAGCTTCAGCACGCCGTTGCCCAGCCAGAGCGTACGGGCCGTCGTGCGCGGGGCGGTGTACCGGGTGGCGAGCGGTTCGGCGTGCACCTCGGTGCCGTCCGCCAGGACCGGCTTGACGCACTCCGTGCCGGGCGCCACCCACACCGCGAGCAGCTCTTCGGTGTCCTGGACGACCGTGACCGGGCGGCAGATGTGGAACGGGTGAGCGGCGGAATCCGGCCGTCTGGGGCCGTTGCCCCGGTAGCGCCACAGGATCTGGTCACCCGGCGCCCAGCGCTCGGTCTCTCCGGTACCCGTCATGGACAGATCCTACGGAGCGCGCCGCCCGGGTGCGGCGGCGCCCGTCAGGGGCGGGTCATGCGCAGCACGTCCAGGGCCTCGTCGAGCTGCTGCTCGGTCAGGTCCCCGCGCTCCACGTAGCCCGATTCGAGGACGACGTCACGGATCGTCCGGCGCTCCGCGAGCGCCTTCTTGGCGACCTTGGCCGCCTCCTCGTAACCGATGTACTTGTTCAGCGGGGTGACGACGGACGGCGAGGACTCGGCGTACTCCCTGGCCCGTTCGGCGTGCGCGGTGATCCCGTCCACCGTGCGGTCCGCCAGCAGCCGGGAGGCGTTGGCGAGCAGCCGTACGGACTCCAGCAGGTTCTTCGCGATGACCGGGAGCATGACGTTCAGCTCGAAGTTCCCGGCGGCGCCCGCGGCGGCGACCGTGGCGTCGTTCCCGGTCACCTGCGCGGCGACCATCAGGACCGCCTCGGGGATGACCGGGTTGACCTTGCCCGGCATGATCGAGGAGCCGGGCTGGAGGTCGGGCAGGGAGATCTCGGCGAGGCCGGTGCGCGGGCCGGACGCCATCCAGCGCAGGTCGTTGCAGATCTTGGTGAGCGAGACACCGATGGTGCGCAGCTGGCCCGAGGTCTCCACCAGGCCGTCCCGAGCGCCCTGCGCCTCGAAGTGGTCGCGGGCCTCGGTGAGCGGCAGCCCGGTGACGCGGGCGACCTCCGCGATGACGGCGGCGGAGAAGCCGGGCGGGGTGTTGATGCCGGTGCCCACGGCCGTGCCGCCGAGGGGGAGTTCGGCGAGCCGGGGGAGCGAGGCGCGCAGCCGCTCGACGCCGTATCGGATCTGGGCGGCGTACCCCCCGAACTCCTGGCCGAGGGTGACGGGCGTGGCGTCCATCAGGTGGGTCCGCCCGGACTTCACCACCGTCGCGAACTCCTCCGCCTTGCGCTCCAGGGCGGCGGCGAGGTGGTCCAGGGCGGGGATCAGGTCGGCGGTGACCGCGGCGGTCGCGGCGATGTGGATCGAGGAGGGGAACACGTCGTTGGAGGACTGCGAGGCGTTGACGTGGTCGTTGGGGTGGACCGCGCGGCCCAGGCGCTCGGTGGCGAGGGTGGCCAGGACCTCGTTGGTGTTCATGTTCGACGAGGTGCCCGAGCCGGTCTGGAAGACGTCGACCGGGAAGTGCGCGTCCCAGCGCCCCTCCGCGACCTCGCCGGCCGCCTCCTGGACGGCCTTCGCGATGTCCGGGTCGAGGACCTTCAGTTCGGCGTTGACCTTGGCGGCGGCGGCCTTGATCCGGGCCAGGGCCTCGATGTGGGCCCGCTCCAGGCGCTGGCCGGAGACCGGGAAGTTCTCCACGGCCCGCTGCGTCTGGGCCCGCCACTTCGCGTCCGCGGGGACCCTGACCTCGCCCATCGAGTCGTGCTCGACGCGGTAGCCCCCGGCCGTTTCCTGATCCGTCATCGTCCAACCTCCTTGAAGCCGCTCGGCCCGTGGCGGTGGCGAAGGCGGGCGCGCGTCCCGGTCCAGCCTTCCCCAGGCCCTCACCGGCCCGTACGCGCCGAGGGTAGCCGCCGGGGGCGTGCCGGGCGCGGAACCCGCTGACCCGCCGCGGCCGCGGGTACGGGGAGAGCCGGCCGCGGCCTTCCCGTACCCGCGCCCCTTCATCCGGACGTCACGAACGCCGTCGGGATCGCCGCCGGATGAGCCGGATCCCGCGCCCCGCACAGCTCGCGGGCCGAGTGCACCGAAAGCCCCGGGACCCCCACGTCGACCGTCGGCACACCGAGCCGGGCGGCCGATCGACGTGCCGCACGGCATCGCGGGGTGGGAGACGAACGGCTGCCACGGCGCGCCCGCCCGCTCGCAGCGGTGAGAGTGGCGCGGCCGGTGTCCGCAGGGCAGTGCGGGTTCGGACAGCAGCACGGATGACGCGGCCGTGCGATGAGGGGCGGCAGGAGTGAGGACGGCGGCAAACCCGTGGGGCGGCCCCGAGTCCGGTGGTGGCACCGGGCCGGCCGCCCGGCGGTGCGGAGTTCTCCGGCAACGCCGGACAACCCACCGCAATCGCGGGGTGCCCCGCAAGCCCGGCGGACGGCCCGGTGCGCGAAAGCGGCGGTGCGCCGCGGGGCGCCGCGAAGGCCGGACGGCTGCCCGGGGCCCCGCCCCGGTCCGTGCCGGGTCCTCGCGGGGCCGGGCGGCGCCGTCACGCGGGCCTCGCGGCGACTGCGCGAGATTGGCTGGTTTCCGGTGTACGTGTAGGGGGCCCTGAACCTTGCGCCGGGCGCCGCGCCCGTATCGCGCCGGGTGCCGCCGGCCCCGGATGTGCCGGCCCGCGCCCGGGCGCCCCTCCGCCGTGGTCCCCACCGTGGCGGACAGCCCGGAGGCGGGCGCCCGGGGCCCGGCCGCCGGAAGGCGGAAGGGGCGCTCACCGCGCGGCGAACCGGCGGCTCGCACCCCTCCTCACTGCCGCGTACGGCGCACAGCGCTCAGCCCAGGCCCGGACCGCGCACCGGGATGCTGGTGAACGTGGGCGCCGGGGCGGGCTCGGTGAAGAAGTCGTTGCCCTTGTCGTCCACGACGACGAACGCGGGGAAGTCCTCCACCTCGATCCGCCAGACCGCCTCCATGCCGAGCTCCTCGTACTCGACGACCTCGACCTTCTTGATGCAGTCCTGCGCGAGCCGGGCCGCCGGGCCGCCGATCGAGCCGAGGTAGAAGCCGCCGTGCTCGCCGCACGCGTCGGTGACCTGCTGGGAGCGGTTGCCCTTCGCCAGCATCACCTTGGAGCCGCCCGCCGCCTGGAACTGCGCCACGTAGCTGTCCATGCGGCCGGCCGTCGTCGGGCCGAAGGAACCGGAGGCGTAGCCCTCGGGGGTCTTCGCCGGACCGGCGTAGTACACCGGGTGGTCCTTCAGGTACTGCGGCATCTCCTCGCCGGCGTCCAGGCGTTCCTTGATCTTGGCGTGCGCGATGTCGCGCGCCACGACCAGCGGACCGGTCAGCGAGAGCCGGGTCTTGACCGGGTACTTGGTCAGCTCCGCGAGGATCTCGTCCATCGGCCGGTTCAGGTCGATCCGGACCACGTCGCCCTCGGTGTCGAGGTGCTCGTCGGTGGTGTCCGGCAGGAAGCGGGCCGGGTCCTTCTCCAGCTGCTCCAGGAAGACGCCCTCGGCGGTGATCTTCGCGGTGGCCTGGCGGTCCGCCGAGCAGGAGACGGCGATGGCGACGGGGAGCGAGGCGCCGTGCCGGGGCAGGCGCACCACGCGGACGTCGTGGCAGAAGTACTTGCCGCCGAACTGCGCCCCGATGCCGATCTTCTGCGTCAGCTCGAAGACCTTCTCCTCCAGCTCCTTGTCGCGGAAGCCGTGCCCGGTGGGGGACCCCTCGGCGGGCAGCTCGTCCAGGTAGTGCGCGGAGGCGTACTTCGCGGTCTTCAGCGCGAACTCGGCGGACGTGCCGCCGACGACGATCGCCAGGTGGTACGGCGGGCAGGCCGCGGTGCCCAGCGAACGGATCTTCTCCTCCAGGAACTTCATCATGGACGCCTCGTTGAGGACGGCCTTGGTCTCCTGGAAGAGGAACGACTTGTTGGCCGAGCCGCCGCCCTTGGCCATGAAGAGGAACTTGTACGCGCCGCCGTCGGTGGCGTACAGCTCGATCTGCGCGGGAAGGTTGGAGCCGGTGTTCTTCTCCTCCCACATGGTCAGCGGGGCCATCTGCGAGTAGCGCAGGTTGAGCTTGGTGTACGCGTCGAAGATGCCGCGCGACAGGGCCTCCTCGTCACCGCCCTCGGTCAGCACGTTCTGCCCGCGCTTGCCCATGACGATCGCGGTGCCGGTGTCCTGGCACATCGGCAGGACGCCCGCGGCGGCGATGTTCGCGTTCTTCAGCAGGTCGAGCGCGACGAACTTGTCGTTGGACGAGGCCTCCGGGTCGTCCACGATCCGCCGCAGCTGCGCCAGGTGCGCGGGGCGCAGGTAGTGCGAGATGTCGTGCATGGCCTCGGCGGCCAGGGTGCGCAGCGCCTCCGGCTCGACCTTGAGGAACGTACGCCCGTCGGCCTCGAAGGTGGACACACCCTCGGCGGTGACCAGACGGTACGGCGTGGTGTCCTCTCCCAGAGGGAGCAGATCGGAGTACGCAAACTCTGGCATTACGGCCATTCCTCACTCGGCAGACAGCGGCTGGCCACCCTTGGACAGCGCACCCACCAGGGTAGGACGCGCCGGGAGCGGCGGGCCTGTGAGGTAGGGCTCACCGCCTCTGTCGCGATCTATCGCGTTTCGGTACGCTGGGGAGGTGGACCTCGAGAAGCAGCCCCAGCAGCCCGCCGCACCGGCGGACACCGAAGCCATCCGTGCCTCCGACGCGGACCGCGACCGGATCGCGGACATCCTGCGGGAGGCGCTGGCCGAGGGCCGGCTGACCGCCGACGAGCACGCGGAGCGGATCGACTCCGTCTACCGCGCCAAGACCGTCGGCGAGCTGGAACCGCTCGTACGGGACCTGCCGGCGCCGGCCGGCACCGCCAGGCCCGCCGCCGGCACGTCCCACGCTTACGGCCCCGAGCCGGCGGCCGGTCCCGCCGACAACCTGGTGGCGATCTTCAGCAGCTCGACCCGCAGGGGCCGCTGGCGGGTGGGCGCCCGTACGAACGCCTTCTCGCTGTTCGGCAGTGTGGAAATCGACCTGACGGAGGCGCTTTTCGGACAGCGTCTCACCGTCATCAACGCCACATCCGTCTTCGGCAGCGTGGAGATCAGGGTCCCCGAGAACATCTCGCTGCGCGGCAGCGGCACGGGCGTCTTCGGCAGTTTCGACGTCCGCACGCTGGAATCCGACGACCCCGAGGCGCCCGTGGTCGTCGTCAACGGATACTCGGTGTTCGGCAGCGTCGAGGCGAAGCCGAAGCGCGGCAAGTTCGTCGCGGATCTCCAGGACCGGCTGCGCAAACACCTCGGCCACTGACGCCCTTCGGGCCGGGCGTGCGGAGTCGGTTTCGCCCGGCTGAAAAGGGACTCGACCGCAATTGCGTGGAACGGACCTGGGTGCCACTCAGTGCATAGGCGCACGCACAGCGGGTAGGGACTGCTGCATCGCCTTTCGCTCGCGAAGCCGTCGTCAGGAGTGGACCGTGCTGCAACTGCCGCATCAGCCCCTGCAGGTCGCCGCCGTCCCCCCGCAGCGGGTGCCCGCTCGGGAGGACCAGGCCGGCCCCTGGCACTCGGAGGCGGTGTGCCGCCGGGACGAAGCCGGGCTGTTCTTCGCCCCGTCGAAGGAGCCGACTGCCGCCCGCCTCTCGCGCGAGGAGTCCGCGAAGCGGGTCTGCGCGCGCTGTCCCGTGATGGTGGAGTGCCGCGAGCACGCTCTGATGCAGCCCGAGCCCTACGGGGTGTGGGGCGGTCTCACGGCCGCCGAGCGCCGCGTGGCGCTGGCCCGGCGCAGGCGGCGCGATGTGGAGCTGAAGGCGGCGGGCTGACCGGGCCGCCGGTCCCGTATCCGTACGTACGAAGAGGCGCCCCCACCGCACATGGGGGGCGCCTCTTCGCCCGGGCGCGCGGTGCTACTTCGCGCGGTCGAAGTCGATGGCGCTGTACGCCCGCAGCTTCGACAGCCGGTGGGTGGAGCTGATCGTCCGGATGGTGCCGGACTTGGACCGCATGACGATGGACTCCGTGGTCGCCGTCTCCGAGCGGTAGCGCACCCCGCGCATCAGCTCGCCGTCGGTGATCCCGGTCGCCACGAAGAACACGTTGTCCCCGCTGACCAGGTCGTCCGTGGACAGCACGCGGTCCAGGTCGTGGCCGGCGTCCAGGGCGCGCCGCCGCTCGGCCTCGTCCTTCGGCCAGAGCTTGCCCTGGATGACACCGCCGAGGCACTTTATGGCGCAGGCCGAGATGATGCCCTCGGGCGTGCCGCCGATGCCCATGAGCAGGTCCACGCCGGTGCCCTCGCGGGCGGCCATGATCGAACCGGCCACGTCGCCGTCGGAGATGAACTTGATGCGGGCGCCGGTCTCCCGGATCTCCTTGACGATGCCGTCGTGGCGCGGGCGGTCCAGGACGACGACGGTGACGTCCTCGGGCGTGGAGTTCTTCGCCCGGGCGACACGGCGGATGTTCGCCGAGACGGGGGCGTTGATGTCCACGAAGTCGGCCGCCTCGGGGCCGGTGACCAGCTTGTCCATGTAGAAGACGGCGGACGGGTCGAACATCGCGCCCCGGTCCGCGGCGGCCAGGACGGCGATCGCGTTCGGCATGCCCTTGGCGTTGAGGGTCGTGCCGTCGATCGGGTCGACGGCGATGTCCACCTCGGGCCCGGTGCCGTCCCCGACGTGCTCGCCGTTGAACAGCATGGGCGCCTCGTCCTTCTCGCCCTCACCGATGACGACGACGCCGTTCATGGACACGGTGGAGACCAGGGTCCGCATGGCGTTCACGGCGGCGCCGTCGGCCCCGATCTTGTCCCCGCGGCCGACCCATCGCCCGGCGGCCATGGCGGCGGCCTCGGTGACCCGGACCAGCTCCAGGGCGAGGTTGCGGTCGGGGGCCTCCGGGGAGACCTCCAGCTGGGACGGCAGATGATGCTCGGACATCGGAGCGCACCTTTCTGTACGGCGACGACCGGATGAGGGTGATCTGACTCTATCGCCAGGCCGATAAAATGAGCAGACCGGGTCACGTTTGAGCGGAGTGGCCCCCGGTTCGGACGCACGGAGGCTGATGCGACGATGGGGGTGTGGCAAGCAAGCAAGGCAAGCAGACCGTCCGGGACATGATCCTGTCGTTGTTGGCGATCGCCGCCGTGGCGGGTGTCGTCTACATCTTCATCCCGCACGACGACAAGGCCGATCCGGTCAAGGCGGTCGACTACCGCGTCGAGCTCCTGACCGCGCGGCGCGCCGCCCCGTACCCGGTGGCCGCCCCCAGCGGCCTGCCCGAGGGCTGGAAGCCCACCTCGGTCACGTACGAGCGGGACAAGGGCAACAGCTGGCACCTGGGCTTCCTCGACCCGGACGGCAAGTACGTCGCGGTGGAGCAGTCCACGGCCCCGGCGAAGTCCTACATCGACCAGGTGAGCCAGGAGGCCCAGGACACCGGGCGCACCCAGGAGGTCGCCGGGCGGACCTGGCAGCGCTGGGAGGGCCCGAAGTACGACGCGCTGGTGCGCGAGGAGAAGGGCGCCACGACGGTGGTGACCGGCTCGGCCCCGGCGGAGCGGCTGGCGGAGATGGCGGCGGCGCTGAAGACGTCCTGACGCCGTACAGCGTACGGATACGGGGGAGGGCCCCGGAGCAGTCGCTCCGGGGCCCTCCCCGTGTTCGCCGTTCGGGCGGCCGTGGCTCAGACGGTCTTGACGACCTCGTCGAACGCCAGGCGCGGCAGGCGCGGGAACCAGGCGTCCTCGCCCGGCTTGCCGATGTTGACGACCATCAGGACGTTGTGGTCGCCGTCCAGGAACTCCTTCTCGATGCCCGCGGCGTCGTAACCGGTCATCGGGCCGGCGGCCAGACCGGCGGCGCGGACGCCGATGATGAAGTACGCGGCCTGCAGGGCGGCGTTCAGCGAGGCGGCGGACTCGCGGACCGGGCGCTCCGAGAAGAACATGTCCTTGGCCTGCGGGAAGTGCGGCAGCAGGGCCGGCAGCTCCTCGTGGAACTCGTTGTCCGCGGCCAGGATCGCGACCAGCGGCGCGGTCGAGGTCTTGGGCTGGTTGCCCTCGGCCATGTGCTGGACGAGACGCGCGCGGGCCTCGTCGGAGCGCACGAGCACGACGCGCAGCGGCGACTGGTTGAAGGCGGTCGGGCCGTACTTGACCAGGTCGTAGATGGCCTGGACCTGCTCGTCCGTCACCGGCTCGTCGGTGAAGGTGTTGGCGGTGCGGGCCTCGCGGAAGAGGAGGTCCTGGGCGGCGGGGTCAAGAACGAGGGACATCGTGCGTATTACCTTCCGGACGTACACGGGGGGATCGGGTCACGGACGCGGAGGATCCGGCCACGACGATCACCGTACGGCGAAAGTGCATTAATATTCAACTAAACGGGGAGTGGGGAGACTCACGCCGGAAAGCCGGAATAAGTCGTCACCCCTCGTCCTCCGCCGGGCCCGCGAGCGCGGCGTCGAGCCGGGCGCGGGCACCCTCCAGCCAGTGCCGGCACACCTTCGCCAGCTCCTCGCCGCGCTCCCAGAGCGCGAGGGAGTCCTCCAGCGAGGTCCCGCCCGCCTCCAGCCGGCGCACCACTTCGATCAGCTCGTCGCGCGCCTGCTCGTAGCCCAGCGGGCTCGTCGTGGCGGCGGCCGCCGTCCCGTCGTCCGTCATGTCTTCCACCCTATGCGTCGTCATGTGTCCGGCATCCCCCTCGATCCCGGCGGCCCCTACTCCGCGACCCGCACCGCGAACTCGCCCCCCGACACGCGGGCCCGCAGCGGCTCCCCGGCCGCGCCCGCGTCCGCGGGCTCCCGGACCACGTGCCCGTCGGCGCGCTGCAGCACCGCGTAACCGCGCTCCAGGGTCGCGGCCGGCGACAGCGCGAGCACCCGGGCCCTGGTGTGGGCCAGTTCCGAATCGGCCCGGTCCAGCAGATGGCCCAGCACCCGGCGGGCGCGGCCGGCCAGCGCGTCGACGTCCGCCTCGCGCTCGTCCACCATCCGCTGCGGGTGCTCCATGCAGGGCCGCCCCAGCGCGTGGGCCAGGCCCCGCTCCTCCCGGTCGAGCAGCCCCCGTACCGTCCGCAGCGACCGGTCCCGCAGCTGCCGCACCCGGTCCAGCTCCTCGCCCACGTCCGGCACGACCTTCTTCGCCGCGTCCGTGGGCGTCGACGCCCGTACGTCCGCGACGAGGTCGAGCAGCGGCGAGTCCGGCTCGTGCCCGATCGCCGAGACCACCGGCGTACGGCAGGCCGCGACCGTACGGATCAGCTCCTCGTCCGAGAACGGCAGCAGGTCCTCGACGCTGCCGCCGCCGCGCGCCACGACGATCACGTCCACGTCCGGGAGCCCGTCCAGCTCCTTGACCGCCCGCACGACCTGGTTGACCGCGTGCACCCCCTGCACGGCGGTGTTGCGTACCTCGAAGCGGACGGCGGGCCACCGGCGGCGGGAGTTCTCCAGGACATCGCGCTCGGCCGCCGAGGCCCGGCCGCAGACCAGACCGATCAGCTGCGGCAGGAAGGGCAGCGGCTTCTTGCGGTCCAGGGCGAACAGGCCCTCGGCGGCCAGGGACTTCTTCAGCTGTTCGAGGCGCACCAGCAGTTCGCCGATGCCGACCGGCCGTATCTCCGTCGCCCGCAGTGACAGCTGCCCCCGGGGCGCGTACCACTCCGGCTTGGCGAGGACGACGACCCGCGCGCCCTCCGCGACCACGTCGGCGATCCGGTCGAAGACCTGCCGGAAGCACGTCACGCTCACCGAGATGTCGTGCGACGGGTCGCGCAGCGTCAGGAACACCACCCCGGCACCGGGCCGCCGGGACAGCTGCGTGATCTGGCCCTCGACCCAGACCGAACCGAGCCGGTCGATCCAGCCGCCGATGAGCCGCGACACGTCACCGACGGGCAGCGGGGCTTCCGGGGAAGTGTTCAGAGCCATGCGAGCGAGCGTAACGGCCGGGACCGACAACGGGCCCTGTCACGGCTTACGGGCCACGCCCCGCCGTCCCCGCTGCACCAGCACCACCACCAGTCCCACGACCAGCCAGCAGGCACCCACCACCTGCGCGCTCCCCGTCGCCTCCACGATCACCGCGATCAGCACCCCGGCCCCCACCACCGGCACCACCAGATGGCGCCACCAGTCCGGCTCGCCCTCCCTCCGCCGCACCACGAACCAGCCCACCACCGACGCGTGCAGCAGGACGAACGCCGTCAGCGCCCCGATGTCCACCACCGAGACCAGATGGTCGAGCCCGTCGTCGCGCCGCGCCGCCCACACCGCCGCCACCAGCGTCACGACGGCCGCGATCAGGATCGCCACCCGGGGCACCCCCGAGCGCGGATCGACCCGCGACAGCAGCCCCGGCAGCCGGCGCTCACGGGCCATCGCGAACAGCAGCCGCCCCGCCGCCGCCTGCCCCGCGAGCGCCGCGAACGCCGCCCCGATCGCCTTGCTCACCGCCACCAGGTCGTGCAGCCAGGTCCCCACCGCGGTGTCCACCGTGTCGTAGAACGCCGAGCCCTGCGCCCCCGGATCGGCGGCCAGCTCCGCCGAGGTCATCGGTTCCAGCAGGGCGGCCAGATACGCCTGCGCCACGAACAGCGTCCCCGCGAGCACCAGGCAGAACAGCACCGCCCGGGCCACCTGCGCCGAGCCGCCCGTCACCTCCTCCGCGAACGAGGCGATGGCGTCGAACCCGAGATACGAGAGCACCGCCACGGACACCGCGCCCAGCACCGCCGTCGTGGAGAACCCGGAATCCCCGGTGAGCGGCGACAGCCAGCCGCGCTGCGCCCCGTCCCGTACGAGCACCACCACGGCGGCCACCGCGAACACCAGCAGCACCACGATCTCCATCGCCAGCACCGCGAAACCCACCCGGGCCGCGGCCCGTACGCCCCACAGGTTGAGCAGCGTCGTGAGGACCACCGCGAGCGCCGTCCACACCCACCGCGAGACACCGGGAACCAGCGAGTTCATCGCGATCCCCGAGAAGAGGTACGCCACGGCCGGGATCAGCAGGTAGTCCAGCATCGCCATCCACCCGGCGATGAACCCCGGCCCCTCGCCGAGCCCCTTGCGGGCGTACGCGAACACCGACCCGGCCATCGGGGCGACCCGCACCATCTGCGCGTAACTGAACGCGGTGAAGGCCATCACGACGGTCGCGGCGACGTACACCAGCGCGACCGCCCCGTCCGACTTCGCGTCCAGCGTCCCGAACACGCCGACGGGGGCCATGGGGGCGATGAAGAGCAGCCCGTAGACCACCAGGTCCCGGAAGCCGAGGGTCCGCCGCAGACGCGCCGTCTCGGTGGAGCTGGAATCCGTACCGCTGCCGGCCATGAGCCCTCCGTGGTTGGCGTCGCCACCAGTCTCCCGACCTGCCACTCCACGCGCCCGTCCAGTACGGCCTAACGGCCCCCCTGCGGCAGGGGGCGGACGCCGCTCGCTGTCCGCCCCCTGCCACAGGGGAGGCCGTTACGATGGGACGCATGACTGCTACGACCCCCCGACGCGTCCTCCTCGCCGCTCCCCGTGGCTACTGCGCGGGCGTGGACCGTGCCGTGATCGCCGTGGAGAAGGCCCTGGAGCAGTACGGCTCCCCGGTCTACGTGCGCCACGAGATCGTCCACAACAAGTACGTCGTGCAGACCCTGGAGAAGAAGGGCGCGATCTTCGTCGAGGAGACGGCGGAGGTCCCCGAGGGCTCGATCGTGATGTTCTCCGCGCACGGCGTCGCCCCCACCGTGCACCAGGAGGCGGCCGAGCGGAAGCTCGCCACGATCGACGCGACCTGCCCGCTGGTCACCAAGGTCCACAAGGAGGCCGTTCGCTTCGCGCAGGAGGACTTCGACATCCTCCTGATCGGCCACGAGGGCCACGAGGAGGTCATCGGCACCTCCGGCGAGGCCCCCGACCACATCACCCTGGTCGACGGCCCCGAGGACGTGGAGAACGTGGAGGTGCGCGACCCGTCGAAGGTGGTCTGGCTCTCCCAGACCACCCTCTCCGTGGACGAGACGATGGAGACGGTCGGCGCGCTCAAGGAGAAGTTCCCGCTGCTGATCTCGCCGCCGAGCGACGACATCTGCTACGCCACGCAGAACCGCCAGACCGCGGTGAAGCAGATGGGCGCCGACGCGGACCTGGTGATCGTCGTCGGCTCGAAGAACTCCTCCAACTCGGTCCGCCTGGTCGAGGTCGCCCTCGGCGCGGGCGCGGGCGCCTCCCACCTGGTCGACGGCGCGGACGAGATCGAGGAGGCGTGGCTGGCCGGCGTCTCCACGGTCGGCGTCACCTCCGGTGCCTCCGTGCCCGAGGTGCTGGTGGACGGCGTGCTGGCCTGGCTGGCCGAGCGGGGTTTTGAGGACGTCGAGATCGTGAAGGCAGCCGAGGAGTCGATCGTCTTCTCGCTGCCGAAGGAGCTGCGCCGCGACCTGCGCGCGGAGGCGGCGGCCCTGCGGGGTGAGTAGCCGGCGCCTTCACGGGCCGTTCCGGGAGTGAGCGCCCGCCGGTGCCCGTACCGTGGATCACATGGAGATCTTCGGCGTGGACATCGGCGGTTCCGGGATCAAGGGCGCTCCCGTGGACCTGGACCGCGGAGGCCTGGCGCGGGAGCGCCACAAAGTACTGACACCGCACCCGGCGACGCCCGAGGACGTGGCCGGGTGCGTGGCCGAGGTCGTCGGCCACTTCGACTGGAAGGGCCCGGTGGGGGTCACCTTCCCGGGCGTCGTCACGGGCGGCCTCACCCGCACCGCGGCCAACGTCGACAAGGGCTGGATCGACCAGGACGCCCGCCGGCTGCTCGGCGACAAGCTCGGCCTCCCGGTCACCGTGCTCAACGACGCGGACGCGGCGGGCATCGCCGAGATGACGTTCGGCGCGGGCCGGGGCCGCAAGGGCACGGTGATCATGCTGACCTTCGGTACGGGGATCGGCAGCGCGCTCTTCATCGACGGGCGACTCGTCCCCAACACCGAGCTCGGCCACCTGGAGCTGGGCGGCCACGACGCGGAGAAGCACGCCTCCACGAAGGCCAAGGAGGACGAGGACCTGGGCTGGCACCACTGGGCCCGCCGGGTCCAGAAGTACCTGGCCCATGTGGAGATGCTGTTCTCGCCCGAACTGTTCATCATCGGCGGCGGGATCAGCCGCAAGGCCGACAAGTTCCTGCCGCTGATCGAACACGTACGGGCCGAGATGGTCCCGGCCGAGCTGCAGAACAACGCGGGGATCGTGGGGGCGGCGATGGCAGCGAAGGCGGCCGCCTCGGACTGACGGCTCAGCGCTGCGACGGCCTGCGCGGGGCGCGGGCCGCCGTGGCGCGGGGAGCCGGTGACGGCCCGGCGGCGGCCGGGCGTGCGGTCCGCGCGGCCAGCATCATGCGCCGCTGCCGGGCCCGCATCAGCCGCACCTTGCGTACGGAGGCGATGACGCCCGCGACGAGGGTGCCGCCGTACAGCCAGCCGGCGTGCACGGCGAGGGCGGTGACGACGGCCATCGTCTGCCCGCCGAGTCCGCCGGTGCCGCCGGAGACGGGGACGATGCCGAGCGCGAAGGCGATCGGCACGCTGATCGGCGCGGTCACCAGGTCCGCCGGCCGCACCCAGAACGCGGTCAGCGCGCTGACCGGCAGGAACAGCAGGCCGAACACGACGGGGGACTCGTCGAACAGCAGCCGGTCCAGGCACCCGATCAGGAACATGGCGGCGGCCGCGAAGAGCCCGGCGCCGATCCCGGTGAGCCGGGGATTGGGCAGCCGGCGCAGGGCGCCCGCGGCGGGGGAGACCGGCCGCCCGGCGGGCGCGCCCATCACCCGGTGACCGAGGGCCCCCGCGCCGTCGGCCTTCCGGGCTTCCCCGGCCGCCCCCAGCGGGGACAACGGGGTCTGCCGGGCCTGCCTGCGCTGCGGGGGACGTGTCCTGTGCTGCTCCACCGGGACAACGTAGGTCGCCGGGAGGCCGGAATCAGGTGCGGGACACGCGCTTTGGCCGAGCTTGGCGATGAGTTCGATGCCACACGGCGCAACGGGAACCGGATCGGGCCCCCCGCTTAGAGCTCGTAACAAGATCTTGTTGAAACGGCCTGGTAGGCCGTGACCGGTGTGATGATTCGGCCGTTCGTGAGGTGT